>DASYNX010000001.1:0-3004 GCA_036008385.1 Steroidobacteraceae bacterium
TCCGTGTAGTCCAAGGGCCCGAACGGCAGCACTTGGTCCTCGGTGGGCAGATCCGCGGCGCTCCAGCCGCCGCCCAGCGCGCTGATGAGGGTGACCGCCGCCTGCCGGCGACTCACCTGCACCTGAGCGTCGACGATGCGGGCGCTGAGCGCCGTCTCCTGCGCCACCACGACATCGAGATAGTTGGTCAGGGCGCCGATATAGAGCTGCAGTGTCAAGGCTTGAGCCTTCTCGGCTGCGGCAACCGCAATTGCCTGCTGTTGCGACTGCTCCTCCAAGTAGCGGGTCTGGGACAGGCCGTCCTCGACTTCCTGGAACGCCGTCAGCACGGTCGAACGATAGTTGTCGCGCGCCTGCGCATATTGCGACCAGCTGCGTTGCAGCTCGGCCCGCCGGAGGCCGCCCTCGAACAGGGGCAGCGCGGCGCCGGCGCCGATCGACCAGAGCGCATTTGGCAGGCTCGCGAGGTTGAATCCCGTATCCGCGAAGCCGGCGGTGGCGCTGAGCGTGATGTTCGGATAGAAGGCGGCCCGCGAGACGCCGATCTCCGCGTTTGCTGCGGCCATCTGCCGCTCGGCGCCGGCGACATCCGGTCGGCGCTCGAGGAGTTGCGAGGGCAGCCCGACCGGCACGTCCGGCACGGCCAGCGCAGAGTCCCCCGCGACGGGGATCGAGAAGCTGCTCGCGTTCGCACCCACGAGGACGGCGATCGCATGCTCGAGCAAGGCACGGCTGGAGAGGACGCCGCTCTCGAGCGCCTCCGTCGACGCCACTTGTCCTTGGGCGCGCGCGAGGTCGAGAGCGGAGCCGATGCGGTCCTGAAGGCGTTGCGTGGTGATCTGCACCGCCTTCTCGTAATAGGCGATCGACTCGCGGTAGATGGCCTCCTGCGTGTCGAGGCCGCGCAAGGCGATGTAGTCGCTGGCCAGAGCGGCCTCCAGGCTGAGCCGCGCGGCGGCGAGCGACGCGGCGCTGGACTGGGCGAGACGCTGCTGGGCGCGCGTGCTGTTGCGGATCGCGCTCCAGAAATCGGGCTCCCACGACGCCGTCGCCAGGATCTGGTTGCCGGGCTCTTCGGGCGGCGCGGTGCTGTTCGGGCTGCGGAAGAGCTGGTGGCGCGATTCACGATTGTTCGAAAGCAGCGCGCTGGCGCCGAGTTGCGGGAACAGTTGCGAGCGCGCCTCGGCGGCAAGATCGCGTGCCTGGGTATACTGCTCGGCCAGCGCGGCGAGGTCCGGATTGTCCGTCGCGAGTTGCTGCTCGAGCTGGTCGAGAAGAGGATCGCCGAACCGCTCCCACCATGGACCGCGCGGCAGCGTGTCCCGTGGATGAGCGATGGCGAAAGGACCGGATCCCCTGTAGTCGGCGGGCAGGACGTATTGTGGCGGCGCGTAAACCGGAGCGAGATCGCAACCGGAGAGGCCGATCAGCGCGGCCAGCGCAAGAGCCGGCGCGGCAACGCGGGGGCGGCGCGTTCTCACGGCAGGGTCCCGGTGGCTGGCGTCCACGGGGTTCAAGGCGCAGCCTGCGCCCTGCTCGGGACCGGCGCGACTGCGGTTGCACCGGGTTTGCTCGTCGGGGGCGGCTGCGCCTGCTGCGGCGGCTTGCCCGGCTGGCTGCCCGGCTCTGCCGCATAGCCCCGGACCGGTTGCACGATCTTGACCTGCTGCCCCTCGAGGAGGCCGAGCGACGGGTTGCCGACGACCTTGTCGGTCGGCTTCAGCCCCGCGACGATCTCGACCTCGGTATCGAGATTGCGTCCCAAGATGACGTCCTGCAGATGTACCCGGTTCTGGCCGTCCAGGAGCGCCACTCGCATGCCCTGCGCGCGGAACAACAGCGCCTGCTCGGGCAGGATCAGGATGTTCGGGTCGCTGGGGAAGTCGAAGTGGACGGTGACGTAGGTGCCTGGCCACAGCTCGCCCTTGGCATTGTCGATGGTCAATTCCGTGACGACGGTGCGTGTCTGCGTGTTGACAGCGTTCGCCGTGGTGAGGAACTGCGCCGGGATCGGATCGCCCGGTTTCTGCGGCAGCGTCAGCGTGGCGGTCAGCCCGGGCTTGAGCGCGTCCGCATAATCCTGCGGCACGGATACGAAGATGCGCAGCTGGTGAATGTCGGCGACGCTGAAAAGCGCGGCCGCGCCGGTGCGGCTCGTCGCATCCCCGCCCGCGGCGTTGACGTAATCGCCGACATTGGTGCGCCGCGCGGTCACGACGCCGTCGAAGGGTGCCACCAGATTCTTGAACGCCTCCATGGCCTGAAACTGCGCGACCGTCTGCTCGGCGGCGGCGACCTCGGCCTTCTGCTCGGCGGCATCCGCCGCTTTCACATCGACATCCTGTTGCGCCACCGCCTCCGTCCCCGCGAGCGCGGCCCAGCGCTTGGCGGTGACGACGGCGATCTTGTAGCGCGCCTCGGCCACCGCGAGCTTTGCCTTGGCCGCTTCGAACTGCGCATCCAGGCTCGGCGTGCTGATGGTCGCCAGGATATCGCCGGACTTCACCAGCGCCCCGTAATCCTTGAACCAGTGCGCCACATAGCCGGTGACCTGGGCATAGATCGGCGCCTCGTACCAGGCAGCGATGTTGCCGGGCAGGGCCAAGGTGCGGGACGGCGGCCCCGGCTTCGGTGACACCACCTGCACGCGCTGGATCGCCGCATCGTCCGCCTCCTGCTTCAAGGTCGCGACGGTATCGCTGCGCGACCAGATGCCGAAGGCGGCAAGCCCGCCGGCCGCCGCGACACCGATGAGCGCCAGGATACGGCCCCGATGCGCGAATGCGGCGATTGCATGGTAATTGTGGCTCATGCGGTCTCTCCCAGCTGTGCCGGCGCGCGCTTGCTCGACTTTCCCCCATGCACGATGGCGAAGACGCAGGGCACGAACAGCAAGGTCGTCGCCGTCGCGACGATCAGGCCGCCGACCACCGCGCGGCCCAGCGGCGCGTTCTGGGTGTTGCTGAACGACATCGGCAGCATGCCGACGATCATGGCGAGCGCG
>DASYNX010000002.1:0-14518 GCA_036008385.1 Steroidobacteraceae bacterium
CGCTCGATGGTGTGCAGCGGCACGGCGCTCGAGGGGCCGCGCGTCGGGCGGTCGGCCTCGGGAGCAGTGAGCGGCTGACAGGCCTTGAGCGTTGCCAGGCAGCGCACCGCGAGCTCCTGGTACTCGCGCGTCCCGGTCGCCTTCCAGGCGAGCTCCTCGGGCTTGAGCTCGCGCACGAGCCGCGCCGGCACGCCCGCGACCAGCGAGCGCCGCGGCACCACGAACCCCGCGCGCACGAAGCTGCCCGCGGCGACGAACGCCTCTTCCTCCACCACCACATCGTCCATGACGATGGCGCCGATGCCGATCAGTGCGCCGCGGCGCACGATGCAGCCGTGCAGCACGGCGGCGTGACCGACGTGGGCGTCGACCTCGAGCAGCGTGTCCTTGGAGGGGAAGCTGTGCAACACGCAGCAGTCCTGCACGTTCGAGCCCTCGCGCATCACGATGCGGCCAAAGTCCCCGCGGAGCGAGGCGCTCGGGCCGACATAACAGCCCGCTGCGACGAGCACATCGCCGATCAGCGTCGCCTCCGGGTGCACGAAGGCCCGGGGGTCGACGACCGGGATGAGTCCGTCGACGCTGTACACGGCCATGGTAGCTGCGCGGGCGCTCAGCCCCCGCGCCCCCCGGCGAGGATGGCGCGCACCCCGGCGCGAAATTCCTCCGACTGAAGCTGCGCGCCGAAGACGCGTGCCTCCTCCTCGATGCGCGCCAGGATCTCGCGCGGGTCCCCGCGCAACAGGCGCCGCGTCGCCGCGAGCGCACCCGCCGGCTGCCGCGCCACGGCGAGCGCGAGCCGGCGCGCCTCATCGAGGAGCGCTCCCTCCTCGACCACGCGGTTGACCAGTCCGTAGCTGTGCGCAGTCGTGGCATCGAGCGGCTTACCGAGGAACAGCAGCTCCGCGGCGCGCTGCTGACCGATGAGGCGCGGCAGCAGCAGCGAGCTGCCCGCCTCGGGCACGAGGCCGAGCGCGACGAACGGCAGCGACAGCTGCGCGCTGCGCGCCGCGACCACGAGGTCGCAGTGCAACAGCAGCGTCACGCCGATGCCGACCGCCTGGCCGTGCACCGCGGCGATGAGCGGCTTGCCGAAGGTCGGCAGCAGACGCAGGAACCGCAGCGCCGGATGCTCGGCGCTGAGCGGCGGGCTGTTGAGGAAGTCCTGCAGGTCGTTGCCGGCGCAGAAGCCCGCGCCCTCGCCGCTCAGGAGCACGGCGCGCACCGCCGCGTCCGCCTGCGCTTCGCTCAGGGCATCGCACAGCGCCCCGTACATGGCGAGGGTGATGGCGTTGCGTTTCTCGGGGCGGTTGAGGCGCAGCTCGCACACGCCGGCGGCGGCTGACACCCGCAGCTCATTCATCACAGGAGCTTGCGGGAGCCTTCGCCGGTGTGCAACTCCCGCGCTCGCCCTCAGGGCCTGGGCGCGAGCGCAGGGGCCGCGTGGCCGCGGAAGTCGACGTCGCTGTCGGCGGCCAGCCACGCGAGCGCCGCCCATGCCGCGACGTTCTGGTCGAGCTGCACGCGGTCGACCTTGTCGAGCGTGTCGTCGGCCGTGTGGTGGATGTCGAAATAGTGCGTACCGTCCTGGCTGAGCTGAAACAGCGGCACGCCGGCCTCCGCCGTCGGCGCCACGTCCGCGCCCGCCTCCGCCGGCGGGTTGTCGGCGGCCAGCACGCCGATCGGGGTGAGCACCCGCAGGAGCGTGCGGGCAAACTCACTCTTGATCACAGCGCCCGGCAGCGCGACGGCATAGACGCGGTCGGTGCCGAAGTCGCTCTCCCCGGCGAGCACGTGGCCGGCGAGCTCGGCCTGGTGATTGCGCACGTAGGCGTGACCGCCGAAGGTGCTCTCCGGGGCAAGCGGCTGGCTGACCTCCTCGGAGCCGAACAGCACCACACGCACCGTGCGGCGCGGCTTGTGCGGCAGATCGCGGATGAGCTTCGCCGCCGCGGTAACGATGGCCGTGCCGGTGCCGTCATCGATCGCGCCGGCCCCCTGGTCCCAGCTGTCGAGGTGCGCCCCCAGCAGCACCACTTCCTGCGGGCGCTCGCGGCCGCGCACTTCCGCGACGACGTTTTGCGAGTGGGCGGTGGGCACGTAGGAGGCGCTCGAGAACAGGTGCACGCGCACGGTTGACCCAAGCGCGGCGATGCGCTCGATCTGGTCGGCATCAGGCCCCGAGAGCGCGAACGCGGGCAGCGGCACGCGGCCGTTCACGTAGTGCGTGGCGCCCGTATGCGCCAGTCGATGGCTGTCGGTGCCCACCGAGCGCAACAGGAAGGCGATCGCCCCACAGCGCGCCGCCTCCTCGGGCCCGTCGGTGCGCGCCTGCACCGCGGCGCTGTAGCCGGCGCCGTCCTGGGTGCGCACCGTGCGCTGCGTGACGAGCGCGATCTTGCCGGTGAGCGAGCCCGGCGCCGCGGCCTTGAGATCGGCAAGAGTGGGAAAGAGCACGACGTCACCGTCGAGCCCGCCCGGCGGGGTGGGCGGCGATCCCCCGAGCGCAGCGATGACGAGCGGCTGCGCACCCGGTGCGATGATCTGCGCGCTCTCGGTGCCGCGCACCCAGGCGCTGATCGGGAAGCTCTCGATGTGCGCGTTGTCGAAGCCGAGCGCCTTGAGGCGCGCGGCGGCCCACTCGGCCGCCTGCTGCTCGCTCGCAGATCCCGCCGGACGCGGGCCGAAGCGCGTGGTGAGCTCGCTCACCCAGGAGTAGGCGATGTCGTGCCCGGCCATCGCCGCATCGCGCAGCTGCCCGGCCACCACCTCGGGCGAGGGGACGCTGGCGGCGAGAGCACCCGCGCAGCGCCCGCAAACCAGACCGCAAGCCAACATGAGCGGGGCGAGCCGGCGGAGGAAACAAACCGAGGCAGGCGCGCCGGCGTCACGCGGCGCGGCAGTGGGATCGGGCACGGGTGAGCTTTCAGTGAGTTGTCGGCAGCGCGCATTCTACGCAAGCGCCCTGCGGGCACCAAGCCGACGGCCGCTCAGGCCGGGAGCTTGGTGATCGGCAACGGCTGTGCGAGATGGTAGCCCTGCGCGAAGTCCACCCCGATGCGCCGCAGCTCACTCAGGACCGCCTCGCTCTCGACGCACTCGGCGACGGTCGCGATGCCGAGTGCGCGACCCACCTTGCCGATCGCCTCGACCATGCTGCGGTTGACCGGATCGTGGGTGATGTGGCTGATGAACTGCCCGTCGATCTTGAGGAAGTCCACCGGGAGGGTCTTCAGGTACACGAACGAGGAGACGCCGGTGCCGAAGTCATCGAGCGCGAAGCGGCAGCCGCGCCGCTTGAGCTCGCTCATGAGGTAGCGGGCGTTCGAGAGGCTCGTCACGGCGGCGGTCTCGGTGATCTCGAAGCACAGCGCGCCGGCGATGGCGGGCTCGGCGACGCTCTGCAGGACGTAGTCGACGAACGACTGCTCGTTGAGCGAGGTGCCCGAGAGGTTCACCGCGAGCAGCGGCAGCGGCTGGCCGCGCCGCTGCCGCTCGTGCAGCAGCTCGATCGCCCGGCCGACCACCCAGCGGTCGATGACCGACATGACGTTGTAGCGCTCGGCGGCAGGGATGAACTCCGACGGCAGCACCAGCTGCCCGTTGTCGTCGCGCAGCCGCACGGTGAGCTCGTAGAAGGCGCGCCCGCCCTTGTCGCTCAGGGGCACGATCGGCTGGAAGAAGAGCTCGAGCCGGTTGTCCTCGGCGGCGCGCGTCACCCGCGCCACCCAGTGCATCTCGCGGTGGCGGTGCGACACACCGTCGGCTTCGTAGACGTGGATGCGGTTGCGGCCGGCGTCCTTGGCCGCGTAGCAGGCAATGTCCGCGGCGCTCATGACGTTGGTCGCGTTCTCGGTCTGGGCGTTGATCTCCACGATGCCGATGCTCGCCCCCACCGACAGCGTGTTGCTGCCCCACACGAAGCGGAATTCGCGGATTGCCTGGCGCACGCCTTCGGCGATGCGCGTCGCCTGCTCGAGCGTGCAGCCCTCGAGCAGCACCCCGAACTCATCGCCGCCAAGGCGGGCGATGGTGTCCGAGGTGCGCACCCGCGTCTGCAGGACCCCGGTGACGTCGCGCAGCAGCCGGTCGCCCGCCTGGTGACCGCAGGTGTCGTTGACCAGCTTGAACTGATCGAGGTCGATGTACAGCACCGCGTACGAGCTCTCGCCACGCTGTGCGGACAAGAGTGCGGCGTGCAGGCGGTTGTCGAATTCGCGGCGGTTGATGAGCCCGGTGAGCGCATCATGGCTCGCCTGCCAGGAGAGCGCGCGCTTCAGGCGCCGCTCGCGGGTGTTGTCGTGGAACACCACCACCGCGCCGATGACCACGCCGCTGCGGTCGCAGATCGGGGCCGCCGACTCCTGGATCGCGACCTCGTTACCGGAACGCGTGATGAGCACCGCGTGATCGGCCGGCGCGCCGCCGCTCTCGGAGCGGCCGAGCGCCCCGCTGAGAGAGTTCTCGATGGGCTCGCGGGTGAGCTCGTTGACGAGCTTGAGCACCGCGCCGATCGGCTGGCCGCGCGCCTCGGCGAGGCTCCAGGCTGTGAGCGTCTCGGCGACCGGGTTGATGTATTCGATGCACCCTTCGGCATCGGTGCTGATCACCGCATCGCCGATCGACTCGAGCGTCACCTGCGCGCGCTCCTTCTCGGCGAACACCGCCTGCTCGGCGCGCTTGCGGGCGGTGATGTCGGTGATCGTGCCCTCGTAGCCGACGATGCGGTCGGCCCCGTCGCGGATCACGCGGGCGTTCTCCAGGATCACGATCTGCTGGCCGTCGCGGCGGCGCATGAGAAACTCCGCGTCGCGGATCGAGCCTTCCGACTCGACGCGGCGGATGAATTCGGCCCGGTCGGCGCGATTCCAGTAAAGGATCTCGGCGCGCTGCAGGCACAGCTCCTCGGCGCTGTCGTAGCCGAGCATGGCGACGAAACCCGGATTGACCGACAGCAGCCGTCCGTCGGGCAGGCTCTGGTAGACGCCCTCGGCGATGCTCTCGAAGAGGCCGCGGAACTTCGACTCGCTGCTGCGCAGTGCTTCCTCCGCGAACCGCCGCTCGATCGCAATGCCCGCAAGCTGCGCCGCGCGCGCCATGATCTGCGACTGCGTGTCCGTGGGGAGCCCATGCTGCGCGCGGAACACGCCGAGGGAACCCAGCACATGGCCGGCGGCCGCCCTGATGGGCGTCGACCAGGACGCGCGCAGGCCCGCTGTGAGGGCCGCCGCGCGCGGCTCGCTCCAGTAGGGATCCTTCTCGATGTCGGGCACCAGCACCTGGCGGTCGAGATATACCGCCGCCGCGCACGAGCCGTGGCCGATGCCGACCTCGGCGCGGCCGAGCGCCATGTGCAGCGTGTCGATCAGCTGCGGGGCGACCAGGTGGGCGAAGCTGCGGCGATCCTCGGCGAGCACGCTGACGGCGGCGACACTGCCGACGCCGGCGGACTCGATGAAGCGGGTGATGGAAGCAAGCACGTCGGGGAGCGGCGCATTGCGCGTCACCTGTTCGAACACCGTGCGCTCGGCGGCCGACATCGCTTCACTGCGCTTGCGCTCGGAGATGTCGGCGATGCTGCCGCGGACCAGGCGGCGGTTGCCGCTCGGCAGCCGGGCGAGGCGCACCTCGCACATGAGCTCCCGGCCGGTAGCGTCGATGTGCGCCCATTCGAACACCGGCACCTCGCCCTCGAGCGCCCGCTCGATGAAGGCGCGCGCGCGTGCTTCCGAATGCGCACCATCGGGCTGCAGCGCGGGACTCAGCGTCACGGGCCCGACCTCAAGCAGCCGCGCGCGATCGAGACCGAAGAGCTTCTGGGCAATCTCATTGGCATCCACGAAGCGCCCGGCGTCGACATCGAGCACCACGATCGCCTCGGGGGCGTGGTCGACCAGCAGTCGGTAGCGCGCGGCGCTCTCGCGCATCGCCTGCTCGGACTCGCGCCGCTCGGTCACATCGCGCAGGCACAGCACGAACATCTCTCGCCGCGACAGCGGCGCCTTGCTGACCGCAATCTCCGCGGGGAAGCTGTCGCCGCCCTTGCGCCGTGCCCACAGCTCGCGCGCGGCCAGATCGAGCGCGGTGTCGCCGAGAGTCGCCGCTAGGCGCTGCAGCGCCTCGGACACGGTCTCATTGGTAGCGATGCTCGGCAGCAGCAGGTCGATGCGCTGCCCGACGACTTCGACCTCGTCGTAGCCGAACACGCGCTCGGCGGTGGGATTGAAGGTGCGGATCACGCCCTCCTCATCCACCGTGAGCACGACGTCCTTGATGTGATCGAGAATGACCTGCAGGTGCTCGGAGCTCTGCTCGCGTGCCTCGAGCGCGAGCGCCCGGGCCTCATCCGCCATGAGACGCATCGACTCGACGATGCCGCGCCGCTCGGCGTCGATGGACAGGTAATGATCATTGATGAGCCGCAGCAGCATCTCGACGTCGGGGGTCGCGCTGCCGGTGCGCAGCTGCAGCTCGCGCAGCTGCGCCCGCAGGTGCGCGTGCAGCTCCGGATGGGCTTCACCCTGCCGCGCATCCGCCCTGACGAGGGTCGTCGTGGCGCCTTGCGTGGCCTCCGGGGAGCCGGGGCGCGTCCGTAGGGTCTGCGGCTTTGACATAAGCAAGCTGAGGGAGCCCGATAACGATCATACGGACGCCTCCCGGACTTCCCCGTGAAGCCCCTCCCGGTTTATCGACTTGAGTGCCGGACGCTGAAGCTGCGCCCGGCCGCGCCTAGTGCGCGGCCGCCGTGGCGGTGCTTGCCGTGGGTGCGGCGGCGGGCGCCGCCGAGGCGGCAGCCGTCGTGGGGCTCGCGGGCCTTGCGGGCTGGTCGGTCATGCCGGCCCCGGCTATGAGCGGCATGGCGAAGGTCTCGGTGAGCGACTGCCCGCCGGAATCCACAGTGAGGAGCGCGCTGAAGGTGAAGATGCCGTCGCGCTTCGCGCGCACCTTGATCGGGTGGTGGATCTCCGCCCCTTCCACCGGGCGCTCGCTCGCGTCGATCTGCCCGCCCTCGAGGAGCTCGAGCCCCTCGTCCGTCTCGATCCGGCCAAAGACGCGGTCGACGGCCGCGGACTTCGGCACGATCACCAGGTCGACTTCCACGGGCTGGCCCGCCTCCGGGCGGTCGCGCAGCTCGAATTTCACCTGCACGGGGACCCCGGTCGACTTGGCGATGCCGAGTGCGGTCACCAGGTTATCCGTTGGCTTGATGATCCTGCGGGCCGCTGCCGCTGCCTTGCTGGCGCTCTCGGAGGAGGACCCCGAGCCACACCCCCCGAGAAGCCCCGCCACCGCGAGCCCGAGGGCCAGAATCCTGCCGAAGTTCCACAGTGCTGTGAGCGCCATCTCGCGGCCCGTATTAAGTCACCTCGTGGGGGGTGGACAATAACGCGTCTGCCCGCATCGGTGCAGGTACCTGATCGGCATTTCGCGCAATACGCGGCGCGCCGCCTCAGCCCTGCAGCAGCGGGGGCTCGGCGATCGTTGCAATCTGCTCGAGCAGATCGAGGAGGTGGCCCTCCCAGTAGCGCGGCTCGGCCGCCCAGGGAAAGGCACGCGGAAAGGCCGGATCGCCCCAGCGATGCGCCACCCAGGCGGCGTGATGGACCATGCGCAGCGCCCGCAGCGGCTCGATCAGGGTCACTTCCTTGAAGTCGAAATCGACGAACTGCTGATACCCCTCGAGGAGCTCCTGCCACTGACGCTGCTGCTCGGCGGGCGGCCCCGACAGCATCATCCACAGATCCTGCACGCGCGGCCCCGTGGCGCAGTCATCGAGGTCCACGAACACCGGACCGTGCTCGTCCCACAGGAGATTCCCGAGATGGCAGTCGCCGTGAATGCGGATCTCGCGCACGCTGGAGGCTTCCGCGAACGCCGCGACCACCCGCTCGAGCAGCGCCCCGCTCACCGAGGAGTAGCGCTCGCGCAGCGCATCGGGCAGCAGGGGACTCGCGAGCACCTGCGCACGTGCCTCCCACCCGAGGCGATCGACGCCGATGCGCGGCCGTACCCTGAACGGCCGCGTGGCACCCACCTGGTGCAGCCGTGCGATGCTGCGGCCGAGGAGCTGGCGCGCCTCGGGGGCATCGAGCTCGGGCGAACGCCCGCGCATCCAGGGGAAGGCCGCGAAGCGATACTCGCGGTACCGCAAGAGCGTCTCGCCCGCGATGACAAGCGGGGCGGCCACCGGGAGCTCGGCGGCGGCGAGCTCGGCGGTGAACTGATGCTCCTCGGCGATCTGCGCGTCGCTCCAGCGGGCCGGGCGATAGAACTTCAGCACCAGCTGACCCCGATCCGCGCCGAGCTGGTAGACCCGGTTTTCGTAGCTGTTCAAGGCGAACAGGCGCCCATCGGGCTCGAGCCCGCAGGCGGCCGCCGCGTCCAGCACCACTTCCGGCGTAAGACCGGAGAAAGGTCGCAGATCACCGCCGGCCGTTTTGTTTATCATCGCCGCCCCATGAAGCACGGCAGCATATTAGTCACCGGCGGGGCGGGCTACATCGGCAGTCATGTGGCGCTGCAGCTGCGTGAGCGTGGCGAGCGGGTGGTGGTGCTCGATGACCTCTCCCGCGGCTTCCGCCAGGCGGTGCTCGATACACCGCTCGTCGTCGGCAAGGTCGGCGACCGCGACACGGTGCTGCGCCTGCTCAAAGGAGAGGGTGTGGATACGGTGATGCATTTCGCCGCCTACACCATCGTGCCTGAGTCGGTGAGCGAGCCGCTCAAGTACTACGGCAACAACACCTGCTCGACGCGTACGCTGCTCGAGTGCTGCCTCGAGGCGCGCGTCAAGCACTTCGTGTTCTCCTCCACTGCCGCGGTGTACGGCATCCCCGCAGGTGGCATCGCGGCCGAGGACACTCCCACCGCGCCCATCAACCCCTACGGCACCTCCAAGCTCATGTCGGAGTGGATGCTGGCGAGCGTCGCGCAGGCCGCGCCGCTCACCTATGCGGCGCTGCGCTATTTCAACGTGGCCGGCTCCGACCCGCGCGGCCGCATCGGCCAGGCGACCCCGGACGCCACCCTGCTCGTCAAGGTCGCCTGCGAGGCCGCGGCGGGCCGGCGGGCGGGTGTTGCCATCTACGGGACCGACTATCCCACCGAGGATGGCACCGGTGTGCGCGACTACATCCACGTGGAGGACCTCGCCTGCGCGCACCTCGATGCGCTCAGCTACCTGCGCAGCGGCGGCGCCTCAACCACCCTCAACGTCGGCTACGGACACGGCTACAGCGTGCGGCAGGTACTCGCGAGCGTCGAGCGGGTCTCGGGCCGCAGGCTCGCGGTGCGCGAGGAGCCGCGCCGCCCGGGCGATCCGCCGGCGCTCATCGCGCGCGCCGACCGCATCCGCGCCCAGCTCGGCTGGAGCCCGCGGCTCGATGATCTCGACACCATCGTGCGCACCGCCTATGACTGGGAGCAACGGCTGCTGCGGGATCCGTGGTAACCGTAACAGCGCACCGGCACAGCGCGCCCGGTAGAATGTTCGGTCCATGAAGTGGGGGCGACCTAAGTCGTTGAGCGGCCTGATGCTGGTCGGCCTGGTGCTGATGGCCGTGCCGCTGCTCATCGCCGTCGCCACCGCGCTCCTGCAGATGCGTGACCTGTCGGACACCGGACACAAGATCGTCGTCCAGGGGGTGACGGGGGCGCGCGCCAGCCAGGCACTCTTCGGCCAGATCGCCTCGCTCGAGCGCACCGCGCGCCTGCACGAGGTGCTGAAGGACCCCAAGCTCCTCGACCTGTATCGCACGCAGGACGAAGCCCTCAGCGCTACGCGCGAGCAGCTGCACCACCTGACGACCGGCGCGGCGCAGATGACGCTCGACGAGCTGGCGCAGCTGCAGGCAAGCGTCCGCTCCTCGGTGATGACTCCGGTCGGCAGTGGGGCGGACTCGGCTTCGGATCTGTCCGGACGCTTCGCGCAGCTCTCGGCGCTGGTCGAGCGGGTCGCGCAGCAGAGCAATGCGCAGGTCGACACCGAGGTCGCCGCGCTCGAGGCGCGCACGCTCGAGGCGCGCAAGCGCCTGGTGTGGCAGGCCGCCCTGCTACTCCCGCTCGCGGTGGTCGCGGTGTTCGTGCTCACCCTCGGTGTCGGTCGACCGCTGCGCCAGCTCGACCGCGCCATCAGTGAGCTCGGCCAGGGCACCTTCAGCAACGCAATCTCGGTCTCCGGGCCCCACGACCTCGAGCGCCTCGGCCGCCAGCTCGAGTGGCTGCGCCAGCGCCTGCTCGAGCTCGCGCACGAGCGCAACCGCTTCCTGCGGCATATGTCGCACGAGCTGAAGACACCGCTCGCCAACATCCGCGAGGGCACGGAGCTGCTGATGGACGGCGTGGTCGGCGACCTCGATTCCAACCAGCGCGAAGTGGCGGCGATCCTGCGGGAGAACGGCATCAAGCTGCAGCGCATGATCGAGAACCTCCTGTCCTTCAGCGCCTGGCAGACCTCGAGCGTGGGGCTGGAGGCGAGCGAGTTCCGGCTGCGGCCGGTGGTGAAGCAGGTGCTCGAGAACCAACAGCTGACGCTGCTCTCGCAACGCGTGCGCCTCGACGTGCGCGTCGAGGACGTCACCCTGGTCGCCGACCGCGGCAAGATCCGCCTGATTCTCGAGAACCTGGTCTCGAATGCCGTCAAGTACTCGCCCAAGGGCGGCACCATCCATCTGCAGGCGCGCACCACCGGCGCGCAGCTGGTGCTCGAGGTGGCTGACAGCGGCCCGGGCATCGCGCCCGAGGATCGGGCGAACGTGTTCGAGGCCTTCTACACCGGGCGCGCCGCGCGCAGCACGCCGGTCAAGGGCACCGGCATCGGACTCTCGGTGGTGCTCGAGTTCGTGGCGGCACACGGCGGCACGGTGCAGATCGTCGACGGGCAGTACCCCGGGGCGCACTTCCGCATCACCATGCCGATCCGCGCCACGATCGGCGACCGCCCCGTCAAACCCGAGACCAAGGCGCGCGCGCATGCCGCCTGAAACGCGTACCGCCCGCGCCAGCACGCTGCGCCGGGGCTCGGGGCGCACTGCGCCCCCAGGGAGCACGGCGATCCTGCTGCTCGCGCTCGGCGGCTGCGTCGGCGGGCTGCCCGGGCAGCGGCCCCCGCCGCCCGCACCAGTGGTGAGCCCGGCGGCGACCGCCTCGGCGCTCTTGACTGATTACCTGCAGCTGCTGCAGCGCCTGGCGCAGGGTCCGCCCGCCGAGCAGGCAGAGATCCTCACCAGTGCCCAGCACGACTACGACATCGCCCCCACCCCGAGTCATCAACTGAAGCTCGCGCTCGTTCTCGGCACACCCGGTCACCCGGGCACGAACCTGCCGAAGGCGCAGGGGATGCTGCGCGTGCTCATGGCGAACCCGGAGATGCTGCTGCCCGGGGAACGCTCGCTCGCCTTCCTGATGCTTTCGCAAATTGACGACCATTTGACGCTCGAGACGGAAAACCGCAGGCTCCAGGCCGACGCCGTTAAGGCCGACCGGGAGCGCGTAGCCGGTGCCAACCATCGATTGCAGGCGGAGATGGACGAGAACGCACGCCTGCGCAAGGAGCTCGAGGAGGCGCGCGCCAAGCTGGAGGCGATCGCCAACATCGAGCGCTCGTTGAACGCACGCAAACCCGAGGGCAGTGGACACCAACCATGAGCATCCTGATCGCAGGCAGCAAGGAAACCATGTTGAATCAGACCGGCAAGCGCAAAGCGCGCATCCTCCTGGTCGATGACGACCCGGGGCTGCTGCGGCTCCTGACCATCCGTCTGCGCGCGGAGAGCTACGACGTCGAAGCGGTAGAGAGTGGTGCCCAGGCGCTGGCCGCCTCGAGCCGCTTCCGGCCGGACCTGGTGATCACGGACCTGCGGATGGACCAGATGGACGGCATCGGGCTGCTGAAAGAGCTGCAGAACCGCTGGCCGGGGCTCAAGGTCATCATCCTCACCGCCCATGGCACCATCCCCGATGCCGTGCAGGCCACGCAGATGGGTGCGTTCGGCTTTCTCACCAAGCCGGTCGACAAGCAGGAGCTGCTCGATCAGGTGCAGAAGGCGCTGCGCATCTCGGGCTTCGGGGCCTCGGATGAGGACTGGCGCGCGGAGATCATCACCCGCAGCGCGTCGATGGAGGAGAAGCTCGCGCAGGCGCACATGGTGGCCGGCACCGATGCGCGTGTGCTGATCACCGGGGAAAGCGGCACCGGCAAGGAGCTCCTGGCGCGCGCCATCCACCGCGGCAGCCCCCGGCGTAACAAGCCCTTCGTCGCCATCAACTGCAGCGCGATGGCCGAGAACCTGCTCGAGTCCGAGCTGTTCGGCCACGAGAAAGGCTCCTTCACCGGCGCGACGCGCGCGCACCGGGGCCTCTTCATGGCGGCCGACGGCGGCACGCTGATGCTCGATGAGATCGGCGACATGCCGATGCCATTGCAGGTGAAGCTGCTGCGGGTGCTGCAGGAGAACGTCGTGCGCCCGGTGGGGAGCACCGAGGGCATTCCCGTCAACGTGCGGGTGATCTCGGCCACGCACCGCGACCTGCAGCAGCTCATGGCCGGCGGACAGTTCCGCGAGGATCTCTACTACCGCTTGAACGTCGTGCACATCGAGATGCCCTCGCTCAACCGCCGCCGTGAGGACATCCCCCTCCTGGTCGCGCACTTCCTCGCACAGATCGCCAAGGAAAGCGGCGTGCGCAAGATCTATGCGCCGGAAGCAGTGGAGCTGCTCGCCACCGCCGACTGGCCGGGCAACATCCGCCAGCTGCACAACGTGGTGCGCCAGAACGTGGCGCTGTCGCAGACGCCGATCATCCCGGTCGAGCTGGTGCAGCAGTCGTTAGGCGGCACCCCCGGCCGGCTGCCCTCCTTCGATGAGGCGCGCGATGAGTTCACGCGCAGCTACCTGTCGCAGATCCTGCAGATCACCGGCGGCAATGTGAGCCAGGCGGCGCGCCTGGCAAGACGCAACCGCACGGATTTCTACAAGCTCTTAGCGCGGCATCAGCTAACGCCGGAGGAGTTCAAGCAGCGTTAGCGTTCCTGTCGGCTCATCGTAACGCGGAGACTGCAGTGCTGACATTGGTGTTGGCACGAACCGAAACCTCGTGACCGCTACCGTGGCATCGGCGCGGCCCTCTTCGGCGCCCAGCATGGGCCGGGACGGTAAAAGACTCCGGTTCGTCGACGGACTACGCGGCATCGCAGCCGTCATGGTCATGCTGTTCCACCTGGCCGGCCGCACCAGCGCGGCGGCGTGGGTCATCCATGGCGATTTGGGCGTCGCAATCTTCTTCGTACTCTCGGGGTTCGTGATCACGGCCGCGGTCGGCACGCGTCACATGAGCCTGGGGTTTCTCGGCCGCTTCGCGTTGCGGCGCATGATCCGCCTGGACATTCCCTACTGGCTCAATATCGCCTTGGCGCTCGGAATGACGGCATTCGCCGCCAACATGGGCATCCCGAAGCACCCGACCAGTCTGCCGCAAATCGCCGCGCATCTCGTCTACCTGCAGACCCTCCTCGGGTATGAGGAGATCACCTCGGTCTACTGGACGCTGTGCCTGGAGGTGCAGTTCTACCTGACGCTCATCCTGCTGCTTTGGGCGGCGCAGGCCCTCAGTGCACGCTGGTCACGTTTCATCGGCATGTTCGTCACGCTGTTGGCTCTGTCCGTCGCAGCGAACATCGAATGGCTCCCGACACCGGCCGGGCTAATGTTCCGCTACTGGTGGGGCTTTGCGCTCGGAGCATTGTGTTACTGGACGCTGACGCGCGGCGTCCCGGCGCTCTTTCTCGCCGCCAGTTGTTTGCTTCTCGCGTGTTCCTCCCCAGCGCTGCACGGGGATTGGAGACTGACTGGCGTGGCAACGACCGTGCTGCTGTTCCTTGCGTGGCGCTGGCAACGGATGGACAAGTGGCTTGCCGATCCTGTGTCTCAATTCTTCGGACGGATTTCCTACAGCCTATACCTCTGTCACCCCCTCATCGGCTGGAGCGCGCAGTCACTCACGTTACGTTACCTGAACCAGTGGGTCGCGCTGACGGTCGGGATTGCCGCGAGTCTCCTCTCCTCATGGCTCACATATCGATTCATCGAGCGTCCCAGCGTAACTCTTAGCCACCGTGTGAGTCTCGATCCTGAGCCCCTGAAGACTCACGCCCGCACGGAAGCAGTGCAGCCAACTGCCGACGTGAACGATGGCCTGCCGACGATTCCACGCGATCCGCCAGCGCCTTCTTAGTACTTTGTTCCTCCAGTGCCGGGGTTTTTCAGGCGTCGTGGGCGTCGCTCGGGGCGGCACGCGTTGCCCGCGGACCTAAATCGGGACCAAGCTCAACCGGTCGCAGGTCCTGCAGATCACGGGCGGCAACGTCAGCAAGGCGGCACGCCTCAGGGGGCGCAACCGCACGGATTGCTACAAGCTGCTCGCACGCCATCGCTGACTCCGGAGGAGTTCAAGCAGCGTTAGCGGCGCATCAGACCGTCTACTCCTTAGCCAGCACTTGGGGAAGTTCCTTTCCCAAGCG
>DASYNX010000003.1:0-19153 GCA_036008385.1 Steroidobacteraceae bacterium
CGTGCTGTTTTACGAGAACACCGACGGCGGTCATGCCGCCGCGGCAGACCACAAGCAGGCGGCCGAGATGTGGGCGCTCAGCTTCGTCTATCTGAAACAGAAACTCTTCACACGGTGAGCCAGGTGCGGGTGTCATGAGCGTGTCGCTCGCGGCAAGAGGCGGCGGCTGCTTGTGCGGCGCGGTGCGCTACGAGGTGCGGGGCCCGCTGCGTCCGGTCGTCGTGTGCCACTGCACGCAGTGCCGGCGCATGACCGGGCACGTCATGGCGGCCACCGCGGCGCGCCGGGCCGATTTTCGGCTGGTTGCGGATGGCGAGCTCGGCTGGTACCGCTCCTCCGCCGCGGCGCGCCGCGGCTTCTGTGCGCGCTGCGGTTCGACGCTGTTCTGGGAGGGAGTCGGGCGTGACTATGTGAGCATCGCCGCGGGGACGCTGGACGATGCGAGCGGTCTCACGATTGCCTGTCACATCTTCGTCGCGGAGAAGGGCGCCTACTACGAAATCGCGGACGCTGCCTCGCAGATCAGCGACGGCACGTTCACGGTGTCGTGGTCCTGATCCTGCGCGCCCGCGAGCGCTTCGCCGTGCCCTGCCGCACTGTCGTCTTCAAGTGAGACGCGGCGCGTCTGCGTGGAAGCGGAGCGTGATATCGTGCCGCCTCGCGTTGCCGCCCGGAGCTTTGCATGCGTTCGCTTGCCGTCGCACTCTTTTGTTTCCTGTGTGTCCTGACTGGGGCCTGTGGCCGGCGCGGCGGCGAGCCCGCGGCGCCCGGCGCCACCGGGCCGGAAACCGCCTTTCAGAAGCACCTCGAGGAGCAACTTCTCAACGCCCGCGCCGGGACCGTCATCGAGATTCCGGCCGGCACGCACGAGCTCGATCGGGCCCTCAGCGTGCGGACCGGCGGCGTCACGCTGCGCGGCGCCGGCATCGACCGCACTGTTCTGTCTTTCAAGCACGCCTCTTCCGCCACGGCCGGTATTCTCGTCGGTGCCGATGGTTTCACGATCGAGAGTCTGGCGATCGAGGACAGCAAGGGGGATGCGCTCGCCGTCCGTGACGCCGACCACCTCACTGCGCGCGCCGTGCGGGCGAGCTGGACCGGCGGGCCGCAGCCGGGCAACGGCGCCGCCGGGATCCACGTGCAAGGCGCCCACCACGTGCTGATCGAGGACTGCGCCGCTTATGCGGCTTCCAACGCCGGCATTTACGTGGAGCGATCGCGCAATGTCATCGTCCGCCACTGTGAAGTGGAGGAGAACGTGGCCGGTATCGCGATCGCCAACAGCGTGGGCATCGATGTCGACGGCAATACCGCCACCGGCAACAGTGGCGGGATCGTCGTCTTCAACACGCGCGATGCGACCCAGCCCGGGGACGCGGTACGGGTGTTCGGCAACCAGGTGTTCAAGAACAATCTCGGCAACTTCGCCCCAACGGACACGACGCTCGCGGCCGTACCGGCTGGCTGCGGCGTCGTGGTGAATGCGGCGAGCGAGGTCGAGATCTTCAATAACGACCTCGCCCACAACCAGACCGCCAATGTCGTGATCTCGGCGTACTTCTTCAGGACAGACCCGGGCGCGCCCGCCGGCGCTGCCGTCGGCCAGGGTGCTGCGCCGAACGCGGTCTATGTCTACGGCAATCGCTTCGTGGGCGGGGGCAATGCCCCGGACAGTGCGGCGCTCAAGGCGCTGAAGCAGGCGAAGTTCGGCGGGCCCGGCGGGCACCTGCCCGACATCGTGTGGGACGGCTATCGCGACGCGCCGCCGCAGCGCATCTGCATCCGGAACGAGCGGGTCGCGGTACTCGATGCCGACGCGCCGCACAGTTTCAGCGCGCCGAGTACCGCCATGGCGCCGTTCCGCTGCGAGCTGCCGAAACTGCCGCCGGTGGTGCTGCCCGCAGGGGCGTGACACTCACTACGGGGCGCGCAGCTGCAACCCCGCCACACTCGGCGCCACCAGCCTCGGAGAAGGGCTCCCCGCAACGACGCCGAAGCGCTCTCCGGCGTTCCAGGCGTGCGTCGCCGCTTCGATCTCCTGCGGACGGCGCGCGACGAAGTTCCACCACAGCAGAATCTCTTCCGCAAACGGCGCGCCGCCGATGATCAGCAGGCGCAGCGGCGCTGCGCAGCTGATCTCGAGCTGCTCGCGCCCCGGGCCCAGGTACAGCAGTGTGCCCGGCGAGAGCTGCTCGCCCGCCACGAGCGCCGTGCCGCTCAGGACGAGTGCGGCGTGCTCGAACGACCGACTCAGGGGCAGGCTGAGACTGGCAGCACCCGGTGCCGTGAGGTCCGCCGCCATGAGCGGCGAGTAGACCTCGACGGGTGAGGTGCGACCAGCGGTGCTGCCGGCGAGCACTCGCACGCTGAAGCCTTCGAGCTCCAGCAGCGGCAGGTGCGGATAGTTGCGAAAGGCCGGCGCGCGCTGGCGTTGCGCGTCCGGCAGTGCAATCCACAGCTGCGCCGCGTGCAGCCGCCCCGACGGCACTGCGCCTG
Source organism: Steroidobacteraceae bacterium (assembly GCA_036008385.1). Taxonomy (GTDB): domain Bacteria; phylum Pseudomonadota; class Gammaproteobacteria; order Steroidobacterales; family Steroidobacteraceae; genus 13-2-20CM-66-19. Next base: position 2,497 of record DASYNX010000003.1, read on the forward strand.
GCGATCCGTCCGCGCTGTCTTCGGAGTGGGCGATGCCGCTGCCGGCGGTCATCAGGTTGACCTGGCCGGGCGTGATCAGCTGCTCGTTGCCCAGGCTGTCGCGATGAACCACCGCGCCCTCGATCATCCAGGTGAAGGTCTGCAGGCCGATGTGCGGATGCGGACCGACGCGCAGGCCGCCGCCAGCGCCAACTTCCACCGGACCTGCGTGATCGAGGAAACACCACGCCCCCACCATGCGGCGCATGAGGCTGGGCAGTGCGCGGCGGATGACCAGCCCGCCGCCGATTTCCGCTTCGCGGGTGGCGATACGCTCGATGCTGCTCATGGCTTCACCTGCGATTCGATGCGTCTGTCCGGCACCAGCCAGATCAGCGACACCGTCACGTACAGCACCAGCGCGATCGCCGGACGCACGAACGCGAGGGCGATGGCCGAAACGTACAGGACGATGGAAAGCTTGCCCTTGAGATCGCGTCCGGTCGCGAGCGCCAGGCGCGAGTCGCGACCGTTGGCGGCAATGATCTGCCGCCGCAGAATGCTGTAGCAGACAGCGGCACCCGCCAGCACCACGCCGTAGGCCGCCGTAGGTAGCGCCGTGAATCCCGCTTCATCGAGCCAACGGATGACGAACGGGACGAGCGACAGCCAGAACAGCAGTGCCAGGTTCGCCCACAGCACCTTGCCGTCGACACGCTCGGTGACGTGCAGCATGTGGTGATGATTGTTCCAGAAGATCCCGACGTTCACGTAGCTGAGCACATAGGTCAGCAACAGCGGGACGTCCGCGCGCAACGCGGCGAGACTGCCGCCCTGCGGCACCCGGATCTCCAGCACCATGATGGTGATGATAATGGCGATTACCCCGTCGGTGAACGCCTCGAGACGCGCCGGTTCCATGGCACGGATCCTACGTGCATCGCCGCGCCTGAGCCATTAGAGTTGATCGGGTGCAGGCGTGTGATCGAGGGCGTTGTCATGAGTAACGGCCACCGCTTCGTCGCTCTGCGCGATCAGTTGCAGCAGCTGCGTGGAGACTGGGCGCAGGCGCGGCGCGAGTTCCGCTGGCCGGTGTTCGCCGACTTCAACTGGGCGGGCGACTACTTCGACACGATCGCCGCCGGCAACGAGACGACGGCGCTGCGCGTGGTGGATGACGCGGGCGCGGATCAGGCCGTGTCATTCGCCGCGATGGCGCGCCGCGCGAGGCAGGTCGCTGCGTTTCTCGACGCCCAGGGTCTGCGGCGCGGCGATCGCATGCTGCTGATGCTGCCCAACTGCGTGCCGTTGTGGGAGACCATGCTGGCCGCCATCCGCCTCGGGGCGGTGATGATTCCGGCGAGCACGCTGCTCGAGCGCGAGGATCTGCGCGATCGGCTCGAGCGCGGGCGCATCACCGCGGTGGTCGCCGATGCGAGACTTACGGCCCGCTTCGACGGCCTGCCGGGAGCGCCACTGCGCATCGCGGTCGGCGGACCGGCGCCGGGCTGGACGCCGTTCGAGCAGTCACTCACTGCCGCCGACGTCTTCGCGCCGGCGCCGACCCGTGCCGATGAGCTGCTGCTGCTGTACTTCACCTCAGGCACCACCGCGCGCCCGAAGCTCGTGGGGCACACCCATGTCAGCTATCCGGTGGGGCATCTCTCGACGATGTACTGGCTGGGACTGAAGCCGGGCGACGTGCATCTGAATCTCAGCTCGCCCGGGTGGGCGAAGCACGCCTGGTCGTGTTTCTTCGCACCCTGGAACGCCCAGGCCACGGTCCTCGCCTATCACTACGAGCGTTTCGATGCCCGCGCCCTGCTCGACAAGCTGGTGAGCTGCCGGGTGAGCACGTTCTGTGCGCCGCCGACCGTGTGGCGCATGCTGATCCAGCACGATCTGCGTGCCTGGCCGGTGCAGCTGCGCGAGGTGATGAGCGCCGGCGAGCCGCTCAACCCCGAGGTGATCGGGCAGGTACGCGACGCCTGGGGAGTGAGCATCCGCGACGGCTTCGGCCAGACCGAGACCACCGCGGTTGTAGGTAATCCTCCAGGCCAGCCGATCAAGCCCGGCTCGATGGGGCGGCCGCTGCCGGGCTACGCGGTGGTGCTCGTCGACGTGCACGGCCGGCCGGCCGCAGAGGGCGAGATCTGTCTCGAGCTCGCCCAGCGTCCGCTCGGTCTCATGCAGGCGTACCTGGATGACCGCGAGCGCACCGCCAGCGCCATGGGCGATGGCTACTACCATACCGGCGATGTCGCGACGCGCGACCAGGAGGGCTATCTCACCTACGTTGGACGCATGGACGATGTCTTCAAGTCCTCCGACTACCGCATCAGTCCGTTCGAGCTCGAGAGTGTGCTCATCGAGCATCCCGCGGTGGCGGAGGCAGCCGTGGTGCCGAGTCCGGATCCACTGCGCCTGTCGGTGCCGAAAGCGTTCGTCGTGCTGGCCGCGGGCGCGCGGCCGGATGCGGCGACGGCTGCATCCATCCTGCAGCACGTGCGCGCGCGCGTGTCACCGTACCAACGCATCCGCCGGCTCGAATTCGCGGTCCTTCCCAAGACCATCTCCGGCAAGATCCGGCGCGTGGAGCTGCGGCAGCTCGAGCAGGCACGGACGCCAGCGCCGCCGCGCCGGCCGCAGGAGTTCTGGGAGGAGGATCTCGCGAACCTGCCACGTGGGCCCTGAACAGGGCGCGGCGTGCGCCGCTGCGTCAGTGGTTTATCATGTCGGCCTGATGATCGATCCGGTCATAGGCGCGCTGCTCGCCGGATGCTTCGCGTTGCTGTTTGCGGGTGCGGCGCTGCACAAGCTGCTCGATCCGGCACGTTTCAACGCGGCATTCGGCGCCTACGGAGTCGTGCCGCCGGCACTGGCGCGGCTGTCCCTCGTGGTGCCGCTGCTCGAGCTCACAGTCGCGGCGGGGTTGCTGGTGCGTGGCTCGCGGGCCGGTGCGGCCGCGACCGGCGGCGCGCTGCTCGCGACCTACGGCGCAGCGATCGCCATCAACCTCGCGCGCGGCCGCCGCGACCTGGCTTGTGGCTGCGGCGGGCCGAACGATCGCCGTCCGATTGCTGCCTGGATGGTGTGGCGCAATCTCGGCCTCGCGGTGCTGCTGGGCGTCAGCGCGCTGCCGTGGAGCGCCCGACCGCTGCAGGGCGCCGATGCCCTCACCATCGGCGCGGGAACGGCGGTGATCGCACTCTTATATATGAGCTTTGACATGCTGCTGGGGCGCCTGCAGCCGCGCGCCGCGCTGTTGCGGAGCTCACCATGACCGCGCTGGCGATTTCGAACGCCGTACTGTGGGTGCTGGTGCTGGTGCTGGCGGCGGTGGTGCTGGCTCTGGTGCGGCAGGTCGGCGTGCTGCATGAGCGTATCGCGCCCGCTGGCGCGCTCATGCTCAATCGCGGTCCGACCGTGGGCGAGCCGGCACCGGTACTGGAAGTGGCCGATCTCGACGGCCATGCACTGCGACTCGGCAGCGCACGCGAGGACGGCCGCAGCACGCTGCTGCTGTTCGTGTCGCCGAGCTGTCCGGTGTGCAAGTCGCTGCTGCCGGCGGTCAAGTCCAGCCGCAGGGACGAGCGCGGCTGGATGGACGTGGTGCTGGCGAGCGACGGCGACGCACGCGAGCAGCGCGAGTTCGTGCGCGCCCAGGGGCTCGATGGCGTCCCGTACGTGGTGTCGGCCGCGCTGGGGCTCGCTTACCAGGTAGGCCGCCTGCCGTTTGCCGCGCTGCTCGACGAGCGCGGGATCCTGCGCGCGCGCGGTCTGGTCAACTCGCGCGAGCACCTCGAGAGCCTGTTCGAAGCCAAGCGCCTGGGAGTGGCGTCGCTGCAGGAGTACTTCTCCGGGGCGGTATGACAATTCCGAGGAGGTGAGATGGACGATCCGGCGTCGCTCGACAGAGCTGTATGGGCCGTCATCGAGGACTACGAGGCGCGCGCTCGTCGCGAGGAGCAGCTGTCGAGCACGCTGTCTGACGAGGAGATGGGGCGGCGTCTCGATGAGATGCTGCTCCCGGTCGGCCGCGCCACGGGAACGCTCATGAATCTGCTGATCAGGGAGGCCGAGGCGCGCCGCATTCTCGAAGTAGGCAGCTCCTATGGCTACTCCACCACCTGGCTGGCGGAGGCTGCGCGCGCCGTCGGCGGAAAGGTGATCTCGCTCGAGCTCAAGGCCGCGAAGACCGAGTACGCGCAGACGCAGCTGGCGCGCGCGAAACTCGACGGTTACGTCGAGTTTCACATCGGTGATGCGCTCGCCTCGCTCGCCACGCTCCCCGGACCGTTCGATTTCGTGCTCATCGACCTGTGGAAGGACCTGTATGTGCCGGTGTTCGACCTGCTGTACCCGAAGCTTGCACCGGGCGCCGTCATCGTCGCCGACAACATGCTGCATCCGCCCCAGGCGCGCGCGCACGCGCGCGCCTACCGCGAGCGGGTGCGTTCCGCCCGCGACATGACTTCCGTGCTGCTCGGGGTCGGCAACGGCCTGGAGGTCAGTCGCTACCAGTAAGCGCGATCTCCACGCGCTTGTTGTGCCTGCCCTCGCTGCGGATCCGCAGCACACGTATACCGCCGATCTCCGCGATGTTGGCGACGTGTGTGCCGCCGCACGGCTGCAGGTCGATGCCCGGGATTCTGAGCAGTCGCACCCGGCCGGCACCGCGCGGGGGCTGCACGCTCATGGTCTTCACCAGCTCCGGCTGGGCCTCGAGCTCCGCGTCCGTGATCCACACGCTTTCCGTGGCGACGCTGCCGGCAATGAGAGCGTTGGTCTCGCGCTCGATGCGCGCGGCGTTCAGCTGGCTCAGCTCGATGTCAAAATCGAGTCGTGCCTTGTCGGGCACGATGTTGCCGCCGGTGACCGGGGCGGTGATCACGCACGACAGCAGATGGAGCGCTGTGTGCAGACGCATGAGGCGGTAGCGCCGCGGCCAGTCGAGCTCGAGCGACACGCTCTCCCCGACCTGCAGCGGCGGGCTGGCGGGCGCAAGGACGTGCAGTACGCGGTCGGGACCGTCCCCCTTGAGCGTATCGGTCACGGCCACGCGCTCACCACTCTCACGCAGCAGTGTGCCGTGATCGCCCGCCTGTCCGCCTCCCAGCGGATAGAACAGCGTGCGGTCGAGCTCGATGCCGCGTTCCCCGACGCCAGTCACCCGCGCGGTGGCGGTGCGCAGGTAGGCATCGTCGCGGAACAGCAGCGCCGTCACGGCTGTGATCTCACCCATGTGAGGATAGAATTCATTCCATGCCTGCGTACGCGTATCGCATCGTCAACGTGTTCACTCAGGGGCACACGGCGCTCAGCGGCAATCCGCTCTGCGTCTTCGAGCGTGCGCAGACGCTCGACACGCCAAGGATGCAGGCGCTCGCGCTGCAGTTCAATCTCTCGGAGACCACGTTCATCCTGCCTTCCGAGCATGCCAGCGCACGCGTGCGGATCTTCACGCCCGGGTACGAGATGCCGTTCGCCGGCCACCCGACGCTCGGCACGGCGCACGTGTGTCGGGCGCTCGGCCTCGGTGGCGATCGCCTGACGCTCGAGATGGCCGCCGGGGTCATTCCGGTGCAGGCGGTCGGTGATCGCTGGACGTTGCGGGCAAATACGCCCACGCACCGCGAGGTGCCGGAGCCGCGACTCACGGTCGCGGCGATGCTCGGTCTGGAGGAGGCCGACGTCGGCGAGCGCCCGCTGTGGGTGAACGCCGGAACCGAGCAGCTCATCGTGCCGCTCACCAGCGAGGCGGCCGTGCGGCGCGTGCGGGTACGCCCGGACCTGCTCGTGCAGTTCCGCAGCGTCGACTCGCACAGCCAGGCGTACGTGTTCGCGACGATGGGCGCGGCGCTCCTGGCGCGCTTCTTCTTCAACCAGGGCACGGCGGCGCTCGAGGACCCCGCGACCGGATCGGCGACGGCGAATCTCGGTGGCTGGTGTCTGGCGATGGGGCGCACGCTGCCGTGCGAGTTCGAGATCTCGCAGGGTGAATACATCGGGCGGCCGTCGTCGCTGCGCCTGCGCGTCGATGCGGAGCGGCGGATCCTGGTGAGCGGCGATGTGATCGAGCTCGGGCGCGGTACGATCAATTTGTGACGCTTACAGACCCGCCAGCAATCGTCCGGGGTTGAAGATCCCGTGCGGGTCGAAGCGTTCCTTCAGCCGGCGATGGAGAACGGCCACGACCGGCGACAGCGGATGAAAGCGTCCGTGCGGTGCCGGCCCGCGCCAGCAGAGCGCCGTGCCGCCCGCCGCGGCGGCCAGCTGGCGCACGTCAGTCTCCACCGGAAGATCGGCGTACCAGCGCAGCGCGCCACCCCAGTCGATCAGGGGCTCCCCGGGCAGGGCGAGCGGCGCCGCCGCCGCGGGCAGGGAGACCCGCCACAGCGACTGGCGCGCAAAGAACGGCAGGCGCAAGTGACGTAGGGCGTCCCAGAAAGAGTGCGCCGTGGACTCGCTGAGGAGCTCGCCGCCGATGCGCTCACGTGCCGCACGGACTGCCGGGGCCGCCCCCGACAGCCGCACCCTGGCGCTGCCCTGCCACCAGGCCGCACCGGAGAGGGGCAGCGGCAGGCCGGCCCAGCGGTTGAAGGCCTCCACAGCGGCCGCCGCCGGTAGCTCGAGGTGCAGCGTCTGCTCCTGGCGCGGGCGCGGCAGCACCTTGAGCGAGACCTCGGTGATCACTCCCAGAATGCCGAGCGAGCCGCACAGCAGCCGCGAGACGTCGAAGCCGGCGACGTTCTTCATCACCTGCCCGCCGAAGCGCAGCAGTTCCCCCTGGGCGCTCAGCAGTCGCGTGCCGAGCACGAAGTCACGCGCCGCGCCGGCGTATATGCGCCGGGGGCCGGAAAGGCCTGCAGCGATGACGCCGCCGATGGTGGGCTCGGCGCCGAACGCCGGAGGCTCGAAGGCGAGGAACTGGCCGTGAGCGCTGAGCGCCGCCTCGAGCTCGGAGAGTGGCGTACCGCAGCGGGCGGTAATGACCAGCTCCGAGGGCTCGTAGTCCACGATGCCGCGCCACGTACCGAGGTCGAGGATCTCACCGGCGAGACTCTCGCCATAGAAATCCTTGGTGCCCGCGCCGCGCAGCCGCAGACTGGCGCGCGACTCGACCGCGCGGCCGATCCGCTCGCGCCAACCCTCCAGGACCGCCGCTACCTCCTCCGACAAGCGCCCGCCTCAGAAGCGCGGCAGATCGGCGTGCGGGAGCGCGCCGCCATGCACGCGCATGCGGCCGTATTCCGCGCAGCGCGCCAGTGTCGGAATCAGCTTGCCGGGATTGAGCAGCGCGGCCGGATCGAACGCCTGCCGCACCGCGGTGAATGCCGCCCGCTCGGCGGGGGAGAACTGCACGCACATGGAGTTGAGCTTTTCCACCCCGACGCCGTGCTCGCCGGTGATGGTTCCACCGAGCTCGACGCACAGCTCGAGGATCTCCGCTCCGAAGCGGTCGGCGCGCTCCCACGATCCGGGCTGGTTGGCATCGAACAGGATCACCGGATGCAGATTGCCGTCGCCGGCGTGAAAGACGTTCATGCAACGCAGCCCGTAGCGCTCCTCCATCTGCTCGATGGCCTCGAGCACATGCCCGACGTGCTTGCGGGGAATGGTGCCGTCCATGCAGTAGTAGTCGGGTGAGAGGCGCCCGGCGGCCGGGAAGGCGTTCTTGCGCCCGGACCACAGGAGCAGCCGTTCCGCCTCGGACCCGGAGACGCGCAGGGCGCCGGCACCGGAGGCGCGCAGCACGCGCTCGATCTCCTCAACCTGGTCGGCGACTTCCTCCTCCGTGCCGTCCGCCTCGACCAGCAGGATCGCGGCGGCATCGAGATCGTAGCCCGCCTGCACGAACGGCTCGACCGCCGCGGTCGCCTTGCGGTCCATCATCTCGAGCGCTGCCGGAATGATGCCGGCGCCGATGATGGCGGCCACGGCATTGCCGGCGCTGTGCACGTCGGGGAATGAAGCCATCACCAGCCGGGCGCACGGCGGGCGCGGGATGAGTCTCACGGTCACCTCCGTCACGATCATCAGCAGACCCTCGGATCCGATCGCAACGGCCAGCAGGTCGAGTCCGGGACCGTCCGGCGCGCGGCCGCCGAGCTCGATGCGCTCGCCGTCCATGGTGTAGCCGCGCAGCCCGAGCACGTTGTGCACGGTGAGGCCGTACTTGAGGCAATGAACGCCGCCGGAGTTTTCCGCGACGTTGCCGCCGATGGAGCAGGCGACCTGGGAGGAGGGGTCCGGCGCGTAGTACAGCCCGTGCGCAGCGGCCGCCTCCGACACCTTGAGATTGGGCACACCCGCCTGCAGCCGGGCGATGCGGTTCAGCGGATCGATCTCGAGCACCTGGGACATGCGCGCGCAGGAGAGCAGCACACCCTCGGCGTGCGGCGTGGCTCCACCCGAGAGACCCGTGCCGGAGCCGCGGGCAACCAGCGGCACCTTGAGGCGGCTGCAGGTCAGCAGTACCTGGCGCACCTGATCGTCGCTGCGCGGCAGCGCCACCACGGCCGGGAGCTGGCGGAACGCCGTGAGGCCGTCGCACTCGTACGGACGGCGCTCCTCGGCGCTCGACAGCACGCAGTCCCGCGGCAGGACCTGAGTGAGCGCAGCGGCAATGGCGGAGCCGGCCATGCGAGCATCCTAATGGCGCTGCCGGAGAAGTCCATGCCGCAAACCGATCAGTTCCGGCGGCGGGGGCTAACGATAATTGGGGCAATTCACCCCCCGCGCGAGCCGGCAGGATGATTCCGATGCCCGAGACGCCGCAGCCAGTCAGCCAACCGCGATCCCGCCGCCCGAGCGGTCGCGACGCCAAGATCGCCGCGCGCACCGCGCGCAGCCACGCCTTCGTTCCCTACATCACGCGCCAGATCCCGTATTACGAGGTGCTGGGGAGCGAGGGGCTCGAGCTCCTCGAGCACAACGCGGATACGATTCTCGAGGAGGTCGGCATCGACTTTCGCGACGACCCTGAGTCGCTCAAGCTCTGGCAGCAGGCCGGCGCCGACGTCAAGGGTGAGCGGGTGCGCTTCCCGCGCGGCATGTGCCGCACGATCGTGCGTCGCTCGGCGCCGCGGGAGTTCACTCAGTACGCGCGCAATCCGGCGCACAACGTCGCGATCGGCGCCAACCGCACGGTGTTCGCGCCCGCCTATGGCTCGCCGTTCGTGCGCAACCTCGACGAGGGACGGCGCTACGCGCGGATCGAGGACTTCCGCAACTTCGTGAAGCTCACCTACATGGCGACGTCGCTCCATCACTCCGGCGGCACCATCTGCGAGCCGGTCGATCTGCCGGTCAACAAGCGGCACTTCGACATGGTGTACAGCCACATGAAGTACAGCGACAAGCCGTACATGGGCTCGGTGACCCATCCCGACCGCGCGCGCGACACCATCGAGATGACCCAGATCCTGTTCGGCGACAACTACACCGACCCGGCGACCGGCAAGCCGCGCACGTGCATCGTGAGCCTCATCAACGCCAACTCGCCCCTCACCTGGGACGCGACCATGCTCGGCGCGCTCAAGACCTACGCGCGCGCCAACCAGGCGACCGTGGTCACCCCCTTCATTCTGGCCGGCGCGATGTCGCCAGTGACCGTAGCGGGCACCGCCGCCCAGACGCTGGCGGAGGCGCTCGCCGGCATGGCGCTCGCCCAGCTGGTGAATCCAGGCGCGCCGGTGATCTTCGGCAGCTTCGCCTCTTCACTGTCGATGCAATCGGGGGCGCCGACCTTCGGCACGCCCGAGCCGGCGCTGGTGCTGTACGTCATGGCGGCACTGGCGCGGCGGCTGGGAGTGCCGTTCCGCTCGGGTGGCGCGCTGTGCGCCGCCAAGATCCCGGACGCACAGGCGGCGTACGAATCGGCCAACACGCTGCTGCCGACCTGCCTGGCCGGCGTGAACTTCGTGCTGCACACAGCCGGCTGGCTCGAGGGCGGCCTCTCGATGGGCTACGAGAAATTCGTCATGGATGCTGACCAGGCGGGCATGATGCACACGCTGCTCGCGGGGGTGGACCTGAGCGAGAACGGCCAGGCGCTCGATGCAATCCGCGAAGTCGGTCCGGGCAAGCACTTCCTCGGCTGCGCCCACACGCAGGCCAACTTCCAGACGGCGTTCTACCGCTCACCGCTCGCCGACAACAACAGCGTCGAGCAGTGGGAGGCGGAAGGCTCGAAGGACATGATTCAGCGGGCCAACGCGCTGTGGAAGAAGCAGCTCGCCGAGTACGAAGCGCCGCCGCTCGATCCGGCCGTCGACGAGGCGCTGCTCGAGTACATCGGCAAGCGCAAGGCGTCGTTCCCCGATTCGAACGTGTAGGGTCCTGGCCAGCGCGCGCGGGCGTCGGCCGAGCGCTCAGATCTCGAACTCGACGCCGATTTCCATCACTTGGGCCCACGGAATGCTGAAATAGACGGCAGGCCGCTGGGCGTTGCGGTGCCGGCCCGCGGTGATGTGATCGGTGCTCGCCCCTCATCACGAAAGCTTAACGTCGTAGCCGATCCAACGCCTCGCGCCAGCGGGGCGTCAGCCGCCCGTGCGTCGCCGCCCGCGGCTCCCGGCGCGCGGCGCCGCCGGCTTGGGCTCGGGCAGCTGCACCACCTTGCGCAGCTGCGCGTAAGGCTCGGTGGAATGCGGAATTCCCATGGCCGCGACGAAATGCGCCTGGAACTTCGGCTCGATGGCGGTCTCGATCTTCTCCACGCGCCGCACCAGCTGCTCGATCGTCTTGCGCGAGTCGCTGTCGAGCAGTGCGATGCGTGCGCCCGTGCCGGCGGCGTTGCCCGCCGAGGACACCATGAAGAGGTCGCAGTCCGGGATCATGCCGAGGACCATCGCGTACTTGACGTCGATGTGGCTGCCGAATGCGCCGGCGAGACGAATGCGGTCGACGTGATCGGTGCCCATGTGCTCCATGAGCAGTGCCACCCCGGCACGCAGCGCCGCCTTGGCGAGCTGGATGGCCCGTACATCGTTCTGCGTGACCTGCAGCGCCGGTGTGCCGCGATGCACGATGTAGGCGTAAGTGCGCCCGGTCTGCACGATGCGGTCGCTGCGTTTGGCAAGCTCGCCGTCGATCACGCCGTCCCGGGTGATGATGCCGGCGAGGTACATTTCGGCGATCACCTCGATGATGCCCGAGCCACAGATGCCGGTCACTCCGGTGTCGGCCACCGCTTGCTCGAACCCGGGCTGATTCGACCACAGGTTCGAGCCGATCACCTTGAATTTCGCCTCGAGCGTGTCGCGATCGATGCGCACGCGCTCGATGGCGCCCGGCGCAGCACGCTGGCCACTGGTGATCTGCGCGCCCTCGAAGGCGGGGCCCGTGGGGCTCGAGCAGGCGAGCAGCCGCTCGCGGTTGCCGAGTACGATCTCGGCGTTGGTGCCGACATCGACCAGCAGCGTCAGCTTCTCGGAGAGGTCCGGACGCTCCGCGAGCAGCATGCCGGCGGCATCCGCGCCCACGTGGCCGGCGATGCACGGCAGGGTGTAGACGCGCGCCCCCGGGTGCACGCTCAGGCCGAGCTCGCTCGCGTGCAGGGCGAGTGCCGAGTCGGTCGCCAGCGCAAACGGCGCGCCGCCCAATTCCGTCGGATCGATGCCGAGCAGCAGGTGATGCATGATGGGATTGCCCACCACTGTCAGCTCGAGGATGTCCGACACGTCGATCTGCGCCTCGCGCGCCACATCCGCCGCGAGGGCATTGAGCGCACCGCGTACCGCCTCGGTCATCTGTTGCGCTCCACCCGGGTGCATCATCGCGTAGGACACCCGGCTCATGAGATCCTCGCCGAAGCGGATCTGCGGATTCATCGCGCCGCTGGAGGCCACCACTTCGCCGCTCTCGAGGTTACACAGATGGGCGGCGATGGTGGTCGAGCCCACGTCCACCGCCAGCCCGTAGACCCGATCGTGGAATCCTGGCCACACGCCGATCAGCTGTGTTCCGGCATGCACGGCGACGGTGACCTTCCACTCACCCTTGCGCAGCGCGGCCTGAAGCTGCCGCAGTACTGCGAGGTCGCAGCGCAGCGGGCCGAAGTCCCACTCCCGGTGCAGGGCTTCGAGCAGCCGCTGCAGATCGCCGGCCGGGTCGTGCATGTCCGGCTGGCGCACCTCCACGTAGTGCAGGTGCACCACCGGATTGAGCGTGATCGGGTGCGTATCAGCGGCTTTGCGCACGACCTGGCGATGCACCTGGCTGCTCGCGGGGACGTCGATCACGAGATCGCCCCTGATCTGCGTGGAGCAGGACAGGCGGTGGCCGGGGGTCAGCGGGCGGCTCTGCGCGTAGCTTTGTTCCGCTTGGCTCAGGGGCGAGAGGTGGTCGGCGTGCGAGCTCACACCGTGCTTGGAGAAATCGCCCTCCATCACCAGGACCTGGCAGCGCCCGCACAGCGCACGACCGCCACACACCGAGTCGACATCCACTCCGAGGCTGCGCGCGGCCTGCAGCAGCTGCGTGCCGTGGGGGAAGCGTCCGCGCTTGCCCGACGGGGTAAAGACGACCAGTGCGTCCTTGTCACTCATGCGGAGCTCTGCGCGCGCCTCCGGTGACCGCCTTCACGCCGGCCGCGCGCCGCAACCGGCGGCGTGCTCGCCGCACCGCCGCCGGCCTGCAGCGGTGGCGCCTCACGGAAACGCTTGATCCAGCGCGCACAGTCCGGGTCGTGGCCCATCATGACGTCGGCCGCCATGCAGGCCTTGACGATCTCGAGGTGCATCGGGTTCATGATGGCGGAAGTGAGCCCCGCGCCGATCGCCATGGTGAGGAAGGTGGCCGAGATGCCCTCGCGCGCCGGGAGCCCGAAGCTGACGTTGGACGCGCCGCAGGTGGTGTTTACCTTCAGCTCGTTCTTCAGGCGTCGCAGCAGGTGCATCACCTGCACGCCCGCCTGGTTGATGGCGCCGATCGGCATGACGAGCGGATCGACCACCACGTCGCAGGCCGGGATGCCGTGATCGGCGGCCCGGTGCACGATCTTCTTCGCCACTTCGAAGCGCACGTCGGGGTCCTCGGAGATGCCGGTCTCGTCGTTGGAAATCGCCACCACGGCCGCGCCGTACTTCTTGACGAGCGGCAGCACTGACTCGAGGCGTTCCTCCTCGCCGGTTACGGAGTTGACGAGCGGCTTGCCCTTGTACACGGCGAGCCCGGCTTCCAGGGCCTTCACGATCGAGGAATCAATCGACAGCGGCACGTCGGTGATCGACTGCACCAGCTGCACGGCCCTGGCGAGGATCGCCGGCTCATCCGCGAGCGGGATGCCGGCATTGACGTCCAGCATGTGCGCGCCCGCGGCAATCTGCGCCCGAGCGTCCGATTCGACGCGGCTGAAGTTCCCGGCGGCCATTTCGGCGGCGAGGATCTTGCGGCCGGTGGGATTGATGCGTTCGCCGATCATGACGAACGGACGCTCGAGGCCGAGCACGACCTCGCGGGTGGCGGAGCTGATTACGGTGTCGGTCATGAAGCTATCCTGTTTGAGTCGGTTCGCTGATCGCGCCCGGGGTACCACGGCACGCGGCCGTTGAGGACTCCAGAGCGCTCGATGATTTCGGCCACCGTCTCCTCCTGACGGTAGGCCATGACGTGCACGCCGTGCACTCCCCTGATGGTGCGGATCTCCTGGATCAGCTCGATACAGAGCCTGCGCCCCTCGAGCGCACTGTCGGCGGCGCCGGCCAGGCGGGCGATGATCTGATCGGGGATGTGCACTCCCGGCACGTGCGTGCGAATCCACTCGGCCGCCTTGGCGGAGCGCAGCGGACCCACCCCCACGAGGATGAACACCTTGTCGAGGAGTCCCAGCTGCTCGACCTGGCTCAGGAACGCCCGCAGCAGCGGCACGTCGTAGCAGAACTGTGTCTGAACGAACTGCGCACCGGCAGCGACCTTCTTCGCCAGGCGCTCCGCGCGCCACTCGACGGGCTGGGCAAAGGGGTTCTCGGCCGCCCCGAGCAGTACCCGCGGCGCGTAAGTGATTTTGCGGCCCGAAAGGAAGCGATGCTCGTCGCGCAGCAGGCGCGCGGTCTCGAGCAATGTCATCGAGTCGAGGTCGAACACCGGCAGCGCCTGCGGGTGATCGCCGGCCTGCACGCCATCGCCGGTGAGGCACAGCACGTTGCAGACGCCCATCGCCGCCCCGCCGAGGATATCGCCCTGGATGGCGATGCGGTTGCGGTCGCGACAGGAGATCTGCATCACGGGTGCGTAGCCGACGCGCGTGAGCAGCGCACACACGGCGAGACTCGACATGTGACAGTTGGCGCCACTGCCGTCGGTGGCGTTGATGGCATCGACGTGGCCGTCGAAAATGCGCGCCCGGCGGTAGACGTCCTCCGGGTCGGCGGAGTCAGGCGGTGCCAGCTCGGCGGTGACCGCGAACTGCCCGGCACGCAGCACGCGCTCGAAACGACCGGGGGAGGTGTGCCCGGGGAGGATCGGCAGCGGGTAGCCCGGGACCGGCTCGTCCTCGAAGATCACGGCGCCTCTCCGAGGCGCTGGCGCACCATGCGCAGCCACGAGGATCTGCCCTGCAGCCGCCGGTCGATCGCGACCTGCACCGCCGCCAGCGCGTCGCGGCCGCCGGGGATGCGTGCGCTGCCCGCCACGGCCTCGACCCACACGCACTTCATCTCCGGGCGCACTTCACAGTGACCGTTGGCGCGCACGCCCCCGCAGGGACCGTTGCGCAGGTTCTTCGGGCAGTTCATGGGACAGGACATGCCGGTGGAGCTCAGGATGCACTGACCGCACATGCGGCAGTCGAACAGCACGCCCTTGACGCTGCGCTCCAGCGCCGCCACCGGGCGCTCGAGCCGCTGATAGCCGATGAAGCTCCACAGCGGATGCAGCGCTACGAGCAGGCGCTCGAAGGCGTTGTAGAACGCGTTCAGGCCACGCGCGTGACGCACCGACCAGTGTCTGACCGCGTACACCTAAGCGCCCGCCGCGAGGCCTTTCGCCTTGATGAGCGCTTCGAGCGCCTCGTCGGTGTAGCGTGCCTCGATGCGCGCCGCTTCGGCCGCCGCTTCCGCCTGCAGATCCTCGCCGCAGGGGCGTGCCTCGCTGCGCTTCCAGTCGGCGATGTAGGCCTCGGAGCTCCCCCGGCCGGCGCGCATGGCGGCACGATCGACCGCTTCCTGGAAGCGTGCCGACAACTGCACTTTGGCGGTTTCCCGGCCGCGCTTGACGACCACCTGCGCGGGGATGTCGCGCCAGGAAATGATGGTCAGGCTGGCCATGCCAGGGTGTCCTGGCCCGCGACCAGCGTGGCGAGGCGCGTGCCCAGCACTCCGTATCCGGTAACGCGATGCTCGAACTCGAACCCGAGGGAATCGGCTATGCGCCGCGCCTGCTCGACGGCGTCGGGGCGCGCGGCCTGCGACAGGTAGACGAGCCTGCGGTAGTTGCGGAAGTACTCGCCAGCGAGCTCGGGGTGCCGGTCGAGTCCGAGCGCACGGACCACCAGGCGCTCGTAATGCCTGAGGAGGAAATCGGTCAGGTAGAACGTCCCGGGCTCGGCCTCAGCCAGCTGCGCGAACACGGGCGCGGTGGCGAAGAACTCGTAGCAGTGGGCGCCGGGAAGCCGTTCGATGCCTTCTTCCTTCAGCACGGCATCGAGCGCACCGCGGGTGCCGCAGTCAGCATAGGCGACGAACATGCTCGCGTAGCGGCCGCGGCTCTCCTCGATCACCGCACGCACGGCCGGTGCGATGCGCTCGGGGCGGTTGTGCAGCTCCGCCGGCAGGCAACGCACTTCGAGCGTGCTCCAGCCGTTGGCCCGCTTGAGCGCCGCGATCTCGCGCGCCAGTGCCCCGCAGGCGATCACCAGTATGGTTGGGCGTGCCAGCACGAGGCGCTCATCCATCTCAGGTCAAGCGGCGCTCGCACTCGCGCCGCCGGCCGCCGCGCGTCGCTTCGCCACCAGCGACTTGGCGGTCTCGACGGCAATCGCTGCATCACGGCAGTACGCGTCCGCGCCCACCGCCTTGCCGAATTCCTCATTGAGCGGAGCACCGCCGACCAGCACGATAAAGTCCTTGCGGATGCCGATCTCCTTCATCTTGTCTATGACCACCTTCATGTAGGGCATGGTGGTGGTGAGCAGCGCCGACATGCCGAGGATGTCCGGCTTGTGCTCTTCCAGGGCAGCGAGGTACTTCTCGACCGGGTTGTTGATACCGAGATCGATCACCTCGAAGCCGGCGCCCTCGAGCATCATCGACACGAGGTTCTTGCCGATGTCGTGAATGTCGCCCTTGACGGTGCCGATCACGATCTTGCCGATGGGTGGCACCCCGGTCTCGGCGAGCAGCGGGCGCAGGATCTCCATCCCGCCCTTCATGGCATTCGCGGCCAGCAGCACTTCGGGCACGAACAGGATCCCGTCGCGGAAGTCGATGCCCACGATGCGCATGCCCTCGACCAGCGCATCGTTGAGCGTCTTCTCCGCGTTCCAGCCGCGCTCGAGGAACAGATGCGTGGCTTCCTGCACCTCGGCCCGCAACCCGTTGTAGAGGTCATCGTGCACCTGCTCGATGAGCTCCTGCTCGTTGAGGTCGCGTAGATTGAAGTCGCCTTCGGCAGATTCGGCCATGGTCGAAATCTCCATGCGCGACTGTGGGTTAGCGCCTCGCGCGGGCGCTTG
>DASYNX010000004.1:0-2973 GCA_036008385.1 Steroidobacteraceae bacterium
AATGCGATCGCAACCACGGCGAGTCGCGCCAAGGGCCGACGCGGTGCACCGGACTGCACGGAGTGGGTCAAAGTCGTCATGGATTGGACGTGCATGGCTTCTCCCCTAGTGAGTCACTCTGTGCAGGGATGCCGTCCTGTCACCCTGCTACCTGGACTGCACGCAGGTTTTAGTTAATTATCCGTCGACGCTAGCAAGTTATTGTTGCAAGCGCCACTTTTGCAATAGTTACTGTGTTATATCGATAGTTGGGTACTTGTCCCTCAGTTACCGAGGGGGGCGTGCGCTCGCGCCGCCAGCCAGTGTGGCCATCGCGCCCAGGTGATGTTCTTGCCGGTGCAGCGCGTCTAAATAGTGTTGCGCCAGGCTGCGATACACTCCCCCCGCGCCGCCGTTCTTGCTCAGGATCCCGCAGCTGTGCGTAAGCCGCGTCTCCGCTTCCCCATAGCGGCCGAGCCCGGTGAGCGCCGCACCCTCGATACTCTCAGCGATCGCGGTGCGCCAATGGTCGGCGGACAGCGAGGCGGTAAAGATGCTCCTGGCGTTCTGCGACAGCTCGAGCGCCTCCGGATACTTGCCCTCAGCCACCCTGAGGACCGCGAGCATCATCAGGCTCGAGGCAATCTCGGGCGTCTTGTCGCTGAACAATCGCCGCCGCATCGCCAGTCCTTCCTGCAGATACCGGTCGGCGAGTTCGTAATCGCCGGACATCGTCAGCCCGAAGCCCATTACGTTCAGCACGATGGCAATATCCGGATGATCCGCAGGAAATGCCTTGCGGTAAATCGCCAGCACATGGCGCATGTTCTCGAGCGCCTCATGTGTTTCGCCACGGTCGTACTGCACGCCGGCGAGATTGAATAGCGCTCGCCCGAATTCCGGGTGGCTTTCACCCTGCTGCTCGCGGTGAATCTCCAGTGATTGCCGCAGCAGCGCCTCGGCGCCGGCAAGATCGCCCTTGCTCTGCAGCACGAACGCGACGTTCTCGAGCTCGGTTGCGACGTACGGGTGCTTGTCACCGAGCAAGCGCCGGTACATCGCGAGCGATTCGCGATAGAAGCGCTCGGCGTTGTCCAGATCCCCGGCCTGGCTGAGCACGCCCCCCATGTCGTTGAGCACCTCTGCCAGATCGGGATGCGGCTCGCTGCCTCGCAGCTCCCGCTGCACGGCCAGCGCGCGCTCCATCAGCGGGATCGCGGCGTTGGGATCGCCGCCGTGAGTGATGGTCCGGGCGAGATCCTTGAGCGTGCGCGCGACAGCAGGATCCCTCTCGCCATACAGTGCCTGCTGCAGTGTGAGGGCCTGGCGCTGAGACCTCTCGGCCTCCGCATAATGTCCGTCCAGATCGAGCAACGTGCCGAGACCGGCAAGTGAGTTCGCGAGGTCCACCTGGCTTTGGTGGTCATCGGGCCGCGCGGAGGCGATGCGGATCGCTTCGCGGTAGGCTTTCTCACCCGCGCCGAAGTCGGCCTGCAGTGTGAACAGATCACCCTCATGGTTGAGTGATTCGGACAGCTCCAGGGGATCGACGCCCGGCAGGCGGCGTCGAGTCGCCACCGCATGATCGAGCAGCGGCCGCGATTGGGTATAGAGGCCGAGACCCGTGTATACGGTGCCGAGCGTATCCATCAGCGTCGCCTGAATAGCCGGCTCCTTGGCAAGCTCCCGCTCGACGCGTGCCGCACCCTTATCGAGCATTTCCCGCGCGGTGACGCTGTTGCCGCGCGCCTCGCTCGGATCCGAGACTTTGAACAGATCAACCAGGAACGTCGTCGTCTGCTTCGCGGTCTCGGCTTCCGCCTCCGCGCGCGCCGTCTGTTTCTGCGCGACGCTACGCTGTACGAGCGCATAAACGGCTAGTGCACTGGTCAGCACCATGCCGGCAGTGGCCCCGCTGGCGATGATGGCGAGCCGGCGGTTGCGGCGCTGCTGCTCACGTCTGCGCAGCGCGTCGAAGCCAACCCCGAGGACTCCGGCGATCAGCTTCAGTTTGGCGGCGAAGCGCCCATCCTTGCCCGGCCGGGCATCCGCGGCGATCGGCTCGGTGCGCGAAGCGCCGAGGGTGCCGTCGGCGGCGAGTTGGAACCTGAGCGCCGGCGGGAAGCACTCCTCATCCTCCCGCCCGGGCATGTCGGTGGCGTTCGGCTCGCCCGCGACGATCAGGCAGAAGACCCGATCCTCGCGACCGAGGCGCTTGAACGCCAGGATCTCCTCGTTGACCCACTTCGAGCGCGCGGCGTTCGGCGAACAGATGACGATCTGGCAGGCGGACTCGCGCAGTGCCGTCGTGATGACTTCGCCGAGATCGGTGGCCGAGGCAAGCTCTTCGCGGTCCCGGAACACGGGATTGAGGCGTCGGGGTACTTCGCCGCGGCTGGTCTTTGTCCCGACGAGCTGTTTGGGCGGTCGATAGGATTCGAGCGACTTGTGCAGCCACGTCGCCCAGAGCTCGTCGCGATGGCTATAACTGATGAACGCCTTGTAGCGCGACTCGCTCAAAGGCCTCTCCCCGCCAGGGCGGTGCCCACCCGATTGTTGTTCAAATCTCTGCGGGTCGCGGTACCGCCGCACTAACCGCGACCGCAATCCGTCTGCGGCAGGAATTTGAGCCTCTCTCCGGCGCACCCGGTTGTCAAGCAAGGCCGAACTCGCGCCTCAGGACACCATCAAGTGCCATGTCGCGACTCCATATCAGCCGGGCACACCCAGTAGCGCTGCGGCTGCTGCGGCACCAGGGCCTGCCAATAGATGCCGCGTCGCCGCGGCGAAGAGCTCGCTGCCGCTGCGCGCGGAACTCGTGTGCTACCCTTGTGTCCTATCGGCGGCGGCGTGCGGCAGCATGTATACCCAGGCGCTCGACAACGAGGGGAAGCCGGTGCCGGCAGCGGCCGGCGAGGGCGAGGAGCGCGCGGTGCGCTTCCAGGCGCGCATCGATGCGGACGAGAAGATCGAGCCCAAGGACTGGATGCCGGA
>DASYNX010000005.1:0-28362 GCA_036008385.1 Steroidobacteraceae bacterium
CCGCTCCGCTCCAGGTTGTGGTGGGTAATGCTGCGGCGGGGACCCGCGTGTCGGGGTCGGGTCACACGTCCGCGAAGCCGGGGTGAGGGATGGCGGACAGCACGGGCGAATCCGGTCAGTTCGGCCTGCTGCGCGAGCGGCGCTTCCTGCCGTATTTCGCCGCGCAGGCGCTGGGGGCGTTCAACGACAATCTGCTGAAGAACCTGCTGCTGCTGGTCGCGACCTATCACACGGCGAGCTACGCGCGTGTCGATCCGCGGCTGCTGGTGAATCTGGCGGGCGGGCTGTTCATCCTGCCGTTTGTGCTGTTCTCCGGCATCGCCGGCCAGCTCGCCGATCGCTTCGACAAGTCGCAGGTCCTGAAGGTGGTCAAGGCCGCCGAGCTCCTCATCATGGCGCTGGCGGCATGGGGGTTCGTCGCGCACAGTCTGACGCTGCTGCTCACGAGCCTGTTTCTGATGGGCCTGCACTCGACGTTCTTCGCGCCCGCCAAGTACGGGCTCCTGCCGCAGGTGCTGCGCCCGGCAGAGCTGGTGGGCGGCAATGCGCTCGTGGAGATGGGCACCTTCGTCGCGATTCTCCTCGGCACCACCGGAGCGGGCGTGCTGGCGGTCGAGGGAGGCGGCGCGGCGACCATGGGCCCGGTGCTGTGTGCGGTGGCCGTAGCGGGATTCCTGGTGAGTCTCCTGATCCCGCGCGTGCCGCCAGCGGCGCCCGGCCTCGCGATCGACTGGAATCCCTGGACTTCGACCTGGGCCAACATCGGTGCCGCGCGCGAGTCGCGCTCGGTGTTCCTGTCACTGCTCGGGCTGTCGTGGTTCTGGTTCTACGGCGCACTGGTGCTCGCGCAGCTGTCGGTCTACTGCCGCTTCGTCGTGAACGGCAGCGAGCAGGTAGTCACTCTCATGCTGGTGGTCTTCGCCGGCGCGGTCGGCGTGGGTTCGCTCTTGTGCGAGCGGCTCTCGGGCAAGAAGGTGGAGATTGGCCTCGTCCCGTTCGGCTCGATCGGGCTGACGCTGTTCGCGGTCGATTTCGCGCTGGCTTCACCCGCCGCGCCCGCGCTCCACGAGCTCACCGCACGGCAGTTCCTCTCCCAGCCGCACGCCTGGCGGCTGCTCGCCGATCTCGCCGGCATCGGCGTGTTCGGCGGCTTCTACGTGGTGCCGCTGTACGCCGTGGTTCAGCAGCGCGCCCGGCCTGAGGCGCTGTCGCGCGTCATCGCCGCCAACAGCATCCTCAACGCGCTCTTCATGGTCGCGGCCGCCGCCTTCGGCGCCGCGGTGCTGGCCGCGGGTGTCAGTGTCCCGCACCTGCTGCTGCTCACCGCGCTGCTGAACGCCGGGGTGGCGATCTACATCTACACCCTGGTGCCGGAGTTTCTGCTGCGTTTCCTCTGCTGGCTGCTGGTGCACTCGCTCTACCGGCTCGATGAGCGCGGTCTCGATAACATCCCCGAGGAAGGCGCGGCGCTGCTGGTGTGCAATCACGTGAGCTTCGTCGATGCGCTGGTGATCTCGGCGGCGTGCCGGCGGCCCATCCGCTTCGTGATGGAGAACGCGATCTTCTCCGCACCCGTGATCAACCTGCTGGCGCGCGGCATGAAAGCGGTTCCGATCACCCCGGCCCGGGAAGACCCCGTGATCTACGAACACGCCTTTGCCACGGTGGCGCGCGAGCTCGCCGGCGGACAGCTGGTGTGCATCTTTCCCGAGGGGCACCTGACGACCGACGGCCTGATCGGGCCGTTTCGGCCGGGCCTGATGCGCATCCTCGCGCAGACGCCGGTGCCGGTGGTGCCGATCGCCTTATCGGGTCTGTGGGGCTCGATCTTCAGCCGTCGCGCCGGGCGCTTTTGGGGGCCGCTGGCGCGCAGCCTCTCGCGCCGCATTGGCATCGCGGTCGGCAGCGCCGTGGGGGCCGAGCAGGTGACGCCCGAGCTGCTGCGCGAGCGGGTGCTCGCGCTGTGCACGCGGGCGTGAGCTCAGGGGATCGTGAGCATCAGGAGATCGCGTACAGCTGCCCATCCCAGCTGCCGACATACAGCGTATCGCCGTCGATCACCGGTGTGGACACCACCGCGCCGACACTCATCATGCGATCCATGCCGATGACCAGCTGGTCGTAGAAGGAATCGCTCGCTGCGGCGCGGTAATCCGGCGTGCCGTCCGTCTTGGTGTAGGCCGCCGCATTCTTCTGCGCTCCGTCGGTCGCGAACGCCCAGGCGAGCTTGCGCGCCTTGAGGTCGATCGCCAGCACCTTGCCGGCGTGCGAGCCGATGTACAGGAAGTCGCCGGCGAGCGTCGGCGAGGAGAAGAACGGCCAGTGCTTGAAGTCGAGCGAGAACTGCGCGCTGCCGGTCCTCGCATCGAGCGCCTGCACCAGGCCGGAATCCGAGGTGGCGAAGTACACCGTGCCGTCGCGCACGCTCGGCGAGCTGATGACCCACGAGTCTCCGGTCGAGAACGCCCAGCGCTGCGCGCCGCTCGCGGCATCCACGGCGTAGAGATGCGAGTCGCGGCAGCCGAAATACACCACGCCGTCGGCCACGACGGCCGAAGACTGGATGCCCACCTGATTGTTGATCGCCGGATCCTCGCCGGTCTTGAAGCGCCAGCGCTCCTTGCCCGTGGCCGCATCGAGCGCATAGAAGTAGCTGTCCCAGCTGCCGACGTACAGCGTGCCGCCCGCCAGCGCCGGCGAGGCGTGCACCACGTTGCCGGTATGGAATTTCCAGCGCAGCGCGCCGCTACCGGCATCGAGCGCATAGACGTTGCCGTCGCCGCTGCCGAAGTAGACCGCCCCGCCGTCGACGACCGGGGAAGACAGGAACAAATCGAACGGATCGGGCATCACCTCCGCCGCCGGCTCGGCACCGTGCAGGTGCCGACCGCTGAAGCGGCGCTCGCCGGCGGTCGCGAATTTCCATTGCAGTGTGCCGTTGGCGGCATCGAGCGCATAGAAGTTGCCGTCGTAGCTGCCGAAATACACGCGCCCGGCCGTCACCGCCGGTGAGGAGGTGATGCGGCCACGGGTGGCGAACTTCCAGCGCAGCGCACCGGAGGCACCGTCCAGGGCGTAGAAGTTGTGGTCACTGCTGCCGAAGTAGATCGTGCCGCCGCTCACCGCCGGAGTGGAGATGACGGCGCCGCCGGTCTTGAACTTCCACTTCACGCCGTGCAGCACTGGCACGCCCGCGGCCTGGTAAACGCCGTCGTGGCGCGCATCGACGCGGAACTCGACCGGCTCGCTGGCCATTTCGGCCGGGGCCGCGAGCGCGGCCATCGTGGTGCCGAGTCCGCACAGAAGCAATGCGCCGGCCGACCAACTCATGACAGTGCTCCTTCGCCTTTTGTTGGATGTCGTTCGGGCTATCAGGGCATTCAGGGCCGCCAGCATAGGGGAACGCCGCGGCGCGGCGGATTCGGTCTGCCGCTGGAACGGAGCGGCCGGGCTTGCCTGGCGTCGCGCGGCCGGTCGATGATGCCCGGCCGTCCGGGCAGCCGACCCTTGAGTCAATGAGCAGATTCGCAGCCGTTCGATCGGTGGTGCTCGTCTTCGCCGGCGTTTCGCTGGCGGCGGCGCTGCGCGTGGTGCCGGACGACCTCGGCCACCCGGTGCGCGTAGCGCCGGCGCCGCTGCGTATTGTCAGCCTGACACCCGGCGCCACCGAAATGCTCTTTGCCGCCGGCGCGGGCGCACAGGTGATTGCCACAGTGGAGTACTCGGATGAGCCGCCGCCCGCGCGCACCATCGCACGCATCGGCGATGTGGCCGCAATCGACATGGAACGCCTGGTGGCGGCGCGGCCGGAGGTGGTCGTGGCCTGGCCCGCGGGCGGCAATCCGGCGCAGCGCCAGAAGATCGGTGCCCTCGGCCTGCCGGTGTACGAGCAGCAGGTGGAGCGGCTCGCGGATCTGCCCCGCTCACTGCGGCGTCTGGGTGTGCTCGCCGGTACCGAGGCGGCGGCCGAGCGCGCCGCACGCGACCTGGAGGCGCGCCTGGCCGCCCTGGCGCGCGCGTATGCCGACGGTGCCGGAGGCGGTGGACGGCGGCCCACGGTGCTGCTGCAGGTGTGGAATCGCCCGATCTACACGGTGGGCGGCCGGCAGCTGATGAGCGACGCGCTGGTGACCTGCGGTGCCCGCAACGTGTTTGCCGATCTGCCGGAAGCGGGCCCGGTGGTCGACACCGAGGCGGTCATCGCCCGCAATCCCGACATCATCGTCGCGGCGGCGCCGCCGGGCGAGGGTGCGGCGTGGGTGGCCGACTGGCACCGCTTCGGCATGCTTGCCGCGGTGCGCAGCGGCCGGGTGGTGGCGTTTGAGGACCAGGCGCTCAGTCGCCTCGGGCCGAGCGTCCTCGACGCCACCGAGAATCTGTGCCGCACGATCGCGCGCGCTATTCGCGGAAATTATTGAACTGCAGCGGAATGTCGAGCTTGGCGCCACGCAGCAGCGCCATCGCGGCCTGCAGGTCGTCGCGCTGGCGGCCGTTGATGCGGACCTTGTCGCCCTGCAGACTCGCCTGCACCTTGAGCTTGGAATCCTTCACCAGTCGGGCGATCTTCTTCCCGGTGTCCGCATCGATGCCGTGCCGGAGCACCACCTCCTGGTGCGCGGTTGCGAGTGTGGTCTGCGGCTCCTTGACCTCGAGACACACCAGGTCGACGCCGCGTTTGGCGAGGCGCAACTTGAGGATCTCGAGCATCTGCCGCAGCTGAAACTCCACCTGCGCGTGCAGCGTGACGGTGAACTCCTGGAGCTCGAAGCGCGCGCCGGTGTCCCTGAAGTCGAAGCGCTGCGATAGCTCGCGGTTCGCCTGGTCGACCGCGTTGGTGACTTCGTGGGCGTTGAGCTCGGAGACGGCGTCGAACGAGGGCATGGACGATCTCAGGAGCGTGTGCGCGACTTCTTCCGTGGTCGCGCGCGGGAGCCGGTTGGCGCTGCCGGCGCACGCCGGGCCTCGAGCCTGCGGCGATGGGTGCGCGCGAGCTCCATGAAGCGCGGCGTGGGTCCGACGTCTTCGTAGACCGGATCGCCCTGTTCGTCGGTGGAAATCACCCGCTCGCCGGCCACGTACGGCATGGCGGCCGCGACCTCCTTGAGGGCGGCGGCGAGCAGCTCGGTGATGAGCTGCTCGGGCGCCCGCCCGGGGAACATGTCCGCGAGCGCCGCGAGCTGTGCGGCCGCATCGACCGGCAGCCGCACGGCGTAGCTTCTGGCGGTGCGGGGCGCAGCCGCGCTCACGCGCCAGCTCTCCAGCAACTCTTTGAAGCTCACCGACGACTCCCCCATCTGCGCAGCGTCCGCGGGCGCATTCTAGCGTAGCATCAGAACCCAGTCTGATCGCGCAACGAAGGCGCGGACGCCCTCGCGCCGGCTCAAGGAGGTTGTCATGTTCAATCACATCGGTTTGCGGGTGAAGGATCTGGACGCCAGCGTGCACTTCTACACGGCGGCGCTCGGACCGCTGGGTTACGAAGTCATCGCACAGGACGAGTCGGTCGTGGGCTTCGGCGACGGCGGGAACTCTTCCCTTTGGCTCTATGCCGATGCGAAGCTGGCGCACTCGCTGGTGCACGTGGCCTTCGCCGCGGCGAGCCGCGCGGCGGTGGACGACTTCTACCGCGCCGGGTTCGAGGCGCGCGGTCGCGACAACGGCGCACCCGGTGTGCGCCTGGACTACAGCCCGACCTACTACGCAGCGTTCCTGCTCGATCCGGACGGCAACAACGTCGAGGCGGTGTGCCCGAAATAGCGGTGTGCTGGATGATCCGCGGTGCGGTCCTTGACGTTCCGGCTCCGCGGCGGGGATACTCATTACCTATGTCGCACCGTCCCGCCGGCCTGTCGCGTCCGTGGTGGTGGCGCACTTCATAACAACGGAGTGGGCTGACGGTTAGCTTTTTCCCGCGACTCAAGAATTCCAACGCAACCAGAAAACCCATCTCCGGATGACCCCGGGGATGGGTTTTTTTGTTGCCCGAAGCGTAGTGAGTGTCTTGTTTAGCAGTGGAGTACTGCGCGTTGCAGCCACCCTTCGACATCACCGGTGACCTCGACACGCCGGTCTCGGCGTTCATGAAGCTCTCCTCGTTCTCGCCGCGCTTCCTGCTCGAGAGCGTCGAGGGTGGCGAGCGGCTCGCGCGCTACTCGTTCATCGGCTTCGGCGAGGGCCTCGAGGTGCGTCTCGACGCGTCGGGGCTCACCGTCGCCGGCCGCCGCGAGCCGCTGCCGGCGAGCGGTGCGGCGTTGCTCGCGGCGTTGCGTGCGGCGCTGGCGCAGGCGCCGCGGCCGCAGCCGGATATCGCCGGCGTGCCGCTCGCCGGAGGCCTGGTCGGCTACGCCGCCTATGACGTGGTGCGCCACTTCGAGCGGCTGCCGGCGCCCGCCGCGCGGGTCGGCGGCGTTCCCGCGCTGCATTACGTCGCGCCCCGTTCGGTGCTGGTGTTCGATCACCTGACGCGCGGTATTGCGCTGCTGCACGCGGGCTCGGAGCCGGAGCGCCGCTCGCTGCGCAGCGAAGTGGTGCGGGCGCTGCGCGGGGCGCTTCCCAACAGCTGGCGCGGCGGTCGTCATGCGCCGCCGGCCGCAGCCTACGCGCGCGACGATTATCTCGCCGGCGTGCGCCGCACCCAGGAGTACATCGCCGCGGGCGACGTGTATCAGCTGGTGCTGGCGAGCCGCTTCTCGGGGCAGCACGAGCTCGATCCGTTCCAGGCCTATCGCGCGCTGCGGCACATCAACCCCTCGCCCTACATGTATTACTGTGCGCTCGGGGACGTGACGGTGGTCGGCTCCTCGCCGGAAGCGCTGGTGAAGCTCAACGCCCGCCGGGCGCAGCTGCGGCCCATCGCCGGCACGCGGCCGCGCGCGGCCGATGCTGCCGTCGACCGGGCGCACGAGGCGGAGCTGCTGGCCGACCCCAAGGAGAACGCCGAGCATGTGATGCTGGTCGACCTGGCGCGCAACGATCTCGGGCGCGTGGCGCGCGCCGGCAGCGTACGCGTCGATCCGTACCGCTCGATCGAGCGTTACAGTCACGTCATGCACCTGGTGAGCGGGGTACACGGGGAGCTGGCGGACGGGCGCGATGCGTTCGACCTGTTCGCCGCGGCCTTTCCGGCCGGCACGCTGGTGGGCGCGCCGAAGGTGCGCGCGATGCAGATCATCGACACGCTCGAGCCGGTGAGCCGCGGTCTCTACGGCGGCACGGTCGGCTACTTCGGCGCCCGCGGCGACATGGACCACGCCATCACCATCCGCACGCTGGTGTTCCGCGGTGACGAGTACAGCTACCAGGCGGGCGCGGGCATCGTCGCCGACAGTGTGCCGGAGCGTGAGCATGAAGAGGTGCTGGCGAAGAGCGCGGCGATGGTGCGCGCGCTCGAGCTCGCGGAGGAGGGGCTGTGAAGCCGCGCCTGCTGCTGATCGACAACTACGACTCCTTCACCTACAACCTGGTGCAGGCGTTTCTGGTGCTCGGCGCCGAAGTCGCCGTCTACCGCAACGATGCGCTCACTCCGGCACAGGCGCTCGAGCTCTCCCCGTCGCATCTGTGCGTATCGCCCGGACCCGGCACACCCGCCGACGCCGGCGTCTCCATGGACATGATCCGCGCGTTCGCGGGGCGCATCCCCGTGCTCGGGGTCTGTCTCGGACACCAGTCGATCGTCGAGGTCTTCGGCGGCAAGGTGGTCCGCGCTGACCGCCTGATGCACGGCAAGACCTCGTTGGTGCGCCACGACGAGCGCACGCTGTTCGCGGGGCTGCCGCAGCCGTGCGAGGTAGGCCGTTACCACTCTCTCATCGCCTCCCCCGCGAGCCTGCCGGCGCAGCTCGAAGTGAGCGCGCGCACGGCGGAAGCCGAGATCATGGCGGTGCGGCACCGCACGCTCACGGTCGAGGGCGTGCAATTTCATCCCGAGAGCATCCTCACTCCGGACGGCCCGCAGCTGTTGAGCAACTTCCTCTCCTATACCGCCGGCGAGCGCAATGCCGGTGGCGGGGCCGCCCGTGTCCCGCTCGCGTGAGCTGCTGCAGCAGCTGCTCGAGCGGCGTGACCTCTCGCAGGCGCAGGCCGAGGAGCTGCTCGGCGCGCTGACCGATGCGGATACCCCGCCGGCCATGGCGGGCGCGCTGCTGGCCGCGCTCACCACCAAGGGCGTCGTCGCGCAGGAGGTGCGCGGGCTCGCCCAGGCCATGCGCCGGCTCGCGCGTCGGCCCGCGCTGCCGGCGGACCTGCGCGCGATCGATGTCGTCGGCACCGGCGGGGATGCCTCGGGGAGCTTCAACATCTCCACCGGCACCGCGCTCCTGACCGCCGCCTGCGGCGTGCCGGTGGTCAAGCACGGCAACCGCTCGGTCTCGAGCCGCTGCGGCAGCGCCGACGTGCTGGAAGCGCTGGGGCTCGCGATTCCGCTCGATGCCGAGGCGGCCGCCGCCTGTCTGGCCGCCACGCGCTTCACCTACCTGTTTGCGCCCCACTACCATCCGGCGACCGCGCGCGTTGCGCCGGTGCGCGCCGCGCTCGGTGTGCGCACCGTTTTCAACATCCTGGGGCCGCTGGTCAATCCCGCGCAGCCGCGGCTGCATCTGGTCGGCGCCTTCAGCCTCGAGGTGGCGCGCCTCATGGCGGACACCTTCGCGGGGCTGCCGATCGAGCGCACGTTCGTCGTGCATGGCGCTGCCGGCTGGGACGAGCCGACACCGATCGGCCCGTTCACGCTGTTCGATGTGCGTCCAGGCCGGGTGGAAGTGAGCGAGCGCACGCCGGCCGACTACGGGCTCGCCGCCTGCAGCGCGGTGGACCTCGCCGGCGGCGATGCGCAGTACAACGCGCGCGCGCTCACGGCGGTGCTGCACGGCGACGATCGCGGCGCCCACCGCGATTGCCTGCTGCTCGGGACCGCGCTGGCGCTCGAGGTGGCCGGAGAGACGCGAGATCCCGCCGCAGGCATGGCGCGGGCGGCCGCGGCCATCGACAGCGGCGCCGCGCGCCGCTTGCTCGCGGCGCTGCTCGCGCAGCGGCCACTGCCCGGCGCGTCCGCGAGGCGCCCGGCGTGAGCGGCTTCCTCGAGGAAATGGCCGCCGGCAGCCGCGAGCGGGTGCGCGCGGCGCGGCTGCGCATTGGCGAAGGCGTGCTCGCCGAGCGCGCCGGCCGCGGGCCGGCGCCGCCGCTGCTGCGTCTCGCGGCGGACGGCTTCGATCTCATCGCGGAGCTGAAGCTGCGCTCACCGGCCGCGGGTCGACTCGGCGCGGACGCGGTCGCGGTGGCCGAGCGCGTCACGGCGTACGCCGGCGCGGGGGCCGCGGCGGTGTCGGTGCTCACCGAGCCGAGCCGCTTCGACGGCGCGCTCGAGCATCTCGGCGAAGCGGCGCGCGCGCTCGCCCCGCTCGGCGTTCCGGCGATGCGCAAGGACTTTCTCGTCGATCCGTACCAGGTGCTGGAGGCGCGTGTGGCGGGCGCGGGGGGTGTGCTCGTGATCCTGCGCATGCTGTCGCGGGCGGCGATCGATGCGCTCCTCGACTGCGCCCGCGAGCACGGGCTGTTCGTATTGCTGGAAGCCTTCGATGCGCACGATCTCGAGCTCATGCACCAGGTCGTCGGCGCGCACGCCGGACGGATGACGCTGCTCGCAGGCGTGAACTGCCGCGATCTCGCGACGCTCGAGGTCGTGCCGCAGCGGCTCATCGAGCTGGCCCCGTTGCTGCCGGCCGGCATACCGCGCGTCGCCGAAAGCGGCGTAGTGGGCGCGGCGGACGCGCGTGCGGTCGCCGCCAGCGGCTATACGCTCGCGCTCGTCGGCAGCGCGCTCATGCGCGGCTCCGACCCCGCGGCGCTCGCCCGCTCGCTGCTCGAGGCCGGGCGCTCCGCCCGCAGGGTGAGTTAGATGTGGATCAAGATCTGCGGCATGACGAGCGCGAGCGCCGTGGCGGCGGCACTCGAGGCGGGCGCGGATGCCCTCGGCTTTGTGTTTGCCGACTCGGTGCGGCAGCTCACGCCGCAGGCCGCGGTGGTGCTGGCGGCGGCGGCGCGCGGGCGCGTGCGCTGCGTGGCGGTGACGCGCCATCCCACGCAGCGCTCGCTCGATGAGATTCTCAGCGTGTTCAAGCCCGACCTGTTGCAGACCGATGCCGCCGATTTCGCAGCACTCCGCCTGCCGGCCGCGCTCGAGCGACTCCCGGTCGTGCGGAGCGCCGCGGCGCGTGCCACCCTGCCGCGGCGCGTGCTGTTCGAGGGTCCCGCCAGCGGCACCGGCCGGGTGAGTGACTGGAGCGCCGCCGGCGCTTTGGCGCGCCGCACCGAGCTGGTGCTGGCCGGCGGGCTCAACGCCGGCAACGTGGCGCGCGCCATCGCCGCGGTGCAGCCTTTCGGTGTGGACGTGTCGAGTGGCGTGGAGGAGCGGCCAGGCGTCAAGAGCCCGGCCGCGATCATGGAGTTCGTCACGGCAGCGCGCGCGGGTGAGGCGCGGCCGGCCGTGGCCAGCGAGGATTCCCTATGAGCGCACCAACCCCACCGCCCGACGCTGCGCGGCTGCTCGCCGACGTCGTGGCCGGCCGATTGCCGGATGAGCGCGGGCGCTTCGGCCCGTTCGGCGGCCGCTACGTTCCCGAAATGCTCATTCCGGCGCTCGAGCGGCTCGCGCGCGGCGTGCGCGAGCACCTGCACGCGCGCGAATTCCAGGCGGAATTCACCGCGCAGCTCGCGAGCTGGGTCGGCCGCCCCACGGCTCTGACCTTCGCCGCGCGGCTGTCGGAGCGCTGGGGCGCGAGCGTGTGGCTGAAGCGCGAGGATCTGGCGCACACCGGCGCCCATAAGATCAACAACGCCACCGGTCAGGCACTCCTCGCCCGGCGCCTCGGCGCGAAACGCATCGTGGCCGAGACCGGCGCTGGCCAGCACGGCGTCGCGAGCGCTGCGGCGTGCGCCCGGCTGGGACTCCCGTGCACGGTGTACATGGGCGCCATCGACATGGAGCGCCAGGCTCCGAACGTCGGGCGCATGCGATTGCTCGGCGCGCAGGTGGTGCCGGTCACGAGCGGTGATCGCACCCTGCGCGCC
Source organism: Steroidobacteraceae bacterium (assembly GCA_036008385.1). Classification (GTDB taxonomy): domain Bacteria; phylum Pseudomonadota; class Gammaproteobacteria; order Steroidobacterales; family Steroidobacteraceae; genus 13-2-20CM-66-19. The sequence continues at coordinate 11,065 of DASYNX010000005.1, forward strand.
GCCATCGACGAGGCGCTGCGCGACTGGGTGTCCGACCCGCTCGACACTTATTATCTGCTCGGCTCGGTCGTGGGTCCGCATCCGTACCCGTATCTGGTGCGCGAGCTCCAGGCGGTCATCGGCCGCGAGGCGCGCGCACAGCTGCTCGCCGCGACCGGGCGCCTGCCGGATGCGGTGATCGCCTGCGTCGGCGGAGGATCGAACTCCATCGGCGCCTTTTACGCCTTCCTCGGCGATGCGGCGGTCGAGATCATCGGCGTCGAGGCCGGCGGGCGCGGTGCGGGGCTCGGCGACAACGCGGCCACGGTGGCGTTCGGTCGGCCCGGCGTGCTGCACGGGGCGTACTCCATGCTGCTGCAGAACGCGGACGGGCAGGTCCAGGAAACGCATTCGGTGTCGGCCGGACTCGACTACCCGGGCGTCGGACCCGAGCACGCGCTGCTCGCGGCCATCGGGCGGGTGCGCTATGAGACGGCGAGCGATGCGGAAGCACTCGAGGGCGTGCGGCGACTGAGCGAGTGCGAGGGGATCCTGCCAGCGCTCGAGAGCGCGCACGCGCTCGCGGGCGCCGAGCGCTGGGCGCGCGCCCACCCCGGCCGCACCATCCTCGTGTGTCTCTCGGGACGCGGCGACAAGGACCTGTCGACCCTGCAGCAGGCGCTGCTGGCGGCGGAGCAGCCGTGAGCGCGCGCGACCGCATCAGCGCAGCCCTGCGCAGCACCGCAGCGCAGGGGGAGCCGGCGCTGGTGGCGTATCTCACCGCCGGCTTCCCGCAGCGCGAGCGCTTTCGCGAGCAGGTGCGCTCGCTCGCCCGCGCCGCGGACGTGATCGAGATCGGTGTGCCGTTCACCGACCCGATGGCGGACGGCGTCACCATTCAGCGCGCCAGCCTCGCCGCGCTCGCCCAGGGCGTGAGCCTCGGGTGGATCCTGGAGGAGCTCGAGGCGCTGCGCGGGCTCGGCACGCCGCTGCTGCTGATGAGCTACCTGAACCCGCTGCTGGCTTTCGGCATTGGGCGGCTCGCCGCGCGCGCTGCGCGCGCCGGCGTCGCGGGATTCATCGTGCCGGATCTGCCGCTCGATGAGAGCACTGAGCTGCGCGCTGCGCTCGATGCGCAGGGGTTGGCGCTGGTGCAGATGGTCACGCCGGTCACCGAGCCGGCACGCCTCGCGCAGCTGTGCGCCGGCAGCCAGGGCTTCGTGTACGCCGTGACCATGACCGGCACCACCGGTCACCGCGTCGCCGTGCCCGAAGAGGTGCTGGGTTACCTCGATCGGGTGCGCGCCAGCTCGACGCTGCCGGTGTGCGCCGGCTTCGGCATCCGCAGCCGTGAGCAGGTGGCGCGGCTGCGCGGCCACGTCGACGGCGTGGTGGTCGGCTCGGCACTGGTGGAGGCGCTGGAGCGCGATGAGGATCCGGTCGCCTGGCTCGCGGCGCTGCGCGGTTAGCGTGCCGCCGGGGGTCGGCTGACCGATTTGCGCTCGGCGCGCAAAGAGCCGATTCTGGGTGCGTGGCCGAGAACGCGCTGATGATTGCTGCCCGTTTCTGCGGGCCGGCGGATTCCGCCAACGGCGGTTATTTCGCAGGCCTGGTCGCGACGCGCGCCTCGCAGACCGTATGCGTGCGGCTGCTGAAGCCCCCGCCGCTGAACACGCCGCTCACCGTGAGGGAAGGCGCCACCGGCACGCTCCAGGTCCTGCGGGCGCAAGAGCTGATCGGAGAGGCACGCCCTGCCTCACTCGACCTCGAGGCGCCGTCACCGCCCGACTACCTGCAGGCTGTGGATGCCTCGCGTCACTATGCGGGCTTTCGCCACCATCGCTTCCCCAGCTGCTTCGTCTGCGGCACGCAGCGCGCACGCCGCGACGGGCTGCGCATCTTCGCCGGCGCCTGCGGACGGGACGGCGTGGTCGCCGCGCCCTGGGTCCCGGATGCCTCGCTCGACGCCGGAGACGGCAAGGTGCGCGCCGAGTTCATGTCGTCGGCGCTCGATTGTCCGGGTTACTACGCGGTCGCTCCCGATGACCGCATGATGTTGCTGGCGGAGCTCACCGCGCACGTCGATCGGCGGGTGCACATCGGCGAGCCGTGCACGGTGGTGGGCTGGCGCATCGCCGCCAACGGGCGCAAGCACGAGGCCGGCACGGCGATCTTCGACGGCAAGGGAGAGCTGTGCGGCAAGGCGCGCGCGCTGTGGATCGAGCCGCGCAGCACCGTCAGCGAGCTGCCGCTGCCCGGGCAGTGAGTCAACGCTCAGGTGCGCCTCAGCCGCGCACCAGACGCATCATCTCCTCCGGATAGCGGGCACCGGCGATCGTAGAACTCGCTCATGCCCATGCAGCCGAGTCCCAGCGCCGAGACCACCGGGCCGTCACGGCCGAGTGTGCGTGTTTGCATGCGCAGGCTCCGCGAGTATTGGGCGGCAATTGTGCGCCGGCTGCAGGGTCTGCGCCCATCCGCAATACGGGGGAGACCACCTTGGGCGCGGCGGTTGCGCCAGTTCGGTTAACAACTAGGCGGCGGTGGCGGGGACCGTCATGTGGGCGCTGCGCCAGCCACCGTACCTGTAATAGAGCAGCGCCAGCACGCACGACAGGACTGAGGAGACCGGGAAGCTCCACCACACCGCGTCCACGTGGTAGCGGTCGAGGAACAGTTGCGCCATGGGGAAGCGCACCACGAGCAGCGAGATCGTCAGAATGATCAGCGGGGCCATGACCGCGCCCGTGGCGCGCACTACGCCGAAGAGCGCCACCGAGATTCCGAAGAACACGAACGACGGCGTGACGATGCGGTTCATATGAGAGGCGATGGCGAGCGCCGCGGAGCCGCCCGGCAGGAACAGTTCGAACACCCAAGTGTCGGCGAGCTCTATCAGCAGCACGATCGTGCCGGTCAGGATCACGCTGTAGAGCACCCCGACGCGGGCGATGCGCGTGACGCGGTCCCAGCGCGCGGCACCGACGTTCTGCGCCGTCATGGCCGAGACACCCATTGCGACCGCGAACGCCGGCATCTGGATGTAGTTCCAGATCTGCAGCGCCGCGCCGAACGCGGCGGTGGTGTCGACCCCGAAGCGATTGACCAGCGTGATCATGAGCACACCGCTGAGCGACAAGACCAGCATCTGCGCGCTCATCGGGATGCCCTTCTTCACCAGCGTGCCGACCACCTGCCAGTCCACCTTGAGCAGCCGCAGCTCCTCCTTGTGCAGGCAGAGGATGTGGTGGCGGCGGTAGAGGTGGCGGATGAGTGCTACGAGGCTCACGACCTGGGCGACGAAGGTGGCGAGCGCCGAGCCGGCGATCCCCAACCGCGGGATCGGTCCGAGACCGAAGATGAACACCGGGTTGAGTCCGATGTCGATCGCGACCGACAGCAGCATGAAATAGAACGGCGTCTTTGAGTCGCCCGCGCCGCGCAGCACCGCCATCACGAAGGCGTACATGTACAGCCAGGGCAGTGCGAGGAAGATGACGCGCATGTACGCGACCGCGAGAGGCAGCGAATCCGCGGGCGTGCTCATGGCAATGAGCAGCGGCCGGCAGAGGATGAGCCCGGCGATCGCCATGGCGACGGCGATGGCGGCGAAGAACGTGGCACTGGTGCCGACCACGCGCTTGGTCTCGGCGATGTTGTTGGCACCGATGCTCTGGCCGATGAGGATGGTCGCGGCGAGCGCCACGCCGAAAGCCGCACCGATGAGCAGGAACATCACCGTATTGGCGTTCGAGGTGGCAGTGAGCGCCGCCTCGCCCAGGAAGCGTCCGACCCAGATGGAATTCACCGAGCCATTCAGCGACTGCAGCACGTTGGCGAACAGGATGGGCAGGGCGAACTTGAACAGGCCGGAGGGGATCGAGCCTTCGGTGAGCGTGCGTTGCACTTACGTCAGCGCCATGAGCCGTAAAGGATCTTGACCACGCCCGCGGCCAGCAGCGCCCAGCCGAGCCACGGCGGGTTTCGTGCCACCGCCAGCCACACGATCCCGCCCGCGAGCAGCGCCGCGCCGACGGTCACGGCATCGCGCCGCCGTGCCGCCGCGCGCAGCTCAGTGAGGTCCGGGGGCGCTGCCGGCGCGGGTGCGACCGGCTGCAGCGCGAGCCGCTCACGCTGCAGCCGCGCTGAGAGCAGCGCCGGCAGGCTCAGCAGCGCCTCGCCGAGCTCGGGGGCGTGGCCGCGCAGTTCCCGCACGAACGAGCGGATGCTCGTGCGTTCGCGCATCCACTCGCGCAGGATCGGGCTCGCGGTGCTCCAGATGTCGAGCTCGGGATACAGCTGCCGTCCCAGGCCCTCCACGTTGAGCAGCGTCTTCTGCAGCAGGATGAGCTGCGGCTGGATCTGCATGTTGAAGCGCCGCGAGATCTCGAACAGCCGCAGCAGGATCCGGCCGAAGGAGATGTCCTTGAGCGGGCGGTCGAAGATCGGCTCGCACACCGTGCGCACCGCCGACTCCATCTCGTCGATGCGCGTTTGCGGCGGCACCCAGCCGGACTCGAGGTGCAGCTGCGCGACGCGACGGTAGTCGCGATCGAACACCGCGAGGAAGTTCTCGGCGAGGTATTGCTGATCGCGCGGGTCGAGCGTGCCGACGATGCCGAAGTCCACCGCGGCGTAGCGCGGACGCTGCGGGTCGTCGATCAGCACGAAGATGTTGCCGGGATGCATGTCGGCGTGGAAGAAGTTGTGGCGGAACACCTGCGTGAAGAAGATGCGCACGCCGTTCTCGGCAAGCTGGCGGATGTTGGTGCCGGCGGCCTTGAGGGCCGCCAGGTCGCTGATCGGCACGCCGTGGATGCGCTCCATCACCATGACGTCGGTGCGGCAGTAATCCCAGTAGACCTCCGGCACGTACAACAGGTCGGTGTCGCGGAAGTTGCGCTTCAGCTGCGAGGCGTTGGCCGCCTCGCGCATGAGATCGAGCTCATCGAGGACGGTCTTCTGGTACTCCGTCACGATCTCGGGCGGGCGCAGCCGCCGGCCGGCCACCCAGTAGCGCTGCGCGAGGTCGGCGAGCGCGTGCAGCACCTCGAGGTCGCGCTCGATGACGGCGCGCATGTCCGGCCGCAGCACCTTGACCACCACCTCCTGCCCGCCGGGGAGGCGCGCCAGGTGCACCTGGGCGATGGAGGCGGCCGCGAGCGCGGTCTCGTCGAAGCTGGCGAACACCTCGCCGAGCGGTCGGCCGTAGGCGCGCTCGATAAGCTGCCGGGCGGTCGCGCCGGGGAACGGCGGCACGCGGTCCTGGAGCCTGGCGAGCTCGTCGGCGATGTCGGCGGGCAGCAGGTCGCGGCGTGTCGACACCGCCTGCCCGAACTTCACGAAGATCGGCCCGAGCTCCTGCAGCGCAAGCCGCAGCCGCTCGCCGCGGTTCACCCCCTGCCGGCGTGCAAACCACACACCGGGCGAGAGAAAGAACAGGAAGCGCAGCGGCCGGTACAGATGCGTGGCGCGCACGTAGTCATCGAGCCGGTGCCGCAGCAGCACGCGCTGGATCTCGATGAGCCGCACGAGCACGCGCAGCTTCACGTGGGTGTCGTCCGCGTCACGGCGCGCCGCGTTGCCGGGCGAGCAGCTCGAGGCGCTTCTCAAGCCGGTCGACACCTTCGCGCAGCGCATCGACGCCGCGCAGGAACTGCTCGCCCTCGTTGCGCGGCACCAGGTCGGCGCGCTCGTGACCGAGGTACTCGGCGAGGTTCTGCAGCGTCACGCCGGCCGCGCGGCGCGCCCAGCGGCCGCTGCCGCGCGCCAGGCGGCCAAGCTGATGAGCCGGCACGTCGCCGAGCAGCAGCGACAGCTCTTCCTCGAGGTCCGGCCGCAGCAGCTTCAGCAGCTCGCGGAATTTCTCCGCCACCTCGCTGTCGCCGGTGATGCTCACGTCGCCGCGTTGCAGGACCGCCTGTGCCGAGGGTCCGGCAAGCTCGAGCAGGCTGAGTGGTCCGCCGGTGAGCGTCGCGTCAGCGGTCGCGGCGGCTTCGGTGCCGACCAGGACGATGCCGAGGGTCTGGCCGCTCGAGGTCACCCGCAGCTGCGCGATGTCGCGGATCGCTATGACGATGCTCCGGCCGCCGAGCTCCGCGCATAGCTGCCGCGCGCGCGGCGAGCGTGGCAATCCGCGATTCAGCAGGTTCTCGAGCAGCAGCACGCGGCCTCAGTAGCGATAGCCGCGGTGCACCGCGACGATCCCGCCCGAGAGGTTGTGGTAGCGGCAGCCTTCGAGGCCGGCTTCCTGCAGCATCTTCAGCAAAGTCTCCGCGTCCGGGTGCATGCGAATCGACTCGGCGAGGTAACGATAGCTCGCCTCGTCGCCGGCCACGAGCTTGCCGAGCCACGGCAGGATGCGGAACGAATAGGCGTCGTAGAGCGGCTTCAGGCCCGGCGCGCGCGGATGCGAGAACTCCAGCACCAGCAGCTGACCGCCCGGCTTGAGCGCGCGGCGCATGGCGCGCAGCGCTGCGAGCTTGTCGGTGACGTTGCGCAGCCCGAAGCCGATGGTGATGCAGTCGAACGTGCCGTCTGCGAACGGCAGCCGCTCGGCGTCGGCCTGCACGAAGGAGACGTTGCCGACCAGGCCCGCGTCGATCAGCCGGTCGCGGCCGTACGCCAGCATGGCCGCGTTGATGTCGCTCAGGACCACCAGACCGCGCGCGCCCACCTGGCGGGCGAGCCCGGCGGCCAGATCGCCGGTGCCGCCGGCGACATCGAGTGCGCGCTGTCCCGGGCGCAGGTTTGCGAGCGCGAGGGTGAAGCGCTTCCACAGACGGTGCGTGCCGGCGGACATCAGGTCATTCATGAGGTCGTAGCGGCCGGCGACCGAGTCGAACACGCCGCGCACGCGCCGCGCCTTGTGCGCCCGCGGCACACGCTCAAAGCCGAAATCGGTGGAGGGCTCGTCGGTCATGGGGAGTGGCGATCAAATGAGACACATTCTAGACGATCGTGCCGCCCGGACGATCGCGCTGTGCGCGCTTGCGAGCGGGCGTTGCCATTAATCGCAGTTGTGTTTTTTCGTAAGCCTGCGCAGAATCGCCGCCGTTAAGGGGGGTCTTGGGCAAGCGGGCCGTGCAGCGATGTACCGGCCCGCTTTCCTTTCAGCGGCGCGCCTTGCGCGCCAGGTAGCGCGCCCACTTCGACTCGCGCTCGCGGCCGAGCTCGTGCAGGTAGCTCCAGGTGTAGAGCCCGGTGTCGTGGCCGTCGTCGAACACGAGCTTCACCGCGTATTGACCCACCGGCTCGATCGCCGTGATGCCGACGTTCTCCTTGCCCACCACCAGCACCCCCTCGCCCGCGCCGTGGCCTTTGACCTCGGCGGATGGGGAGTGCACGCGCAGGTACTCGAACGGCAGCTCGAAGCGGCTGCCGTCGGCGAAGCTCACCTCGAGCACGCGCGTGGCGCGCCGCAGGCGGATCTCGGTCGCTAGGGGATCGGACATCGGCGACCGAAATTATGATCCCGGCGTCAAGGGGATGACAGGTATCGTGTCCGCGCGAGGGGCAATTGCTGCATCGCAGCATATGTCAAGGTGACGCCCGCCCCGGCTTTCGAAAAGCGCGTATTAACGACGATGACAATCCGGCGTGCGCCCCTATACTCACCAACCTCTCAGCCGACCGAGGGCTCAGGCGTGAGGCCTGCGCACTGAATGGAACCGACCGATACCTCCCACCCGGACTATTACCACCGAGTCGTGGATTGCCAGTGGGCGTGCCCCGCCCACACCGATGTCCCCGAATACATCCGACTGATTGCGCAGGGCCGCTTCACCGACGCCTACATGGTGAACCGGCACTCCAACGTCTTTCCCGGGATCCTCGGGCGCGTGTGCGACCGGCCGTGCGAGCCGGCCTGCCGCCGCGGGCGCATCGAGCAGAAGCCGGTGGCGATCTGCCGGCTCAAGCGCGTGGCCGCCGATCATCGAGACGACATCACCTCAAGGCTGCCGAAGATTCCACGGGTGAAGAACGGCAAGCGCATCGCCTGCATCGGCGCCGGCTGCGCCTCGCTCACCGTGGCCAACGATCTCATGCCACTCGGCTACGAGGTGACCATCTTCGAGCAGTACGGTGAGCCCGGCGGGCTGATGCGCACCAACATTCCCTCGTTCCGCCTGCCGCACACGGTGCTCAACGAGGAGATCGCCATGATCACCGGCATGGGGGTCGACCTGCGACTCAACACGCCGGTGCAGAGCATGCGGCAACTCCTCACCCAGGGCGGCTTCGACGCGGTGTTCGTCGGCTCCGGCGCGCCCAAGGGCAAGGAGCTCGAGCTCCCCGGGCGCGAGGCCGGGGCGGCCAACATCCACATCGGCATCGCCTGGCTCGAGTCGGTGGCGTTCGGCCACATCGACCGGATCGGCAAGCGCGTGCTGATCATCGGCGTGGGCAACACGGCGATGGACTGCTGCCGTACCAGCCTCAGGCTCGGCGCCGAGAGCGTCAAGGTCATGGCGCGCAAGCCGCGCGGCTTCTTCAAGGCCTCGGAGTGGGAGCTGCAGGATGCCGAGGAGGAGAGCATCCAGATCGTCGTCAACCGCTCGCCCAAGGCGTTCGTGGTCGAGAACGGCCGCCTCGCCGGCATGCGGTTCGACCAGATGGAGTACGAGCTCGATGCCCAGGGACGCATCAGCGCCGAGCGCGTCGTGGGTGAGGAATTCCTGCCGGCGGACGACGTGATCCTCGCGATCGGTCAGGAGAACGCCTTCCCGTGGATCGAGCGTGACCTCGGCATCCAGTTCGACAAGTGGGACGTGCCGCTGGTCGACCCGATCACTTTTCAATCCACGCTGCCGCAGGTGTTCTTCGGCGGCGATGCGGCGTTCGGGCCGAAGAACATCATCTGGGCGGTCGAGCACGGTCACCAGGCGGCGATCTCCATACACCGCGTCACCTCGGGCGAGCCGGTGAGCGAGCGGCTGCCGCCAGGCGTCAACCTGCAGAGCCGCAAGATGGGCATGCACGAGTGGTCGTACGCCAACGACTACACCCCGGTCGAGCGGCGGCTGATGCCGCACGTCTCGCTCAAGGAGCGCTTCAAGAAACTCAACATCGAGGTGGAGCTCGGCTTCACCGTGGAGCAGGTGGAGCAGGAGGTTCAGCGCTGCCTCAACTGCGACGTGCAGACAGTGTTCATCGCGAAGCTGTGCATCGAGTGCGATGCCTGTCTCGACATTTGCCCGGTCGACTGCCTCACCATCACGCACAACGGCCTGGAGGCGGAACTCCGCCAGCGCCTCAAGGCGCCGGCGAAGAACCTGGCGCAGCCGCTGTACGTGTCCGCGAGCCTGCCGCAGACCGGGCGCGTCATGGTGAAGGACGAGGACCTGTGCGTGCATTGCGGGCTGTGCGCGGAGCGCTGCCCGACTGCGGCCTGGGACATGCAGAAGTCCGAGATCCACTGGCCGCACGCCGATGACGAAGCCGGCGCCCTCGAGGCGCAGAAATCCAAGATCGCCTGACCCGACCGCTATGCCTATGTCGACCGCCACACGCATCAATGATTTCACCATCAAGATCGCCACGGTGAACGGCACCGGCTCGGCGAGCGCCAACACGCTGCTCATGAAATCGATCTTCCGCAGCGGCATCCCGGTGGTGGGCAAGAATTACTTCCCGTCCAACATCCAGGGGTTGCCCACCTGGTACGAGATCCGCGTCACCCGCGACGGCTATGCCGCCCGCTCCGGACGGGTCGACATCATGGTCGCCATGAACGCCGAGACCTACGCGCGCGATGTGAAGGAGGTCGCAGCGGGCGGCTACCTGGTGTACGACTCCACCTGGCCGCGCCCGGCGCTGCTGAAGCGCGAGGACATCACCGTGCTCGGGGTGCCGCTGGCGCAGCTGTGCAATGAGAACTTCAACGGTGTGCGCACGCGCATCCTGATGAAGAACATCTGCTACGCCGGCGTGCTGGCGGCGCTGCTCGACCTCGATCTCGAGCGCATCCGCGGGCTCCTCGCCGAGACCTACGCCAAGAAGCCGCAGCTGGTCGACAGCAACATGAAGGCCATCCAGCTCGGCTACGACTATGCCCGCGCGCACTTCAGCTGCCCGCTGCCGCTGCACGTCGAGAAAATGGACCGGACCGCCGGCCACATCATGATCGACGGCAACACCTCCGCCGCCCTCGGCTGCCTGTTCGCCGGTGCGACGGTCGCGGCCTGGTACCCGATCACGCCGTCCACCTCGCTGATGGACGCGTTCAAGATGTTCGCCGACCGCATGCGCGTCGACCGCGAAAGTGGCCGCCGCAATTTCGCATTCATCCAGGCGGAGGACGAGCTCGCGGCGATCGGCATGGTGATCGGCGCCATGTGGAACGGCGCGCGTGCCTTCAGCGCCACCTCCGGCCCGGGCATCTCGCTGATGAACGAGTTCCTGGGTCTCGCCTACTACGCGGAAGTGCCAGCGGTGATCTTCGACATCCAGCGTGTCGGTCCCTCTACCGGCCTGCCGACGCGCACCCAGCAGGGCGACATCATGCTGGCTGCCTACGCCTCGCACGGCGACACGCGTCACGTGTGTCTCTACCCCGCCAATCCCGAGGAATGCTTCTACATGGCGGTACAGGCCTTCGATCTCGCCGAGCGCCTGCAGACCCCGGTGCTGGTGCTGTCGGACCTCGACATCGGCATGAACGACTGGATGTGCCGCGACCTCAAGTGGGACGACAACTACCGCCCCGACCGCGGCAAGATGCTCGACAAGGAGCAGATCCTCAAGCTCGAGAAGTTCTATCGCTTTCTCGACAAGGATGGCGACGGCATCGGCTACCGCTCGCTCCCCGGCGTGCACCCGAAGGCGGCGTACTTCACCCGCGGCTCGGGCCACAACCAGTACGGCGCCTACACCGAGGACGCGGCCGACTACCAGCTCGTGCTCGATCGCCTCATGAAGAAGTGGGCCACGGCCAAGCGACTGGTGCCGCGCGCGGTCATCGACGCGACCGCCGGCAGCCGGGTTGGGATCGTCTCGCTCGGCAGCTGCGACGGTGCGATCCGCGAGGCGCACGACGTGCTCAAGGGCCTGGGCGTAGGCGTGGACTACATGCGGGTACGCTCCTTCCCCTTCACCGAGGACGTCGAGCGCTTCCTCGCCGCCCACGAGCTGCTGTTCGTGGTGGAGCAAAACCGCGACGCCCAGCTGCGCGCGCTGCTCACCCTTGAGACCGCGGTCGACAAATCGAAGCTGCGGTCGCTGCTGCACTACAGCGGTCTGCCTATCGCCTCGGCGTTCATCGTCGAGGGCGTGCTGGCGGAGCTCAAGCCACACGAGCGCGCCGCCGCCCACAAAGGCGCCGCGCACGGCTGAGGCTGCCGGACATTCCAGGACCTGACATTGTGAGAGAGCCGACATGACCTTCATCGCCAAGCCCAAAGTGGCGCACCCCTCGCTGCCGAAAAACCCGCTCGGCCTCACCCGGCGCGACTATGAGGGAGCGCTGTCGACGCTGTGCGCCGGCTGCGGGCACGACTCGATCACCGCTGCGATCGTGGAGGCGAGCTGGGGGCTCGCGCTCGAGCCGCAGAACCTGGTGAAGCTGTCCGGCATCGGCTGCTCGTCCAAGACCACCGCCTACTTCGTAAGCGGCGGCCACGGCTTCAATTCGGTGCACGGCCGCATGCCCTCGATCGCCATGGGCGCCTATGCCGCCAACCGCACGCTCAGCTACATCGGCGTCTCCGGTGACGGCGATACGCTCTCTATCGGACTCGGGCAGTTCGGTCACGCCATCCGCCGCAATCTCAACATGCTGTACATCATCGAGAACAACGGTGTGTACGGGCTCACCAAGGGACAGTTCTCGGCCTCGGCGGACATCGGCACCAAGGCCAAGAAGGGCGAGACCAACTTCCAGCCGCCGATCGATCCGGTGCTGCTCGCCATGACGCTCGGCGCCTCGTTCGTGGCGCGCAGCTTCTCCGGCGACAAGCAGCAGCTGGTGCCGCTCATCCAGGCGGGGCTGAAGCACAACGGCTTTGCGCTCATCGACGTGCTCTCGCCGTGCGTGACTTTTAACGATCACGAGGGTTCGACCAAGAGCTACGCGTACACGCGCGAGCACTACGAGCCGGCGGTGCACGCGGACTTCATTCCGTTCGAGCGCGAGATCACGGCCGACTACCAGGCCGGCGAGACGCTGCCGGTGGTGATGCACGACGGCAGCCGCATCGTGCTGCGCAAGCTCGACAGCGCCTACGATCCGACCAACCGCATACTCGCCGCGACGCAGATCCAGGAGCGCATGAAGGCCGGGGAGTATCTCACCGGGCTGCTGTACGTCGACGAGCACGCCCAGCACGAGTTCCACCAGGTGAACGGCACTCCCGACGCGCCGCTCAACAGCCTGCCGTTCGAGGTGCTGTCACCCGGCTCGCAGTCGCTGGAGAAAGTGCTGGCGCGTTACCGCTAGGACCGCAGAGGTGTGAGGGTCCTTCGGACGATAGTTCGGCATTCAGCGAACCATCGTGGGACGGAAAAAACGTCTAAAAAAACGCTGGTGGCTCAGCCACCTGCGCCCACATTTTTTCCCGGTCACGATAGTTAGACGATCGCCGAACTATCGCGAAAAGGGGTGTAGTGCCCCTGCCCGTGCTGCCGCCCTGCCATGCGTCCGTCCCAGGGCTCAGCGGATCGCGGAGCCGAGCGCGTAGCGGATCGCCAGCTGCAGCTGCGTTTCCGTGAGCTGCAGCGGACCCCCGAGCTCCTCGCGCGTGTAGTTGCTGCTCACCACCTGCAGCCACTCGAGCGTGATGCGCCAGTGCGCGTTGGCCTGGAATACGTACGCTGCCGTCCAGGCGTGCCCGCTCTGCGCGCCGTGGCCGAAGTAGTTGATCGAGTGGACATCGAACCAGTCGTAGCGTGCGCTCAAGGTGTGGCGGCCGAAGCGCTTCGACAGCAGCGCGTACTCGGATTTGAACGGCCAGGTCTCCGGCCGACCGTCGCCGTTGGTGGTGCTCTGGCCGTCGAGCCACTGCACGATGCCGGTCCAGCCGTGGTCGCCTTCGAGACGCGCTCCGGCGCTGTTGAAGGTGGTGTTGTAGGCGTAGGAATCCGACACCTCGTCCACCTCGTTGGGATCGGCGCGGTTGTCGTAGCGCAGCGCGCGCAGCACCACGCGATCGAGGTAGCGTGCCTCGACGCCTCCGTAGACGCCGTCGCGGTGATCGAACTGCAGGAACGGCTCGGCGCCGTACAGCGGCGCATCCGCCGGCTGGCCGACGCGGCCGAACACCGGCGTCTGCCGGTCGGTCAGCGTGAAGCCGTCGGTGGACAGCACCGTGCCGGCGCCCTGGTTCCAGCCGAACACCCCGGCGGTCACTCCGAGGTCGAAGTCATGGCCGCTGCGCGTGCCGAGCCACTCGAGCTGGCCCTCGAGTCCGAGGGTGCGGACCTCGACCGCCAGCCAGCTGTCGATGGCCGAGAAAGACAGCGTGTAGGGCGACTCCCAGCCGGCGGCGCGATTCTCGAGCGAGATGGGCGGATAGAAGGCGCCCGCCTTCAGGCGCAAGCGGTAGCCGTTGTGCGGATAGGGGCGGAACAGCAGGTAGGCCTCGGTGACGCCGACGGGACTGCGGTCGCGGTCGTCGAACATGGAGACGTCGAGATGCGCGCTCCACAGCTCGCCGATCGACTGGGTGAGCGCGAAGCGCGCGCGCCCGAGCTGTACCCCGGAATCACGGTCGCCGAAGCGAACTGTGCCGAGTCCGCCCTCCATGAAGGACGGCTCGGCGTTGGAATTCAACAGGCGCGCATCGAGGCTCAGGTCCCAGTCGGTGGCGGCGCGGCTCGCGCCGGCGAACGCGAGGAGTCCGAGCGCCGGCAGCAGGAGCGTCAGCGCGGTCGAGGTCGTGAGCGGGCGAGCCGGCATGGGCGCGCCCCTAGTAGTCCCAGGAGTGCGGCCGCTCCGCGAGCGGCGCCGGCAGCAGCGGTTTGGTGAGCTGCACGGTGAGCTCGGCGCGATCGGCATCCCCAACCGTGAGCTCGCGCTCGAGATCCTGCTCGCCCTCGCGCAGCCGCGGGTGCCACAGCTCGACGCGATAACGCCCGCGCGGCACGTCGCTGGACCAGGCGCCGGCCTCGTTGCTGCGGCCGTACCAGGGCGCGTCCGTCACCAGCAGGTAGGCGAGCATCTGATCGTGGATGTTGCAGCCGAGCGTGACCACGCCGGGCTGGTCGAAATGCACCGGCGGATAGGGCTTGCCGCGGTACAGCGGCAGCTGAAAGCGCTTGGCCGGCGAGAACGAATAGATCTGATGGCTGACGGAGTCGCTGTTGGGGAACTCCACGGTCGAGCCGACCGGAATGACCAGCAGGTCCGGCTTGAAGGCACGGTCCGCCTGGTCCATCACCGCCCGCACCGGCGCGGGGCGGCGGCCGGGCCCATCAAGCGGCCGCACCGTGATCACCGCGCCCGGCAGCGCGTGGCCGTCGGGTGTCCGCACGTTCACGACCAGCGTGGCAGCGACGGCGCCGCGCGCGGCCGCGAGCCCCGCGAGCAGCCACAGGGCGGCCGCGGCCAGCCGGGCGGCCGACCCGCCGCAGGGCACTCGTGCCGGAGGTCTCATTCCCGCACTCGAATCCTCGCGCTGGGCACGTGGGGCTCTTACGATGGCGACATATTCGACCGGCTTTTATGGGCAGTTTCCGCAACCGGCTTCTCGGGCTGATCATCGGGCTGGTGGTCGTCACCCAAACTGTGACGCTGGCCGCAGTGCTCATCAGCACCCATCGCGCGGTCGAGACCCGTGCCGCTGAGCAGCTGCGCGCGGGTGGCACGCTGGCCGAGCAACTGATCCGCTTCCGCGCCGGGCAGCTCGCCAACGGCGTCGCCGTCCTGGCGGCGGACTTCGGCTTTCGCGAGGCCGTGGCGAGCGGCCACACGCCCACGATCCTGTCCGCGGCGCGCAACAACGCGCAGCGCATCGGCGCGGACCTGGTGCTGCTGCTCGACACGCACGGCCGCGTGCTCGCCTCGACCGCTCCCGAGGCGGCCGACACCGGCACCTCGCTCGAGGACCTCCTCCAGGACGTGACCAGCGAGCGCGAGCAACCCAACTTCCGTGTGCTCGGCGCGCACTCGTACCAGTTCTTCGTCGCGCCGGTGCGTACTCCCGAGACCATCGCCTGGGTGGCGATGGGCTTCGCGACCGACGAGTCGCTCGCCACGCGCATCCGCGTGCTGGTCGGCTCGCACGTGGCGATCATCACCCACGGCCCCGACGGAGTGACGCGCGTCGCCTCGACGCTGCAGACGGTGCGCACGGCCAATGGCGCGCCGGCGCTCGCCTTACCGGCCCCCGACAGCACCGCCGCCCCGCGCGTCACCCGCGTCGGGGCGATCGACTACCTGGGCTTCGCGCAGCGCCTGGACGTGCGCGGCGATTCGGTCGACGTGCTGCTGCTCAAGCCGCTGCGCGAGGTGCTCGCGCCCTACCAGGAGCTGCGCAACGCCATGCTGCTGATCGACGGCGTCGCGCTGGTGGTGGCCGCGGTGCTCGGGGCGGTGCTCGGCCGCGGCGCCACGCGCCCGATCGGTGAGCTGGTGCATGCCGCGCAGCGCATCGAGCGCGGCGAGTACCAGACCGCAGTCGATGTCTCAGGTGGCAACGAGTTCCGCCGACTCGCCGCCACCTTCAACAACATGCAGAGCAACATCGCCGCGCGCGAGGCGGACATCACCTACCACGCCTACCACGATCCGCTCACCACGCTGCCGAACCGGGCGCTGGCGCGGCGGCAACTGGAGACGCTGGTGAGCGGCCCGCCGGAGCCCGCCGCGGCACTGGTGCTGATCGAGCTCGCCAATCTGCGCGACATCAACGGCTCGCTCGGGCACCAGGTCGGCGACGATGTGCTGCGTGAGGCGGCCCGCCGCCTGCAGCAGAACATCGCACCGGCCGACACCGTCGCGCGTCTCGGGGAGATGCAGTTCCTCGTCATCGTGCCCGGCTGCACCGCCGAGCGCGCGCTGCTCTATGCGGAGCAGCTCGCGGTGGTGATCCGCAGCGGCTTTCACCTGGCAGCGGGCATGAGCCTCGATCTGCGCCTCGCTTGTGGCGTGTGCCTGTTTCCCGCTCACGCGCATAGCGCCGATGAGCTGCTGCAGCGTGTGCAGGTGGCGCTCGAGGAGGCGCACGAGGCGCGGGCGCGCGTCGCCATGTACCGGCCGGGGCAGGACGAGCAGCACCGCCGCCGGCTCGCGCTGGTCACCGATCTGCGCCGCGCCATCGACCAGGACCAGCTGAGCCTGGTGTATCAGCCCAAGGTGGCGATGGCGACCCGCTCGGTGCGCAGCCTCGAGGCGCTGGTGCGCTGGACGCACCCGCAGCTCGGGGCGGTGTCGCCGGGCGAGTTCGTGCCGCTGGCAGAGAGCACCGGCGGCTCGCGCCAGCTGACCAACTGGGTGCTCGCCGCGGCCATCAAACAAATGGGCGAATGGCGCAGCCAGGGCCTGGAGCTCGAGCTGGCGGTCAACCTGTCGGCACCCGATATTCTCGATCTCGACCTGAGCGATGCCATTCTGGCGCTGCTGCGCCGTCACCGCGTGGACTCCACCGCGCTGCTGCTGGAGATCACCGAGAGCGCCGTGATGCGCGATCCGCAGGCGGCGGCGCGCAACATGCAGCTGCTGCGCATCGCCGGTGTGCGTTTCGCGATCGATGACTTCGGCACCGGGCACTCCTCGCTGTCGCAGCTGAGTGTGCTGCCGGTGGACGAGCTGAAAATCGACCGCTCCTTCATTGCCCAGGCGACCAGCGGCGCGGTCACCATCGTGACCTCGACCATCGAGCTCGGCCACGGCATGGGGCTCAAGGTCGTCGCCGAAGGGATCGAGGAAGCGGCGGCCTGGAATCTGCTGCGCCGCCTGGGCTGCGACTTCGCGCAGGGCTATCTCATCAGTCCGCCGCTGCCGGCACCCGAGGTGCCGGGTTTCGTGCGCCAGGCCAACGCGCTGCTGCCGGACTCCGACTCGACGGTGCGGCAGATCCGCGCGCTCGATCAGCTCGCCGGCCGCTCTGGGGGCTGAGCGCGCACGCCGGCGACGGCGCGCCTCACCGCGGCGATTCGAGAAGCGCGTCGACGCGCTGGCGGTACTGGCGCAGCAGGTCCGCGCACAACTCGGCGAATACCCGGATCTTGGGCGAGTCGCGCAGCGCGCGACGGCACACCACCGAGATCGTCTTGCCGGGCGCCGTCCACTCCGGCAGGACCACCTCGAGCTTGCCGGCGGCGAGCAGCTCGGCCACCACCAGGTCCATGCTCTGCACGATGCCGGCGCCGCGATTGGCCGCC
>DASYNX010000006.1:0-89351 GCA_036008385.1 Steroidobacteraceae bacterium
TGAGCGCGGACGCAGGATGAGCTGCTCCATCGCCCATTAGCCGACACATGCGACGGTCCGGTTTGGGCTGTTTGCGGTGCTCGACGGCTTGAGGTTTAGGCCTTTTGTGCTGTTGCCCCTTAAGTTGCCGCGCACGCCGGACCAGGTGGCGGTGGATGCCAGGATTTCGCCAGGCGTCTAAGGTTCTGGGCGATTGCTGCGAGCAAGAACTCATCGCGAGCGCCGCTCATTCTGCGCAGCCTCAAGCGGGTCAGGTTCAGGATGCGTTTGAGGCGGGCGAACAGCATCTCAACCTTCTTTCGATCTCTACGCGATTGCCTGTAAACACGAGTCTTGGCGATGGCGCGAGCTACATCACGTGCGGATTCGTGAGCGCTGCGGGCGATCTTTCCCTGCGCAACCTATGTTAACGTGACGGCCTAAAGAGTGCCGGTGACCTCAGCAGTGGCCGATATCTTTCTTTCCTATTCCCGGACTGATAAGGCGCGCGTCGCTCCCCTGGTTGCGGCGCTGGAGGCGCAGGGCTGGTCGGTGTGGTGGGACCCGGAGATCGCGCCCGGCGACGAGTTCGACGCGCTGATCAGCGCGGAACTGGAGCGGGCCCGCGCGGTCGTCGTGGTCTGGAGCACCTCGTCAGTCGACTCGCGCTGGGTGAAGGGCGAGGCGCGCGACGCCGCCGATCGGGGGGTGCTGGTACCGGTCCGCTTTGACAATGCGCGCTTGCCGATCGACGTGCGCTCCATCCATACAACTGACCTCGACGCTTGGGGCGAAAACCGCGAAAGCGCACCATTCAAAGGGCTGTGTGCGGCGCTCGAGGCGAAACTGAAACTGTCGGCGGCAAAGAAGACGGCGGCGCAATCCGCGGCCGCTGCCGCTCCTCGCGTCGGGATCTGCGTCCTGCCCTTCGCCAACATGAGCGGCGATCAGGAGCAGGAGTACTTCAGCGACGGCATCACCGAAGACATCATCACTGACCTGAGCAAGGTTTCGGCACTGGCAGTCATTTCGCGCAACAGTGCCTTTATGTACAAGGGCAAGCACGTCGATGTCCCGAAAGTCGCACGCGAGCTGAAGGTCGGTCACGTCCTGGAAGGAAGCGTGCGCAAGGCGGGTGGCCGCGTACGGATTTCCGCGCAGCTGGTCGACGGTTCGAGCAACGATCACGTTTGGGCCGAGCGCTACGATCGCGATTTGAACGACATCTTCGCGCTGCAGGCCGAAATCTCCGAAGCCATTGTCAAGGCCCTGAAACTGAAGCTCCTGCCGGAAGAGAAGAAGGCGATTGAGCAGCGCGGCACGGACAATGTCGAGGCCTACAATCTTTATCTTCTGGCGCGCCAGTCGTACATCACCGGCCATGAAGGCGATGCCCGGCGGACGCAAGCGATGATCCGCCTGTGCAGCCGAGCCATCGAAATCGACCCCAGTTATTCGCGCGCCTGGGCGCTCATGGCCATTGGGCAGATGAACTTGTATTTCGTCCATGGCGGAAGAGTCGATGACGGTTTGGAGTCAGCTGAGCGCGCCCTCGCGCTGGACGCCAATCTGGCCGAGTCCCATGCTGTGAAAGCCAGAATCTTGGCCCGGCACGGTCGTCACGATGAGGCAGCGGCCGAGATCGATGTCGCCCTGCGTCTGGACCCCGAGTCCTACGAGGTCAACAGAGCAGCCGCGTATTTGCGCTACAGCCAGCGACGGCTGGACGAGGCCATTCGCTATTACGAAAAGTCAATGAGTCTCATGGATACGGATCTGAATTCCTGTTCCATGTTGGGCTCCTTATACACCGCCGTCGGAAATTCCCAGGGTGCTCGGCGGGTCGCGCAAATCACGCTCTCCCGATGCGAAAAGACTCTGGACCGGGATCCGAACAACGGAACGGCCATGGCCTACGGCGCCAATGCTCTTGCGACTCTGGAGGAGGCCGAACGCGCCAAGGATTGGATCAACCGTGCCCTGCTCATTGACCCAGACAATATGAACGCGCGCTACAACTTTGCCTGCGTCCTGACGACCCGTTTGCATGATCCGGACGCCGCGCTGGAACTGCTTGGTCCGGTTTTCGAAACCTTGGCCATCGGCTTCCTGAACCATGCCAAAATCGACCCCGACCTCGATCCCCTCCGTGAGGATCCCCGTTTCAAGGCGATGATCGCGGCCGCGAAGACGCGCCTCGCGGCGGCGAATGACGGTGGCTCCGCACCGGGGTCGTGATTCGGCGGGGCTGCCAATCAGCCAGGTCTATCTGCGTTGGTAGCGAGGGGGGGTGCTGCCTAGTGATGTTCAGGCAACACCGGACGCCCTGTTGAAGCCCTGGATTCCATTCCCATATTCCCTTCAGTCGTCTACAACCCGCGCCCGCGCCGTATCGGACCACCCGAATGTCACTCCGCCGTTCCTTGCTCCTACCCGTGTTTCTCTTGGGATTTCTTCACGCGTATATAGGCTGGCGGATCCTGCCTGGCTTGCCAGTGGGCCTCGAGCTCCGGATCGTGGGCGCCGTGGTCCTGCTCATCTCGTGCGGATTGATGCTGCTCGGTCTGATGGCCCGGTCCCTTCCGCCGAGGCCATTGTCGGATCGCATCAGCGCCGCAGCACTGTTCACGGCGGGCTTCTTTTCCTCTTTGCTCGTGTTCACCCTGCTACGCGATATCTTGCTGTTGGCGGCCTGGCTGCCCTTGTCGGCAGAACACTTGCAGTTGCTCGCGACCGCCTCCGCAGTGCTCGTGGTAGGGCTCACCGTGTTCGCCACGGTGGTCGGGTTTGCAAACGCGCGTCGCCGTGCCCGCGTCAAGCGCGTTGAAATTCCGCTGTCGAATCTGCCACAGGCGCTGAACGGATTCTCGATTGTGCATATCAGCGACATCCACGTTGGTCCCACCATCAAGCGCGGATACGTCGATGCGATCGTCGACGCAGTAAATGCACTCGATGCAGATCTCATCGCGGTGACTGGCGATGTGGTGGATGGTCCGGTGCAGGACCTCGCGCCGCACACCGAGCCCTTTGCCCGATTGAGTGCACGCCACGGTGCATTTTTCGTGACGGGCAATCATGAGTACTACTCCGGGGAGCGTGCCTGGACCGCCGAGTTCAAGCGCCTGGGATTGCGAGTACTACTCAATGAGCATGTCGTGGTACTGCATCGGGGTACTCCAGTGGTTGTCGCCGGTGTGACGGACTACAGCTCCCATCACTTCGATGCCGCGCAGCGGAGTGATCCAGCTGCAGCGGTTGCCGGTGCGCCGTCGAATGCGGCCGCGAAGATTTTGCTAGCTCACCAGCCGCGCTCCGCTGCCGCGGCGGCAACGGCTGGTTTCGATTTACAGCTGTCCGGCCACACCCATGGCGGCCAGTTCTGGCCCTGGACCTGGTTCGTGCGATTGCAGCAACCCTTCACGGCCGGACTGCACCGACTGAACCATCTCTGGGTTTACATCAGTCGCGGGACGGGTTACTGGGGACCGCCCAATCGCTTTGGTGCGCCGTCGGAAATCACTCTATTGCGCCTGGTACCCGCCAAACCGAGTGACACGTCTGGCGCACTCGAACCGGTCGACCGCGTTCTGTGTGGGGTGTTCGAAAACTCTTCGTGACGGACTGGACTGGGTGCACGCGTCGGTTGAGCCGACTATTTGTTGAGCCGACTATTTGAAGTGGCGACTCAAGGGCGCTCGAATCCATCCGCATCCATCGAAATCTGCCGCTGGGTATTTCCGCCGATAGGTCTGGACGCGCCACTCGGGGGGCTCGCGGTCCCGGTCGCGAGCAGGTGGGGGAGAGGGGCTGGCTCGTGGTTTCCGCTAATCTGTCGGGATGTCGAACAGGTTCCGCCTTATCCGATTTGGTTCAATCGCCACGGTGGCATTGCTGTGCGCCGTCAGCGCGCAAGGCGCGGGGGCTGATGCGTCCTACGCAGACGCGCGCAAAGCCTTTCAGGACGCCTATGCGCGGGTCACCGCCAATTTTCCGGATGAGTCCGCCGCCGACAGCGAGGCGCTGAAGAGTTATCCACTGTATCCGTATCTGGAAGCCGCACGCATCCGGCAGGCACTGAATGGCAGCCCCGATTCACTGGCGCGGGTGGACCAGCTAGCCGCGGATTTCATTGCAGCCCACGAGCAGGCGCCGGTGTCCCGGGGACTGCGCCGCGCATGGCTGGACAGCCTGGCCAAGCGAGAGAAATGGGGCCTCTTCATCGAGGCCTACCGCGATGCCGGCGCGACGGATGCAGCGCGCTGTCAGAGTTCCACCGCACGCATCGAGCTCGGGAGGACCGAAGGCGTTGCCCGCGACATCGCCAAGCAATGGCTCACTCCACGCAGCCTGCCGGAGTGCGCGCGTCCCTTCGCTTGGCTCAACGCCAACGGCCTGCTCACGCCGGATCTGATCGAGAAGCGCGTCCGCTTGGCCCTGGAAAGCGACAACGTGGCATTCGCCCGCCAGATCATACAGCAGCTTCCGACAGACCGGGTCGGACCCTACTTGCAGTGGGCCTCGCTGCTCGAGCACCCGCAACGGAGCCTCGATGCCCTGATCGCCTCGCCAGACGCCGCCGTAGACCCGACGGCTCTGCTAGCCGGATGGACGCGGCTTGCCCGAACAAATCCGTCAGCGGCCCGGGAGCGCTACCAAGACCTAATGAGCGCGCGCAGCCTGACTCGCGAAACCGGGAGCCCTTATGCCTTGGCACTGGCGTTGTCGTTGGCCTGGAATCACGATGCTGCGGCGCCGGAATATTTCGATCTCGTTGCCTCTCGCGATTTCGATGACTCAGCCCTCGAATGGCGGGCGCGTGCTGCAATTCTGGCCGGGGACTGGAAGCTGGCATCGAAATCGATCGTTGCGATGTCCGAGACCAACAGACAGACGGCTCGCTGGCGTTATTGGGCTGCGCGCGCGGCGGCACAACTGCACGACCTCGGCCAAGCGCGGCGGCTGTACGAGTCACTACTAAGCGAAGACAACTACTACTCGGGAATGGCGGCTGCGCGCCTACATCGAGCGGTAGTGCCCCTCCTCCAGACCCTGCCGGTCGACCAGGAGCTGCTCGCATCTATCGAGCGCGTCCCGGCGATGGAACGCGCCCGTGAGCTGTTCCTCTGTGGCATGCGCCAGGAGGCCCTAGCCGAGTGGCAGCTCGGCTATGGTTCGTTGTCCGAGGCAGGGCGGTTGCAGTCGATCCGTCTGGCGGTGGGCTGGCGGTGGTATGACCAGGCGATCGCGGTCGCTAGCGCGCAGCAAGTGTTCAACGACTACGTTCTCTTGTATCCCCGTCCGTTCGATACACAAGTGGAACAAGCAGCACGCCTCGCGCAGTTGGCCCCCGACCTCATCTATGGCGTTCTCCGCCAGGAGAGTCTATATCGCGTCGATGCCGTGTCGAGTGCGGACGCCCGGGGTCTGATGCAATTGCAGTTGGATACAGCCCGCCGCACAGCGCGTCATTCCAAGCGGCCGCAGCCTGACCTCTCGGATCTCTTCGATCCAGCGACTAGCATACTGCTTGGAGCCGCTCGATTGCGCACACTGCTGGATCAGTTCGATGGCCAGATTCCCGCCGCGTTGGCGGCCTACAACGCCGGGGCGAACGCAGTGATGCGGTGGTTACCCAGTCAGTCTATCGATTCCGATGTTTGGATCGAGAACATTCCGTATGGCGAAACACGAGTCTACGTCCAGAGGATTCTATGGCACGTGTTGACTTTCACGTGGCTACGCACCAAGGAAGCTCAACAAACGAAGTCTTGGCTTACCCCCATTGGGGCGATGCAGCGGACGGGTTCGGACCCAAGGCCTTTACCCTAGGTTAGAGGTACGGTCCGCCTCGGGACGTGTATAGGCAGTGTTGGCAAGAGGCGAACCGCCGCGGAAACCGAAGCCGCCGGATAGGTTCGCTTGCCAAGTGTGCTAGCTTTCAAGAAACTTGAGAAGCAGATATAGGTAATTCTGAGTTCAAGAACATGAACATTTTTGAACCTGCTGGATGGTGCTCAAAACCTCAGCTAAGCACGCAGACTTTGGCTTTCGTCTTGTCATTGGCTGTGTCGTTCGCGATCCGGACGCCCGACCTTTTGGCGTTTCAAGGCGCGCAAGCTCCGGAAATGGCGCCAACGTCCCCGCCATCTCATGCGCCACAGACTCCCGAGCAATTGCAACAGCTGGTTGCGCCAATTGCGCTGTATCCAGATTCACTGGTAGCGCAGATTCTGGCGGCGTCCACGTTTCCCGAGCAAGTCGTCGAGGCCGACCGATGGCTACAGGCGAATCCTGATCTACAGGGCACCGCTTTGGCTCAAGCAGTGGACCAGCAACCTTGGGACCCTAGCGTCAAGGCAATCGCTGCCTTTCCATCGGTCCTCGGAAATATGGACAAGAACCTTGACTGGACTTCATCACTGGGCGACGCCTACTACAATCAGCAACAGGATGTGATGAATGCCATTCAAGTGATGCGCCAGCGGGCGCAGGCAGCTGGCAATCTGCAATCCACGCCACAGCAAACCGTGGAGACGCAGGACTCGGCGATTGTCATTCAGCCTGTTAGCCCCGATGTCGTTTACGTCCCTGCGTACGATCCGTGGTTGATTTACGGATATCCGATCGTGCCATGGCCGGGTTGGTACCCCTATCCCGGAATCTGGTTTGGCGGCCCATATCTCTCCTTCGGAGTCGGTTTCGGAGTCGGCTTCTTTGGAGGTTTTGGATGGGGTTGGGGTCATTGGGGATTCGATTGGTATCACCGATACCCCATTCATGACCGTGCCAGGTACTACTCCCACAGCAATACATTTTATAACCGAAACAGTTACTACCGGGCAGGCGGCGCGCGGGGCGTAGCCACGAACGTTGAGCACGGAGTGACCGGCAGCCGCGCTGGATACGAACGCCCTACTGGTGAACGACCTAGCGCGCCTCCTGCCGCAGGACGCTCGACCGGCGTTTACAACAGCCCGGGCGCAACGACGCGCCCTTTCAGCGGAAATACCCAGGCCGCTCGAGGATATGCCGAACCCCGTGGCGACAGCGGCGTCCACTCGGGCGCTTTCAGCAACTACGATCATGGCGGTGAGGCAAGAAGCTTCTCGTCACGCGGAAGCGCGAGCTTCGGCGGCGGACATGCCGGCGGTGAGGGCCACGGCGGTGGGGGTCACCGATGATGTCCATCGCTTGCAGAAACTCGGAAGGGGAGAGGCGCCAGATGCCGCGAATAGACCTGAATACCGCCAAATTGCGTCGCGCCAATCTGCCCAAACTCGCCGCATTCGCCATCCTCTTGATGGGGTGCTCTTGCCTACGTTCTATGGCGCAGCAACCAGGTCAGAAAACATTTTCATCGGCCGAGGAAGCGAGTAGCGCACTGTTCGCGGCGGTGCAGAGTGAGGATGAAAAGGCGATGCTCGATTTGCTCGGGCGAGACGCAAAGCAAATCGTCTCCTCGGGAGATGAGGCCGAGGATGCCCATAGCCGCGCTAATTTCGTGCAGAAGTATCGGGAAATGCACCGTCTGGTGAATGAGCCAGATGGAACGACTACTCTGTATATCGGCGCGAGGAACTGGCCCACGCCCATACCGCTCGTGCACAAAGGTAACTCGTGGTATTTCGACACCGAGGTCGCCAAGAAGGAAATTTTGTACAGACGAATTGGCCGGAATGAACTATCGGCAATTCGGGTTTGCCAGGAACTCGTGGCGGCGGAAAATGAATATCGCCGCACGCAGCACGACGAATACGCCAAGAGAATCACCAGCGATGACGGACAACACAATGGTCTCTATTGGCAAGCGGCTGCGGGCGAACCCCAAAGTCCGATCGGACCATTGGTGGCATCGGCAGTCGCTGAGGGTTATGCCAACGGGGAAAGCGCTCTAACTCCATACCGCGGTTATTACTTTCGTATCCTGTCGCTGCAAGGGAAACATGGCCCGGGTGGAGCGAAGAGCTACGTCGTAAGCGGCAGGATGACTGAGGGATTCGCCTTCGTAGCTTTCCCTGCGCAATACCGGTCATCCGGCGTAATGACCTTTATCGTCGGCAGCGATGGGGTCATATATCAGAAGGACCTCGGGAAAGAGACCGGCTTTCTCGCCAGACACATGAAGACGTACGATCCGGATGCTACCTGGCACAAGGCTGAAGAGGCGCAAACGAGCGCCCGCGACGCGGAAAGCAAGTAAAAAGGTGTCAACCGGCACCGAGGGTAACCAGGCTGCACGCGGAGCGCTCGCACTGCTGACGTAAGGGGATGTTTCTCGAGTGCGCGCTGAGCTATCGGACCACCGCAAGGATGATCAGTAGCAGGCCGGTCCACGTCATAAAGCGCCGGCTGCCGGCTCCGATGTAATGCTCGAACTCCGCTGCGCCTTCTTCGTCGGACAGGCGGATCCAACGCTCGCCCGTGTATCCGCGCCAGCCCTCCTCGTCGCGGGAAAGTCTTGCGTAAGTCATTCGGTACCTCCTTGAACTTCCTCGGCAGCAGGTCGGCCGTCCGCTCAAGATCGAGCGCGCAGCGCCCTGGCAGCAGGTCGAGATCGATCTGCGCATCGGCAGCCAAGGCGACGAGCCGGGTGCCGTTTGGCAGTGTCATTCTCCTCGTCGAGGAGGCTGACGCTGTAGACCGTCGCCTACTGTTTGCGTAGGTCGCGGACGGTGGGCACCGGATCGTGGCTTCAAAGCGGGCGGCGCGGCGGATCACACGGCCCTACACGGGCTCACCCAGCAAGCGTCCTTCGCTAGCGCAGATTATTCGGGATGCCTCGCGGCCTAGGTCTCGCTACTGCCACCAACTCCGCAGTCTTCTCCGAGCAAGCGTGAGCATCGCTGCCGCACGGCGACGGGATTCTTTACACATCGCCGTCGGCCGATCCGCCTTGCGCCAATAACTGTTTGTTACGATGGGGCGCCTCAGGGCGCACGCAACGTGCTAACCTACGTTTTTCTAGCGGGAGAAATTTATGAAAAGAACGATCCTCTCCGGCGGTGCGGTTATCATTTTGGGCGCAGCGGGTGCAGTGGCGATGGTAACGCCCGCTCATGCGGACACGGTCGTCGCGACGATCAGTGGATGCTACGACTGCGGTGTGTTCGACACGCCGTCACTGATCTTCAACAACACGACCGGCGGTACGCTGACCAACGCGCAGATCGTCCTGAGCGGCTACCAGGGCGACAACAAGGGGCTGAGCGCGACTGTCAATCTCGGCACTTTGGCCACCGGATCGACCCAGTTCTTCTGGGGAAGTCTGCCGGGGGCGCCTTCCGGTACGACCCCGGGAAACCTGACCGCCTATGACTACGACGATCAGTACATCGGTACGAGCAAGATCATTCCTGATCCGACCTGCGGCGGCACCGGATGTGCGCCGGGCGGCGGACCGCAGTGGTATGCGGACGTCGGCAACTTCAAGGTTACCTTCACCGCGAAGGTGTCTGGCGGGACTTTCAACGGGGATGCCGTTTTCTCGGTCTTCAGCCCCGCAAGCAATGCCACAGGCGGCTTCGTGGGCTGGGAGGGGTTGAACCCGGGCGGTTTCTCCGAGTCCCCCCTGTATGACGTCCATACGGGGATCGTGACCGGCGATCTTGCCAACATTGCTCTCGGTGTCCCGCCGAGCGGTGTTCCTGAGCCCGCGACGCTCTCCCTGCTCGGCCTCGGCCTTGCCGGTGTCGGCTTCGTGAGGCGGCGCAAGAAGAACTGACCGACGTGACGCAATCGATACAACGACCCCGGCCAAGTGCCGGGGTTTTTGTTTCCGGCATTGGTCATCGCTGGTGGCATCGCTCCGAATTAACTATTCAGTCAGCGCCGCGGCGCCGCGGACGGCTCGCAGCCGCGTCAGGTCGCATCGTCGAGGGTGTGCAGAAAGGCGATCAACTCGGCGATCTCGTGCTCATCGAGCGCCGGGGCGTCACCCGCATCGCGATTGAGCGGCGCATCCGACACATTGACGTTACGGCGATAGGGCGGCGGCAGATCATCGAACCTGCGCGGCTGGCCGCCGACGGCCGGATACCAGCGTCGCGCGTCGGTGTCGCGGGTGACGTAAAAGCGCAGCACGTCCTCCAGGCTGGTGAACCGACCATTGTGAAAGAAGAACCGCCGCCGGGCGACGTTGCGCAGCGTCGGGGTCTTGAAATACCCACAGTATTGCCGAGCGTCGTGCAGATCAACGCGCAGCGGGCCGCACAGCCCGAGGTCGAAGTAATGTGAATCCTGGTTCGCGGGGATCGCCGGATTGCGCGGTACGCCGAGCGCGTGGTAGCTGCGATCGGTGAAGTCCGGCGGACGACCTCCCGGACCCGTCGTGACAGTGTGGCACGCGGCGCAATTCCCCTTGCCGGGGTCGGAGAAGAGCCGCAACCCCTCGCGCTCCTCCGCCGACAGCGAGTCGGTTCCGCGCAGCGAGCGGTCGAAGCGACTATCGTAGGGGTGGAAGCTCGGGTCCTCCAGCTCGAAGCGCTCGAGTGCCGCCGCCGCCTGGCTGGCGAGGGATTGTGAGTTGCTCGCCCCGACGCCGAACACTCGCGAGAACTCCTGAACGTAGCGCGTGCGCCGCAGCCGCACGGCGAGCTCCTCAACGCTCGCGTTCGCCATCTCGACCGGATCGAGCAGCGGCAGCAGCGCCTGCTCAGCCAAGCTGTCGGCGCGCCCGTCCAGCATGAAACCTCCCGCGGGTCCGAGATCCTCGCGTTCACTGCCGGTGTCGCGGTAGCCGTGGCGTGCGAACCGTGGCGTTTCGGTGAGGTAACGCAGCGAAGGCACGGTGCGCAGTCCAGGCCGATCCGCCCCGGGGCCGCCCTTTACGACGACGCCGGCCGCCGGCGGCGCGGCGTAGGCATTGGCGGGATCATGGCAGCTCCCGCACGAGAGTTTCCCCGAGGCCGACAACGTCTCATCGAAGAACAGCAGCCGTCCGAGTTGCGCCTCGGGGCTGAGGTCGGCGGCGCGGGCGAAGCCCGGCGTGGCGAGGCTGGTCATGGCGGCAAGCAGCACGACGACCCGGCGGACTGTCGGCACTGACGGCGGTCCCTTAGAAATCGAACAGCGCCCGCAGATCGCCGACCGACGGACCGTTGGTGGGGCGGTACGGATCGCCGGGATCCGCAACAGGGTTGGGCAGATTGTCGCGACTGCGAGCCGAGAGTGGCCGCAGATGCCAATTGTGCTCGATGAACTTCAGGATCGAGGTGTGATCGGTGTACGTATGATCGACGTGACCGCGCCGGGCGTACGGCGAGACCGCCAGCAGCGGAATGCGCGGGCCATCGCCGAAGAAATCCAGCACCTGAATGTAGCCACTGTCGAAGTGGCCACCCCCTTCATCGGTCGTGACCAGGATCGCCGTATGTGCCCACAGCTGCGGATGCGCCTGCACCTTGGTGACCACCGCGTGCACGAAGTCCTCGAAGCTGGCCAGCACCGAAAAACCCGGATGACCGCTGTCGAGATTCTTCGGCACCAGGAAGGCCACGGCCGGTAGCGCCCCGCGTGCCAGGTCGTGGTCGAAGGTACTCAGCCCGGCGAGTCGCGCGCGCAGGCGCGGGTGGGTCATCACGGCTGTCGAGGCGACCAGGGGATCGCCGATGTCGTTGTACTGGAGCCGGCGCGCCGCCTCGAGGGACAGGTGCAGGGTTCGCATCTCGGCGCTCACGTCGGCCGGGTCGCGGCCGCCCGTATACCACCGCCAGCTCACGCCGCGCTCGCTCAAAGCCTCGGCGATGGTCGGCACCGACTGGGGCGGATAGTTGTAGTTGTTCGGGCCCAGCGGCTGCAGGTGACCGTCGAGGTCGAAACCTGCGCTGTAGTTGTTGACCAGATAGTACGCGTCCGGCTCGCAGCGGCTGTCAATCCTCTTGCTGTGCAGAATGCTGAGAATCGCGCTCACTCCAGGCTGTGTGGCATCGGCGCAGTTGACATACGAGCCCCCCTGGTAGCCGTCCTGCCGATAGAAGTTCGCTGTCCCCGGGGCGGGGTCGGGATTCTCGATCTGGTTTGGCGGCGGCCGCGCGAGCTTGCCGTCGATCCGGTACACGGGGGAATCGCCGGTCACGATGAAAAAGAAATTTGCGCCCGTGCCACCCATCACGGACTGGTGATAGTTGTCGCTGACGGCGTAGCGATCCGCCAGAGCGCGCAGGTAGGGAGCATCGCCGCGCTCCATGTTGACGAAGCCCATCACCTCGCCGCCCTGGCCGGTGTCGGTCGCGGTCACTCCCGCGGTATCGGCACCCATTCCGGTCGTGACGGCCACCCACGTGTACAGGTCGAGCCGTGAATTATCTCCGCCGGTCTGCTGCCACATCTGAAAGAATCGGTGCACCGGATCGCCCGTCGAGGCCGAGAGCGCCGCGGTGGAGCTGGCGAGCGTCGCGCTCGCATTCGCTCCGGGATAGGGCACGTAGCGCGTGATTTGAAAGGGTCCGCTCGGCAGGTCGCCCGGGAAGCGGGTATCGATCCCGTGGCCGACTTCCTTGAAGCTCTGGTCGTGTACACCGATCAGTCGGGGTTGCGGCAGGGTCAGGTACGGTCCGGCGCGGGGCGGATCGAGCACGTACGCAACCTGCGGCTCCGCCCGGTTCTGCTCGGCGAGCGCAAAGTGCGCCCCGGGGTTACCGTTCGCATCGACGATCCCCTGCGAACGCAGGTTGCGCACGCTCGCGCCGGATCGGGGCGCGTAGGTCGCAAACACCCCGTCGAACGACTGATTCTCACCGACGATCACGATGAGGTGCTCGATCGGGGTCGCGGTCGTGCGCCGGTGCACGCCGGCAGCCGGGCTCGGCCCGGCCGCTCCCGCGAGCGCCGCTGCGCAGGTCGCAATCGCGAGGTGGCGGACGGTGAGCAGTGGATGACTCGTGTGTTGCGACATGTGTTGCGGAACGTGCGGTGAGCCGTCACCGTAGCCGTATGATACCGCCCGCAACTTCACCCGAGCCGGAGATCTGGATCGGTCTCGACACCGGGGGCACTTACACCGACGCCGTGGCGCTCGACGGCCAGCGGCAGGTGGTGGCCAGCGCCAAGGCGCTCACCACTCACTGGGATCTGTCGGTCGGACTCGGCGCGGCAATGCGCGCGGTGCTGGCGGCGTTGCCGCAGGGCGCGCAGCGCGAGCACATTTCGCTGGTCTCCGTGTCGACGACACTGGCGACCAACGCCGTGGTGGAGAACCGCTTCAGCCCGATCTGCACCATTCTCATCGGCTTCGATGAGCCGATGGTGGAGCGCTCCGGTCTCAGGCGCATTGCGGGAGGCGTCGTGGTGCGCGTGCGCGGCGGGCACGAAGCGACCGGCGAAGAGCACCAGCCGCTCGACGAGTCGGGGGTGGATGCGGCGGTGCGCGAGTTCGGCGCGCAGGTCGAGGCGTTTGCGGTGGCGTCGATGTTCTCGGTGCGCAATCCGGCGCATGAGCGGAAGGCGCGCGAGCGCATCCGCGCGCTCTCGGACCGTCCGGTCACCTGCAGTCACGAGTTGAGCTCCCAGCTGGACGCGCCGAAGCGCGCGCTCACCGCCGCCCTGAATGCGCGTCTCACGCCGCAGATCGCCCATCTGCTGGATGCGCTGCGCCAGGTGCTCGAGCGCGAGGCAATCACCGCTCCGGTCATGATCGTCAAGGGTGACGGCACTCTCATGAGGGCTGAGGTGGCTCTCGAGTATCCAGTCGAGACCGTGCTGTCGGGGCCGGCGGCGAGCGTCGTGGGAGCGGGTTTCCTCAGCGGACAGGAGGATTTTGCGGTCGCGGACATGGGTGGGACGACGACCGACGTGGCCATCGTCGCTGGCGGCCGGCCGGTCGTGCGCACCGAAGGGGCGGTGGTCGGGGGCTGGCGCACGATGGTCGAGGCCATCGACGCCCGCACCTGCGGTCTCGGCGGTGACAGCGAGGTGCACTTTGACCGCGAGCGGCGCCTGTGCGTGGGCCCGCGCAGGGTTCTGCCGCTCAGTCTGCTTGCCGTGCAATTCCCTGAGGCACT
This sequence comes from Steroidobacteraceae bacterium, assembly GCA_036008385.1. GTDB lineage: Bacteria > Pseudomonadota > Gammaproteobacteria > Steroidobacterales > Steroidobacteraceae > 13-2-20CM-66-19. The sequence goes on from DASYNX010000006.1 coordinate 13,980, forward strand.
GACCGAGCTGCGCAAACTCGCCGCCAGGGAGCACCTCCCGGCGTTTGCAGCCCAGTTTGCGTTTCGCAATCCCGGGCGCGATCCGGGTCGCCTCGATCGGATCGAGCAGCGGGTGTGGGACGCGCTCGCGAGCTCTCCACGCCCGCTCGACGTGGTCGCCCGCACAGCCCAGGGAGTCGAAGCGGTACGACGCCTGATTGATCGCGGCCTCGCGACACTCGCGGGATTCACCCCAACCGACGCCCTGCACGTGCTCGCACGCCAGCACGGCTGGAGTCTGGAGGCGGCGCGTATCGGCGCCGCGGTTCTCGCCACCGAGGAGCGCAACGCGACTGGTCCCAGCGAGCGGGATACGCCGGAAGCGCTGTGCGAGCGAACCTACCAGCACGTGGTTCGTGAGGGCGCGCGGTTCCTGCTCGAGAGCGTGCTCGCCCAGGACCCGGGCATTGAGGCAAGGCAGGGTCGCTGGGGACCGCTCGGCATCCTGATCGAGCGACTCGTTGCCGGTCGGCCATTTTCCGGGCTCATCGATAGTCACATCCGGCTCGCGACGCCGCTGATCGCCATCGGCGCTCCGGCGGGGTCTTACTATCCGGAAGTGGCGCGCCGCCTCGGCGCACGGTTGTTCGTGCCCGAGCACGCGGCCGTGTGCAATGCAGTCGGTGCCGTCGCGGGCGTCGTCTGTGAGACATCCGAGGTGCTGGTCAATCAGACGGAATTCGAGGTGTTTCGGGTGCACGATCCGGCCGGCAGCCGCGACTACCACGACGCTCGGGAAGCGATCGAGCACGCCAAACGCGTCTCGCGCGAGCTCGCATTTGCGGCAGCGCAACGCGCCGGTGCCAGCGATCCGCATGTCGAGACGTTCGTCATCGAGCGTCGCGCGCGCAGCGCGACCGAGGATTATCTCGCCGAGGCGAGCGTGCGCTCGCGGGCGACCGGACGACCGGCGACGGGTCGCGCGCCTCAGGTTGCGCCGCGCGCTGCGCACCGGTAGGGTCCCGCTTCATGAGCAAGCCATCCATGCCACGGTGGAATGCCGTATCGATCGTCGGTGCCACGGGAAGTTGCGATGCCTCGCGGGCCCTGAAGGGCAAGCGCTTTCTGAGTGCCGAGGCGCCGCGGCTGCCTCTGGCTGGATGTTCGGTGCCCCGCGCGTGCCTGTGCGTCTACAAGAAATACCCCGACCGTCGTACCGGAGCGCGCCGCGAGGAAGACAAGACCGGATTGCGACGCCCGGTAGCTGGCGAGTCGGAGCGGCGCAACAAACGCGGTCGCCGCGGCAGCGACGAGTAGCGCTGCGCCCTCGCGGTGCGGTCGGCCCCGCGCGCCGGTTGCGCTTTGACACCAACGTCACCGACTGCCTTCGTGCCGTAGCCGCCGCCGCCGCCGCGTGAGCGGATAGCGTCGCGAACCTCTTGGGAATATATTCGCCCGCCTACGCCACGCGGGCCGCGCTCACTGCTCCTCGGAGCCGCCGCAGCGCCACCAAGCTCCAGTCAAAGCTGTTGCGACTGAGCGCCGCCTGCGCAGGACGTCGCGCTGCTGCGAACCCGATCACGGCAAGGAGAACCCACGATGAGTGCTGTAATGAAAGAGCCCGGGATTTCCAGGCCCGTCGCGCAGTTCCTGACCACTCCCAGGAAGCTGCTGATCGACGGCAAGTGGGTGCCCGCGGCATCCGGTAGTACCTTCGAGGTGAAGAATCCGGCGACCGGCGAAACCATCGCCCGCGTTGCGGAAGGCGACAAGCCCGATATCGACGCCGCGGTGCGCGCCGCGCGCCGCGCTTTCGAGTCGGGGCCGTGGTCGGCGATGACGCCCTCGGAGCGCGGCAAAATGGTGTGGCGGATTGGCGATCTCATCTCCAAGTACACCGACGAGCTCGCGGAGCTCGAGTCACTCGACAACGGCAAGCCGATGGCTGTTGCGCGCGTCGCCGACGTGCCCCTGTCGGCCGACATCTTCCAGTACATGGCCGGCTGGTGCACGAAGATCGAGGGTAGGACCATCCCGCTCTCGGTGCTCTACACACCGGGGGCGCAGTACCACTCCTACACGCGCCCCGAGCCCATCGGTGTTGTCGGCCAGATCATCCCGTGGAATTTCCCGTTGCTGATGGCGGCCTGGAAGCTGGCTCCAGCGCTTGCCACCGGCTGCACGGTGGTGCTGAAGGTGGCGGAGGAGACGCCGCTGTCGGCGCTGCGGTTGGGGGAGATTCTGCAGGAGGCGGGTCTGCCGCCGGGAGTCGTGAACATCATCACCGGTTTTGGCGAGACGGCGGGGGCGGCACTGGCGGCGCATCCCGGGGTGGACAAGGTGGCATTCACCGGATCCACCGAGGTCGGTCGGCTGATCGTGCAGGCGGCGGCGCGCGACCTGAAGCACGTTTCGCTGGAACTCGGGGGCAAGTCGCCGAATATCGTTCTCGAGGACGCCGACCTGGACGTCGCGATTCCGGGTGCGGCGAACGCGATCTTCTTCAACCACGGTCAGTGCTGCTGCGCGGGCTCACGGCTGTACGTACACGAGCGGCTGTTCGAGAAGGTCGTCGCCGGAGTTTCCGATCAGGCCAAGGCGATCAAGCTCGGGTCGGGACTCGATCCGCAGACGCAGATGGGACCGATGGTGTCCGAGATTCAGCGCAATCGCGTATGCAGCTACCTCGAGGTCGGCCAGATGGAAGGTGCGAAGGCTGTGACCGGGGGCAAGGCGCGTGAAGGGGCCGGATACTTCGTAGAGCCGACGGTCTTTATCGACACCAAGCCCGGCATGAAGATCGTGCAGGAAGAGATCTTCGGCCCGGTGGTGACCGTGTCACCGTTCGCGCAGGTTGACGATGCGCTGGTGCGCGAGGCCAACGACACGATCTACGGACTGGCAGCCGGCATCTGGACCCGTGACGTCAGCAAGGCGCACGCCCTGGCGGCCCGCCTGCAGGCGGGGACGGTGTGGATCAACTGCTATAACATCTTCGATGCCGCGTTGCCGTTCGGCGGCTACAAGCAGTCAGGCTGGGGCCGCGAGATGGGAGAGGCTGTTCTCGACAACTACCTGAACACCAAGGCGGTGACTATCGCACTCTGATCGGCTGAGTACACTCTGTAAGGAGATCCCGCTGCGGTGGGATCTCCTTTTTATTGGCGGGGCTTCATGGGCGGGAGTGCCGCGGATGGCGGGTGACTACGACGTCATAGTGATCGGCTCCGGTCACAACGGACTGGTGTGCGGCGCGTATCTGGCCAAGGCGGGACTGCGCACGCTGGTGCTGGAGCGCCGTGAGATCGTGGGCGGTGCCGCGGTGACCGAAGAGTTTGCGCCCGGCTTTCGCGCGTCGCGGTTCTCCTACCTCATGAGCCTGCTGCACCCGCGGGTGATGCGCGAGCTCGAGCTCGGTGCGCATGGGCTGAAGATTCTGCCGGCCAACGATCTGTTCTGCCCGCTCGGGGGCGACCAGTACATCGTGTACAGCGACGACGTCGGTCGCACGCAGGCGGAGTTCGCGCGCTTCTCACGCCGTGACGCCGAGATCTACCCCGAGTTCACGCGTCACCTGCAGGAGGCGGCCCGTCTGGTCCGCGGGCTGCTGTTCGAGACGCCGGTCGACCCCACGCGCCGGCGCTGGAAGAACTTCCGCGACACCGCGGGGTTGCTGTGGCGCCAGCGCTCGATCGGTGATCGCATGTACCGACTCGTCGACCTGCTGACGCAGAGCGCCTACGACTATCTGTCGGTGTGGTTCGAGAGTGATGCCGTCAAGTCGCTGCTCGCGTACTACGCGTGCATCGGCACGTTCGCCGGCCCCCGCTCCCCCGGCACAGCCTACGTGATCCTGCACCACCTGATGGGAGAGCACGAGGGCGCCGGGGGCTGGGGGTTCGTGCGCGGCGGCATGGGCGCCATCACGCAGTCCATCGCGCGCTCGGGCGCGCGCTTCGGGATGGAGGTGCTGACCAACGCCGCGGTGGCCGAGGTGCTCGTGAGCAACGGCAGCGTCACCGGCGTGCGCACCGCCGACGGCCGCGACTTCACGGCCCGCGTGGTGGCATCGAATGCCAATGCCAGGACGCTGTTCCGCCAGCTGCTGCGGCCCGAGCACCTCCCGGCGGAGTTGCTGGCCGAGATCGACGCGTTCCGCACGTTCTCGACAGCGTTCAAGGTGAACATCGCCGCCGAGAGCCCGCCGCAGTACCGCGCCTTCGATGCGTCGAAGGCTGGATTCAGCTATCCGACCTACGTGCATCTGGCGCCCGGAATCGACTACCTCGAGCGCGCCTACGACGATGCCAAGTACGGCCGGTACTCGCGACAACCGTTCCTGACTCCGGTCGTGCCGACCATCGTCGATGATTCGCTGGCACCGCCGGGGAAGCACGTCATCAACGTGTTCGGCGGTCACGCCCCGTATGCGCTCAAGGACGGCGACTGGTCGCAGGAGAAGGCGGGTCTGCAGCGTGCCGCGCTCGCGGTTCTCGAGGAGATGGCGCCCGGCTTCGCGAGGCAGATCATCGACCTGGAGCTGCTGGTGCCGCCCGATCTCGAGCGCATCGTCGGCCTGCCGCAGGGCCACATCTTCCACGGCGAGCTGAGTGCCGATCAGCTGTTCTGGCAGCGCCCCGCGCCGCACTACGCCGACTACCGCACGCCGATCCGCGGTCTGTTTCAATGCGGATCGTCGACGCATCCGGGAGGCGGCGTCTCTGGAATCCCCGGACACAACGCCGCGCGCGAGATTCTCAACGAATGGAAACGCCTGAAATGAGCGATCAGAGGATGCTTGTGCGGTTGCACGTCGCGAGTCGCGAGCGCGCAGCCGGCACCACGGTGTGGCTGCTCACGAGGGGCGGAATTCCGCCGTCGGTGCTTCGATGAGCGTCGGCCCGGGACGCGCGAGCGCGGCGTGTAGCGCCTCGGCGAGCGCGGTCGCGCCATGCACGCGCACGCCGGTTGCGCCGCAGGCATGCGCGAGTGCGACGAAGTCCGGGTTGCGTGCCACCACCCCGATCGGGGTGATGCCGGCGGCGCACATGTCATCGCGGATCTGACCCAGCGCGCCGTTGTTCCACACGACGATCGGCAGGGTGACGTCGAGCTCGGTCGCGGTCAGCAGCTCCTGCAGCGTGAACTGCACGCCGAAGTCCCCGGCGAGCGCCACGATCGGGCGCTGCGGCTGCGCGATCCGCGCGCCGAGCGCGGCCGGTACCGCAAATCCGAGCGCCCCGTACCCGGAGGGGTGGAACCACACGCCCGGCCGCTCGGCGGCGAACGCGTAGTTTCCGAGGTAGGCGATCTGTGTCATATCACTGAAGATCACGCCGTCGGCCGGCAGCGCGGCGCGCAGCGCATGCAGCGCGCTGAGTGCGAGCCGCGCACTGCCGTCGAGCTGCGCGTCGATGCGCTCGCGGTGCGCCACACCGCTGCCGGCGGCGCTGCGCCAGCCGCGGCGCTCGGAGGTGCCCCGCGCGAGCAGCCCGAGGCTGAGCGCGGCATCGCCGTGGACGGCGACGCCGGCGGCGTAGTGATCGGCGAGTTTGTGCTCGTCGACGTCGATGCGCACCAGACGGCCGTTCATCGGCAGCCGTGTCGTGGTGTAGACGTCGGTCTCGGACAGCTCGGTTCCGGCTGCGATCACCACATCGGCGGCGGCGACGCGCTCCTGAGTCGCGGCAAAGGGCAGGCTCGCCCCGAGACTTGCCGGGTGACTCTCGGCCACGATGCCCTTACCCGCCACCGTTGTGACCACGTAGCCATCGAGCGCCTCGACCAGCTGCCGCAGCGCCGCACCGGCCGCGCAGGCGCCGCCGCCCGCGATGATCAGCGGCCGCGCGGCAGAGGCGAGCAGTGCGCGCGCCGCCTCGATGGCCTCGCGCGGCGGGGTGAGCACGGGTGTGGTGCGCGCGAAGGTCTCCGGCCGCAGCGCCGTGGGCTCGCCGAGCAGGTCGAGCGGGATATCCACGTACGCCGGTCGCGGCCGCGGGCCGTGCAGCGCGGCGAACGCCGCGCGCAGGTGATCGCGCAGCTGCATGTCGCTGCGCGCGCTGCCGGCGAAGGCGGTGACGCTGGCGACCAGCGAGCGCTGGTCCGCGAGCTCGTGCAGCACACCCCAGCCCTGGCCGAGCGTGGCGCGCGCCGGCGTGCTTGCGATCAGCAGCAGCGGCACGGAGTCCGAGTAGGCCTGCGCGAGCGCGGTGAGGGCGTTGGTGGCTCCCGGCCCGGAGATGACGAACGCCGCGGCGGGATGCCTGCTGGCGCGGGCATAGCCGTCGGCGGCGAAGGCGGCGCTCTGCTCGTGGCGCACCAGCACGTGCCGCACGCGCGCCAGCTCGAGGCCGCGGTACAGCTCGATGTTATGTACCCCGGGAATGCCGAACACGGTGTCGATGCCGTTAGCGGCGAGTGTCTCGACGACGTAGCGTCCGACCGTCCAGGGGGGCGCGCTCATGCGCTTGAAATGTTAACACCGGCCACGCACAGTAAGTACGTGAAGTACTCGCCACTCGTCCATCGCATCGGCGGTGAAGGCACCGCCGCCTGGCTTACGCACTACGAGGCGGTGGCGGCAGGCGAGCGTGGCGAGGACGTCATCATCCTGAGCGTCGGCGATCCCGACCTGGAGACACCCGCGCCGGTGATCGAGCGCGCGATCGCACAGCTGCGCGGCGGCGACACCCACTACGTGGCCGCCCCGGGCCGACTGGCGCTGCGCGAGGCGATTGCCCGCGCCCACACGGCGCGCTGCGGTCAGCCGGTCGACGCCCACAACGTCGTCTACTGTGCCGGTGCGCAGAATGCGCTGTTCGTCGCTTCGCTGTGCCTGGCGGGCTCAGGCGATGAGGTCGTGACCTTCGAGCCGCTCTACCCGACCTACCCGGCCACCATCGAAGTCTCGGGAGCCCGGCTGGTGCGCGTTCCCGCCGACGCCGCCTGGCGGCCGGACCTCACCGCGCTCGCCGCGGCGATCACTCCGCGCACCCGGGCGCTCCTGTGGGCGAGCCCGAACAATCCCAGTGGCATGGTGCTGAACGAGCGTGAGCTGGCGTTCATCGGCGAGTTGGCGCAGCGCCATGATCTGTGGCTGGTGGCGGACGAGGTGTACGCCGGGTTGGCGCCGGGCGGGCGCGTACCGAGCCTGGCGGCACGGCTGCCCGAGCGCATGGTGACGCTCGGCAGTCTTTCGAAGTCACATGCCATGACCGGCTGGCGCTCGGGCTGGCTGGTGGGGCCGCGCGAGCTCGTGGTGCATGCCGAGCACCTGGCGATGTGCATGCTGTTCGGCCTGCCGGGATTCATTCAGGAGGCGGTCCTGACCGCGCTCGCGGTGGCACCCGAGGCCGAAGCGCGCATTCGCGCCTATTGCGCCACGCGCCAGCAGCGCTTCGCCGACGGCATCCGCGGCATCGCGGGGCTGCGGGCGATCGCGCCCGAGGCGGGCATGTTCATGTTGATCGACGTCACGGCCACGGGCCTGACCGGCGGGCAGTTCATGCGCGCCCTGTACGGCGCGCAGCGCGTTTCGGTGATGGACGGCGCCGCGTTCGGGCAGGGGGCGGCCGGCTGCGTGCGCGTGTGCTTCGCCACCGACGAGGCGACGATCGATACGGCGTGCGCGCGGCTGCGACGCTTCTGCGAGCAGGATCTTCCGGCGGAGAGCCGGCGCAGCGCCAGCTAGGCGCTCTTGCTGGGAATCGTCCCGCCGGGGGTCAGCTTGTCGATCGCCGCCGGAAGGGCCTGCGACAGCTTCGTCGCCAGATCCTGCGGATTGATGCCGGCCTTCTGAGCGAGCTGCGCGATCACGCCGCTACCGCCGAACACCTGATGGAGCTGATCGGCCGAGATCGGTTGATTGCTGCCGGTGGCTACCCACGAGCGCGCCGTTGCGCCCAGACCCTGCTGCTCGAGCTGCGCGACGATACCCTGAACGCCGCCATGCTGCTGAATGAAGGAATTCACCACGGTGGCCATTTCCGCTCCGACCGCGCCGCCGAGCAATCCATCTAGCAACCCCATGGTGCCTCCTGATCGTTATTGAGTTTCCGGGGCGTCGACATTGTCCCGTAAACCGTCGGCGCCGCTCAAGGCTGGCCGCGAGCGCTGCGGTGCGGCGCCTCAGGGCGCGGCGGTGCGCGGCGGTGCGCGCGGCGGGAGTTTATTATATTATGACGACGACATTAAAAAGATGCGCCGCCGGTACGCCCGCTGCAGGGCGGCGCGGGCGCCAACGGACGGGACGCGAGCATGAGACAGGTGCGGACGCTTGGGCTTCTCGGGACCGGAGTCATCGGTGGCGGCTGGGCGGCGCGCGCGCTGCACTTCGGTATCGATGTGGTGGCGGCGGACACCAGGCCTGAGATGGAGGCGTGGCTGCGCGGCGCGGTCGCCAATGCCGAAGGGGCGCTGGCACGGCTGACGTTCGCTCCGCTGCCGCCGAAGGGGCAGCTGTCCTTCACCACCGACCTGCAGTCGATGGCGCGGCAGGCGGATTTCATCCAGGAGAACATTCCCGAGCAGCTCGAGCTGAAACAGCGCGTGCTGGCAGAGGTGAGCCGGCACGCTCCGGCTGACGTCGTCATCGCCTCCAGCACCTCCGGCCTCATGCCGTCGGATCTGCAGCGCGACATGGTCGCCCCGGAGCGGCTGCTGGTCGCGCATCCGTTCAACCCGGTGTATCTGTTGCCGCTGGTGGAGCTGGTCGGGGGCCGCGAGACCTCCGCGGCGGCGCTGGACGAGGCGGCGCGCTTCTTCACCTACATCGGCATGCATCCGCTCAAGGTCCGCCGCGAAGTGCCGGGACATCTCACCGATCGCCTGCAGGAGGCGCTGTGGCGCGAGATCCTGCACCTGGTGAATGACGACGTGGCCACTACCGGCGAGCTCGACGACTCCATCGTGTACGGGCCGGGACTGCGCTGGGCGGCGATGGGCACCAATCTCATCTACCACCTTGCCGGCGGCGAGACCGGCATGCGCCACATGCTGCGGCAGTTCGGGCCGTGCCTGAAATGGCCGTGGACCAAGCTCGAGGCGCCGGAGCTGACCGAGGCGCTGATCGACAAGATGGTCGCCGGCACCCAGGAGCAGGCGGCCGGGCGCTCGATCCGCGAGCTCGAGCGGCTGCGGGACGACTACCTGGTAGCGATCCAGCAGGTGCTGCGCGAATACAACATCGGTGCTGGTGCGACACTGCGCGCCCTCGAGGAGCGACTCTACGAGAGCTCCGCCGCCGCGGCCCGGGAGCGGATCGCCGGCGCGACCGCGCCAGCGCCCGCCGGCGCACCGCTGCGCCTGCTGGAGACCCGGGTGCGGCCCGAGTGGATCGACTACCACGGACACATGACCGATTCGCGCTACCTGCAGGTGTTCGGCGATGCGACTGACGCTCTGTTCCGGTACGCCGGAGTCGATGACGCCTACCGCCAGTCCGGCCGGGCGCTGTACACCGCCGAGACCCGCGTCATCCACAAGGCCGAGGCGCGCTCACAGGAGGGGTTGTACGTGACCACGCGGGTGCTGGAGATCGAAGACAATCGCGTGCGGCTGTTCCACAGTCTGCAGCGCACGCGCGACGATGTCCTCATCGCCACGGCCGAGCAGCTCTATGTGCACGTCAATACGGCGTCCGGCAAGGCCGTGCCGCTGGACGCCGCGCTGCGCGAGCGCCTCGCGCGCGTCCAGGCCGCGCCCCGCTGACTCGCTTCGGCTGCGCACATGCCCAAGATCGTCGATCACGAGCAGCGGCGCGAGCAGATCGCGCTGGTCGCCTGCCGGGTCGTGGCGCAGCACGGCTTCGATCAGGCAACCATCGTGCGCATCGCGCGTGAGGCCGGTTACACCACCGGCATGGTGGCACACTACTTCGACACCAAGCAGGACATCGTCGTCGCCGCGTTGCGGCTGATCCTGCGGCGCATCGAGCAGCGGCTCACCCCGAGCGACAACGACGCGCGGCCGGATCTGCTGACGCTGCTCACCGAGGCGCTGCCGGTCGATGAGACCCGTTACATCGAGTGCGCCTTCTATATTGCGTTCTGGGGACAGATGCCGGCCGACAAACGCCTCAAGCGCATCAATGTCTGGCTGCACCGCGAGTACCTGCGCCTGTTCGAGCGCTGTCTCGCGCGCGGCTGGCCCGAGTGGCGCGACTGGCCGGCCACGACCCGCGATGTCGTGCTGCGCTCGGTAGTCACGTTCATCAACGGCATCACGGCGAGCACCGTGGCGAGCCGTGGCGACTGGCCCGCGGCGCGCCAGATCGAACAGCTGCGCCTGCAGCTCGAGCTGCTGCGCGACTGGGCACTGGCCGACGCGGGCGCCGGCGCTGGTAAGAAGAGCCGCAAGGTATCCGCCTGAGGAGAAGCCGATGGACTTTGCCCTCACCGAAGAACAGCAGCTGATCGTGAAGACGACGCGCGATTTCGTGCGTCAGGAGCTGGTGCCGCACGAGCGCGAGGTCGAAGACACCGGCCGGCTGCGCGAGGAGCTGTGGCGGCCAATCAGAGATAAGGCCATTGCTGCGGGACTCTATGCGGCCAACATGCCGAGCGAGGTCGGAGGCGCCGGGCTCGATGCGGTGAGCTGGGTCCTGTACGAGAAAGAGCTTGGGTACACCAACTACGCGCTGCAATACACCTGCGTAGCGCGCCCATCCAACATCCTGCTGGCGTGCGAGGGCGGGCAGCGCGAGCGCTACCTGCTGCCGGCGGTGCGCGGCGAGCGCGTCGAGTGTCTGGCGATGACCGAGCCGCAGGCGGGCTCGGACCTGCGCGGCATGAGAACCACGGCCGTGCAGCAGGGCGGAGACTTCATCGTCAACGGCACCAAGCACTTCATCAGTCACGCCGACCACGCCGACTTCGTGATCCTGTTCGCGGCCTCCGGGGAGGAGGATTCGGCGCGCGGCAAGCGCAAGCTGATCACCGCCTTCCTGGTCGACAAGGGCACCCCGGGGTTCGAGGTGCTTCCCGGCTATCGCAACGTCTCACATCGCGGCTACAACAACAGCATCCTGCAGTTCACCGACTGCCGCCTGCCGAAGTCGGCGGTGCTCGGCGAAGTGCACCGCGGATTCGAGGTGGCCAATACCTGGCTCGGCGCGACGCGCCTGCAGGTGGCGGCCAACTGCCTCGGGCGCGCGGAGCGCGCGCTCGAAGCGGCGCGGCAGTGGGCGGTCGATCGCGTGCAGTTCGGTCAGCAGATTGGCAAGTTCCAGGGCGTTTCGTTCAAGCTCGCCGACATGGTCGTGGAGCTGCGCGCCGCGGAACTGCTGACGCTCGAGGCGGCGTGGAAGCTCGATCAGAAGGCGGCCAGCGACACTGACATGGCGATCGCGAAGCTCAAGGCGACCGAGATGCTGGCGATGGTGGCCGACGAGGCGCTGCAGATCCACGGCGGCATGGGGCTGATGACCGAGCTGCCGCTCGAGCGAATCTGGCGCGATGCCCGCATCGAGCGCATCTGGGACGGCACCAGCGAGGTGCAGCGTCACATCATCTCGCGCGCACTGCTGCGACCGCTGGGCGGCTGAGGCACCCTCACCGGGTCGTCACACCCGGGTCGGTTCCGTCACTTTCCCTTCCACACCGGCTTGCGCTTTTCCGCGAACGCCCGTGCGCCTTCCTTGAGATCCTCGGAGCGCAGCACTTTCTGTACTGCGCTCAAGCTGTCGTGCAGCTCGAACGCCGGGTGCTCGGCGATCATCTCGGTATGGCGCAGCAGCTGCTTGATGGCCGGGAACAGCAGCGGCGGGCCCGCGGCGAGCTGGCGTGCGATCTCGCGCGCCTTGGCGAGCGCGTGGCCCTTGGGGACGACGTGGTTGGCGAGGCCCCAATGCTTGGCCTCAGCCGCGTCCATCCAGCGACCGGTCATGAGAAACTCCACCGCGACGTGGTAGGGGATCCGCCGGCGCAGCTTGATGGTGCCGGCGTCGGCGAGCACGCCGACATTGATCTCCGGCAGCGCGAAGCGCGCATGCTCCTCCATGACGATGATGTCGGTGCCGAGCACGATCTCCATTCCGCCACCGCAGGCGATGCCGTTGACCGCTGCGATCAGGGGCTTGTCGAGGTTGCGCGGGTAATTGAGGCCGCCGAAGCCGCCCGCGCCCCAGTCCTCGTCCGATTCCTCGTCAGTCGCGGCGCCCTTCAGATCCCAGCCCGGCGAGAAGAACCGCTCGCCGGCGCCCGTGACGATCGCGATACGCAGCGCCGGATCGTCGCGAAACGCGGTGAACACTTCGTTCAGCCGCCGGCTGGCGGCGAGATCGATCGCGTTCGCCTTCGGGCGGTCGAGCGTCACCTCGAGAATCGGACCTTCAATGGCGGTCCTGACGCCCCCGGAGAAGCCTGAGGAGATGCCTGCGGACATAGCGATGCTCCTTATACGAGGCGGATCAATGCATCGACCGCCACGGCGCCCAGCCCCTGCGGCCGCACGATGACGGGGTTGAGGTCGAGCTCCGCCAGGCGCTCGACGTTGGCCGCAGCGTAGCGTGAGCAGGCGAGCGCTGCCTCGATCAGCGCCGCCACGTCGGCCTGCGGACGGCCACGGTAGCCGGCCAGCAGTCTCGACACCCGGAGTTTCCCGAGTCCGGCGGCGAGACCCGCGGCGGTGAAGGGCGGCAGCATTGTGACGCTGTCGCGCAGCAGCTCGGTGAGCACGCCGCCGGCACCGAGCACCAGCAGCTGGCCGAACTGCGGGTCAACGGTCACGCCGACCAGGACTTCGGCCACGCCGTCGCTGATCATCTCCTCGACCAGCAGTGTGTCCGATAGCGCGGACAGGCGCCGCGCCGCAGCCCGGGCCTCCGCAGCGGTACGTACGTTGAGCACCACGCCGCCGACGTCGGACTTATGCTCGAGTTGTGCGCCGGCTGCCTTGATCACAACCGGAAAGCCGAGCGCCTCCGCGGCCGCGGCCGCCCCGGCCGCCGCCACGAGCCGCGCGCGCGGCACCGGCACCCCGAATTCGGCCAGCGCCTGTTTGGCCTGGTACTCCCCGAGCGCCTGAGCAGCGGTTGCGGTGGCGCGCGGCCGGCGCAGCTCGACGCTGCCGCCGCGTTTCCAGGTCTCGCCGACTGCGCCGGCGAGGTCGAGCGCTTCGAGCGCTTCGCGCTGACCCTGCAGCGGCACCACGCCCGCCGCGAGACACATCTCGCGGGTGGCGGTCGACATCGATTCCGGGAGTGAGGAGATGAGCACGGCTCGGCTCGCGGCGCCGGGCAGCGCAGCGGCGAACTCCTCGATGGCGCGCACGTAAGCCGAGTCGTCGGCGACTTTCTCGGGCGGGCAGTCGAGCAGGAACGCGACCGCGTCGAAGCCGGCGCGCAGCGCCGTGCTGAACATGGCGCGCTGGCGCGGATAGTCGAACCAGACGTGGGTGTGGAAATCGAACGGATTCGAAATGTGCACGCGGTCGGAGAGGATCTCGCGCAGGCTGGCGGCGGCCGGTGCCGGGATCGGCGCGAACTCCAGTCCCAGCTGCCGCGCCGCATCGGCGGTCATCGCCATGTCGCCGCCGGAGGCGCCCATGGCGAGTACGCGACGCCCCGGCAGCGGCCCGCCGGCATGCAGGATCTTGAGCGTTTCGCACAGCGTCGCCAGGGACTCGCAGCGCGCGATACCGACCTGGGCGCAGAACGCGTCGAAGGCGGCATCGGCGCCGGCGAGCGCGCCGGTGTGGGTACGCACGGTGCGGCTCGCGGCCTCGGTGCGGCCGGTCTTGACGAGCGCGATCGGTTTACCGGCGGCACGCGCGCGCGCTGCCGCCTGTGCGAAGCGCGGCGCATCCTTGATGCCTTCGAGATACAGCCCGAACGCCGTGACGCGCTCATCGGCGCACAGCAGGTCGAGCAGATCCTCGGCCGCGAGGCGCGTCTGATTACCGACCGTGAGGACACAGCCGATGGGTACCGAGCGGTCGTTGTACAGCAGGTTGAGCGCCAGCGTGCCGCTCTGGCAGATCAGCACCACGCCGCACTCGCGCCGCTGGCCGACCACCTGATCAGGCCACAGCGCCGCGGCGTCGAAGAAATTGACGAACCCATAGCAGTTGGGACCGAAGAACGGCAACTCACCGGCCGCCGCCAGCAGCTCCTCGGTGAGGCGCCGGCCTTCCTCGGCGCCGGTCTCGGAAAAGCCGGCCGCGAAGCAGACGAACCCGCCGGCGCCGCGGCGCGCCAGCGCGGCGGCGATGCCTGGCACGTCGCGGTTAGGCGCGGCGACGAAGGCTGCGTCGGGCGCCTCCGGCAGCTCGTCGACTGAGCGGAAGTAATGCTCCGCGCCGGAGGAGGGGCGGGTCGGGTGAATGCGCCAGAGCTCGCCCGTATAGCCGATCACGCGGCTCGCGGCGTGCGCCGCGTCGGCCCAGGCGCCGCCGATAAGCGCCAGAGTGCGCGGCGCGAGCAGGCGCTGCATCGCAGACCTGTTCATGTGGCGCTGCGTGGCGCGCGCAGCTCCATGCGCCGCGATCCGGGGCCATCCGCCGCGAGCCGTGCGCTCGCCGCCATGAGCTCGGCGAGGCGTGCGGCAACCTCCGGCGGAAACGGCGCGGTTCTGATCCCGGCCTGCTCCTGATGCACGTGCAGCAGCATGATCTCCGCGGTCGCCGCCACGTCGGCCTGGCCGGCGCGCAGGATCTCGAAGGTGGCGTGAATGCGCTTCTGGTCTGCGCCGAGGAGCCGCACGTCGACCGCGGCGGTGTCGGTCCCTTTCACCTCGTGCAGGAAGTGCAGGTGCATCTCCACGGTGTAGAGAGTGCAGCCGGTACGCGCCCGATAGGCGGCATCGAGTCCGACGCGGTCCATCAGGGCATCGGTCGCTTTACTGGCGATCAGGGCGAAGTAGGCATCCTGCAGGTGGCCGTTGTAGTCGATCCATTCGGGGCGGATCGGCGTCTCGTAGATGGGGATGCCCGCCACGTCAGTGCAGCCGCAGCCGCTCGCGCGCCTGCGCCGGCGTGAGGATGCGCGCTCCCATCGCCTCGATGATGGTGCGTGCCTTCTCCACCAGCTGCGCGTTGCTCGCGTACACGCCTTTGCTGAGGTACAGGTTGTCCTCGAGCCCGACGCGCACATTACCGCCGAGCAGCACCGACTGGGCGACCCATGGCATCTGCATGCGGCTCACGGCGAACGAGGTCCACAGGCAATCGGGCGGCAGGTAGTTCACCATCGCCAGCAGGTGACCGGTGTCCGCGGGCACGCCCCAGCCGATTCCGGTACACAGCTGGATCATGGCAGGAGCCGGAACCAGGCCTTCCTTGATGAGTTGCTTGACGAACCAGAGATTGCCGGTGTCGAAGACCTCGAGCTCCACCTTGACGCCCAGATCGCGCAGAATTCCCGCGCCCTGGCGGCAGTAATCGGGCGTGGAGATGTAGGCGCGGTTGCCGTCGCCGAAATTGAGAGTGCCGCAGTCGAGCGTGGCGATATCGGGGCGATACAGGCCCTCCCCGCACAGGTCGATGACGTGCCGCATGCGCTCTTCCTGCGTGACGAAGTCGGTCCCGGCGGCCGGGGTATCTTTGAGCCCTTCTTTCCCGATGTAGATGTACCCCCCCATGCCGCAGGTGAGGTTCACCAGCACGTCGACCTTGCTTTCGCGGATGCGCCTGACCACCTCGCGATAATGGCGGGTGGCCATGCTGAATGCGCCGGTCTCCGGATCGCGCACGTGAATGTGCACGATCGCCGCTCCGGCGCGGGCGGCCTCCACCGCGGATGCGGCAATCTGCTCGGGGGTGATCGGGCAGTGCGGACTCTTGGTAACCTTGGTGTCATCGCCGGTGATCGCACAGGTGATGATGACGTCGGAGTTCATGGGGACCTCGCTTCCGCAGCGCGCGCGGAAGATAATATTATGGCTATAATAATATAATGTGCCCGCGGTGTGCGGCAAGGCCGGCGCGCGGCACGCAGCTCAGGAGACAAGGCTTATGCAGACGCAGTTGTTGATCGGGGGCCGCCTGGTCGAGGGCGAGGCGGCGCCAGAGCCGGTGCTCGATGCCGCCAGTGGCGCACAGATTGCCGCCGTGCACGAGGCATCCATCGCTCAGGTGCACGCGGCCGTCAGCGCCGCCGAGGCCGCATTCCCCGGCTGGGCGCGCACCGCGCCGAGGGAGCGTGCGGCGCTGCTGCTGCGCATCGCCGACCATATCGATGCCGAGGCGGCTGCCTACGCCGCGCTCGAATCGCGCAACACCGGCAAGCCGCTCGCAGCGGCCCTCAACGACGAGCTGCCGTCGATCGCCGACGTGTTCCGCTTCTTCGCCGGCGCGTGCCGCTCACCCCAGGGGCTGGCGGCGGGGGAGTACCTGCCCGGCCACACGAGCCTCATCCGCCGCGACCCGGTCGGGGTGGTCGGCTCGATCGCTCCCTGGAACTACCCGCTGATGATGGCGGCGTGGAAGATCGCGCCGGCGATCGCCGCGGGCAACACGCTGGTCCTCAAGCCCTCCGAGCTCACACCGCTCACGCTGTTGAAGCTGGCGCCGGCGCTGGCGGAGATCCTGCCGGCGGGGGTGGTGAACGTGGTCTGCGGCCGCGGCGAGCCGGTGGGCAGTACGCTCATCGCCCACGAGCGTGTGCGCATGGTGTCGCTCACCGGCTCGGTGGCGACCGGGCAGAAGGTGCTGGCGGCGGCGGCGGGCAACCTGAAGCGCACGCACCTGGAGCTCGGTGGCAAGGCGCCGGTCATCGTGTTCGATGATGCAGACCTCGAGGCGGTGGTCGCCGGCGTGCGCGTGTTCGGCTTCTACAACGCGGGCCAGGACTGTACTGCGGCCTGCCGCCTGTACGCGGGCAAGCGCATCTACGAGCGGCTGGTGGCGGACCTGACCAGCGCCGTGCGCGCCATCAAGGTCGGCACCCAGCAGGAACCCGGCGTCGAGATGGGGCCGCTCATCTCCGCTACCCAGCGCGGGCGCGTGGTCGCCATGGTGGAACGCGCCGCGGCGCTCAAACACGTGACGCTCACCACCGGCGGCAAGGCCCGCCAGGGGAGCGGCTTCTTCTACGAGCCGACGGTCGTCGCCGGCGCGCAGCAACAGGATGAGATCGTGCAGCGCGAGGTGTTCGGTCCGGTGGTGTCGGTGACCCCCTTCAGCGATACGGAGGAGGCGATCCGCTGGGCCAACGATTCCGAGTACGGACTCGCCTCGTCGGTATGGACCCGCGACATCTCGCGGGCGATGCAGGTGGCGGCGCAGCTGCAGTACGGCGCCACCTGGATCAACACTCACTTTGCCACCGCGAGCGAGATGCCGCATGGCGGCTTCAAGCGCTCCGGTTATGGCAAGGACCTGTCGGTCTACGCGTTCGAGGACTATACCGTCGTGCGTCACATCATGGTGAAGCTATAGACGCCACCCAGCCAGCGAGCTGCGTGCCGACGGCTGCGGCGCCGCTGGCCACCGCGCTGGTGGTGGCGGCGTTGCTGTGCGCCTGCGGCAGCTCCGCGGGCAACCCGTATGGCGCGGCGGACGCCGAGCGCGAGCTGCTGGTCTACAACTGGGCCGACTACATCGGCAAGGACACCATTGCCAACTTCGAGGTCGCGACCGGCATCAAGGTGGTCTACGACACCTACGACGCCGACGAGACGCTCGAAGCCAAGATGATGGCGGGAGATGCCGGCTACGATGTGGTGAGTACCTCGACCGACTATTTCAGCCGCCAGATCAAGGCCGGAATCTACCGCCCGCTCGATCGCGCGCTGCTGCCGAACTGGAAGAACCTCGATCCGCGGATCCTCGCGATCGAGGCGCAGGCGGACCCGGGCAACCGCCACGCCGTGCCCTATCTGCGGCACGTCAATGGCTTCGCCTACAACGTCGACATGGTCCGTGCCCGCATGCCGGATGCTCCCGTGGACAGCCTCGACATGGTCTTCAAGCCGCAGATCATCCGCCGCTTTGCCGACTGCGGGGTCACGTTCCTCGATTCCGCGGAGGACGTGCTGCAACTCGCCCTGAACTACCTGCACCTCGATCCGAACACCACCCGGCCGGAAGACTACCAGCAGGCCGAGAAGCTGCTGCTCAGCGTGCGGCCCTACATCCGCGCCTTCGATTCCAGCGAGTACATGAACGGACTCGCCAACGGCGAATTCTGCATCTCGATGTCCTGGTCCGGGGATTACGCAACCTCGCGCGCGCGCGCTCGGGCAGCGGGCGTGGACGTGCATCTGGCATTCACCATCCCGAAAGAGGGCTCCAACGCCTCCTACGACGCCTGGCTGATTCCCGCGGACGCCCCGCATCCCCTCGCGGCGCACAAATTTATCAACTACATGCTCGAGCCGCGGGTCATCGCCGGTGTCACGAACTACATCCACTACGCCAACGACAATGATGCCGCCGCCCCCTACGTCGACCCGCAGATTCTCGCCGATCCCGCCGTTTACCCGCCGGCGGCAGTCGAAGCACGGCTGTATCACGCCAGGGAGGCCGGCCCGGCGCTCGAGCGGCTGCGCACGCGCACCTGGACGCGCATCAAGACCGATCTGTGAGTGGGTGGGGGCGCGCTGAGTCGCCTTCAGCGCCCGGCGAGCTGCGCCTCGAGCGCGCGGCGGCGATCGCTGCGCGTCATGAGCCAGCCGGCGCCGAGGATGCACACGCCCACCCCGCAGACGATGAGGCTCGCGAGCGCGTTGATGTCGGGACTGACGCCGAGCTTCACCTTCGAATAGATGACCATCGGCAGCGTGCTGGCGCCCGGGCCGGCGACGAAGCTCGAGATCACCAGGTCATCGAGCGAAAGGGTGAAGCACAGCAGCCAGCTCGAGACGATCGCCGGAGCGATGATCGGCAGGGTGATCTCGAGGAAGGCGCGCGCCGGGCTGGCGCCGAGATCCATGGCGGCTTCCTCGAGCGAGCGGTCCGCGCCCTGCAGCCGCGCCTGCACCGTGATGGTCACGTACGCGCTGCAGAAGGTGATGTGCGACAGCACGATGGTGGTGAAGCCACGGTGCGGCCAGGAGAACAACTGCACCATCGACACGAACAGCAGCAGCTGCGTGATGCCGGTGATGATCTCCGGCATCACCAGCGGCGCGTTCACCATGCCGGTGAGCAGCAGCCGCCCCGGAAAACGCGCGAACCTCACCAGGGCGGTGGCGGCGAGTGTGCCGAGGATTACCGCGCCGCTGGAGGCTGCCACCGCCACCTCGAGCGACAGGAGTGCAGCCTGCAGCAGCTGTCGGTTGTGCAGCAGCTGTCCATACCAGGCGGTGGAAAAGCCGCCCCACACGTTCACCAGCGGGGAAGCGTTGAAGGAGTAGCCGATCAGCACCAGGATCGGCAGGTACAGGATCGCGATGCCGACAAACAGCACCGTGAGCAAAGCCGCGGACGAGCGCCGTTCCATGGCGCGCTTCAGGCCTCGAGCTGGCGCACGTTGTAGTACTGGTAGATCGCGATCGGACCGACCAGCAGCAGCAGGAAGGCGGTCGCCACGGCCGAGGCCACCGGCCAGTCGTGGTTACCGAAGAACTCATCCCACAGCACGCGACCGATCATCAGCTGGTTCGGGCCGCCGAGGAGCGAGGGGATCACGAACTCGCCGACTGCCGGGATGAACACCAGCATCGAGCCGGCAATCACCCCCGGCAGCGACAGCGGCAGGGTGATGTCGAGGAACGCGCGCCAGGGCGTGCTGCCGAGGTCGGCGGCCGCTTCGAGCAGCGTCGGATCGAGTTTCTCGAGCGTGGCGAACAGCGGCAGTACCATGAAGGGCAGGTAGGAATAGATGATGCCCAGATACACCGCGAGACTGGTGCGCATGATGCGCAGCGGGTGGCTGATGAGCCCCAGGTGCAGGAGCGCCGTGTTGAGGAAGCCGTTGTCGCGGATGATGCCCTCGAGCGCATAAACACGCAGCAGGAAGGACGTCCAGAACGGCAGCATGATGACGAGCAGCAGCAGCCCCTGGGTCGACTTGGGGCTGCGCGCGATTGCATATGCCATGGGGTAGCCGAGCACCAGGCAGAACAGGGTGGAGAAGAACGCCGTGCGAAGCGAGTACAGGTAAGCGACCCCGTAGACTTCGTCGGTCAACAGGTAGCGGTAGTTGCCGAGGCTCACGGCAAGCTGCAGGTGATGATCGGTCGTGAAGCTGATGATGTCGGTGAACGGCGGCACCCTTGGGGCGCTCTCCGCAAAGCTGATTTTGAAGGCGAAGGCGAACGGGATGAGAAAGAATACGGTGAGGAAGATGAGCGGCGGGAGAATGATGAGCCAGCGGCCGGAGAGCCAGGTCGGTTTCATCCAGGTTGGTTTCATAAAGCGCGCTGCAACGGTGCCCCCGGAGTATTGTGCGGGATAAACTTGAGCGCAGTACAGCGGTTGCCCGCCGGGCGCGGGTGCCTGATCAGGGTGCGGTAAGCCAGGTGCCGAGTCAGCGAGCCTCCATTGCAGCGGGTGCCGAGCCGCCGGCCAACAGCGGTGGCTCGCGCATCCGCCAGCGTCAGCGCCAGCGCCTCATCGACGCATGCATCTCGGCACTGCACATCTACGGCCCGTCGCGCACCACGGTGGAGAAAGTGGTGGCGCTCGCGGACCTGTCGCCGGGCATCGTGCGCTTCTACTTCGACTCGAAGGCGGCCATGCTGGTCGCCTCGCTCGAGTACCTGGCGGCGGAGTTCGAGGAGCGCGTGATGGCGCCGGTCGCGCGTCTGAGGGACTCGCCGGTGCAGGCGCTGCGGCTGCTGGTGGAGCTGTACCTCGACGTGGACATCGCCAGCCCCCGCAAGGTGTCGGTGTGGTACGCCTTCTGGGGCGAAGCCAGCTCGCGGCAGGAGTACCAGGACATCTGCGGCAAGAAGGACGACGAGTTCGCCGCGCTGGTGCGCGAGCTGACGGAACGACTGATCGCCGCGACCGGCGCCGCGCACCTCGATGCCGATGCGGTTGCGCTCGGGCTGATGGGCGTGCTCGAGGTGTTGTGGCAGAGCTTCGCTTTTCAGAGCGAAGCCAACATCGACCGCGCGGCAGCCGTGCAGCGCTCGCTGCAGTATCTGCGCTCGGTGTTCCCCGGCCAGTTCAGTGGCCCCGCCGCCGCGCAACGCCCGCCGCTCGCCGGGCCGGTGCGCGGGCGGCTGCCGGCACGCGCCTACCAGGATGCGGCGTTGCTGGCCGCCGAACGGGAACAGCTGCTGCGCCCGGCCTGGCAGCTGCTCGGTCACGAGGCCGAGCTGCGCGCCGCCGGCGATTTTCTCACCGGGGATCTCGCCGGCGAACGGGCGCTCGTGGTCCGTGGCGAGCGCGGCCGCCTGCACACGTTCCGCAACGCCTGCCGGCGCCGCCCGCACGCACTGCTCGCCCCGCGCAAGGGGCACCTGCGCAGCGCCATACACTGCGCCACTCATTCGCTTACCTACAGCTTCGACGGCCGCCTGGTAGCCGGGACCACACCAGGGGATCTCACGCCGCTCGAGATGCTGCGCGCCGGTCCGCTGATCTTCGCGCGCGCGGCAGGCGCTGCGGTGACCGCGCCGCCCGCGCGCGCGCCCTGGGAGGATCTGACTACCCTGCAGCCGCGCAGCGTCGCGGATGTCGACGTCGGCGCGGACTGGAAGCTGCTCGTCGAGCAGTGGCTCGAGAGCCCGCATCGGCAGCAGCATTTCGTCGCGCCGAATCTGCTGCTCGACATCCGCCCGGAAGGCGCGCTCGTCCTTCAGGTCAGTCCGCTCGCGCCGGGACGCAGCCGCCTGCGGCGCTTCGACTTCGCGGCGCGCGATGCGGTCGCGCAGGGCAGGGGGCGCAGCCCGCGCGACGCCTGGCAACGGCGGGTTGGAGCGTGGCTGCGCCAGCAGGTCGAGCTGGCGGAGTCGACGCAGGCAGGGCTCATCGCCGGCGCGGACGAGGCGGCGGAAAGCGGGCCGCTGCCGGCTGCGCTCGCCGAGTTCCGTGAATCGATCGCGGCGCTGCTACGGGCGCTGCCGGAGGCCGGAGCGCCGCGCGTTTAGGCGAAGCGCGCCGGCGGCTCGGGCAGCGACACCTCCGGGATGCGCGCGCGCAGCAGGTCGTGGAACTCGATCATCCAGATCTCGATCTGCGACAGGGGTCCGGGCCGGTAGCTGCTGTCGGCGATGCCGCGCTGCAGCCGCTCGCACAGCAGCCGGTCTTCCTTGTTGACCTGCATGTTAATGCGGTTGCCGAGCCAGCGGACCAGACGCATCTCGCGCCGCTCGTCGGGCCGACCGAAGGCGGCGCCGCGGATCACCGTCTTGCCGGGCCCCTTGGGGAGCACCTGAAAGAAATCGATCTGCTCCGGCATGATGTCGATGCCGAGATTCGGCAGGCAGCTATAGAAGCGCCAGCTGCGGCGCTGCGCCTCCGGCAGATGCGGCGCCGTGATCTGGGCTACGTGTTTCTGGTAGACGCGCTCGCTCCAGCGCGAGGACGGGGCCTCGCGCATCCAGCTGATGCCGCGCGCAATCCCGGGAACCCCGCGCTGATCCTCGTAGTCGGGCGTGAACAGACGGTTCAGCCCCGGGTGGCCGATCGGTACGTGATAGGACTCGAGGTAGTTGTCCATCGCGATCTTCCAGTTGACATTCCACTCCTCGAGATAGATCGGTTGCGTGGGGACGAGCTCCTCGAACCGGTAAGGCGCGAGCTCCTCCATGACCGGGGCCCACACCTGCGAAGGCGGCGGCGCGGGGTCGGCGCCGAGGCAAACCCACACGAAGCCGAGCGCCACTTCCACGCGTACCGCATCGAGGCCGTGCTCACGCAGATTGAGATCCGGGAAGCTGTCCCGCGCGGGGGTCGCCAGCAGCGAGCCGTCGTAGCGGTACGTCCAGCCGTGGTACGGGCAGGTGATGCGCCCGGGGCAGCGGCCGGTGCCCTCGAGCAGGCGCGTGCCGCGATGCCGGCAGGAGTTGCTCAGCGCGCGGATGCCGCCACCCGGCTCGCGCAGCACGATCACGCTATCCGAGCCGAGCTCGAAGGTGACGTAGTCCCCGGCGGTCGGGATCTGGCTGACATGGCAGGCGATCTGCCAGCTCGGTTTCAGGATTCGCTCGTACTCGAGGCGGGTCAGCTCCGGATGGTTGTAGACCCAGGCCGGCAGCCCCTGCATCGGGGGGGCGACGGGCGACGTGACCGGGCGGGCAGCGGGGGCAGTCATGGCGGAATTCCCGAGCGAGGGTATATATCCGTATAATTCTACCTCAAGAAATTATATGAGCATATAGACGGCGCGTGATAGCCAGTGGTATCGTGCCGTATCTCCTGAAGATTTTCTTCATTTACCAGTGAGTGCTGTGATGGCCCGAAAGCTGGCGAAGAACCACGAGCACTTCCGGCGGGCGCTCACGCGGCTGCCGCTCGGCGTCGCCTCGAACTTCCGCTTCTGGGGCGAGGAGCGGACGATTTATATCAAACAGGGACGCGGGGCCCGCGTCACCGATCTCGACGACAACGTTTACGTCGATTACCGCATGGGCTACGGGCCGGCGATCCTCGGCTACGCCGATCCACGGGTCGATGCCGCGGCGCGCGAAGGAATGGAGGTCGGCGGGGTGTTCGCGCTCTCGACCGAGCGCGAATTCCGCGTCGCCGAGCGCATCGCGCAGATGGTACCGGCGGCGGAGCTGGTGAGGTTCTCGAACTCCGGCACCGAGGCGGTGATGGCGGCGCTGCGCCTGGCGCGCGCCTACACCAGGCGGGACAACTACGTGATCCTCGAGGGGAGCTATCACGGGCTGTTCGACGCGGCGATGTGGTACACGCCCATGGAGAAGTGGTCGCAGGTGGGCGACCCGGTGGTGGTGCCGTACAGCGAGGGCGTGCCGCTCGCGACCCGCAGCTTCGCGCACTTCGTGCAGGCGAATGATGCCAACCAGCTGGAGGACGTCCTCAAGCGCCACGGACACTCGATCGCCTGCCTGCTGATCGAGCCGATCATGGGCAACTGCTTAGGTATCGCCGCCGACCCCGGGTACGTGCGCGCGGCCCGGGAGCTGTGCGACCGGTACGGGATCGTGATGATCATCGACGAGGTCAAGACCGGGTTTCGCGTGGCGCGCGGCGGCGTGCAGGAGCTCTACGGGGTGCGCGCCGACCTGTGCACGTTCGCCAAGGCGCTCGCCAACGGCTATCCGATCTCGGTGCTCGCCGGGCGCGAGGACATCATGCGCAAGCTCGGTAAGGGCGTGGCCCACGGCGGCACCTACACCGCGCACCCGGTATCGCTCGCCGCCGCCGAGAAGACCCTCGAGATCCTCGCCGAGACCGATGCGCTCGAGCGGCTCGCCGCCTACGGCACGCGCTTGCGCGCCGGCAAGAGCGCGATTCTCAAGGCGCGCGGCATCGCCCACAGCTTCGTCGGGCATCCTTCCATGAGCGGCCTGTATTTCGCCCACGACCCGCCGCGCACCTACCGCGACTGGAAGGGGAGCGACTACACCTTCTACGACGCCGTGGCGCGTGTGCTGCACGATGAGTGCATCCTGTGCGAGCCGGACTCACGCGAGCCGTGGTTCATGTCGGCCGCGCACGATGAGTCGTGCCTGCAGGACACGCTGCGGGCCTTCGAGGCGGCGGTCGACCGCACGCTCGACTCGCTCGGGACCACGCGCCGGGTACCGGCCTGAAGTTCGGCAGCCGGGGGAAGCCATGAGCAGGGCGGCCGCCAACCGCTATGACGCGATCGTCGTGGGAGCGGGGCACAACGGTCTGGTGAACGCCTGCTACCTGGCGCGCGCGGGCCTGAATGTGATCGTGCTCGAGCGCAATGCTTACATCGGTGGGGCGGCCGTCAGCCGCAGTCTCTACGACGGCTTCACGTACTCGAACTGCTCTTACGTCTGCAGCCTGCTGCGCACCGAGATCATCCGTGCGCTGGACCTGCCGGCGCACGGTCTGCAGATCATCCCGTACGAGGGCGGCTGCACGATGATGCGCGACGGCGGGCACCTGGCCGTTTACGACAACCACGACGCCATGCGCCGCGAGATCGCGCGCCATTCGCGCCATGACGCGGAAGCGTACGACCGCTACGTGCGCGACATGCTGCGCCACTGCCGCTTCATCAAGCCGCTGCTGCTGCGCGAGCCTCCCGATCCGACGTCGTTCCGCCCACGCGATCTCCGCGAGCTGCTGTTCCTCGGCCGCCACTTCGAGAGGCTCGGCGAGACGCGCATGTACGACACGCTGCGCTTCTTCACCATGAGCTGTGCCGACATGCTCGAGGAGTATTTCGAGAGCGAGATCGTCAAGGCCCACCTGTGCGGCAGCTCGATCATCGGCACGGCGCTCGGTCCGCGCTCACCGGGCTCGGCGTACGTGCTGCTGCACCACTACATGGGCAGCATCGACGGTGCGGTCGGCGCCTGGGGCTTCGCCCGCGGCGGCATGGGCGCCATTACTCAGGCCCTGGCGGGGTCCTTCCGGGCGAGCGGCGGCACGCTGCGCGCGAGCGCGCCCGTGGAGGAGATTCAGGTGCGCGGCGGACGCGCCGTCGGGGTGGTGCTCGCGGACGGGGAGGAGATCTCGGCTCCCGTCGTGGTCTCCAACCTCGACGTCAAGCGCACCTTTCTCGAGACCGTGGCGCCCGAGCACCTGCCGCCCGAGTTCCTCGAGCAGGTCCGCCGCTTCAAGATCCGCGGCTCCTCCGGCAAGCTCAACATCGCCCTCGACGGCCTGCCGCACTTTCCCGCGATTCCGCAGGGCTCACCCTCCACGCGCGGTGACATGCACATCACCGACACGCTCGAGATGGTCGAGCGCGCCTACGACGACTGGAAGGAGGGCCGCTGGTCGGCTGCGCCCTACGTTGACATGCTCATTCCGACGCAGATCGATCCGACCATGGCGCCCGACGGCAAGCACTACATGTCGGTGTTCGTGCAGTACTGCCCCTACCGGCTCGCCGACGGCGAATGGACGCCGCAGAAACGCCAGGCCTTCGGCAACACGGTGATCGATGCGATCGCACGCCACAGCCCCGACTTCAAGGATCTGATTCTGCACGCGGAAATTCGCACGCCGTACGACATCGAGAATGAAGTGGGCCTCACCGAAGGTAACATCTTTCAGGGCGAGCTGACCTTCGATCAGCTGCTGTTCAACCGCCCGCTGCCCGGATACGCGCAGTACCGCGCGCCGCTGCGCGGCATGTACCTGTGCGGCTCGAGCACTCATCCCGGGGGCGGGGTCATGGGTGCGCCCGGAGCCAACTCGGCGAACGCCGTTCTGCGCGACCTGGGACGGCTGCAATGAGCGCCGCCGCGCGCGCGCAGTACGACAGCATCGTCGTCGGCGGCGGTCACAACGGGCTGGTATGCGCCACCTACCTCGCGCGCGCAGGCCGCCGGGTGCTGGTGCTCGAGGCGGCCGACCGGCTCGGCGGCGCGGCCGTGACGCGCGAGTTCGCACCGGGATTTAAGGTATCGGCCTGCGCGCACCTCCTGCATCTCATGCCGGCCGCGCTCATGCGCGATCTCGGCCTCGAGCAGCACGGCCTCAGGCTCGCCGCGACCGGCCTGCCGACGGTGGCGCTCGCTCCCGACACCCACCACCTGAGCTTCGCTCCCGGCGACCTCGGAGCGCTGGCGCAGGCCTCGAATGCCGACGCCGCCGCGCTCGCCGACTGGTACGCGCAGCTGCAGCGCTTCGCACGCGCCCTGCACCCGGTGCTGTTGCAGACGCCGCCGCGCCTCGGCACCGACGCGTGGCGCGACCGCGTGACGCTGCTCGGTCTCGGGTGGCGCCTGCGCCGCCTCGGACGGCGCGACCTGCGCGAGCTGCTGCGCATCGGCGGCATGTGCGTGCACGATCTGCTCGAGGATCGCTTCAGTCTGCCGCTGCTCAAGGGCGCGCTGGCCCTCGATGCGGTGCTCGGAACCAACTACGGCCCGCGCTCCCCGGGAACCGTGCTGTCGCTGCTGTACCGCTCGGCCGCCTCGCAGGGGAGCGAGACCATCGCGCTGCCGCAGGGCGGCCTCGGCGCACTCTCCGAGGCGCTGGCGCGCGCCGCCGGTGCGGCCGGCGCCGAGATCCGAACCGGCGCGGTGGTGGAGCGTATCCTGGTACGCGACGATCACGCGGCTGGCGTCGTGCTCGCCTCGGGCGAGGAGATTGCGGCCACGACCGTGGCCTCGAGTGCCGATCCCAAGAGCACGTTCCTCAAGCTCGTGGGGAGTGAGCATCTCGATGCGGGCTTCGTCCGGCGCGTGAGCCACGTGCGCTCGCGCGGCCTGACCGCGAAGCTCCATCTGGCGCTCGAGCGGCTGCCCGAGTTTCCCGGCCTCAGCGAACCGGCGCTGCGCGCACGGCTGCTGGTCGCGCCGTCCTCCGATTACCTCGAGCGCGCCTACAATCACACCAAGTACAACGAGTTCTCTGCCGCCCCGATGCTCGAAGTCACGATCCCGACGCTCGCCGATGCGAGCCTCGCACCAGGCGGCAAGCACGTGATGTCGGTGATCGTGCAGTATGCGCCCTACACGCTCGCCGGCGGCTGGCAGAGTCAGCGGCAGGCCTTCACCGAGCGGGTGATCGACACGCTGGCCGGCTACGCACCACGGCTGCGCGATGTGATTCGTGCCACCGAGCTCCTCGCCCCGCCGGACATCGAGCGCGAGTTCCGCATCAGCGGTGGGCACTGGCACCATGCCGAGCTGGCGTTCGACCAGTTCCTGATGGTTCGTCCGGTTCCGGGGGCGGCTCAGTACCGCACTCCCGTGCCGGGGCTGTTTCTGTGCGGAGCCGGCAGCCACCCCGGCGGTGGCGTCATGGGACTCGCCGGGCGTAACGCCGCCCGGCAGCTGGTACGGGAGGCGGCCTGAGCCATGCTCACCGAGAGCGCACCGCATTTCCGCCAGCCGCTGCTGAAGACGCCGTTCCACGAGCGCGCGCGCGCGCTCAGCCAGCTCGACAGCTTCGTGCCCTGGGCCGGCTACACGACGGTCGACGTATTCACCAGCGTCGAGCAGGAGTACTTCGCGATCCGCAACGCGAGCTCGCTCTACGACCTGACACCGATGGTCAAGTACCGCGTCCAGGGCGTCGATGCGCTGCGGTTCCTCAACCGCCTGGTGACGCGCGACCTGCGCAAGCTCACCCCCGGTAAGGTCGCTTACACCGTCTGGTGCGACGACGAGGGCCATCTGATCGATGACGGCACGGTGTTCTGCATCGCTGCCAACGACTATCGCCTGTGCACGGGGGAGCGGCAGCTCGACTGGTTCCAGGCCTCGGCGATCGGCTTCGACGTCGAGCTGCGCGAGGTGACCGAGGAGATCGCAGCGCTCGCCGTGCAGGGACCCACTTCCGCGAAGCTGCTGCGGGCCGTGGGTCTCACCGGGGTCGAGCGCCTCAGGCCTTTCGAGCACGGCGAGTTCTCGATGCCGGCCGGCGAGGGCGGCCGCTGCTCAATGCTGGTCTCGCGCACCGGTTTCACCGGCGACCTCGGCTACGAGCTGTGGATGCAGCCCGCGGACGCCGAAGGCGTATGGGATGCGCTCATGGCCGTGGGCAGCACCCGCGGCGTGCGCCCGATCGGCTCACGGGCGCTCAACATGGCGCGCATCGAGGCGGGATTCCTGCTGCCGAACGTCGATTTCGTCTCGGCCGCTCACACGCTTTATCTCGGCACGGAGCGCTCACCGCTCGAGCTCGGGCTCGCCTGGCTGGTCGATTTCGGCAAGGGCCACTTCACCGGCCGCCGTGCGTTGCTCGCGGAGGCGGCCCGCGGTGCGCGCCGCCAGCTGGTGGGACTCGACGTCGAGGGCACCAAGCCCGCGCATCACGCGCTGCTCTACACCGATGCCTCCGGCCGCAAGGAGGCGGGCAGCGTTACCTCTGCGGTCTGGTCGCCGACAGCCAAGCGCAACCTCGCGCTCGCTATCGTGGATGCACCGTACGCCAGCACCGGCTCGACGGTCTGGGCCGACATCTACCTCAATCGCGAGCTGGTGTGGGAGCGACGCATGGTGCGAGCGCGGGTGGTGGAGCGGCCGTTCTTTGCGCCCGCGCGCCGGCGCGCGACGCCGCCGGCCGATTTCTGAGCCGTGCGTCCTGGGGGAACATGGTAGCGACCCAGTCAAAGCCTCTCGCCAGCCGGCCCTGGCTCGATCCGGGCGCGACACCTCAGATCGTGATCGACGGCGTCACCAAGACCTACGGCCCGAGCACCGCCGTTGACAACGTGACACTGCGCATCTACCGGGGCGAGATGTTCGCGCTGGTGGGCGCCTCGGGCTGCGGCAAGACCACGCTGCTGCGCCTGCTCGCGGGCTTTGCCGAGCTGACCAGCGGGCGCATCTCCATCGATGGCGCCGACATGGGCGCCGTCCCGCCGCACGAGCGTCCGGTGAACATGATGTTTCAGTCGTACGCGCTGTTTCCGCATATGACGGTGGAGAGCAACATCGGCTACGGCCTGCGCCGGTTGCCGCTCGACGAGGCGACCCGCCGCCAGCGCGTGCAGGAGGCACTCGAGATGGTGCAGCTCAGCCACCTCGGCAAGCGCAAGCCGCATCAGCTCTCCGGCGGTCAGCGGCAGCGCGTGGCGCTGGCCCGGGCGCTGATCCGCCGTCCCAAGGTGCTGCTGCTCGATGAGCCGCTGTCGGCGCTCGACAAGAAGCTGCGCGAGCAGACCCAGTTCGAACTCATGGACCTGCAGGACAAGGTGGGTATCACCTTCATCGTCGTGACGCACGACCAGGACGAAGCGATGGCGCTCGCGACGCGCATCGCGGTCATGAATCATGGCCAGGTCATGCAGGTGGGCACACCGGCGGAGATCTACGAGTTTCCGCGCAGCCGCTTCGTCGCGGACTTCGTCGGCACCACCAATCTCTTCGAGGGCATCGTCAGCGCCTGCCAGGGCGGGCTCATCACAGTGCGTTGCGCCGAGATAGGCAGTGAGCTGCTGGTCGATGATGCCGGCACCTTCAGCGTCGGACAGCAGGTATGGGTGGCGCTGCGCCCCGAAAAGGTGCGCCTCGCCAAGCAGCCGGTGAACGGCGCGCGCATCAATCAGCTGCGCGGCACCGTCTGGGAGCTCGGTTACCTCGGCAACCGCTCCACTTACCAGATCCGCACCACGACCGGGAAGTTGGTTACAGTCTTTGCCCAGAACGAGCGGCGCACCGCCGAAGCCGCCATCGACTGGAGCGATGAGGTGTTCGTGAGCTGGAACGCGGATGCAGCCGTCGTGCTGCAGACCTAAACTACGCCGACGAGGCCGGAGAAATTCGATGCAGGGGTGGGGGGGGATAGACATATGAAGAATTCGACTCGCGCCGTCGGCGCCGCGATGGCTGCAGCGCTCGTGGCAATCTGTCTCCTGGTCACGCCACTGCCGGTCGCGCGTGCCGACGATGCCGCCGTGGCCGGCACGGGCGCCGCCGGGCCGGCGGCAACAGAGAGCGCTGCCGCGCGCGGTGAGGGACTGCAGGAGGTGGTGGTCACTGCGACCCGGCACGAGGAGTCGCTCAGCAAGGTGCCGATCAGCGTGACTGCGCTGACGCAGGACGCCATGGACAGCCGCGGCGTCAAGGACTTCCAGGACATCGCGCGCTTCACACCGGGGGTCTCGATCGACAATTCGGGGACGAACGCCATCTCGATCCGCGGCATCTCCTCTTCGGCGGGCGCGGGCACCACCGGCATCTACCTGGACGACACGCCCATCCAGATGCGCAACGTCGGCTTCAATCCCGAGGACGCACTGCCGAAAACCTTCGACCTCGAACGGGTCGAGATCCTGCGCGGACCGCAGGGGACGCTGTTTGGCGCCGGCGCCGAAGGCGGCGCGGTGCGCTACATCCTCGCCCAGCCGAGCCTGACTGCCAGCAGCAGCAACGCGCGCTCCGAGGCGTCCTACACCGAGTACGGCCAGCCGAGCTACGAGTTGGGCATCGCCCACGGCCAGCCGCTCATCGACGGGGTCCTCGGCTTGCGCGCCAGCGCCTGGTATCGCTACGACGGCGGCTGGATCGACCGGGTCGACCCGGTGACGGGGCTCGTCACCCAGAACAACATCAACTATTCGCACACGCTGTTGCTACGCCTGGCGGGCGTCTGGCAGCCGAAAAACGGGTTCACCATCACGCCGAATTTCATGTTCCAGGACCGCCAGCAGCACGACCAGCCGACCTTCTGGCCGACCTATTCCAATCCGGGGTCGGGACAATTCAACACCGCAACTCCGGAGACGATCCGCGACCCCGATCAGTTCTACCTGTCGGCGCTCAAGGCGCAGTGGGATCTGGCCCGCAGCGCCATCATCGCCAACGCCTCCTACTATCACCGCTGGGGACAGACCGGCTATCAGGGCACGGTGTACGACCTGGCCTACTTCGAGACGAACGGCTGGCCGGCGAATCCCAATTTCAGCGGTACCGGCTTCGGCTGCGAGGCGACCAACAACGCCGCCAACTGTCCGTGGTATCCGCTGCTCGATGCGAACGGCATCCACTATGGTGCCCTGCCCAAGAGCCTGCAGAACTTCCAGACCCCCAACCTCATGACCAACAAGCAGGACAACTACGTGGGCGAGCTGCGCTGGCAGTCGAGCGACAGCGGCTCGCGGCTGCGCTGGACGGTGGGCGCCTTCTGGGAGCTGGCCAAGGAGGGGAGCCTCGAGGAGCTGCAGGACCCGAACAACCAGGTCAATCAGCTGTTCGCATTCATGTTCGGCCCGGCGTACACGGCAACCGCGCTGTATGGGCCGTACTACTCCTGCCCGACCAACGCGGCGTACCCGTACATTCCGGCCTGCGACATCTACTACAACAACAACACCACCTTCGACCGCCAGATCGCCGGCTACGGCGAGCTTAGCTGGCAGTTCGCCGACAAGTGGACCCTGACCCTGGGCGAGCGCGTCTCCCGCACCAAGTTCAACCTCGATCACTACGCGGACGGGATCGAGAACTTCGGGCCGAGTCCAGCGCTGGGAGCTCAGACCAAGGCGAGCCAGTCCGAAACCTCAAACACGCCCAGGGCGAGCCTCGCCTGGCAGATCGACAACGCGAACATGGTCTACGCGACCTACTCCAAGGGCTTTCGACCGGGCGGCGGGAATGCGCCGTTGCCGTCTTATTGCGGCCCGGGGCCGGGCAGCGACCTCAATGCAGCCGGCTATCCAAACGGTGCGCCGCTCCTATACGGGTCGGACTCGACGCAGAACTACGAGATCGGCGCGAAGGACGCCGTCGGCTCGTGGCTTAAGATCGCGAGCAGCGTTTATTACATCAAGTGGAACGGCATCCAGCAGAACATCTACATCGCAGGCGCCTGCGGACTGCAGTTCACGGACAATCTCGGCGAGGCCGTCGCCAAGGGCGCCGACCTGCAGTTGGAGCTGGCTCTCGGCAGCAAGTTCTTCCTGGATCTGTCGGTGGGTTACACCAGTGCTCGCTTCACGCAGACTTCCATTCCGCCCGGCGGACCGAGCTACCCCCCGCGCGCCATCAACGGGGATGCGATCTCCGGAGAAGCGGCCATCGACTACGCCCCGGGCACCAATCCGCCCTGGCAGGTGGCGGTCGGGCCGGAGTACCGCTTCATCCTGAGACAGCACGAAGCGTTCGTGCGGGTCGACTGGGAGTACGAGAGCCGCAACCCGTGGCTCGCGCCGGTGCAGGACCCGGGCACTTCGCAGTACATCCCCGCCAGCTACACATTGTCATCGACCACGTTCACCTCGGTGCGCGGGGGCGTCACGCTCGGGGACTGGCAGGTCACGCCCTTCATCGACAACCTGTTCAATAGCCACACGACCACCAACTACGCGCTGGGGCAGCAGGACCCCTACAACCCTGCCGGTTCGCCCAGTCAGCAGCAGAACGCCTACACGTTCCGGCCGCGCACCTTCGGCGTCACGGCGACCTGGCGCGTTGGCCACTAACTGTTCGGCACGCGCAGCTTCGGCTGAAGGCTTGCGAAGGCGATGAGCGCGGTCGCGGAGCGCGGCAGGCAGGCGGGTGAGGGAGCCGCCGATCGCTGCGCGCAGGCGATCGTCGCGCAACTGCCGGGTCACGCGCTGAGTCGCGAGTTCTACTGCGATCAGGAGCTCTTCGAGCGCGAGATGCTGCGCCTCATGCAGCGCCACTGGCACTGCGTGGGACACCAGAGCGAGGTGCGCGAGCCCGGCGCGTTCTTCACGGTGGACGTGTGCGGCGAGTCGCTGCTGGTCGTCTGCGGCCAGGATCGACAGGCGCGCGCGTTCTACAACGTCTGCCGCCACCGCGGCTCACGGGTGTGCACCGAGCGCGCCGGTCAGGCGCGCGGCGGGGTGTTCGTGTGCCCGTACCACGCCTGGAGCTACGGGCTGGACGGGCGGCTGCGCGGGGCGCGCCACATGCCGGAAGGCTTCGAGCGCGCCGCCTATGGCCTCAAGTCCGTGCACATCCGGGTCATCGAAGGCCTGATCTTCGTGTCATTCGCGCAGACGCCGCTCGGGCTCGAGCACGTCGAGGCGGCGCTCGCGGCTTCCGCGCGCGTCTACGGCTGGGCGCAGGCGAAGGTGGCGCATCGCGAGACCTATGCGGTTGCCGCCAACTGGAAGCTCGCGGTCGAGAATTACATGGAGTGTTATCACTGCGGTCCCGCCCACGAGGAGTACTCGAGGTTCCATCTGTACGCCCGGCCGGCCGCGCTCAACACGCAAGCCGATGAGCGCGTCCGGCAGCGCGCGCGGGCGCTCGGCATTGCAATCGGGGAGATCGACTGCTGGGGACTCAGCGCACGGCCCGGCCAGGAGGCGGCCGACAGCGTGCGCTCCGCGCTCGCCGAGGGCGCGGTGAGCGGCAGCGAGGACGGGCGGCCGCTGGCGCCGCTCATGGGGGAGTTCCCCGACTACGACGGCGGCGTCACGTTCTTCGACGTCGGGCTCACCAGCAACTTTCTCGCCTACCCCGATCACGGCCTCATCTACCGCTTCAGCCCCAGGGCGGTGCAAAGCACCGAAATGGAAGTCATCTGGCTGGTGCGCGCAGATGCGCAGGCGGGAGTGGACTACGACCCGGAGCGGCTCACCTGGCTGTGGCGTGTCACGAGCGCCGCCGACAAGCGCATCATCGAGCTCAACCAACAGGGGATCAACTCGCGCTCCTACCAGCCGGGGCCCTACTCACCGATGGAGCAGCACACACAACGCTTCATCGAGTGGATGCTGGCCGAATTGCGCTGAGCGGCGCGCCGCCGCGCCGGCGGCTGCGCACGCGCGCGGGCGTGCCCGCGCTCGCGGCTGGCTCGGCCGCGATGTGATACCGTGACGGCCGCATGCCCGAAGGCAACCCACCCGCGGCTCCGCCGGCCGCGGCCGCAGCCGAATCCCGCGCTGAGAAGCTGAATACCCGGGCCGCCGGCGTCGTCGGACTCGCCGTGCTGTGCAGCCGCATACTGGGACTCGCGCGCGAGCAGATCTTCGCCGCGCTGTTCGGCGGCGGGCGTGTGATGGATGCCTTCACCATCGCCTTCCGCATCCCCAACCTGCTGCGCGACCTGTTCGCCGAAGGGGCGCTGTCCACGGCGTTCGTCACCGTGTTCACCCGCACCGCGACTCTCGAGGGTGATGCGGCTGCCTGGCGGCTCGCCAACAAGATCACAACGCTCGTGGTCGTCACGCTGAGCGCGATCACCGTGCTCGGGATCCTGCTCGCCCCCTGGCTGGTCGCCGCGCTCGCACCCGGCTTCGACCCCGGCAAGGCGACGCTCACTACGACGCTCACCCGCATCATGTGGCCGTTCATCCTGCTGGTGTCGCTCGCCGCGCTGGTCATGGGGATGCTGAACGCGCGCAACGTGTTCGGCATTCCGGCGATGGCTTCGAGCTTCTTCAACCTGGGCTCGATCATCGCCGGCGTCGTGCTCGGCTACTGGCTCGACCCGCACTTCGGGACGCGCGCGATCCTCGGGCTCGCCGTTGGGACGCTGATCGGCGGGGCGCTGCAGCTCGCGGTGCAGCTGCCGGCGCTGCGCCGTCAGGGGCATGCGGTGCGCGCCGATTGGCGCTGGCGTGACCCGGGGGTCGGGGCGATCCTGCGTCTCATGGGGCCGTCGGTGATCGCCGCGAGCACGACGCAGGTGAACGTGCTGGTGAATTCGGTGTTTGCCTCCGAGCTCGGCGACGGGCCGACGTTCTGGCTGACCGTGGCATTTCGTCTGATGCAGCTGCCGCTGGGAGTGTTCGGCGTGGCGCTCGGGACCGTGGCGCTGCCGCTGCTCGCGCGCATGGCGGCCACCGGCAACATCGGAGCCTTCCGCAGTGAGCTCGCCCGCGGCATGCGGCTCGCGTTCCTCATGACCATCCCGGCGAGCATCGGCCTCATGGTGCTCGCCGAGCCGATCATCTCGGTGCTCTACCAGCACGGCCGCTTCACCGCCTACGAAACCGCGGAATCCGCCGGTGCGCTGCGCTACTACGCCATCGGGCTGTGTGGTTACGCGGCGCTCAAGGTGCTGGTGAACGCCTTCTACGCGCTCGATAAGCGCAAGACGCCGATGGTGGTCAGCTTCATCGCGGTCGCGCTCAATCTGCTGCTCAACTGGATCTTCACCCGCGAGCTCGGGTGGGGACACCGGGGACTCGCTCTCTCCACCGCCTGTGTGGCGAGCAGTAACTTCCTCATACTGTATTACCTCATGCGCTCGTACCTCGGGCGCCTCGAGTCGCACGCCATGCTCACGCTGCTGTGGAAGGTGGCGCTCGCGTCCGCGGCGTTGTTCGCCGTGTCCTGGGCCGGAGCGCATTTCCTGCTGGCGGACTGGGCGGTGCAGCCCTTCTGGCCGAAGTGCATCACGCTGCTGCTGATCATTGCCACGGCCGCCGCCGGGTTCTTTGCCTGTGCCAACGCGCTCGCCATCCGCGAGGTCCACGACATCGTGGCCGCAGTGCGCCGCAGGCTGCAGCGCTAGCGCCGCAACGGTCGCCGCGTCCCTGGGAAGCGCTCAATCATTTGTCGTTGTGAGCAGCTGGCTTGCGAGTTGCCGACCTCGGCAGCTATCCTTTTGCCCTTATGTCAACACTGGTCGAATGTGTACCCAATTTCTCTGAAGGCCGCGATAGAGCGAAGGTGGATGCCATTGTCGCGGCCATGAAGATGGACGGCGTGTACCTGCTCGATCGCGAGATGGACGCCGATCATAACCGCAGCGTGATCACGCTGGTGGGCGAGCGGGAACCGATTCAGGAAGCGGCGATTCGCGGCGTGGGCAAAGCGGCCGAGCTGATCGATCTGAACGTTCACCAGGGAGCGCATCTGCGCATGGGCGCAGCGGATGTGGTTCCCTTCATTCCCATCGAAGGCGTGAGTATCGAAGATTGTGTCGCCATGGCGCGGCACGTGGGCGCCGAGATCTGGAAGCGTTATCAGATTCCGGTTTATCTCTACGAGGCCGCGGCAACAGCTCCTGAGCGGCAGAACCTGGAAAGTATTCGCCGCGGGCAGTTCGAAGGCATCCGTGCCGAGATCGCGACAAATCCAGCAAGGAAGCCGGACTTCGGCGCTGCAAGAGTACATTCGACGGCTGGGGTCACGGCGGTCGGTGCGCGAAGATTTCTCATCGCTTACAACGTTTTCCTCAGTACGCCGGATGTCCAGATCGCGAAAAACATTGCCAAGGCGATTCGGTTTTCGAGCGGCGGGTTGCGCTTTGTCAAGGCCGCGGGATTCCTGGTGCGCGGCATGGCCCAGGTTTCCATGAACCTCACCGATTTTGAGCAGACGCCCATCCATCGCGTATTCGAGACGGTGAAGCGCGAAGCGGCGCGTTACGGCGTATCACCCGTCAGCAGCGAAATCGTCGGATTGATCCCGAAAAGGGCTTTGGAAGCGGCAGCGGAATGGTTTCTGCAAGTCGAGAACTTTGATTCGTCCATAATTCTGGAAAACCGCTTGGGTGCGATCATGGTCGGCAAAGCAGCAGTCGGTGGGTTGCGCGCCGGAGTCGAGCCGTTTATCGAGCAACTCGCGGCGCCGACGGCGACACCTGGGGGCGGGAGCGCCGCGGCGGCCAGTGCTGCCATGGCCGCGGCGTTGGCAACGATGGTGGCTTCTATGTCACGGGGGAAGAAAGCGTACCTTCAATATGAGCGTGAGCTCAGTGACGCCATCGCGCGCCTGGGCCAGTTGCGGGAAGAATTGAAGGCTGCGATCGATTCCGACGCCGAGTCATTTAACGTTGTGATGAAGGCTTACAAGCAGGCGAAAGAATCGGCCAACGCCGACAGCATCATCGATGCCGCGCTGAAGCAGGCCACCAGCGTGCCGTTGGGGGTCGCTGAGAGTGGCCGCGAAATCGCGGCAATTGTCGAGAAATTAAAGCCCATTACCAATCCGAACATGAAGTCCGATCTCACGACGGCTTCGGCCTTGGCCCACGCCGCTATCGAAGGTGCATCGGCAAATGTCGAGATCAACCTGGAGTCGATGAAGGACGCCGCCTTTGCAG
This sequence comes from Steroidobacteraceae bacterium, assembly GCA_036008385.1. GTDB lineage: Bacteria > Pseudomonadota > Gammaproteobacteria > Steroidobacterales > Steroidobacteraceae > 13-2-20CM-66-19. The sequence goes on from DASYNX010000006.1 coordinate 51,384, forward strand.
CGGATGTCCGTAGGCGTGCCGCAGTGCTACGAGAGTAGATCCGGGCTCCATTCTCGCCGCAGGCGCCGATGCCTCGACCGGCCGGAGTCTGTTCCATGCGCACTCGCGGGCCGCTGGCGTAGCGGCGGCAAGGGGGAACGAACATGATGAGAAAACTCTCGGGTGTCGTGCTGGCGGTGGTGGGGGCGTTCGCGGTTGGCGGCCTGGCACTCCATCGCCACGAGCCGATCAATTCGCTGTGGATGGTGACTGCGGCGGTGTGCTGCTACCTGCTCGGCTATCGCTTCTACGCCGCCTGGATCGCCACAAGGGTGCTGCTGGTCGATCGCTCGCGGGCGACGCCCGCCGAGCGGCTCAACAACGGCCGCGACTTCGTGCCCACCCACCGCGCGATCGTCTTCGGTCATCACTTCGCCGCAATCGCGGGCCCCGGACCCCTGGTCGGTCCGACGCTCGCGGCGCAGTTCGGCTACCTCCCCGGAACGCTGTGGATCCTCGTCGGCGCGGTGGTGGGCGGCTGCGTGCAGGACATGACGATCCTGCTGCTGTCGACGCGCCGTGACGGTCGCAGTCTCGGCCAGATGGCGCGCGATGAGCTCGGCCCCCTGGGAGGATTCGCCGCGCTCATCGGCACGCTGCTCATTCTGATCGTGCTGGCCGCGGTGCTCGGGCTGGTAGTGGTCAATGCCATGAAGCACAGTCCGTGGGCGACTTCGACGGTGTCGGCCACCATCCCCGTGGCGATCCTGGTCGGCCTGTATCTGCGGCTGTGGCGGCCCGGTCGGGTGCTCGAGGGCTCGCTCATTGGGGTGACGCTGGTGGTGCTCGGCGTACTGGCCGGCGGCTGGATCGACCATCAGCCGACCCTGCGCACGTGGTTCGACTACGCGGCGCTGCCGCTCGCGGGGGCGGTGGTGGTGTACGTCTGGCTGGCTGCCACCCTGCCGGTGTGGCTGCTGCTGGCACCGCGCGACTATCTGTCGACGTTCCTGAAGCTCGGTATCGTGGCCATGCTGGCGATTGCCATCGTGGTCACGCATCCGCAGATCCGCATGCCCGCGGTGACGCAATTCATCGACGGCAGCGGACCACTGTTCGGCGGCAAGGTCTTTCCGTTCGTATTCATCACCATCGCGTGCGGAGCAATCTCCGGCTTCCACGCGCTGGTGTCGAGCGGCACGACCCCGAAGCTCATCACCAACGAGGCGGACGTGCGCCTGGTCGGCTACGGCAGCATGGCACTCGAATCGTTCGTTGCCATCATGGCCATGATCGCCGCGACGCTGCTCGATCCAGGCGTGTACTTCGCGATCAACTCCGGCGCGGGCGTCGTCGGCAGCGCTCCGGAGATCGCCGTGCACACCATCAGTGGCTGGGGCTTCCCGGTTACCGTCGAGCAGATGCGCTCGCTCGCCGCCGCCATGGGCGAGCAGACGCTGTTTGCCCGCACCGGCGGCGCGCCCTCGCTCGCGGTCGGCATGGCGAGCATTTTCGGCAACAGCTTCGGCCGCGGCCTGCTGGCGGTCTGGTACCACTTCGCCATCATGTTCGAGGTGGTGTTCATCCTGACGACGCTCGACGCCGGCACGCGCGTCGGACGATTCATCCTGCAGGACCTGCTCGGCCACGCCTGGGCGCCGCTCGGCCGCACCTCGTGGTATCCGTCGGTACTGTTCGCCAGCACGCTGCTGGTCGGGGCATGGGGCTACTTTCTCTACGTCGGCGTGATCGACCCGAACGGCGGTGTCAATATCCTCTGGCCGCTGTTCGGCATCGCCAACCAGATGCTCGCGGCGATTGCGCTGTCAGTGGCGACCGGCATCATCATCAAGTCGGGCAGGCGACGCTACGCGCTCGTCACGCTGGTGCCGCTCGCCTGGCTGGCCGTCGTGACCAGCACTGCGGCCTGGCAGAAGATCACCAGTCCCGATCCGCACATCGGCTTCCTGGCCGCCGCCGCGGACCTCGCAGCGAAGCTCGCCACCGGCGCGCTCACGGCGGAGCGGGCGGCGGTGGCACCGCAGCTCATCTTCAATCAACGGCTCGACGCGGCGCTCACCATGCTGTTCACGGCGCTCCTGTGGCTGGTGATCCTCGACATGGCGCGAGTGTGTTTGCGGCGTGTGCGCGGGCTGCCGCTGCGCTCGAGCTCCGAAGCCGCGTACCGGGAGAGCCGCCTGCCGGGTACGGCGCTGGCGGGGAACTGATGCGGCGCGCCGCCAACCTGCTGCGCGCGCCGGGGCACGGCCTGCACTCGCTGTGGGAAAGAGTGCGCGTGCTATGGCACGGCCTGCGTACCGCGACCGGAGATGACGCGTACGAGCGTTACTGTGCGCATCAGCGGCGCCACCACCCGCACGAGCCGCTCATGAGCCGGCGGGTGTTCTGCGCCGAAGCCACCGGGCGCAAGTGGAACGGCGTCAGCCGCTGCTGCTGAGCGCGCGGCCGCCAGCCGCTGGCGGCGGAAAATGCTAACATTGTACGTTTGACACGCGCGACATCGCGTCGATGCGCCGGCGGGCCGCCGACGCCATGGCGGAAGGTGAACGTATGGCATTGAAGATCATGATCCTTGGGGCGAACGGCTTCATCGGCAGCGCGCTCACCAACGCGATCCTGCGCGAGCGCTCCTGGGAGGTCTACGGCATCGATCTCGCCGAGAACAAGCTCGGCGACCTCCCGGAGAACAACCGCTTCCACTTCGTCGAGGGCGACATCACCATCAACAAGGAATGGGTCGAGTACCACGTCAAGAAGTGCGACGTGGTGGTGCCGCTGGTGGCCATCGCCAATCCGGCGCAGTACGTGACACATCCGCTGCGCGTCTTCGAGCTCGACTTCGAAGCCAACATCGACGTGGTGCGCTACTGCGTCAAGTACGGCAAGCGACTGGTGTTCCCCTCGACCTCCGAGATCTACGGCATGTCCCCGGACCCGGTGCTGGACGAGGAAACCAGTCCCCTGGTGTACGGCCCGATCAACAAGCAGCGCTGGATCTACGCGGCCTCCAAGCAGCTGCTCGACCGCGTGATCTATGCCTACGGCGTGCGCGACAACCTCGACTACACACTGTTCCGGCCGTTCAACTTCATCGGCCCGAATCTCGACAACATCGAGGAGCCCAAGGAGGGCAGCTCGCGCGTGTTCACGCAGTTCCTGTCCAACGTACTCTACCGGCGCCCGATCAAGCTGGTCGACGGCGGCAGTCAGAAACGCTCCTTCACCTACATCGACGATGCCATCGAGTGCCTGCTCACGATCCTCGAGAACAAGGACGGCTGCGCCAGCCGGCGGATCTTCAACATCGGCAACCCCGCCAACTGCATCTCGATCCGCGACCTGGCGCAGCGCACCATCCGCATCGCCCAGGAATTCCCGGTATTGCGCGACAACGCCCGCGCCACGGAGATCGTCGATATCTCCGCCGGCGAGTACTACGGCAAGTACTACCAGGATATTCAGGTGCGCGTGCCGAATATCGAGGCCGCGAAAAGCACGCTCGGCTGGGCGCCGACCACCGACATGGACACCGCCATCCGGCGCACCATCGAGTTCTACGTGCAGCAGGAAGGCTTCGGCACGCGTGTGGCGGCGATGGCGGCGATCTGACACCCGCGTCTGCCCGGCACCATGGGCGCGGAGTTTCCGTGGCGTGTACGCGCGCCAGCGTGGCTGGTGTGGGGAGTGCTCGCGCTCGCCTGGCTGGCGAGCATCCAGCTGCGCCCGTGGCTCGATCCGGACGAGGGGCGCTACGCGGAGATCCCCCGCGAGATGCTCGCGAGCGGCGACTGGATCACGCCGCGTTTCGACGGCCTCAAGTACTTCGAGAAGCCGCCGCTGCAGTACTGGGCGACCGCGGCGGTGTACGCCGGCGTCGGTCTGCACCAGTGGAGCTCGCGGCTGTGGGCGGTCGGGCTCGCGTTCGCCTGCCTGCCGCTGGTGTTTGCCTGGGTGCGGCGGCTGTACGGCTACGAGCGTGCGCTCGCCGCCCTCGTCGCACTCGGCGTCAGCCCGTACTTCCTGGTCGTCGGACACCTGAACCTGCTCGACGCCGCCTTCACCTTCTGGCTCACGGCAGCGGTGCTGTCGTTCACGCTGGCGCAGAGCGCGGGGCCCGGCTGCGCGCGCGAGCGACGCTGGATGCTCGCCGCCTGGGTGTTGGCGGCGCTCGCGGTCCTGTCCAAGGGCATCGTGGTCGGCGTGCTCGCCGGCGGCGCACTGATTGTGTACACACTGATCGAGCGTGACACACTCACCTGGCGACGGCTGCACCTGCCGGGCGGGCTCACCCTGTTCGTTCTCATCAGCGCGCCGTGGTTCGTCGCCGTGTCACTGCGTAACCCGAGCTTTCCAGGATTCTTCTTCGTGCACGAGCACCTCACGCGCTTTCTCACCACCGAGCACCATCGCGTCGAGCCCTGGTGGTACTTCCTGCCGCTGCTGCTCGTCGCGGTGCTGCCCTGGATCGCGGCTCTGGTGCGTGCCGGGCGCGCCGCCTGGGAAGAGCAGCGCGCCGCGGCGGCTTCCGCCACCGCGGAGGCCGGCAGCGGCTTTCGGCCGCGGCGCTTCCTGCTGATCTACGCCGCGGTCATATTGGTGTTCTTCTCCGCCTCGGGATCGAAGCTCGCGCCCTACATCCTGCCGATGGTGCCGGTGCTGGCCGCGCTCACCGGCGCGGCGGATCGCGATCCGCAGCGTCTCGCGCGCCACGCCGCCCGCGGCGGCGGTGCGCTGGTGGTGCTCGTCGCCGTGGGCCTGCTCCTCTACAGTGCGCGCCGCAACAGCTTCGTGCCGCACGAGGCATTCGGCTGGGCGCTGGGCGGTGCCACGGTGGCGGTGATCGCCGCGGCAGTGAGCTTCCTGCCGCGGGTGCGGCCGCTCGCCCTGGTCGTGACGAGCGTCGTGGGCGCGAGTCTTGCCTGGCAGTGCCTCATGTGTGCGTATACGGTGATCCCGCCGGCGCGCTCGGCGCGCGACCTCGCACGCGCCGTCTGCCCCTTCATCGGCGCAGACACGCCGCTGTACAGTGTCGGCCAGTACCGCGAGACGCTGTCGCCCTATCTCGGGCGCACCCTGCAGCTCGCGGACTACGAGGGGGAACTGCGCTTCGGGCTGAGTGAGGAGCCGCAGCAGCAGATGACGACGGCACAGTTCGCGCAGCGCTGGAGCGCCGGAGGCGACGCCGTGGCATTCTTCGATCCCGGGGTCTGGGACAGCTGGCGGCGGCAGGGGTTGCCCGGACGAGTAATTGCCGCCGATAACTACACGGTCGCTGTGAGTCGCCTGTGAGACTGACCGATTTCGGCTTCCTGTTTTGCGGCGTGCTGCTCAACGCCCTGGCGCAGATCGCCCTGAAGTCCGCGACCCGTGTCAGCGGCCCGCTCATCGCGACCGACGCACGCGTGTGGCAGCGGGCGCTCGACCTGCTGGTGGTGCCCTCGTTATGGTACGCACTGGGCGCCTACGCCCTGTCCATCGTCGTGTGGCTGGTGGGCCTGTCGCGGGTGCCGGTGAACCAGGCGTATCCCTTGCTGTCGCTCGGCTATGTGATCAACATCGGGCTCGCCTGGTGGCTGCTTGGTGAGGTTCCCAACGCGCAGCGCGTCGCCGGCATCGGCGTGATCGTGCTGGGCGTGATTCTGGTAGCTCGCTCATGAATGACTCGACCCGGACCCTGAAACCCTGGCTGCCGTTCACCCGGCCGGGCATCGACGAGGAGACGATCGCCGCGGTGGCCGAAGTCCTGCGCTCGGGGTGGCTGGCGAGCGGACCGAAGGTCGCGCAACTCGAGGCGGAGCTGTCGGCCTATCTCGGCGGACGGCCGGTGCGCACCCAGACGTCCGCGACCGCGGGCCTCGAGATGGCACTGCTCGCCTGCGGCATCGGCAACGGCGACGAGGTCATTACGCCGGCGCTGAGCTTCGTGGCGACCGCCAATGTGATCGTGCGCGTCGGCGCACGCCCGGTGTTTGTGGACGTCGGACTCGACTCGCGCAACATCGAGCTCGATCAGGTCGAGACCGCGATCACGGCGCGCACGCGCGCCATCCTGCCGGTCCACTTCGCCGGTCTGCCGGTGGACATGGAGCGCCTGTACGCTCTCGCCGGACGGTACGGACTGCGCGTCATCGAGGACGCCGCGCACGCCATCGGCTCGACCTGGCGCGGTCGGCGCATCGGCAGCTTCGGCGACCTGGTGTGCTTCAGCTTCCATCCCAACAAGAACATGACCACCATCGAGGGTGGGGCAATCTCCGGCGGCTCGCCCGCGGAGCTGCGGGCGATCGAGCTGCATCGCTGGCACGGGCAGGTGAAATCCGGGCCCGACGGCTTCGACACGCTGCTGGCCGGTGGCAAGTACAACCTCTCGGACGTGGCGGCGGCCGTGGGCCTCGGGCAGCTGCGGCGCCTCGAGCAGTTCAACACGCGGCGCCGCGCGCTCGCGGCGCGCTACTTCGCGCTCTGGGGCGGGGAGGAGGCGCCGCTGCGCCTGCCCGAGCGCGGCGACGACGGGCACAGCTGGCACGTGTTCACGCCGCTACTGCCCGCGGCTGAGTCGTCCGTCACGCGCGCCGGATTCATCGAGGCGATGAAGGCACGCGGGATCGGGGTCGGGGTCCACTACCCGGCCATCCACCTGTTCAGCGCGTATCGGGCGCTCGGCTATCGCGAGGGACAATTTCCCAACGCCGAGCGCATCGGGCGCGAGACCGTCACGCTGCCCCTGTTTCCGGCGATGGAGCTGCACGACGTCGATCGCGTGGTCGAGGCCGCGACCGCGGTCGTGCGCGGAGGGCGCCCGTGAACCCCGCCGTGTCCGTCGTCGTCCCGGTGTACAACGAGGAGGAGGGGCTGCCGCTGCTGTTCGAGCGGCTCTACCCGGCACTCGATGCGCTCGGGCGCTCCTACGAGATCGTCTTCGTCGACGACGGCAGCTCGGATCGATCGGTCGCCGAGCTGCGTGAGCAGTTTCAGCGGCGGCCGGACGTCACCCGCGTGGTGGTGCTGGCTCGCAACGCCGGGCAGCACATGGCGATCCTGGCGGCGTTCGAGCACACGCGCGGCACCTACGTGATCACCCTCGATGCCGACCTGCAGAACCCGCCGGAGGAGATCGCACGGCTGGTGATGGCCATGGACGCCGGTGCCGATTACGTCGGCACCATCCGCGTCAGTCGCAAGGACGTCCTGTGGCGCAAGGCAGCCTCGCGCCTGCTCAATCGCGTGCGCGAGGGCACCACCGCCATCCACATCACCGATCAGGGCTGCATGCTGCGCGGCTATCACCGCAGTGTCATCGACGCGCTCAACCGCTGTAACGAGGTCAGCACCTATGTGCCGGCGCTCGCCTACACCTTCGCGCGCCACCCGGTGGAGATCGAGGTCGCGCACGCGGAGCGCATGGTCGGCGTCTCGAAGTACTCGCTGTTCCGGCTGATCCGTCTCAACTTCGACCTCATGACCGGCTTCTCGGTGGCGCCGCTGCAGTTCTTTTCCATGAGCGGCATCGTCATCGCGCTGCTGTCGCTCATCTTCGTGCTCTACCTGGCGCTGCGCCGCCTCATCGTCGGTCCCGAGGCGGAAGGGCTGTTCACGCTGTTCGGCATCGCCTTCTTCCTGATCGGGGTGGCGCTCATCGGTCTCGGCGTGGTCGGCGAGTACGTCGGGCGCATCTACGAGCAGGTGCGCCAGCGCCCGCGCTATACGGTCGCCGCGGTGCTCGAGGAGGAGGGCGGGAGTGAGGCCGGGCGGCTCGCTCGCCCGGCGCCGCCCGAGACGGCGCCGCCGGCGCGACGGTCGCCGGCGGAGCGGGTCGGAGGAGCCGTGGAGTGAGCCCGGCGCGGGCCGTGGTGTTCGCCTACCATGACGTGGGCGTGCGCTGCCTGAAGACGCTGCTCTCCGAGGGGGTGGAGATAGCGCTGGTCGTGACGGTGCCCGACGATCCAAGCGAGACGCACTGGTACGCCAGCGTCGCCGCGACCGCCGCCGACTATGGCGTGCCGGTCATCGCCCCGCCCGATCCCAACACGCCGCAGCTCGAGCGCGACCTGATCGCGCTGCAGCCGGACTTCCTGTTCTCCTTCTATTACCGCGCCATGCTGCCCGCCCCGCTGCTGCGGGCCGCACGCCGCGGCGCACTCAACATGCACGGCTCGCTGCTGCCGAAGTACCGCGGGCGTGCGCCGGTGAACTGGGCGATTCTGCGCGGCGAACGTGAGAGCGGCGCGACGCTCCACTACATGACCGAGCGTGCCGATGCGGGGGACATCGTCGATCAGCTGGGCGTTCCGATCCTGCTCGACGACGACGCCCGCGAGGTGCTGTCGAAGGTCACCGTGGCTGCTGAAACGGTACTGGCCCGCTCGCTCCCCGCGCTCATCGCCGGGACCGCACCGCGCCGGCCGCAGCCGGTGCTCCCCGGTGAATACTTCGGGCGGCGCACGGCTGCGGACGGCCGCATCGACTGGAGACGCCCGGCGCTCGACATCCACAATCTGGTGCGCGCCGTGGCGCCGCCCTTCCCCGGCGCGTTCGGCGAAGTGGCCGGGGAGCGCTGGGAGATCCACCGGACCCGGCTGACCCCGCAGGCGTCTCCCGCGGGGGGGCCGCAGCTGTTCGCTGCAAAAGGTGGCTGCTACATCGCCTGCGGCGACGGCGCCGTGTTGCGGCTGCTGTCGGCGGCGCAGGCCGGTCGTGCCGTGGACCTCACGGCGCTCGCACGCATACTCAGCCGGCAGCCCGTACCGTTGGCCTGACGTGGCGCTCATCGCGCTCAAGATCGACGTCGACACCTATCGCGGTACGCGCGAGGGCGCACCAAGGCTCGCCGACCTGCTCGAGCGGCTGGGGGTGCGCGCCACCTTCCTCTTCAGCCTGGGGCCCGATCACACCGGGCGGGCAATCAGGCGCGCCTTGCGTCGCGGCTTCCTCGGCAAGGTGAAGCGCACCTCGGTCATCGAGCACTACGGCGTGCGCACGCTGCTTTATGGGGTGCTGCTGCCCGGCCCGCACATCGGCCGCCGCTGTCTCGAGCCGCTGCGCGACATCGCTGCCCGCGGATTCGAGGTCGGGGTCCACACCTGGGATCACGTGCGCTGGCAGGATGGGGTCGCCGCGGCGAACGAGGCATGGACACGTCGCGAGATGACCAGCGCGCGGGATCAGTTCATGGAGGTATTCGCGCGTGCGCCGTTGGTGCACGGCGCGGCCGGATGGCAGATGAACCGCTTCGTGCCGGCGCTCGAGCAGCAGCTCGGCTTCCGGTACGCGTCCGATACCCGCGGGCACGGGCCGTTCCTGCCGGTATTCGGGGACGCGGTCAGCACGGTGCCGCAGTTACCGACGACGTTGCCGACGCTCGATGAGCTCATCGGCCGTACCGACCTGGGCGGTGCCGATCCGGTGGATCACCTGCTTGCCCGCACGCAGAGCGCGCCGGGACGCGATCAGGTATTCACGCTGCACGCCGAGCTCGAGGGCGGCCGCTATCTCGGCGCCTTCGAGCGGCTGCTGCGCGCCTGGCAGCAGCGCGGCGTGCATCTGACCGACCTGGCGGGCTACGTGGCGACGCTCGATGTGCGCGGCCTGCCACATTGCGGCATCGTGGCGGCCGAGGTGCCCGGCCGCTCCGGGACGCTGGCGGTGCAGGCAGCGGCGTCGCGTCCGTGAAGACGCGGTAACTGCAATATTTCGCACCCGTGCGCGTCTTGATCAGCAGATGGAAGCTGCGATCGCCCACCCCGTGAGCTCCGCACAGCAGGACCGGCTGATCACCCTCACGGTGCAGCGCGAGCGCGGCCGGCTGCTCGCCTTCATACGCCGGCGGATCGCCGATGCGGCCGAGGCCGAGGACATCCTGCAGGAGACGTTCTACGAGCTGGTCGTCGCCTACCGCATGCTGGCGCCGGTCGAGCAGGCGAGCGCCTGGCTGGTGCGCGTCGCGCGCAACCGCATCATCGACCGCTTCCGGCGCCGGCGCGGCCGCTCCGCAGCCGCTGTGCCCGCCGCCGCCGCTGATGCCGATGGCGTGGACCTGGGCGGCGATGCGCTCGCCGAGCTGCTGCCCGCAGCGGAGGGAGATCCCGAGGCCGCTGCGATGCGCAGCGCGCTCCTCGCCCGGATCGAGGCGGCGCTCGCTGAGCTGCCGCGCGAGCAGCGCGAGGCGTTCGTCGCACACGAGCTCGAGGGCGTGAGCTTTCGGGAGCTGGCGGCGCGCACGGGCGTGGGGGTCAATACGCTCCTCGCGCGCAAGCACTACGCGACGCGCTTGCTGCGTGCGCGTCTGCAGGCCGCGTGGGACGAATGGTTGATGAGCTGAAGGACGGCGGACGAGCTGAAGTTATGGCGGACGAGCTGAGGAGACAGTCGTGAGAAAGACTCCGGGCCGATGGGCCGCGATAGCGGTTGCGGCATTTGTCGGCGTGATGGCTCTCATTGCGCTGCTGGGTTTGGTGGTGATGCTGTTGTGGAACTCGCTCGTGCCGGTTCTGTTCCACGGGCCGGCGCTCGAGTACTGGCAGGCGCTGGGACTGCTGATTCTCAGCCGGCTGCTGTTCGGCGGTCTGCGCGGGCGTGGCTGGCACGGACACTGGCGGCAGCGCATGTGGCGCGAGCGCTGGGAACGGATGACTCCCGAGGAGCGCGCGCAGCTGCGCGAGAAATTCGCGAGTCGCTGCTGGGGGCGCCGCGATGCCGGAGAGTCGGCCTCACCGCCGCAGTCGCCGGCGACCTGAAGGCGCCCAGGGGCGGTTGACGCAGAGCGGCCTCAAGGCTCACTCTGCCGCCGCCATGAGTGTTGCCACCATGACCGCGGTGGAGGTGCGCGAGCCGGGACCGCCGCAGGTGTTGCGGGCCGTGCAGCGACCGATTCCGGAGCCCGCCGCCGGCGAGGTGTTGATTCGCGTCGCGGCCGCCGGCGTCAATCGGCCGGATGTGCTGCAGCGCCGCGGGCTCTATCCGCCCCCGCCGGGGATCACGGACATTCCCGGCCTCGAGGTTGCCGGCGAGGTCGTGCGCCTGGGCGAGGGCGTGCGCGAGCCGACGGTCGGCGAGAAAGTCTGTGCGCTGATTGCCGGCGGCGGCTACGCGCAGTACGTCGCAGCGCCGGCGGTGCAGTGCCTGCCGGTGCCCGCGACCCTCAGCCTCGAGGAGGCCGCGGCGCTGCCGGAAACCTTCTTCACCGTGTGGCTGAATATCTTCGAGCGGGCGCGCCTGCAACCGGGCGAGACGCTGCTGGTGCACGGAGGCTCGAGCGGCATCGGTACGACGGCGATCCTGCTCGCGCGGGCATTCGGTGCCCGGGTGATCGTCACGGCCGGCAGCGCGCACAAGTGCGCGGCCTGTCGCGAGCTCGGCGCGGAAGTGGCGATCAATTACCACGAGGAAGACTTCGTCGAGGCGACGCGGCGTGCCACGGACGGCAAGGGTGCAGACGTCATTCTCGACATGGTCGGTGGGGACTACCTCCCCCGCAACGTCGCGGCCGCCGCAGTCGAGGGCCGGATCGCGCTGATTGCCACCCAGGGTGGCAACAAGTCCGAGCTCGACCTGCGTCCGCTGCTGACCAGGCGCCTGACCATCACTGCCTCGACCCTGCGGCCGCAGCCGATCCAGAACAAGGGGCGCCTCGCACAGTCGTTGCGCCAGCACGTGTGGCCGCTGTTTGCCTCCCGAGGTCTCAAGCCGGTCGTGCACGCGCGCTTTCCGCTCAATGACGCCGCCGCTGCGCACCAGCTGATGGAGTCGGGCGCGCACATCGGCAAGATCGTGCTGGTGACCTGAGGAGAGTTCGCCGACGTCACGGAATTGCCGTAGGCTTGGTCCGCCAGGGTCCCGTAACAAGAGCCGACAACAGAGGCGGCGTCCGCATGACTCTCTCTCCTTATGGTCTGGTGCAGCTGCCGCTGTGGGGCTACGTCCTCACCACCTTTCTCACCATCCAGGTCATGTTCCTCGGAGTGACCCTGTACCTGCACCGCGATCAGTCGCACGGCGGCCTGATCCTGCATCCGCTGCTGCGCCACGCGTTTCGCTTCTGGCTGTGGTTCAGCTCCGGGGCGGTGACGCGGGAATGGGTCGCGGTGCACCGCTGCCACCACGCACATGCCGACCAGGCGCGCGATCCGCACAGCCCGGTGGTGTTCGGCCTGCGCCGCGTGCTGTTCGAGGGCGCCGAGCTCTACCGTGCCGCCACTCGCGACCCGCAGCTGCTCAGCACCTACGGGCGCGGTACGCCGGATGACTGGCTCGAGCGCCGCCTCTACAGCGCCCACGCTTATGTCGGCGTCGTGCTGTTCGGGCTCGCGCACCTCATTGTGTTCGGTGTGCCCGGCATCATCATGATCGCCGTGCACCTGAGCGCGCAGCCGTTCTTTGCCGGGGGGGTGATCAACGGCCTCGGTCACGCCGCGGGGTATCGCAGCTTCGAGATGCCCTCGCGGGCGACCAACATCGTGCCGTGGGGGCTGCTGCTCGGCGGAGAGGAGCTGCACAACAATCACCATGCGTTCCCGCGCTCCGCGCGCTTCGCGGTGCAGCGCTGGGAGATCGACGTCGGCTGGCTGTGGATCCGGCTGTTCAGCGCTCTGGGACTCGCGCGCGTACGCTGGCTGGCGCCGCGCCCGCGTCTCGAGCGCCGCCGCCGCGAGCTCGATGCCGACAGCGTCAGCGCGCTGTTCACCAACCGCCTGCATGTGCTGCGCGCCTACGGCCGGCGCGTGGTGCTGCCGGTATGGCGCGAGCTGGCTCTGCGGGAGCCGCGCGGTGCATTGCCGGCGGGCGCGCGGCAGCTGCTGATCCGCCACCCGGCGCTGCTCGCCGAGGAGGCGCGGCGCAGGCTGTGCGAGCTGCTCGAGCGCTACGAGGTGCTGCGCGGCGTGGTCGAGTACCGGGACAGCCTGCAGCAGCTGTGGAACGACCGGCCGGCGAACCCGGCGCGGGCGCTCGGACAGCTGCGCGAATGGTGCCACCGCGCCGAAAGCAGCGGCATCGGCGCGCTGCGGGAGTTTGCGCAGGGCCTGCCGGCCTACACGCGCAGCTGATCCGTTTATCTCGCCGGCAGGCTGCCGGCGCGCGTCACGGTGCGCATGGCAAAGCTCGAGTGCACCCGAGCGACACTCGGCAGCCGCGTGAGGTGCTGGCTGTGGACCCGCTCGAAGTCCGCCATGTCCGCCACCACGAGCCGCAGCAGGTAGTCATGCTCACCCGTCATGAGATAGCACTCCATGACCTCGGGTACCTTGCGCACCGCGCTTTCGAAGGCCTCCAGTCCCGGCTGGCTCTGCCGATCGAGCGTGATGCTCACGAACACGTTCACCGGGAAGCCCGCCTTGTGCTGGTCGATGAGGGCTGTGTAGCCCTCGATCAGGCCCGACTCCTCGAGTGCCCGCACGCGGCGCAGGCACGCCGATTCCGACAGGCTCACCTTCTCGGCGAGCCGGGTATTGGTGATGCGCGCGTCCTGCTGCAACAGGCGCACGATGGCGCGATCGTAGCGGTCGAGCTCCATAGGCGCAGAAATCCTTCCATAAAGGCCTATTTGTCGGCAGATTCTGCCACAAACGGCCTCCTCGGGGCGGCCATTACGCAAGCCACCGTCGGGCACCCGGAACTACCCTGTGGAGCAGAACAACAGGGGGATGCGCGCCATGCGAATCGGTGTTCCGCGGGAAATCAAGGTTCATGAGTATCGCGTCGGCCTGGTGCCGGCGGGCGTGCGCGAGCTCGCCGCAGCCGGTCACGAGGTGCTCATCGAGACCGGGGCGGGCAACGCCATCGGAGTCGACGACGCGCAGTTTCGTGCCGCCGGAGCGGGGATCGCGGCGCGCGCCGCGGAGGTGTTCGAGCGCGCCGACATGATCATCAAGGTGAAGGAACCGCAGCCGGTCGAATGCGAGATGCTGCGGCGCGGGCAGGTGCTGTTCACGTACCTGCATCTGGCCGCGGACCCGCAGCAGGCCCGGGCCCTGATGAAATCCGGTGCCACTGCGATTGCCTACGAGACGGTGACTGCACCGAACGGCTCGCTCCCGCTGCTCACACCGATGAGCGAGGTGGCGGGGCGCATGTCGATCCAGGTGGGCGCCGCGAGTCTGCAGAAGGCCAATGGCGGCTTCGGCGTGCTGCTCGGCGGCGTGCCTGGCGTACCACCCGCTAAGGTCGTGATCCTCGGCGGAGGCGTGTCCGGCACGCATGCCGCCGAGATGGCCGTCGGACTGCGCGCCGATGTCACGGTGGTCGATCGCTCGCTGGATCGCCTGCGCGAGCTGTCGTCGATGTTCGGCTCCTCGCTCCGCACCGCCTACTCGACCACCGAGACCATCGAGGGACTGGTGCGCGATGCCGATCTCGTCATCGGCGCGGTGCTGGTGGCGGGCGCCGCAGCGCCGAAGCTGGTGACGCACGCGATGGTCAAGACCATGAAGCCCGGCGCGGTGCTGGTCGATATCGCCATCGACCAGGGCGGCTGCTTCGAGACCAGCCACCCCACCACGCACGCCGAGCCGACTTTTCTCGTTGATGGTGTCATCCACTACTGCGTGGCCAACATGCCGGGCGCGGTTCCACGGACCTCCACGTTCGCCCTGACCAACGCGACGCTGCCCTACGCGCGCGCGCTGGCGGATCTGGGATGGCAGGCCGCCAGCAAACGCGACCCGGGCCTCGGAGCCGGCCTCAACGTGCACGCTGGCCACATTACCCACCCGGTGGTGGCGAAGGCGCTCGGTCTCGAGGCGCATCCGGCAGGCTGATGCCGCCCTGGGATCACTGCGGGCGCTGCGGGCGCGCCGCTATGATCCGCGGGATGTTTATCTCCACAAAGGGAGGTGGCTGCGCACTGCGCCGGCCGCTACGCTATCCGACCCGCTCACCCACCCTGGAGGTTTCCGTGATGAAGATGGCGCTGCCGGCCGCGATGCTGGCACTCGTAACTGGCGCGGCAGTCGCTGACTCCGTGACCTATCAGATTGACCCCGCGCATACCTATCCGAGCTTCGAGGCGGATCACTTCGGCGGCTTGTCGAACTGGCGCGGCAAGTTCACCAAGTCCTCGGGGACGATCGTGCTCGACCAGGACAAGGGAACAGGGACCGTGGAGGTGACCGTGGATACCGCGTCGATCGACTTCGGCATGCCCAAGCTCGACGAGCACGCCAGGTCCGCCGAAATGTTCGACGTGCAGAAGTACCCGACGGCCACCTACAAGGGCAGGCTCACCGGCTTCAAGAACGGCGCGCCGACGAAGGTCGAGGGCGAATTCACGCTGCATGGCGTGACCCATCCTCTGACGCTCACCGTCAACCAGTTCCTGTGCAAGCCGAATCCCATGGACAAGAAGGAACACTGCGGTGCCGATGCTTCGGGCACATTCAATCGCGCCGATTACGGCATCAACTTCGGCGACAAGTACGGCTTCAAGATGGACGTGAAGCTCGCCATCCAGGTCGAGGGCGTGCGCGCGAGCTGAGGACCGGGGACCCCGCTTCAGCCGATCCGGGAGACCGCCTCGCTGGCGAGTGCCAGCGAGGCGGTCAGTCCCGGTGACTCGATGCCGAAGAGATTCACCACTTCGGCAACTCCGTGGGTGGCGGGGCCGTCGATGCGAAAGTCCGCGGCCGGCTCACCGGGACCGGAGATCTTCGGCCGGATTCCGGCGTATGCCGGCTGCAGCGCACCATCCCCGAGCGCCGGCCAGAACCGCCGTACGGCCGCGTAGAACGGCACGGCCCGCCCGGGATCCACGCTGTATTCGCACACCTCGACCCACTCGAAATCCGGGCCGAAGCGCGCCTGCCCGGCGAGATCGAGGGTGAGATGGACGCCGAGGCCGCCGCCTTCGGGCAGCGGGTAGATGAGCCGCTCGAACGGTGCGCGGCCGGACAGCGTGAAGTAACTGCCTTTGGCGAAGTAGGCCGGCGGAATGTACCGGGCGGGAAAGCCCTCGATGAGACGCGCCACGGCGGGGGCGTGCAGACCTGCGCAGTTGACCAGCAGGCGCGCGCGCAGCTGCGGCTCGGCGCCGTTCACGCCGATGCGGATCCCGCCGCTGTCGAGCACCAGTCGCGTCACCCTCGAGTTGCAGGCGAGCGTGGCGCCATGGCTTTCCGCCTCGGCGAGCAGCGCCAGCATGAATGCGTGCACGTCGATGATGCCGGTGAGCGGGGAATGCAGCGCCCCCGCGCACGAGAGCTCGGGCTCGAGTGCGAGCGCCGCGGCCGGCTCGAGGAGCTCGAGTGCGACACCGTTGGCGCGCGCGGTCGCCGCGAGCGCCAGCAGGCGCGGCAGCTGCGCTGTCTCGGTCGCGACGATGAGCTTGCCGCAGCGGCGATGGGCAATGCCGCGCTCCCGGCAGAAGGCGTACAGCCGATCGCGACCCGCGACGCACAGCCGTGCCTTGAGCGAGTCCTGCGGATAGTAGATCCCGGCGTGGATGACCTCGCTGTTACGCGAGCTCGCGCCGCTGCCGAACCGCTCCGCCGCCTCGAGAATCAGCGTGTCGCGGCCGCGCGCGGCGAGCTCGCGCCCCATCGCGAGCCCCACGATGCCGGCGCCGACCACGACCACGTCCACGCTGTCCATTGCGGGCCGAGTGTATCCGCCGCCCGTCGTGGCGGGCGACATACGGGGCGCGCTCTGCACGCCCGCCGTACAATGCCTGCCAGCCGCACAGCCGAACCGGAGGCTCCCGTGCCCGCCGTCAACTATCGCCTCGAAGGCGAGATCGCGGTTCTCACGATCGTGAATCCGCCGGTCAACGCACTCGCCCTGGCGGTGCGCGAGGGGCTGCTGCAGGGGCTGCAACGGGCCGCTGCGGATGCGGCGGTGAACGCCATTGTCCTCAGCGGCGGCGGTGGCAGCTTCTCCGCCGGCGCGGACATCACCGAGTTCGATTCGGGTGCGGCGTTGACCGCGCCCACCGCCCGGGATCTGCAGGCGCAGCTCGAGGCGAGCAGCAAGCCGGTCGTGGCCGGCATCGATGGGGTAGCGCTGGGCGGTGGACTGGAGCTGGCGCTCGCCTGCCACTGGCGGGTCGCCAGCACGGGCGCGAAGGTTGGCCTTCCGGAAGTGAGGATCGGCCTGATCCCCGGCGGCGGCGGCACACAGCGCTTCACCCGCCTCGCCGGCCCGCAGGCGGCGCTCGAAGCCATCACCAGCGGGGCGCAGCTCAGCGCCGAGCGCGCGCGCGAGCTCGGCATCGTCGATGCGCTCGCCAACCAGGCGCTCGCAGGCGCCATCGCCTATGCCCGCCAGGCAGTCGCGCAGCGCTGGCCGCTGCGCCTGGCGAGCGAGTTGACGGAGCGCACCCGCGGCGCCGATCGCGAGCTGTTCGCCGCGTTCCGCCGCAAGATCGAGCCCAAGGCGCGCGGGCAGCTCGCTCCCTGGAGGATCATCGACGCCATCGAGGCGGCCTGCACGCGCCCGAAGGAGGAGGGCTTGCGGCTCGAGCGCGAGTACTTCCTCGAGTGCCGCGACAGCCCGCAGCGGCGCGCACTGGTGCACGTGTTCTTCGCCGAACGTGAGGCACGCAGGGTTCCCGGCCTGGCCGCGGATGTGCAACCGCTGCCGATCCACACCGCGGCGGTGATCGGCGCCGGCACCATGGGCGGCGGCATCGCGATGAACTTCGCCAACGCCGGCATCCCGGTGGCGGTGCTCGAGCTGAGCCCGGAGGCGCTCGAGCGGGGACTCGCGCTGGTGCGCCGCAATTACACCACGTCGGTTGCCCGCGGGAGTCTCACGCAGGCGCGCGCGGATGCCGCGCTGGCGCTGATGACGGGCGTGACGGACTACGCCGCACTCGGCAGCGCCGACATCGTAATCGAAGCGGTCTTCGAGGACCTGAAGGTGAAGCAGCAGGTGTTCACGCGGCTCGATGCGGTCGCAGCAACGCACGCGATCCTCGCGACCAACACCTCGACCCTCGACATCGATGCGATCGCCGCCAGCACCGCGCGTCCCGAGCAGGTGGTCGGCACGCATTTCTTCAGTCCGGCGAACGTCATGAAGCTGCTCGAGAACGTGCGCGGCCGGCGCACCTCGGCGCAGACCATTGCCACCGTCATGGGACTGGCGCGCACCCTCGGCAAGGTCGCCGTGCTGGCGGGCAACTGCGACGGCTTCATCGGCAACCGCATGCTCGGCTTCTATGGCGCCGAGTCGGAGTTCCTGCTGGAGGAGGGTGCGACGCCGCAGCAGATCGATCGCGTCATCGAGGGCTTCGGCTTCGCGATGGGGCCGCTGGCGATGCGCGACCTCGCGGGCAACGACGTCGGCTTCCTGATACGCAAGGGACGCAAGCTTGCGCCCGACGAGCGCTGGTCGCCCATTCTCGAGCGTCTCGTGGGTGAGGGGCGGCTGGGACAGAAAGCCGGCAAGGGCTTCTATCGCTATGAGGGGCGCACACGCCTGCCGGACCCCGAGGTGACGGCGCTCATCGAGGGGGTGTCGCGCGAGCTCGGCATCAAGCGCCGGGCGATCGACGACGAGGAGATACTGGAGCGACTGCTGCATCCGCTGGTCAACGAGGGTGCGCGCATTCTCGCGGAAGGCATCGCAATCCGCGCGAGCGACATCGATGTCGTGTACGTAAACGGCTACGGATTTCCGGCCTACCGCGGCGGGCCGATGTTCTGGGCCGAGCAGTCAGGACTTCAGCGCGTGGTCGACACCATGCGGCGGCTGTCCGTCACCCATGGCGCGCGCTGGCGTCCGGCGGAGCTGCTCGAGCGCCTCGCCGCATCCGGGAAAGGATGGGGGAGCGTTCCGGTGAGCGCCGGGCCGGCTGCGACGGGCGGCTGAGCGCTGTCGGAGCATGCGCGGCGTGCTGGTGGCGGCAGTGGCGCTGGCGGTATGGACGCCGGCCGGCGTGGTACGCGCCGACACGCCTGCCGCGGAGCAGCCTGCGCCGCTCCCCGCAACCGTGGCGCAGTGGGCCCGGGGTGCTCAGCTGTTCGCCGGCCTCGGGAACTTCCATCGCGCCATCACC
The DNA here is from genome assembly GCA_036008385.1 of Steroidobacteraceae bacterium. Classification (GTDB taxonomy): domain Bacteria; phylum Pseudomonadota; class Gammaproteobacteria; order Steroidobacterales; family Steroidobacteraceae; genus 13-2-20CM-66-19. The sequence continues at coordinate 70,369 of DASYNX010000006.1, forward strand.
ACCGCCTCGCCGCTCGCCCAGCAGTACTTCGATCAGGGCATGCGACTGCTGTGGGCGTTCAACCACGACGAGGCGACGCGCTCGTTTGCCAGGGCCGCCGAGCTCGATCCCGCCTGCGCCGCCTGCTACTGGGGCGTGGCACTGACCGTTGGACCGAACTACAACCTCGCGGAGATGGCCGAGCCGCGCGCCCGGGTGGCACTGGAGGCGCTTCACAGTGCGCAGGAGAACGCCACCCATGCCTCACGGGTCGAGCAGGGCCTGATCGGCGCGCTCGCCGCGCGCTACCCGTCGGCGCAGCCGCTCGGGCCCGGCAACCTCGATCCGGTGCTGATCGCCTACGCGGCTGCGATGCGTGATCTCGCCGGGCAGTTCCCGGATGACCTCGACGTACAGACGCTGTGCGCCGAAGCCGAGATGAACGTGCACGCATGGAAGCTCTGGACCGCCGATGGCGAGCCGGTGGCGGGCACGCCCGGGATCGAGTCGCGCCTCGAGTCGGTATTGGCGCGCGATCCCGGCCACCCCGGTGCCAACCACTACTACATTCACGTCATGGAAGCCTCGCCCCATCCCGAGAAGGCGCTCGCCGCCGCGCAGCGCCTGACCGGCATGATGCCGGCCGCGGGACATCTCGAGCACATGCCGGCGCACATCATGCAGCGCGTCGGACGCTACGAGGAGGCGGCCGCAGCCAACCGCAGCGGTGTCGCCGCCGATCGGAAGTACCTCGCGATCACCGCAGCACCGGATTACTACGCGATGTACTTCGCTCACAACTACGCGTTCCTCGCGTTCTCCGCGGCCATGGAGGGACGCAAGGCCGAGACGCTCGCGGCCGTGCAGAGCGTCGCCGGCACGTTGCCACTCGACATGGCGCTCGCCATGGGCGACTCGGGCTGGGCTCTCACGCAGCAATACGCCGCGCTGGTGCGCTTCGGACTTTGGGACGAGGCCATTGCGCTCGAAGCTCCGGTGCCGGGCGCTCCGGGACTCGTGGCCGGGTATCTCTACAGTCGCGGCGTGGCGCTCGCGGCGCGCGGGCGCATCGCCGAGGCGCAGGCGATGCTCGCGCAGCTGCGCGAGCTCGGCGCGGCGATTCCGGCGAGCGCGCAGGCGGGATTCAACACCCTGCAGGATGTCCTGCAGGTCGCTGAGCCGGTCGTGGCCGCACGCATCGCGGCGACCGGCGGCAACAACGCGGCGGCGGTCGCGCTGCTCGAGCAGGCGGTGGCCGCGCAGGACCGGCTGGCTTACAACGAGCCGGCCGACTGGTTCTTCCCGGTGCGCCACCTGCTCGGGGCGCAGCTGCTGATCGCAGGCCGTGCGGCGCAGGCCGAGCGCGTGTACCGCGAGGACCTGCGCCGCAATCCGGCCAACGGTTGGGCGCTCTATGGTCTGGCCGCGTCGCTGCGCGCGCAGGGCCGGGCGCGCTCTGCCGACAAATTTCTCGGAGAATTCAACGCAGCCTGGCGCTACGCCGACGTGCGTCTGCCGGGCTCCGCGTTCTGGTTTGCCGGCCCCGATACCACGAGCTGCGAGTGCCAGCGCCCGGCCGGGACACTCGGTCCCGCCGCCCCGATCACGGCACCGGCAGGCGGGTCGTGAACTTCTTGGTACGCAGGCATAAGCTTCGCCATCGCACCTGCTAGGGACCCCGATGCCTGCGCACGTCACGGCGATAACGAACCCCACCGGCGGGACCGAAGTGCCGGCAGCGCAACCGGACTGGCGCCGCGTGACCTCGCTCCTGCACGCCTCGCGCGCGCTCGACGACATCGAGGAGACGCGGCTGTTGCCCGAGCGCAAGGTGCTGTACCAGTTCTCGGCGCGCGGTCATGACTTCGCGCAGATCCTGCTCGGACTCGAGCTGACCGACGCCCACGATGGCGTGACGGTCTACTACCGCTCGCGACCGCTGATGTTGGCGCTCGGCGTGAGTCTCGAGGATGCGGCGGCCGGGCCGCTGGCGCGCGACGGCTCCTTCAGCGGCGGACGCGACATCGGGGTGGTGTTCAATCTTCCCGGGCGCGGGCATCCGACGGTGCTGCCGGCCTGTGGCGGCGTCGGCGCGCAGTACACGCCGGCCGCCGGGTGGGCGCAGGCGATCCGCTACCGGCACGAAACGCTGCGCGATTCCGCCTACGGCCGTAGCATCGCGGTCGTGTTGGGCGGTGACGCCTCGACGGCGACCAACGGCTTCTGGTCGGCGCTCAACATCGCCACGACGCTCGCGTTGCCGATGCTGTTCTACATCGAGGACAACGCCTTCGGCATTTCCGTCCCGGCGCAGCTGCAGACGCCCGGCGGCAACATTGCCGCCAACCTGCGCTCCTTTGCCGGGCTCACGGTCCTGGAGGGCGACGGCTCAGATCCGCGGGCGGCTGCCGGGCTGATTCGTGAGGCCGTCGCCCGCGTGCGCGCGGCGCGCACGCCGCTGCTGCTGCGTCTCACCGTTCCACGGCTCTCGGGTCACTCCGGCCAGGACACCCAGACCTACAAGTCCGCGGCGCTTCTGAGCGATGAGCGGGCGCGCGATCCCCTGAACCGTCTGCGGGAATTCCTCGTGCCGGCGCTGATGGCGGCGACCGAATGGACGCGCCTCGCGAGCGAGGCGCGTCGCGAGGTCGAGCAGGCGATCGAGCGTGCCCTGGCCCGTCCGCAGCCCGACCCGCGGGCGCTGACCGATCATGTCTTCCATACGAATTCGGCCGGGGCTGCGGCGCTGCAGGAGCAGGGCGGGCTGGCAGCCGAGGGCCATGTGTTTGCCCCCGTGAGACGCGCGGCGCGTCCGGAGGGCCCGCGCATCAACATGCTGACGGCGATCCGCCGCACGCTCGACGTCGAGCTGGGTGCGAACGTGCGCATGGTGGTGTTCGGGGAGGACGTGGGACCTAAGGGTGGCGTGCACGGTGCGACGCTCGGGCTGCAGGAGAAGTACGGCAGTGCGCGGGTATTCGACACCAGCCTCTCCGAGGAGGGCATCATCGGCCGCGCAGTGGGCATGGCGCTCGCGGGGCTGCTGCCGGTGCCCGAGATCCAGTTCCGCAAGTACGCCGATTCCGCCGCCGAGCAGCTGAACGACTGCGGGACCTTGCGCTGGCGTACGCGCAACCGCTTCGCGGCACCGATGGTGGTGCGCATGCCGGGGGGCTTCTTCAAGTGCGGCGACCCCTGGCACAGCCAGACCAACGAGGTGGCCTGGGTACACGGCGTTGGCTGGCAGGTGGCGGTGCCGTCGAACGCGGAGGATGCAGTGGGGCTGCTGCGTGCCGCACTGCGCGGCAACGACCCGGTCATTTTCTTCGAGCACCGCGCCATGCTCGATGGTGCCTGGGCGCGCCGTCCCTACCCGGGAGACGAGTTCGTGGTGCCGTTCGGTGAGGCACGCGTCGTTCGCGCTGGCGCCGAGATCAGCGTCGTCACCTGGGGTGCGATGGTCGAGCGCTGCGAGCAGGCGGCGCGCCAGTCTCAGGTTGACGCCGAGGTGCTGGATCTGCGTACTCTGTCGCCGTGGGACAAGGAGGCGGTACGCGCATCCGTGGAAAAGACCCGGCGCTGCCTGATCGTTCACGAGGACAACCTCAGCGCCGGTTTCGGTGCGGAGATCGCAGCCTGGCTCGCGCAGGAGAGCTTCTTCAATCTCGACGCGCCGATCGAGCGGCTCGCCATGCCCGATATTCCCAGTCCCCACAGCCCGGTGCTGCTCGAGGCGGCGGTGCCGGACGTCGCGCGCATCTGCCGGGCCATTCAGCGGCTCGCGAGCGTATGAGCGCGGCATGAGCGCGGGTGTCGAGATCAGGGCCCCGGCGGAGCAGACCGAGGGCACCCGCTCGCAGATCCTGCGCTGGCTGAAGCAGGTGGGCGAGCACGTCGCGGAGAATGAGCCGCTCATCGAGATCGAGACCGACAAGGTGACCGTGGAGGTCGCCGCACCGGCCTCCGGCGTGCTGCGGGAGATCCTGCGGCACGAGCAGCAGGAGATCGCGCCCGGTGAGCTCCTCGGGCGTCTCGAAGCCGCGAGCGCCGCGGCCGCCGCGCAAACGCCGCTGCCCGAGCATCCCGGCGCGCGCGCTGCGCCAGCGGCCGATGCGAGTGTGCGGACCCCCGGCGCACCCGCCACTCCACGCGCCGAGTCCCCGCCGACGCTGAGCCCGGCGGTGCGGCGTCTGCTCGCCGAGCGCGGGCTCGACGCCTCGGAGCTCAGCGCCAGCGGCCCGGGCGGGCGCATCACGGTCGAGGACGTGCTGCGCGCCGCGCCCGCGGCGGCGCCACGTGCGCGCGAGCCTCCACCGACCGGCGCGCCGGCCCCGGCAGCGGAGGTCGCCGGCGGCGGCATCCGGCGGATTCCCCATACCGTGGTGCGCAAGCGCATCGCCGAGCACATGGTGGAGAGTCTGCTGCACACCGCGCCGCACGTGACGACGGTGTTCGAGGCGGACCTGACCGCCGTGCTCGCGGACCGTGCCCGCCGGCGGGAGGAGCTGGCACGTCGCGGTACGCCGCTCACGCTGAGCGCCTACTTCGTGCAGGCCGCCGTCGTGGCGATTCGCGCGGTGCCCGAGGCTAACAGCCGCTGGACGGATACCGCGCTCGAGATCCACGAATCGGTGCACATCGGGATCGCCACCGCCGTGGAAGGCTTCGGCCTCATCGTCCCGGTTCTGCGCGATGCGCAGTCCCGCGACCTGCCCGGAACCGCGCGGGCACTCGATGACCTGGTCACGCGCGCGCGCAGCGGCGAACTGTCGCCCGCGGAGGTCCGCGGCGGCACCTTCACCATCTCGAACCACGGCGTGAGCGGCAGCCTGCTCGCGGCTCCGATCATCATCAATCAGCCGCAGTCGTCGATTCTCGGCATCGGCAAGCTCGAGCAGCGCGCCACGGTCGTGGGCGAGGGTGCGGCGCAGCGCATCGTCGTGCAGCCGCGCTGTTATGTCACCCTGACTCTCGATCACCGTGTCATGGACGGTCACCAGGCGAATCGCTTCATGCAGACCTTCGTGCAGGTACTCGAGCGCTGGGGGGCGTAGCGGGCGGGCAGCGCGCCGGCCTGTGATAGTCTTGTGTCACGGCAGGCCGCCGCCGCGCAGCGCCGCAAACGTCATGTATACCCAGGCACTCGATACCCATGGCAAGGACCCGGTGCCGGCGACCGCCGGCGAGCTGGCCCGCTACGCCGAGCGTTTTCAGGCGCGGATCGATGCCGAGGAGAAGATCGAGCCCAAGGACTGGATGCCGGAGGCCTATCGCCAGACCCTGATCCGCCAGATCTCGCAGCACGCGCATTCCGAGATCGTCGGCATGCTGCCCGAAGGCAACTGGATCACGCGCGCGCCGACGCTGAAGCGCAAGGCCGTGCTGATCGCCAAGGTGCAGGATGAGGGCGGCCACGGCATGTATCTCTACAGCGCCGCCGAGACCCTCGGCATTGCGCGCGAGGAGCTGATCGAGCAGCTGCTGTCGGGGGCAGCCAAGTACTCGAGCATCTTCAACTACCCAACGCTCACCTGGGCGGACATGGGCGCCATCGGCTGGCTGGTCGATGGCGCGGCGATCATGAACCAGATTCCGATCTGCCGCTGCTCGTACGGGCCATACGCGCGCGCCATGGTGCGCATCTGCAAGGAGGAGAGCTTTCATCAGCGTCAGGGCTTCGAGATCATGCTGACGCTCGCGCGCGGCAGCCCGGCGCAGCGCGCCATGGCGCAGGATGCCCTCAGCCGCTGGTGGTGGCCGTCGCTCATGATGTTCGGCCCGAGCGACGCCGACTCGCAGCACAGCGCACAGTCGATGCGCTGGAAGATCAAGCGCTTCAGCAACGACGAGCTGCGCCAGAAGTTCATCGACATCACCGTGCCGCAGGCGCACTTCCTCGGCCTGACCATTCCCGACGGCGAGCTGCGCTGGGATGAGGCCACGCAGCACTACCGGGTCGGAGCAATCGACTGGAGCGAGTTTCAGGCGGTCCTCAAGGGCAACGGACCCTGCAACCGCGAGCGCCTCGAGGCACGGCGCGCCGCCCATGCGGCGGGGCGCTGGGTACGCGAGGCGGCCGCCGCGCATGCCGCCAAGGAGCGCGCGCGCGCCGTGCAGCAGCCGGCCGCAGTAGCGCCGGCGGGGAGCTGAACATGAGCAACGACTGGCCGCTGTTCGAAGTGTTCATCCGCTCACGTGCGGGACTCGAGCACAAGCACGCCGGGAGCCTGCATGCGGCCGATGCGCGCATGGCGATCGAGCACGCGCGCGACGTGTACACGCGCCGCCAGGAGGGCGTGAGCCTCTGGGTGGTGCGCTCGGCTGACATCACCGCGTCCGACCCCGCAGAGGCGGATGCGCTGTTCGAGCCGGCTCGCGACAAGGTGTATCGCCATCCGACCTTCTATGCCATTCCCGACGAGGTGAAGAACCTGTGAGCGCGCTGCCGGCGGTGCCCGCGGCCCGCGCTGCCACGCACGCCGAGGCGCACTGCCACTATGTCGTGCGCCTGGCAGACACCGCGCTGGTGCTCGGCCAGCGGCTGGCGGAATGGGTCGGTCACGCGCCGGCACTCGAGGAGGATCTTGGGCTCGCCAATCTCTCGCTCGACCTCATCGGCCAGGCGCGGCTGCTGCTCACCTATGCCGGCGAGCTCGAGGGCCGCGGGCGCGACGAGGACGCGCTGGCGTTCCTGCGCGATGCGCCGGAATTCGCCAACCTGACGCTCGCCGAGCAGCCGAACGGTGATTTCGCCTGCACCATCGTCCGGCAGTGGCTGCTCGACACCTGGCAGCTGGAGATCTACCAGGGACTGTGCGCGTCCACCGACACGCGGCTCGCCGCCATCGCGGCCAAGGCCCTCAAGGAGACGCGCTATCATTGCCGCTTCAGCAGCGGCTGGCTGGTGCGGCTCGGCGACGGCACACAGGAGAGCCAGCTGCGCGCGCAGCGCGCCGTCGATGACCTGTGGCGCTTCACCGCGGAGCTGTTCGCGCCCGACGAGGTCGATGAGCGTATGAGCGCGGCGGGGATCGCACCGGCACTGCCGGAGCTCGCGACCCGCTGGTCGGCGCGGATCGACGCGGACCTCACCGCGGCGACGCTGCGGCGGCCGGCGCCACAGCCTTACCCGTGGCATGGCAAGCGCGGTGTGCACACCGAGCACCTGGGGCACCTGCTCGCCGAAATGCAGCACCTGCCGCGCGCCTATCCGGGCGCGCGCTGGTGAGGCGTGCGGGCGCGATGTCCCTCCCCAGCCCCACTGACAGCGAACCCGAGCGCCGGGTGTGGGCGCTCCTGAGCGAGGTGGCCGATCCCGAGATCCCGGTGCTGAGCATCGTGGACCTGGGTGTCGTGCGCTATGTAAGCGCGGACACCCTCGGCCGTATGCACGTTGGCCTCACGCCGACTTACTCCGGTTGTCCCGCGACCGAGGTGATCCGCACGCTCACCCGCGCCGCGCTCGATGCCGGCGGGTTCGGCACGGCCGTTCTCGAGGAAGTGCTGTCGCCACCCTGGACGAGCGACTGGCTGACGGCGGAGGGTCGGCGCAAGCTCACGAGCTTCGGCATCGCTCCGCCCGAGGCTCCGGTGTCAACGCTGCGGCAGCTGTCGGGCGCACCGTCGGTCGCCTGCCCGCGCTGCGGCAGCCGCGCGACTGAGCGGGTGAGCGAGTTCGGCTCGACGCCCTGCAAGGCGCATTACCGCTGCAGCGCCTGCCGCGAGCCCTTCGACTACTTCAAGTGTCTCTGAGATGCTGAAGTTCCACCCGCTCGAGGTCACGCAGGTCGCACCCGATGCCGAAGATGCGATCGCGCTCGCCCTCGAGGTGCCGCCGGAGCTGCGCAGCGAGTACACCGGCAGCGCGGGCCAGCATGTGGTGGTGCGCGCGATCATCGACGGGGAAGAGGTGCGACGCACTTATTCGCTGGTGAATGCACCGGGCGAGTGGCCGCTGCGTATCGTGCCACGCGTCCATGGATCGGGGCGCATGTCGCGCTACCTGGCCGAGCAGCTGCGCACCGGGGACGTGCTCGACGTGCTGCCGCCCAACGGCAGCTTTACACCCCGCACCGATGCCTCACCCCGGACCGCGACCTACGTGGCGCTTGCCGCCGGTTGCGGCATCACGCCGGTGCTCGCCATGGCGAGCATGCTGCTCGCGCGCGGCGCCCGCTTCATTCTCTTCTATGGCAACAGCGGCACCGCCCGCACCATGTGTCTGGAGGAGCTGCTCGCGCTGAAGGACCGGTATCTCGAGCGTCTGTCGCTGCACTTCGTCATGAGCCGCGAGCCCCAGGAGGTCGCTCTCTACAACGGTCGCATCGACGGCGCGCGGCTGCGGCAGTTCGCCGCCACACTGTTTCGCCCGTTGGAGGTGGCCGAATACTTCGTATGCGGCCCCGGGGACATGATCGAGCAGCTGACGGCGACCCTGCGCGATCTCGGCGTCGACCCCGCGCGCCTGCACGCCGAGCATTTCACCGTGGCGACCACCGGTGAGACGGCCGCGCCGCGGCCCGCTGCGCCGGCGGTGGCGGGGGCAGCGGACACCGGCACCGCGGAGGTCACGGTACTCGTGGACGGGCGACGCCGTTCCTTCACCATGAAAATGCACGAGGAGACGGTGCTCGATGCGGCGGCACGCGCGGGCGTCGAGCTGCCCTTCTCCTGTCGCGCCGGCGTGTGCTCCACCTGCCGCACCAAGGTGATCCGCGGGGAGGTGGTCATGGCGCAGAACTACGCGCTGGAGGAATGGGAGCTCGAGCAGGGGTACGTGCTGGCGTGCCAGTCCCACGTCAGGAGCCCGACGCTCGAGCTCGACTACGACGAGAAGTGAAGCCGTCGGCAACCGCCGCGCACGGCACGCGGATCTGCATGGGACAACTGCGGTGAGCTACCAGAACATTCTCTTCGATCTCAACGAGGGCATTGCGCGTCTCACCTTCAACCGGCCCGAGCGGTTGAACAGCTTCAACACGGCCATGCATGCCGAGGTGCGTGAGGCGCTCGCGGGGCTGCCGGGAACGGCGGCGCGCGTGCTGGTGATCACCGGGGCCGGGCGCGGCTTCTGCGCCGGTCAGGACCTCTCCGATCGTGCCGTGGGTCCGGGAGCCGCAGCGCCGGACCTGAGCGACTCGATCGAGAAAAACTACAAGCCGCTGGTGTTGGCATTGCGTGCTCTGCCCCTTCCGGTCATCGCGGCGGTTAACGGCGTGGCGGCCGGCGCCGGCGCCAACATCGCGCTCGCCTGCGACCTGGTGGTGGCCGCGCGCTCGGCGAGCTTCGTACAGGCATTCGCGAAGCTCGGCCTGGTGCCCGACTCCGGGGGCACCTGGTTCCTGCCGCGTCTGGTCGGGACCGCCCGGGCGCTCGGGCTGGCACTCCTCGGCGAGAAGTTGCCGGCCGAGCAGGCGGCGGCGTGGGGGCTGATCTGGCGCTGCGTGGAGGATGAGGAACTCGCGGCCGTGGTCGACACGCTGGCAGGGCAGTTTGCCGCTGCCCCGACCCGCGGCCTGGCGCGCACCAAGCAGGCCATTTACGAAGGCTTCAGCCGCACCCTCGCCGCACAACTCGACGTCGAGCGCGACTACCAGGGGGAGCTCGGGCGCAGCTCCGATTACGCCGAGGGCGTGGCCGCCTTCCGCGAGAAGCGCGCGCCGCGCTTCACCGGCCAGTGAGCGGAGCCCAGGCATGAAGGACACGAACATCAGGTCGGCCGCCGCACAGCAGCGCGCCGAGCGCGCAGCCGGGGCGCTGTTCGGCCGCGACCGTGCCTCGCGGGCGCTCGGGATGCGGATCGCCGCGGTCGGGCCCGGCCGGGCACAGGTCCTCATGCGGGTACGGGCGGACATGCTCAACGGCCACGGCCTGTGTCACGGCGGCGTCGTCTTCGCGCTCGGCGACAGCGCCTTCGCCTGCGCCTGCAACTCATACAACGATTCGACCGTCGCGGCGGCCGCCTCGATCGACTTTCTCGCCGCCGCGCGCGAGGGCGATGAGCTCACCGCCGAAGCGCGCGAGTTGTGGCGCACTGCGCGCAACGGCCTCTACGAGATCGTCGTCTCCAACCAGCGCGGCGAGCGCATAGCGCTGTTCCGCGGACGCTCCTACCGCGTTCGCGGCCAGGTAAGCGAGGAATGAGCACCATGCAGCTGCAGAGTTTCGTCGCAGGCCGGTGGCAGGCCGGCCGGGGTGCCGGGGTCGCGCTGCGCGATGCCACCACCGGCGAGGTGATCGCCAGCGCGGGCGCCGACGGGCTCAACGCGGCCGCCATGCTCGCGCACGCGCGTGAAGCGGGCGGGCAGAACCTGCGCCGCCTCACCTTCCACGAGCGCGCCGCACTCCTCAAGTCGCTGGCGCGCTTTCTCACCGAGCACAAAGAGGAGTTCTACGCGCTCTCCTATGCCACCGGCGCGACCAAGGGCGACTCCTGGATCGACATCGACGGCGGGATCAGCACGCTGTTCGTGTACGCGAGCAAGGGAACGCGCGAGCTGCCCAACGGCCGTGTCTACATCGACGGCGCCGTGGAAGGGCTGTCGAAGAGCGGCAGCTTCGTCGGGCAGCACGTGTGCGTGCCGCTCGAAGGCTGCGCAGTCCACATCAACGCGTTCAATTTTCCGGTGTGGGGCATGCTGGAGAAGCTCGCGCCGACGCTGTTGGCGGGAGTACCGGCAATCGTCAAGCCGGCCACCCAGACCTGCTATCTCACCGAGCGGGTGTTCCGGCGCATGGTGGAATCGGCGATCCTGCCGCCCGGGGCGGTGCAGCTCGTCTGTGGCGGGGTAGGGGACCTGTTCGAGCACCTGACGTGTCAGGACGTGGTGTCGTTCACCGGTTCCGCCGTCACGGCGCTGAAGCTGCGTCAGCATCCGGTGGTCACCGCCAACGCGGTGCGGTTCACCTCCGAGACCGATTCGCTCAATTCTTCAATCCTCGGCCCCGATGCGGCGCCCGGAACACCGGAGCTCGACCTGTTCGTGCGCGAAGTGGTGCGCGAGATGACGGTCAAGGCGGGACAGAAGTGCACCGCCATCCGCAAAGCACTGGTCCCCGCGGCACACGCGGGCGCGGTGCTCGAGGCGCTGCGCAGCGCGCTCGGACAGATCGTCGTGGGCGATCCGCGCCTGGATAACGTGCGCATGGGGCCGGTGGCCTCGCTCAGCCAGCGGCGCGAGGTGCTGGAGCGGCTCGCGCAGCTCGCCCGCGAGGCGCAGGTCGTCTGTGGCGGCGACGGCCAGGCGCAGCCCGTCGGTGCCGATGCGGACCGTGGAGCATTCGTGGCGCCGACACTGCTTTATTGTCGTGACGCCGGCGCCGGCCGGGCGGTGCACAGTGTCGAGGCGTTCGGGCCGGTGTGCACGCTCGTGCCCTACGACAGCGTCGATGAAGCGATTGCGCTCGCGCGGCGTGGCGGCGGCAGTCTCGCCGGCTCGATCTTCACTGCGGACGACACCGTGGCAGCGCGGCTGGTGCTGGGACTCGCGCCCTATCACGGGCGCATCGTGGTGGTGAACCGCTACTGCGCCAAGGAGTCCACCGGGCACGGCTCGCCGCTGCCGCACCTGGTGCACGGCGGGCCAGGACGCGCCGGCGGCGGCGAGGAGATGGGCGGGATCCGCGGCGTGATGCACTACCTGCAACGCACCGCCGTGCAGGGTACGCCGGATGCGATCACGGCGGTGACGGCGCGCTGGGTGACAGGGGCGCGCGAGCTCGATCCGGGAACGCACCCGTTCCGCAAGCCTTTCGCGGCGCTCGCCATCGGTGACACGTTCAACTCCGCCGAACGCGAAGTCACGGTCGCGGACATCGAGCGCTTCGCGGAGCTCTCGGGCGATCGCTTCTATGCGCATATGGACGAGGCGCAGGCGGCGCGCAATCCGCTGTTCGGCGGGCGCGTCGCGCACGGCTATTTCCTGATATCGGCCGCGGCCGGGCTGTTCGTCGATCCGCCCTACGGTCCGGTGCTGGCGAACTACGGGCTAGACGGACTGCGGTTCCTGAAGCCGGTCAAGCCCGGTGACCGTATCCGGGTGCGCCTCACCTGCAAGGAGAAATCCCTGCGTGCGGGCGCAGGCTACGGCGAGGTGCGCTGGGACACTCTCATCAGCAATCAAAACGGTGAGACGGTCGCCAGCTACGACGTGCTGACCATGGTGAGCGAGCGGGCCGTGCCGGATGCCGCGGACGCCTGAGCACGCCGCCGCCGCGCCCGCTTCAGCTTCCCGGCACGATGCGAAACGCGTGTCCGCGCGTCGAGACCGCCTTGACCAGCGTCCACACGGCATCGCCGGGCTGCAGCCCGAGCGCCCGGCGCGCGCCCTGAGTGATGCGCGCGAGCACGACCGCCCCGCCGACATCCAGCCTGACCAGCACTGCACCGAAGTCGTCGTCGCTGAGGGCGATGACGGTGCTGGCGAGCGCATTGCGCACACTCAGTCCCTGCACCGGCTGCGTCGCGAGGATCACATCGCGCGCCAGCAGGTGCAGCCGCACGGATGCCCCCACCGGAACATCGCGCAGGCTCACCTGCAGCGTGCCGGTTCCCACCGCCAGCTGGGCGCTCCCCTCGGCCGTGTTGAGACGCGTCACCAGACCTTCCACGACGGCGCCCACCAGCTCCGGTCCGACGATGCTCTGCAGCTCGCGGCTCAGGCTCATCTCGTCCACCGGCCCGTCCGCGAGCACCCGGCCGCCCGCGAGCAGCACCAGGTGCGTGGCGAGGCGCAGCACTTCGTCGAAATCGTGACTCACGTAAACCATCGGGATCGACAACCGATCGCGCAGTGCCACCAGGTACGGCAGCACCTCCTCGCGCCGTGCGTCATCCAGTGAGGCGAGCGGCTCATCGAGCAGCAGCAGGCGCGGCCGCGCGAGCAGCGCCCGACCGAGCGCCACGCGCTGGCGCTCGCCGCCGGAGAGTTGCCGGGGCCGGCGCGCCAGGAGCGCTTCGAGACCGAGCAGGGCAAGCGCTTCCTCGAACCCGATGACCGGGGGCGCCCGGGCCGCACGCTTCTCGCCGTAGCGCAGGTTCCCCTCCACGGTGAGGTGCGGGAACAGCCGGGTGTCCTGGAACACGTAGCCGATGCGACGCCGCTCGACGGCTACCGCAATGCCGCGCCGCGTGTCGGTGAGCACCTCCTCACCGAGCCGGATCTCGCCTTCGTCCGGCGCGAGGAGTCCCGCGATGAGGTTGACCAGGGTGGTCTTGCCGCTTCCCGAGCGGCCGAAGAGCGCGATAACCCCGGGAAGCGGCGCGCTGAAGCTCGCGTCCAGCAGAAATGCCGGCCGCCGTTTGATCACCGATACCTGGAGCAGGTGCGTCACCGGCCGAGGTAGCGGCGCACGCGCCTGACCAGCATTTCAGAGGCGATCAGCCCGAGGAGGCCGAGCGCAAACGACAGCAGCGCCAGGCGCAGCGCCAGGGCATCACCAACGGGGGACTGCATGGCGGTATACAGCGCCAGCGGCAGTGTGCGGGTCACGCCGGGGACGTTGGAGGCGAAGGTGATCACTGCGCCGAATTCACCGAGGCCGGCGGCAAAGGCGGTGACCGCACCGGCGAGGATCCCGGGCAGCATGAGCGGCAGCGTGATCGACACGAACCGGTCCACCGGAGCAGCCCCCAGCGTGCGTGCCGCTTCTTCGAGACCCCGGTCGACATTCTCGAGGGACAGCCGGACGGCGCGCACCATGAGCGGAAAGGTCATCACTGCGGTCGCGAGCGCCGCGCCGGCGGTCGTGAATGCGAGCTCGATGCCGAAGTGCGTGCGCAGCCACGCCCCGACAGGTCCCCGCGCCCCGAACAGCAGCAGCAGCACGTAGCCGACCGCGACCGGTGGCAGCACGATCGGCAGGTGCACGAACGCATCGAGCAGCAGCCTTCCGGGGAAGCGCACCCGCGTCAGCACCCAGGCGGCCAGGACGGCCAGCGGCAGGCTGAAGGCCACGCTGCGCACGGCCACCTCCAGGCTGAGGCGCAGGGCATCAAGTTCCGCGGAGCTGGGGAAGCCGTTCACGCGGAAACTGTCTCACGAGTGACTGACCGCCGGCCAGTCGGTGCGGTGGCGGGCGGTCGCCGGCGGGGCCGGCGCCAACGCCGGGGTCAGAGCACTCAGGCGACCAGGGTGGTCCCGAGGGAAAGCCGAGCGTGCGCGGGCGGTGTGGGCGCGCAGCCGGCGAGGCCCTTCTGCTCCAGCCACTCGCGGTTGAAGAGCCGCGATTGATATTTCGCCCCGCCGTCGCACAGCACGGTGACGATGGTGTGGCCCGGGCCGAGATCGCGCGCCACGCTCACGGCGGCCGCGACGTTGAGGCCGCTGGTGCTGCCGAGGAACAGGCCTTCCTCGTACAACAGGCGGTAGACCGAGCGCACCACGTCGCTGTCTTCGACCAGTACCGCATCGTCGATCGGCGCCCCTTCAAGGTTCGCGGTGATGCGACCGATGCCGATGCCTTCGGTGATCGAGCCGCTGCCGGTCGACTTGAGCGTGCCGGTGCGCACCCAGGAGTACAGGCTGCTGCCCGGAGGATCGGCGAGTACGCAGCGGATCTCGCGGCGGCGCGACTTGAGAAACTCCGTGACGCCCGCAAAGGTGCCACCGGTGCCGGTAGCGCAGGTGAAGGCGTCGATGCGCCCGTTGGTCTGTGCCCAGATCTCGGGCCCGGTGGTGCGCACATGAGTCTCGCGGTTCGCGGTGTTGTCGAACTGATTCGACCAGACCGCATTGGGGAGCGAGGCCGCAAGACGCTGCGCGACCTTCTGATACTGGTTCGGATTGCTGTAGGGTACGACCGGTACCTTGTGCACCTCGGCGCCCAGCGTCTCGAGCAGCCGGTATTTCTCCGGCGACTGGTTGTCGGGCATGACGATGACACAGCGGTAGCCGCGCGCGTTGCACACGTGGGCGAGCCCGATGCCGGTGTTTCCGGCGGTGCCCTCGACAACCACGCCGCCCGGCGGCAGCTCGCCGCGCTGCTCGGCCGCCGCGATGATCGCGCCCGCCGCGCGGTCCTTCACCGAGCCACCGGGATTCATGAATTCCGCTTTGCCGAGGATGTCGCACCCGGTCTGCTCGCTCACGCCTTGCAACCGGATGAGCGGCGTGCTGCCGATCGCGCCGACAAAGCCGGCGACGGCACTCATGCGGCCGCCACGGCGCCGGTGGGGCGCGCGGCTGCGGCCGTGGCAATGGAGGCGAGCGCAGCCGGCACCTGGCCGGCGGCGAACGCCGCCACGGCGCCGACGATCAGCAGCGCCGGGGGCGTCACCTGCTGTTCGACGGCGAGCGATGCGATGTCAGCGAGCGACCCGCGCACGATCCGTTGCCCGGGCAGAGTGGCGCGCTCGATGAGCGCGGCCGGGTGCGCGGGCGCGGCACCGGCGGCACGCAGCCGCGCGACGATGCCGGGCAGCTCCGCGACGGCCATGTAGAACACCACCGTGTGGCGCGGGTCGGCGAAGAAGCGCCAGTCGGGCGCGGCGCCCTCACCCTGGTGCCCGTTCACGAAGGTGACGCTCTGCGCGAGGCGGCGATCGGTGAGCGGGAGCCGCGCGCTGGCGGCGGCGCCGAGAGCGGCCGTGATTCCCGGCACCACGCAATACGCAATGTCGTGCGCGGCGAGCACGTCGATCTCCTCGCCCCCGCGGCCGAACACGAAGGGATCGCCGCCCTTCAGGCGCGCGACCCGCTTGCCCTGACGCGCAAGCAGCACCAGCAGCTCGTTGATGCGCTGCTGCTGGCCGCGCTCCCCGGACGCCTTGCCGACGAAGATGCACTCGGCGTCGCGGCGGGCGCGCTCGAGAATCTGCGGACCGACGAGGCGGTCGTAGAGAATGACATCTGCCTGCTGCAGCAGCTGCAGCGCGCGTAGCGTCAGCAGGTCCGGATCGCCGGGACCGGCACCGATGAGGTAGACCTCGCCGGTCGCCCCTTTGTCCCCGGCGCGCGCAGCGCCGAGCTGCGCCGCGAGCAGCTCGCGCGCCAGGCGACGCTCGGCTCGGGCCTCGTCGCCCCCGAGCACGCGACGCGCAACCGGCCCG
This sequence comes from Steroidobacteraceae bacterium, assembly GCA_036008385.1. Taxonomy (GTDB): domain Bacteria; phylum Pseudomonadota; class Gammaproteobacteria; order Steroidobacterales; family Steroidobacteraceae; genus 13-2-20CM-66-19. The sequence continues at coordinate 86,396 of DASYNX010000006.1, forward strand.
GTCACGATGCGTTCCCAGAAGGCGCGTCGCGCGGGTGCTGCGAGAGCATGACGGATGCGCTCACGCCGTGCACCCATGAAGCGCGCCAGCGCACCGAGGCGTGCCGGCAGCAGCGCCTCGATCTGCTCGCGCACGCGCCGGGCGAGCACCGGCGCCTGGCCCGAGGAGCTGACCGCGACCAGAATCGGTGAACGCTCGATGATGGCGGGGAAGATGAAGGTCGAGAGATCGGCATCGTCAACGACGTTCACGGGAATGGCGCGCGCCTGCGCGCTTGCCGCTACCGCGCGATTGGTGTCGGCGTCCCCGCTCGCGGCAACCACAGCGACGGCCCCCGCGAGGTGGGCGGCACCGAACTGCGCCGCGATGTGAACAAGCCGGCCGTTCGCGGCGTGCGCGGCCAGCTGCGGGTGCACCTCGGGGGCGACGACCGTCACGCGGGCAGCGGCCTTCAGCAGCCACGCCACCTTGCGCAGCGCTACCGCGCCGCCACCGACGACCACGACGGGCCGGCCATCGAGGCGCAGAAATACCGGCAGGTAGTCCATGCCGGCGGCCTCACTCACGCGGACAGCGCCACGACCGCACTGCCGGCGGCGGAGGCAATACTCGGATGCAGGCCGCATTCGCGCGATTCGGGTTGCTCCCACCACCAGCGCCCGGCGCGGCGACTCTCGCCCGGCTGAATCGCGCGTGTGCACGGCGAGCAGCCGATGCTCGGATACTGGCGGTCGTGCAGGGCATTGTACGGCAGCCGCTTCCGGCGGATGTACTGCCACACCTGCGCCTCGCTCCACTCGAGCAGCGGGCTGATCTTGTACAGGCCATGCTCGGTGTCCCATTCCACGTCGCGACCGTGCGCACGGCCCGCGGACTGCTCGCGGCGCACACCGGTGACCCAGGCGGGAAAGCCGGCGATCGCGCGCCGGAACGGCTCGACCTTGCGGACCCGGCAGCATTCGAGGCGTGCCGCGACACCGTGATAGAAGCCGTTCACGCCCTGGCGCGCCACCAGCCGCTCGAGCTCGGCAGCGTCGGGGTAGACGACACGCACGCGCCGCTGGTAGCGACGCTGCAGTCTCTCGAGCAGCTCGTAGGTCTCCTCGTGCAACCGACCGGTATCGATGCTGAACACTTCGATCTGCGGCAGGTGCGACCAGATGATGTCGGTCAGCACCATGGCCTCGGCCCCCAGGCTGTTCGAGTACACCAGCCGTCCGTGCCGCGCCAGCGCATCGGTCAGCAGCGCGCGCACCGCCGCCGCCTGCTGTTCCAGCTCGTTGGTCAGCTCCGCCATGGTGCGTCCGACTATAACGAGCGCCCGGCGCCCGCCAGAACGAATGATTGCTTCTGAAGGGCTGCGCGGCGGTTATGGAACGGTCACGGGGCGCTCACGGAACGGTTTTCTGCGCTAGGCTTGTCGTATGAAAGGTCACTCATGAAGCTGCACCAGCTGCGCTACCTCGCGGCCGTCGCGCAGAGCGGCCTCAACATCACGGCGGCAGCGCAGAAGCTGCACACCTCGCAGCCCGGTGTCAGCAAGCAGATCAAGCTGCTCGAGGACGAGCTGGGATTTCAGATCTTCGTGCGCCAGGGCCGCAACCTCACCCGCATCACCGCGGCCGGACAGCAGGTGATCGAGCGGGCGACGAGGATCCTGCAGGAGGCGCAAAGCATCCGCAACCTGTCGACGGAGCTGCGCGACGAGGGCAAGGGAAGCCTCTCCATCGGCACGACCCACACGCAGGCGCGCTACGTGCTGCCGGACGTGATCCGCGAGTTCCGCAACCGCTACCCGCAGGTGCGTCTCAACCTGCACCAGGGAACTTCCGAGCAGATCGCGGAGATGGTGAGCAGCGACCGCATCGACTGCGCCGTCGCGACCGGCTCGGAGCAGCTGTTTGCCGACCTGACGCTGCTGCCGTGCTATCGCTGGCATCGCACCGTCATCGTCCCCAAGGGTCACCCGCTGGCCGACGGCGGACGGCTCACCCTGAAGGCACTGGCGGCGTATCCGCTCATCACCTACACGTTCAGCTTCACCGGGCCTTCGTCGCTGCACGAGGCCTTTGCCCGGGCAGCGCTCGTTCCCAACGTCGCGATCACGGCGCGCGATGCCGACGTGATCCAGACCTATGTGCGTCTCGGACTCGGGGTGGGGATCGTCGCGCACATGGCGGTGGATGAGCGCGATCCCGCGCTGACAGCCATCGACGCCGCGCACCTGTTCGCGGCGCACACCACCTGGGTCGGCTTTCGCCGCGGCACGGTGCTGCGCAAGTACATGTACGACTTCGCGCAGCTGCTCGCGCCGCACCTCGAGCGGCGTCTCATCGAGCGCGCGCATCGCGCCGCCTCGGCGGAGGAGGTGGCGGCACTTTTTGCGGACGCCGCGCTGCCGCTGCGCTAGCGTCCAAAACGCTGCCGCTGCAGCGCCACCTGCGCATCGCCCGGCTGATAAGCCACGTCGTAACGCGCGAGCGCGCGCCGCGCGGCCTCGGGATCCTGTCCCGGGGCGAGCTCGAATGTATCGAAGCCGCAGCGCGCCAGCAGGAATACCTGGTCCTGACGCACGCCGTCTCCCACGGCACGCAGCTCACCGCGGAAGCCGAGACGCCCGCGCAGCAGCCGTCCCTGGGAATAACCGCGGCCGTCACCGGGGTTGGGGAATTCGACCGCCACCAGCTCGAGCTGCGGCAGCAGACCCGCGAGCTCCTCCACCGGGTCGGCAGGCGTCAGCCGCACACCGAGCCGCCCGCTCCACGTGCGCCAGCGCTGCGGGTCGCCGCGCAACTGCGCGAGCGGCACGATGAGGCCGCCGGCAGCGGCGGTGTGATACGCGGTCGCACCATCCATGGCGCGGGCTGTCCCGTCCGCGCCGACCTCTGCGAGATGCCGCCAGTTGTCCGCGACCACCTCACGCCGCCGCAGGATGTAGCGCATAAGCGCGCTCCCT
>DASYNX010000007.1:0-48531 GCA_036008385.1 Steroidobacteraceae bacterium
CGTTCTGCGACGACGACACGTACGGGTAAGCCAGTGGCCGCCAGGATGCTGCAGACATTGGAGATGTCGATAAAGCTCACCAGCGCATTCGGCCTCGCGCTTCGCAGCAGGCGGCGTAACCGCAGGACCCCGCGCAGGCTCACCGTCACCCGGGCAAACGCCCAGGAGTGCGTCGCGGGTGCATCGAGCCACACGCGTACGACAGCGTGATCGAGCGGGTAGAAATCCGCGACCTCACGGGCGCTCCACGTCGCCAGCGTCACTTGCGCACCCCGGCGCGCCCAGTAGTTGGCCATCTCCGACAACTGTCGCTCGGCCCCTCCCGCCTGCAGACCGCCAATAACCAGCATCAGCCGCAGCGGCGGCGCGCCCCCCCGGCCCTTGGCCTCAGTCGGTAGCGTCTTCAAGCGCTCGAGATCGGGCCGTCGACGCGGGTGACGGCGGCGTGGCCCAGGTGCGCGACCGCTGCGCTGCGATCCGTACGCGCCAGCAAGCCGGTGGACACGGCTATGAAGATTGCGACCAGCGGGTCGTAATAAATAGTTCCGGATAAGGAAATGAACACGTAGGCGATCAGGCACACCGCTATGCGCGCGCGCACGGCGCGACGCAGCGGGTTGCGCGCCCGCAGCAGCCGCCACGCGATCGACGCGAAGATGCCGTAGAACAGTCCGGCACCGATGAGGCCGGAGTTGTACAGCAGGTCGATCGGAGTCGAATGCGAGGTAGTGCCGAATTCCCCCCGGAAGGCCTCCATGCCGTGGCCAAACACCGGCGTGGCGGCCCAGCCCTTCAGGCCCTCCTTCTCCCAGCCCTTGCGGTTGCCAAGGCCGGTACTGCCGGAGTCGCCCTCACGGCTGGTGAGCACGGCAACTCCGAGCGCTACGCGCTCGAAACCGTAGCGCAATCTGTCCGTCAGTCCCGGGTTGGCGCTGAGGGCGTAAGCCACACCCACGCCAAGCACGGCAACCACCAGTACGACCCTGGTGACAGCCTTCACGGATCGCCTGAAGTACAGCAGCGTGGCCCCGGCGATTCCCAGGGCGGTACCCAGATTGGTCTTGATGGACGTCGTCATGGCGATCAGCACCAGGAAGATCGCGCCCGCCACCAGAGGGAGGAACGTCATGCCGACATACGCTCCATACACCGCCGTGATAAACAGCCCGGAGAGGTACATCCCGGCGATAGTGTTGTAGGAGAAGTCGTCCGGAACTGCGAACGGGAAGCCCGAGGTCAACGTGTAAAGGACCGCGGCGACTAGATAACCGGCGACCATCCCGGTCAGCAATGCGCGCACATCGTGATATGCGACGAGCGCGCTGAAGAAGATCAACACCATTATAGCGTTCACGATCGCCGGCAGAATGTTGAGCGCGAGCTTGATGTTGTCCGTCCATGCGAGCGTCAAGACCATGTACCCGCCGAACGCGAGGTTTAGGAGCAGCTCCCGGCTGAGCCACAGCCGCAGGTAGCCAAGTGCGTGCGCCGCCAGCAGCACCAGCAACTCGATAGTCACCACGCCCGGGTGGGACCGATCCCCATACACGCTTGACGTGACCAGGAACGTGGCCACGCCTGCCAGGATGAAGGTGCTGGAGGTACCCAGGCTTAAGCGCATCGGATGACTATATCCTGCTGACTGAACGAGCTTCCGACTTGGGACCGATCCGCACTATCCGCGCCGGCGCGCCCACCGCGATTGCACCGGGCGGCAGCGACCGGTTGACGACACTGCCGGCCCCGATAACGCAGTTGCGCCCAATGGTGACGCCATCGAGAATTTTTGCGCCGGCACCGATCCAGACATGGTCTTCGATGCAAATTCCCCGCCGGGTCGTACCGGACCGATACACCGGCAGCGCATCGGTACTGGGATTGTGGCTCTCGGGAATGATGATGACATGCGCCGCGATGCGCACACCGTTGCCGATCGACGCGCCGCCGCACCCGTAGATGATGGAAAACGGGTTCACGCTGCAGTGATCGCCGATGTGAATGTCACCGCCCTGTGTCATGAGCATGGCGAAAGGATGGATTTCGCAATCCCGACCTATGGTGATTGAGCCGCCGCAGTTGACGCGCAAAACGCTGCGGCGCGAAACCCACGAGGTACCATGGACGCGGATGGGCCTGCCGACAAAGCGGATTGCCGTAGCCAGCCGGCGCAGCGTCAGCACCGTCCGCTGGGCAACCGCGGACTTCGTCGCGGCGAGATTCACGCTCTCATGCCCCGAAGTTCCTCGGACCGCGCGACGATTCGATCCCAAGGCCCTCTGACCAATCGCGCCGAGGTACCAAGGATGAGGAGCTGCAGTCCGCCTGCGGCGCTCACCTCCGCCGCCGTGGCGTAGTTCATTGCAGCAGGCTCCAGTCAACGGCGGTGCCCTTGGGCACGGCGCGCGCCACGCGCCTGCCCAGGACCTGCTCGTAGAACCTGGGATGCAAGCCGCCGGCGGGGCGCACGATGCGCAGATTACGCGGCGTGAGCTCATCGCCCGCTGCCATGTCCTCGGCAACGTATAGTGAGCGACGAAACGCCAGGGACTTCTGCTCCGCTGCGGTCGGACCGTAGCTCACTGCGCCGAGCGATTGCCACGCGCGCTCGGTTTCCTCCACCAGCAAAGCCAACTCCGCCGGCTCGAGCGAGAAGGCGCTGTCGACGCCCCCATCCGCCCGTCGCAGCGTAAAATGCTTTTCGATCATGCACGCGCCATGCGCGACGGCGGCCACCGCCGTGCCGATTCCCATGGTGTGATCCGACAGGCCGACCTCGCAGTTGAATCTCGCACGCATGTCGGGAATCGTCAGAATGTTGGTATCCCGGGGGGAGGCGGGGTAGGTGCTGGTGCACTTGAGAAGCATCAGGTCGCCGCACCCGGCCATGCGCGCGGTCTGCACCGCTTCGGCCAGCTCCCCAGCGGTCGCCAGGCCTGTCGACATGATGATCGGTTTGCCGGTTGCAGCCACCTTGCGGATCAATGGCAGGTGATTGTTCTCGAAGGACGCAATCTTGTAGGCCGGCACATTCAGGGTCTGCAGAAAGTCGACCGCCGAGTCGTCGAACGGCGAGCTGAAGCAGAGTATGCCGAGCGTCTTGGCCCGCTCCATGATCGGGGCGTGCCACTCCCACGGTGTGTGCGCCTCGCGATACAGTTCATGGAGCCTGCGTCCATACCACAGGCTGTCCTGGTCTGCAACGACGAACGCGGCAGCCGCGACATCCAGGGTAATGGTATCAGCCGTGTAGGTCTGCAGTTTGATTGCGTGGGCACCCGCACGGGCCGCGGCGGTGACGATCTGTAGCGCGCGGTCGAGGGACTGATTGTGGTTCCCGGACATCTCCGCGATGATGAACGGCGGATGATCGACACCGATCATTCTTCCGCCAATCGACAAATCATTCGCCATCGTTCTACTCCCGCTTCGATGTGCCCAGGTTTCGCGGCGACCGACGACCGGATCGCATCACCGCAGCGGCTCCCTGACCCTCGTTCAGGAGCAGGTCAAGTACACTCGCATACGGCAAAAAGGGCTGGAAACACTGTCGGTAGGCAGGGTGTTCATAGACGTGCAGCTGAACGGCAATTGACCGACCGTCGAACTCAGCTCGGTCCTCGATCAGATAGTCTTCCGCCCCGGGCGGAGAGATGTAACGTGACGCTCCCACGAATTCGCACAGCGTAGCCACGTATGCGCCCCGCTTGCCCTGCACGTTGAGCTCACTCGATCGCACGCGCGGCGTATTCACCCCGAGCTTGCGAGCAAGCCAGTCGATCGTGCCGCAATTGAGGTCAACGAGCTTGCCGGATGATGTCGATCGCTCGAGCACCGAACAGAATTCGGAATAGTAGTCCTGAAAGAATGCGGCACGCTTGTAGTTCTGCGATATGGTCCGGGTGAATCTTTCGACAAACGTCGTCTCGGCAAGATCCGTATCGATGATCCGCTGTCCCAGTCGGCCGGCGGAGCGCACGGGCACGGTAAGGTAACTCAAACCGTGTGGTGTTCGAATGCGATTGCGTTGCTGCCAGGACTGCTTCGAAAATGCGACGTCATCCAGCACGATCAGCAAATCCACCTGATCCGCCAGATCAAACCAGCCGACCCACGAGAGAAATGCCGGCTGGGAAATGGCGACGGTCTTGCACATCACTTCGCGGCCTTCCGACCCCAGATCACGATCTCGGCATTGCGCACCACAATGCCACCCTCTGGATTATCGTAAATCATACTTAGTTGCTGAACCTGTCTCAGCTCGCCGAAATGCTTGCGAATCAGTGCGGCGACCTCATCCGCGGCATAGAAGACATTCAGCAAGCCCAACTCCCCGGTTTCTCGACACTCGAGACGGAACCCTGCCGGCTCCTCCTCCCGGCCGCGGCCCCAGCGCCAATCTTCCTTGACACGCGCGTTCAGAAACATGATTCCGCCCGGCCGGAGACGTTGCCCGCAATCGCGTAGAATTCGCACGAAATCGCTGCGCGGCAGATAGTAGGCCACGTTGGGGAGCAGGATCGCGTCGAACAGCGCTGCCGCCGGAATTGGAAAATCTTGCGTGAGATCGTATTCGATGAATGTTCCCACGCCCTCGAGATTGTGGCGTGCGTCAGCGAGTGCGTCGCTGCTCCGGTCCACGCCGGTAACGTCCCAGCCGAATGCCGTGAACAGCAGCAGGTTGTTACCGTTACCGCAGCCGAGCTCGAGCACGCGCCCGCGCCGCCGCTGCAGTCCCTCCTTGAAAAACATCCTGACAACAGAGACGTCAGGAAAGCGTAAACCGCGCAGCTCCGCTATGGATCGCACTTCGACCCACCAGTTCGCGCCCTCGATGCCGCGCGTTGCACAACCTGCGCCTGCGCGGTTATCGATCCAAGCGATGTGGCCTGATCCAGCCAGAATTGGAAGACCTCACGGGAAAGCCTTTCGACACCGGGCAACGTCCCAGGGCCGAGTCCCGTGAACCAATGCGCCGGGAGATACCAATTACTCACATGCATGCCGCCCGCACGCATTGCCTCGGTGAGATGATGTTGTTGCTGCCACTGAATTCCTGGAAGGCGACATACATAGCGCCAGGGGACGCATCCCGCTCCCATTCCGACCGCCTCGAACCCGCTGCGCGCCAGACAATGCAACCACCGGCGGGCTTTCGCCCGACGGGCTGCAATCGCGTTGGGATAGTCTTCCAAGGCTGCCAGTAGGTGCTCCTCCACTCCCGCCGCGACCGGTACCTGCAACACACCTTCCATGCCCTCGAGCAACCCGGCGAACACGCGCGCCGCGCTATCGCCCTCACTGCGCAACTGCGCCCGAGCGAGATCCAGGCGCGAGCGAAAGGCGGCAGCAAGAGCGCTGCGTGCACCCTCGGGCTGCGATTCAACACTTCGCAGCAGCGAAATCACTTCCTCGGAGAGTTCCCTGTTCCGAAACAGCAACGCCGCGTTTCCGAGCGTAATGTGCTTGGTCGGCCCGAATGAGAGCAGGCCGACGTCCCCCAACGCGCCTGCCGGACCATCGGGACTCATCGAGCCGAGCGCTTGGGCAGCATCATCGACAATGAGGCAATCGGGCGCCGGAAAAATCGATCGAACACGCGTCATTGGGGCGGGGTTGCCATAAAGGTGTACGACGACGGCAACTTCGGCGCCGAGGGAACGAGCTCGCATCCATTCGGACTCCTTTACCAAACCGTCGGTAACGTCGACGTCGCAAAACAACGGCTCGCAACCTGCTGCAAGCACAGCCACCACAACCTCATGGCAGACCGCGCCTGGCAGTGCTACCCGGGTTACCCCCCGGCGGCGGCGCCAACACGAAAGCACGGCAAGCAGACCGAGAGCTGCGCGGCTCGCAGGTACCACGCGTGCCACCGAAAATCGCGCCGCGATAAAGGCGCACAGCGCATCTGCTGATGTCGTATTAACCGACAAGCGCCGCCTGTAGCTCTTGCATGGCGGACCTGCGCCCCCGCATCACAGCGGCTGACGCGAGGGACATGGACCGCAGGATGGTCGAATTGTTCTGTAACTCGCGAATCGCGTCGCTCCAATCTTGTACGCCGGTGAGGTGCGCAGCGCCCAGGTTTCGAACTGCCCCGAGAGCGTGGAGAATGCGCGCATCGTCGCGCTGATTCCGGCCGGTCACTACCACGAGCGCCGGTAACCCCAGCGCGCAGCGTTCCCAGGCCGTGCCACCGCAGGTGCCGATTCCCAGATCCGCCTCGTCAATGAGCCCGGCCATCTCGCTGGTCGCCTCGATGATCCTGATTCGGTCGAAACCTGCTGCGGCCCGGCACAGCGCTGGCGCGGGCGGATTGCTCGGCCCGAGCACGAAGGTGGCGACAGGTGCATCGACCGCGAGCGTGCGCAGCGCCGAGACGATCTTGAGCAATTCGTTCGTAACATCGGCGCCGCCCCCGAAATACACGAGCAGTCGCTGAACACCCCCATCGCGCACGCGCACAGCAAAGTTATCGAACTCCGGTCGCAATACCGCATACCGTGGACCCACGAAGACCCGTGTCGTCTCCTTAACCAACCCCAAATAGCGGGACTCGGGCGAGTCATGCAGGTTTTGATCCAGCAAGACATCGCAATCGTGAGGTCGGTCGGCCAGGTCGTCCACGACAAACACCCGCCGGGCGGCCCCTCTTAAGACACCTTCCCAGCGGGCGTCCAGTGAGTAGTGATCGACGGCCAACAGATCAACCGTGCCGTCATGCTCTTCGATGGCGGCGCGCGTCTGCTGAGCATCGTCCTGCCAGGAGGCCCCGAGCCAGGCAGTTTTCGAAGTCGCTCGCGCAGTGCCGCTGTGCCCGCGCACGGCCAGCCGGCGTACCGCGAAACCCCGTGCCTCGATCAGATCGCAAAGGTGCCCCTCGTGCAATCGGCACACGAAGGAAACCGCCATGCGGCGCTCGCGAAAGATGTTGGCGAGGGTGAGGCAGCGCATGACGTGGCCGGTGCCGAGAGACAAGGAGGCATCGACACGGAATACGATCTTCATCAACTGCCAATGGCTAAGCTCAATTCAGGCGTTTGAATCCGGCGTGGCACACCGGACCTTCAAGCAGAGCGTCCACATCACGGCCGGATTCGCACTCCTTGATCAAGGCGAACAGCGGCTCCAACGCACCGAAATACTCGTCGACCAGCGGCTGCGTATGCTCCGTGCAGACATAGACTGAGGTCGCAGCGAGGAAACCGTGCTTCAGCATCTCCTGGGTAATCAGCGTCTTGTACTTCAACATGTTGGGTACGGGAAAGCTAAAGCCGATGAAGGCAGGCAGGCCGCTAAGCTCGATCGGCAGGTCATACTTGCGCGCGAGCGCTTGCCAGCGCTCGCCGATGGCGCGACCGGTCGCGGTAATGCGCTCCCAGGATCGTTCCCGTTCCATGACCTCCAAGGTTTTCAAACCCGCCGCGGGGCCAATTCGCTCCGTCCAAAACGTGCTGCTGATAAATGTGCTTTGGGCCGCCTCCATGATCGCGCGTCGGCCGATCGTGGCGGTGATTGCGTAGCCGTTGCCGAGCGCCTTACCGAACATGGCCATGTCGGGCTCGACACCATAGAGCTTATGCAGGCCGCCGAACGTCTGACGAAAACCCGAGGAGCATTCATCGAAGATGAGGACGATGTCTTCATCCGTCGCGAGTTTGCGGACTTTTTCCAGGAACCCGTCTTCCGGGCCCATGTTGCGCGACACTTCCATCTCGATCACGCCGATATCGTTGGATCGCACTAGCGCTTCGAGTTCGGCAAAATTGTTGTAGCTAAAGGTCAGCACACTGCCGCGCAAACTCTGGGGGACGCCTTTCGGCTCGAGTCCGGGCAGAAGATGCCCCGCCAACACTTCCTCATTCCCGAGGTTGGCAGCCAGATACCAGTCGTGCCAACCGTGATAGCCGCAGATAGCGACCTTGTCACGCCCAGATGCGGCACGGGCGATACGCACGGCAATTGCGTTGGCCTCACCGCCCGTGCGCGCAAACCGCACCATGTCGGCCCACGGGTGCAGTTCCACTAGTCGTTCCGCCAAATAGACCTCCTCCGGGCAGTTGAGAGTCGACATATTCCCCGCGCAGATCACTTGGCGCACCGCGTCGTCAACTTCCGGGTGGCCATACCCGAGTATGTTGGTGCCGATTCCCATGATGCACATGTCAATGAACTCATTGCCGTCGAGATCCCACACACGGCAGCCCTTGGCCTTACTGAAGTATGCCGGCCAACGTTCCGGAAGAAACATCTCGGACCGTTTGGACAAGAGCATATTGCCGCCGGGGATGGCGCGCTTTGCGCGCTTCCAGAGCTTCTGGCCGGTGCCGAGTCTCGATCCCTCGTTGCGGCTCACATTGCGGTTGGCCATGAACCACTCCGGATGCTGGTCACGCAATGCCAGCACTTCGAGCCAATCGAAGTCCCGGCGTGGATGAAAATGTTCGAACACCTTCCGCACCACCTCGAGGTCTACGGGCTCATCGACCGTCCAACGCTCAGCGGACTCATCGGTGAGGTTGGCGCAATTCACACGAATGAACTCATCTGATTCAACCATGAAGGGTGTGACATGCTCGCGCTGCTGCGGTAATCCCGCCTTTTTCCAGCTGGTTTCCAGCGTACGAAACGTGAAGGCTTCCACGTCCAGCCCATCTGGATAAGTGGGCGGCGCAGAATTGGCGGCAAAATCGGCACCGCGGCTCACGAGCTCTTGGATCACAGCATCCACCAGAACCGGGTCGATGAGCGGGCAATCACCGGTGATGCGTACGACCACGGCGGCGCCAACTTGCTTGGCCGCCTGGTAGTAGCGATCGAGGACATCGTCCTCGCTGCCTGCGTACACGGCGATTCCAAGCCGACGCACATATTCGACCAATGGGGCATTCCGCGGATGATCTCCGGTGGCGAGCACTATCTCATCGACACGCGCGGCCCTCCCCAGCCGCTCGAGCAGTACTCCGATCATGGGTGTGCCACAGATTGGGCGCATCACTTTACTGGGGAATCGAGTGGAGCCGAGCCGGGCCTGAACAACGGCAACGGTTTTCACGCGGCCTTCGCGTACGCTTCTGGAGTTCCGCACTTGTGGCGCTGCCGTGGATCCCGGTTCGACTGTTGCATACGCTCCCCGCAAACGCTGCGACCGCTCAGGATGCGGCCATTCCGACGGATCAATGAGAGCCGGGTCTGCATTCCGCAGATATTCTGGAAAGTCGCCCTGATATGGATCGCCTACGTCCAGAATCTGCTCGAACTGTTGCAAGCAGTCGACACCGACTATAATTCGTGTTACTTCGCTGCGGGAAAATCCGAAGCTCAAAGCTCCGCGCAGCGTCGAGAGTTTCTCGGTGGCCAGCCATTCGTCCCACCGATCCCATAGGTTCTGCCAGTGCGCGAACTCCGCGGGCCGCCGTGCCGCATCCATCAGCAGAAGACCCTGCAGGAACACAGAGCGCGTATGCACTTCAACGCCAGCCGTGTGCAACTTGTCCAGCCAGCCCGACTCGGCCAGACGGCGATCCACGACATTGAACGGAGCCTGCACGAGATCAAAACGAAAGCGAGAAAGGAGAGGCCCGACCTCGGTGGGAGAGTACACCGACATGCCGATCTTCTCGACGAGGCCTCCTTTCCGAAGAACCGCAAGCGCCGCGCACAGCTCTTTGCCTCGCGGGCCGAGGAGTTCCCTCGGTCGATGCAGAAGAAGTCCGTACACGCGCTCTAGTCTCAGTCTGCGCAAGGAGTCGGTTAGCGCTCGTTCCACCCAGTCCCCGACAGCGTGGCACCCATCGGGGACGGGCGGTAACTTCGTGATGACCCGCCACCCAGCAACGCCAAGTTCGCCGAGGAGTCGCTCGCTCTCGCCATACTCGATCGCGGTGTCCAGAGTGTCGAGGCCCGCAGTGCGGGCCCGTTCGAGAATCGCGGCCACCTCCGCGCTGCGGATCTGGCCGGTTACATTTGCGATCCCGTACGGGGAACCAAACTGAGCGGTGCCGAGTCCCAGGCGCTGATTATCCATGTCGAAGCACCCTGCGCATGGCATCCACGACACGATCCTGCTCCGCTTCCGTAAGTCCTGGATACAGTGGCAGCGTCAGAGCTTCTTTTCCATGAGCCTCCGCTTCAGCGAACTGACCGCACGCAAAGCCCCGTGCGCGATAGTAGGGCTGCAGGTGAACTGGCGGATAGTGCACATTCGCACCAATCCCCTGTCCGCGCAGCTGCTCGAACACCTCCCGACGGGTCTTCGTCGTGGCACTAGGTTTAATGCGCACCACGTACAGATGAAATGCTGAGCGGTTCTCGGCCTGTACCGTAGGCAACTGCAATGGCAGGTCGCTCAGCAAGCGATCGTAACGGCGAGCCAGCATGTTGCGGCGTTCGACATACGCTTGCACCCGTTCCAACTGGCTCGTACCCAGCGCGGCATGAACATCGGTCATGCGGTAGTTAAAACCGAGCAGTTGCTGTTCGTAGTGACATGGACCGAGGTTAGATCCGGACGTGGACGCATCCTCCGACGATGTGGCAGTGCCAAGAAAGCGGGCCGGGTCGCGCGTGATTCCATGAGTGCGCAGCATCGCCATGCGCTCAGCGAGCTCGGCGTCATTAGTCAACGCCATACCACCCTCGGCGCTCGTGATAACTTTCACCGGATGAAAACTAAACACCGTGATGTCCGACCAACGGCAGCTGCCCACGGCTTCGCCCGCTCGTGAAGCTCCTATGGCATGCGACGCATCTTCGACAACCTTGAATCCGTAAGTATCAGCCAGCTCGCGAATCACTTGCTGCTCCGTGGGCTGCCCGGCGAAGTGCACCGGCACGACTACCTTCGGGAGGCGACCCGAGGCCTCTGCCAGCACCAGCTTGTCCTTCAATGCCACGACACTTAAGTTCCAGGTCTTCGGGTCAATGTCGACGAAATCAACCTCGGCACCGCAATAACGCCCGCAATTTGCTGATGCGACGAAGGTGTTGGGCACAGTCCATAGCCAGTCACCCGGCCCGAGTTCGAGGGCCAGGCAGGCGATGTGCAATGCCGAGGTCGCGCTATTGACCGCCACGGCCCGCTTTGCCCCTACTCGCGCGATGACCGCTTGCTCAAACTGGGGAACACAAGGCCCCTGCGTGAGGAAGTCCGACTGCAGAGCGTGCGTCACCGCGTCAATGTCAGTCTGCGTGATTTCCTGGCGCCCGTAGGGAATCATCTACACACCTGCGAGGCTGTTTAGGGCGCGGATGGCATCGATCGACAGGAAATTTGGATTCTTGCCGGAGTGATATTCAAAGCCCGTCTCGACCGGTCGCCCCTGTTCACCCAGCCGGTTAACCGCAAAATCGACCGAGCCTGAAAACTGAATGGCGGGCTTGATCACATAGTGATCGTCGAATTCTAGCGTGAGGTGAGAATCGTCGGCCGGGCACATGACCTCGTGGAGCTTTTCGCCCGGCCGGATCCCGACGATCTTGTGCAGCAGGTTAGGAGCCATCGCCTTGGCGAGGTCCACTACCCGGACTGACGGAATCTTAGGAACGAAGATCTCGCCGCCGGACATGCGTTCGAAGTTCCTGAGAACAAAGTCGACCCCCTGCTGCAGGCTGATCCAGAAGCGGGTCATGCCCACATCTGTGATCGGCAGGTGCTCTGCGCCGCTTTCAATGTGCTTCCTGAACAGCGGCACGACCGAGCCGCGCGAACCGACAACGTTGCCGTACCGCACCGCCGAAAAGCGAGCCCGGTGCCCGCCCGCGACGTTGTTAGCGGCGACAAACAGTTTGTCCGAAACGAGCTTGGTTGCCCCGTAGAGATTGATAGGGTTGGCCGCTTTGTCCGTGGACAACGCGATCACTTTTTCGACATCGGTCGCGAGAGCTGCGTGAATGACGTTTTCCGCGCCGTGGATGTTGGTCTTCACGCACTCCATCGGGTTGTATTCGGCTGCCGGCACCTGTTTAAGCGCCGCGGCGTGGATCACGAAATCCACCCCATTCATGGCCTGAATGAGGCGGTCGCGATCGCGCACATCACCAATGAAGTAGCGCATGCACCTCTGATTGAAGTCCTGCTCCATCTCCGACTGCTTGACCTCGTCACGCGAGTAGATAATTAACCTCCGGGGCGCGAAGCGTTCCAAAATTGTCTTAACGTACTGCCGCCCGAAGGAGCCAGTGCCGCCGGTAATCAGGATGGACTTGTCGTTGAACATGACCCGAAACGATACGACTCAGGTAAATCTGCTCGCCTGCGCGACCTGCCGGAAGCTCTGGCTGCACTCCAGCAGCAGCTCATAAGTCCCCTGCGCCACCAGCCGACCCCGCTCGAGCTCGAGGATGGTGTCGCACCGCCTGACTGTCGTCAGCCGATGGGCAATCAGCAGAACTGTGAGCTCGCGATCCAAGCCATCGATGGCGTCCATCACCGCGCGTTCGGTGGCGTTGTCGAGCGCGCTCGTGGCCTCATCCAGCACCAGAACGCTGGCGCGCTTGTAGAGCGCGCGGGCAATGCCAATCCTCTGACGTTGGCCGCCGGACAAACGCACACCGCGCTCCCCGACCAGTGCGGCGTAGGCTCCCGGCCGACCCTCGATGAATTCGTCGATCTGGGCGCGGCGGGCCGCCGCGCGTACGCGCTGCATGTCGATCGCGCCCGTGGGAATGCCGAAGGCGATGTTCTCGGCAACGCTCGCATCGGCCAGGTAGATGCTCTGCGGCACGTGGGCGAGGGTGCGTTGCCAGCTTCGTGCCCGAGTCCCGCCGATTGGGGACCCGTCCACCAGAATCTCACCGTGCGTGGGTTTGAGCAGCCCCATGAGTAAATCGAGCGTGGTGCTCTTGCCGCTGCCGGTGCCGCCCACCAGCCCGACCCGGGCCCCCTTCGGGATCATGAAGGTGAGATCCTCGAGCACCCAGGGACCCTCGGCGGCGTATCGGAAGTGCACGTTGCGGAACTCGATCGCGTGCTGAAAGCACAGCGGCTCCGGAGCGGCCTCAAGCGCCTCGGCGGGCATGGGCTGATCGATAAGCGCGACGGTGTCGGTGAGATAAGCCCTGCTGCCGGCAATGGTCGCCCATGCTCCGAAGGCCTGCTGCAGCGCCGGCAGCAGGCGCTGCGCACCGAGCGCCAGCGCCCCGAGGACAGGCAATGCACCAATCGCCGATTGGGTATGACGCGTCATGCCGTAGGCGAGCGCGGCGATTAGTACCATGCCGACCGCTTCCATGGCGAAGCGCGGGCTCTGCGCAATGAATACGTTGCTTGCCTGCGCGCGCCGTAGCTGTTGATCGGCCTGACGATAGACCTCACAGAAGACCGGCTGCGCGCCGTCGAGCAGCACGTCTCTGATAGCGCCCAGTCCCTCCTGCAGCGCCTTGAGGACATACGTCTGGGCATCGGCCTGGCGGCGGCTGTTGTGATAAAGCCGCCGCCGCGAGAGCCAGCTGATGACGCCGTAACTCGCGCCGAGGACCAGCGAGGATGCCAGAGCGACCACCGGATCGATGGCGATCAGAGCAAGCGGAATGGCCACCAGCAGCATGACGGAGCTGAGGAGCGTCATGAGCGGCAGCAGCACGCCCAATACCGTGCCGCCCACCTTGTAGGTGATGCCGCTGATGACCTCGCTGCTGTTGCGCGCGACATGCACCTCGTACGGCTGGTAGAGCGTGCGCAGATACACCTCGATGCTCAGATCCGCCCCGGCGGCGAAGGTAAAGCGGGTAGTGACCCATAGCAGCAGCAGGCGTATCGCCCCTGCCACCAGCGCCATCACGGCAAACGCCAGGGTAAGGGGCAGCAGCAGCCGTTGCGCCGAATTGATCCCCAGGGCATGAGCGGCGCCGGCCACCCAGTGATTGCCGAACACCTTTTCAGGGGCGGTCAAGATGCCAAGAAACGGCAACACCGCGCCCAGGCTCGCCACCTCGGCGAACGCGCTGACGACCATCAGCCCCATGATCAGGACGAACTGGCGCCGCCGGCGCAGCTGCAGACCGCGCCACAGCCGCGCGAGCAGCCCGGCGACTGAGCTGGCCTTGCGCTCGACGTCCATTAGCCGCCGGTGTCCGCACCAGCCCGCGTGCGGCGGTGGCGTTTGAAGCGGATCCGCAGCCAGGCGATATAGGTGCCAAGGAATCCGCCCACGACCGCGCCGCCCAGCACCATCAGCGTCCGCTTGGGGCTGAAGCGCACTTCCGCTTTGACCGCGGGGTCCACGATGGCGAAGGCGTACTCGACGCGACCCTTGGCCAGCATCAACGTCCGTGTTTCCTGCTCGATCAGGCGGTAAAAGAGGCGTTGCAGCTCGACTGAGGTCGTGTGATCGACCTGGTCCTCCAGGAATGCCACGTTGCGCGTCGCGTCTTGGATGGCCTTCTCACGCAGCAGCTGGTTCGCGAGCGCCGCGAACTCGTTGGCCCAGCGGGCGGCAACAGCGGGGTCCGTCCAGTCCATCGTGACGGTCGTGGTGCCCTTGAGCTTGTCTTCCTGGATGTCGACCACGTTTTTGCGGAACAGCTCGACCGTCATCCACGCGCTCTTTTTCCTGGGATCCTTCTCGCCGGCCGCCAACAGTGAATACACGTCCGGCTTTTGCACGAACTGCTCCGCCAGGTGGCGCGAGCGTAATACCGCACTACGCTCCGGATGCTCCTGCCCGAGGCTGAGGCCCGCAAGACTCGCGAGGCCGGCGGCCTCGCCCGCGAGGCCCTGGGAGCTATCGAGGCCATTCTCCTTCACCTCAGTCATCACGACCGTGGCGCGGTACAACGGTGTTGCGGTGAGTGCCAGGACCAGCGCGAGCAGCACGCAGACGGCCGCAACGATCGCGACCTGGATTCTGTGGTCCCACATCATCCACCACAGGTCGATGAAGTCCATCTCGTGTTCGTGCTCTACCGCTACGGGTTGGCTTACGTCGTTCACTCAGCACCTGCTCAAGTGTGTGGATTCAACGATCGCATTGCAGGTATCGGTCGCATGCCTAATCCGCCGGGCCACGGCCGGCCTCGCGCCGGATCTGTTCGATTTCCACCCGCAACTTCTCGTACTCGGACAGCTTCTGGACCAGAAAGCGCACTGTGAGACGCGCCTTCGCCGCCATGCCCCGCGGGGTCAGCAGGTACATGTATGCCGCCTTGTTTCTGCTGTTCTTGAAATTCGCCGCCTTGATCCATCCCTTGCTGATCAAAGACTGCAGACAGTAATTCGCACGCCCGAGGCTCATGCCCAGCTCGCGCGCAACCTCACGCTGACTCAGGGTGGGATTTCCCTCGAGCAGCTTCAAGATCCGGTAGCGCACCTCGTCAGAGAGCAACAACAGACATCTCCCCGCTTAATCACCAGCCGCCCGCGGCGTCCGGCGAAGCAGCGGCCCAATTGTGAACGCCAGGATCTGCATGCCGGCTGAGGATTGTGAGTGCCATGCGTTCACGAATTGAACAAATGGGCAGGTTAAACGGGCTGCGGGCCCGACGTCAAATCTGGCCGCCGTAGCCTGACCCTCGCTCCTGGCGCAGACGTGGCGCTGACTTGTGGGCCCGGCACGCGGCCGGGAGCAGCAACTCAGAGCGTATGCACGGCCAGAACCGCGATCGCAACGTTGTAGAGGATCTGCGATACGGCCTGCCACAATGGCAACGGCGGCATGTGCTCGGCATTGAGCGGCACGACTATGGTGTCGCCCGGCTGGATGTCACTCGAAGTGCGGAACCAGCGCGCACCTGCTGCGGCAACACTGCCGTCGGCCTGCACAACATAGACACGTCCGCTGTCGGCGCGACGTGTCTCCCCGCCGCTCATCGCGATGTAGTCGTCACGCGACAGTCCGGGACGGTACAGGTGTGAAGTTACCGTCTGTACCTCGCCGATCACCGTCACCTCCTGCTCAGCCCGCGGCACGATCAGCTGGTCTCCGTCGCGAAGAACGACGTCGTACTGCGAGCCGATCGGCGAGCGCAGCAGATGCGGCAGGTTGATCACCAGCCGTCCTACGGCCTTGGCTGCCCGCAGTTGCGAGAGCAATGACTGCCCGACGCTCAGCGCCCCAGCCGCCCCACCCTGGTTTGCAACCGTGCCCTGCAGGGCGACGAACGCAATGTCGTTCTGCAGACGCACGGCAAGCATGTCCAGTTCCTTCTGCTCCCGGTCACGCAGTTCCCGGCGTGTAAACACGGCGCCTTTGGGGAACGCGTACTGCGTCAACCCGCCGGCGCGCTGCACTACCGACTTCAAAGTCTCGCCCGGCTTGACAGAGTATCTGCCGGGGAACCTCACCTGACCGCGGAGTTCGATCGACTCCTGGTCGGTCCAGGCCTGAACCTCCTTGATGCTGAGACTATCGAACGGCGCGAGCCGCAGATTGGCAACGGGGTCTCCGCGCAGTACCGCCGCCAGGTCGACCTGGATAAGCTCTGTTCGGCGCGACTCACCGTGTACGACCTCGTAGCGCGTCAACTCGGCGCTGCCACCGTAAGCTGCATCGCTCAAACCGCCACCGGCTCTGATCAGGTCGCGCACGGTCATGCCGCTTTCAAGGGGATACTCTCCGGGAACATTGGCGCGCCCGTCGATACGCACGACCTCATCCGGCAGGCTGATGTTTGACTGCAGCTTCAGATCATCGAGCAGCGGCTGGATGACCCGATCGCGGCTCGACTGCAGATCGAATACCATGACGCGATCGCGCGCCATGAGCTGCACGTTCGCAGCTGAGCCGGGATCATTCAACGCCGCCACCAGGTCGGCGGATAACACGGTGATGCGCCGATCCGGTGGCAGCTCGCGGCGGATGAGGATGTAGTGCAGGTCCGCGTTCGGCTTCAGATCGTCCACCGAGCGAAGCACTTCCGTGAGTCGCATACCGGGGCGATAGGCGAACGCGCCCGCCGTGTAAACGTAACCCTGCACCACAACGCCGGCGTCGAGTGTGGGACGCAGGCGCGAGACCCGCAGGCTGTCGCCGTTGCGCACGAGCTCCGACCGGCCCGCTGCGGCACTCAGATCGACCTGCAGCACGACTCGATGCAGGCTGGGATCGATGCGGGTGAGTGCCAATTTCGCCGTGTCGGCCTCGGCCGTGAGTCCACCTGCCAGCTGCACCACGTCGGCGACGGAGGCCTCATTACGAATCTCATAGATTGCGGGCCGGTGGACTTCACCGTCAACGCTGACGGTGGGCCCGATTGGCGGGATAAAGATGACGTCATCCGGCAGGAGCTTGGCGTCGTCGGTCGTGTTCCCGCGGATCAGCATGTCGTATAGATCCAGCCGGCGCACGAGCTGCCCATGCCGCTTCAGCTCGATATTTCGCAGCGAACCAATTGGCTCAACGCCGCCGGCGGCGAACAGCGCCGAAGTGATCGTACCCAGCCCGGTGATCGTATACGACCCCGGCTGCTTTGCGTCTCCGAGCACAAATACCCGAATCGTGCGCGTGTCACCCATCGAGACACTCGCATGGACTCCGATCATCTGCCTCTCGACCCGCGACTCCAGCTGAGCTTTCGCGCTTGCGAAGGTCTGACCGCCGACGCTGATCGGCCCCAGATCCGGAACGTTCACGACCCCGTCGCGGCCGACGGTGAGCTTGAGATCCGCATTCCGGCTGCCGTACAGCTGCATGTGGAGCTCATCGCCCGCACCGACGATATACCCCGCAGGCACCGGAACGTTCGTCGCCGGGGCGAAGGTTGAGATCGGATGGTCGAACAGGTCGTAGCCGAAGGGCTTCAACGCGGTGGCGCCGACCTTCGTCAGCGGCAGCTTGGTGATCCGGATGAACAGATCTTTAAGCGCAGGCTCGACTCCCAGGCGTAACGTGGCGAGGCGCTCGCTGAGTCCGGCGAGGGGGATCGGCGCAAATCCCGGCAACGTGAGCAGCCCATCGCGCGAGAGCTGATAGGGATTCTTGGAACGGATCAGGTCGATCAGCGTCTGCCGCTGCTTCTTCTGCTCGTCGGTCAGCTCAGGTTGCGTGGGCTGCGAACTGTCGCAGTTTGGCTGTCCCGTGCACGGGGGCGGCAGCGGTTGGTAGCCACCAGCGGTTACGCCTTGAGGGGGAGGCGGTGCCGTTGCGGCCGCGGTTGCCGCGGCCAGGCCACCCTGCAGACCACTCTGCTGAGGATTAGCCGCGCCGCCGCCGGCAAGCGCACCACCCAGCTGGCTGAGAGAGCTTTGGTTCGCGCCTGCCAGAGCCGGCGCCAGATTAGCGAGAGCGTTCTGCTGATTGGCACCACCAGCCAGCGCGCCCAGCGCGCCGGCCCCCTGGGGCGGCTGGGCGCCGGCGGCCGGAAGAGGGACGGAGTCGATGGTGATGACGACCCAATCCTCAGCCTGCAGGAACGGGCTTAAGCGCTTCAGCTCTTCTCGCTGCCGCTGTTGCTCCATCAACTGCTCGCGTTGTTGCTGCAGCATGAGGTTCTGCTGCTCTTCGGTCTCTGGCGTCTGCCGACCGCCGAGCGCGCCCTGCGCGCCCTGCGCGCCGCCGGCGCCGGTTCCACCGAGCTGCTGCGAAATCGCGCCGAGCTGATCCGGCGACAGGCCCTGCAGGATCTGCTCGACGGGGGAACCAGTGGTCTGCCCGTACGCGGGATCGACGGAGCTGATGAGTGTGGCGGAAAGAGCGAACACGGCCAGCAGCCCCGCCAGGCGTTGCATCAATCGCATTACCAACCTTTATGCCATTGTTCCGGGCACGCTCAGCCGAGCCGCTTGGGCCGACCGCCCCCACGTGCGAATGTGGGATTGTACTGAAGCGCGCCGATTCATGTAGCTCGGAGTGATCCGGCGTGCCAGTCGTTCTGTCGCTAGCGCCGCCACCTCTCTACGCTGGCCAGCAGCCTCATCACCCCGCCGCTCGCCGCACGCGTTCCTGCGGGATCGCGTACGGCCGGTGCGAGCTGCGCGGTAAGCTTCTTGCCGAGCTCCACGCCCCATTGGTCGAAGGCGTTGATCCCCCAGACGACGCTCTGAGTAAGCACGCTGTGCTCATAGAGCGCGATGAGGCGGCCGAGCGTCGCCGGGTCGAGCTTCTGGAACAGCACGATCGTGCTCGGACGGCTCCCGGGGTCGACCTTGTGCGGCGTGAGCGCTTCGATCTGCGCCGTGGGCAGGCCCTCGCGCTCCAGCTCCGCGCGCACCGTATCGGACGATTGACCATTGGCGAGCGCCTCGGCCTGCGCCAGGCAGCTCGCGATCGCCAGATCCTGCTGGGGCTGATTGCCGCAGGAGGAGCGTGCGGGGAGCAGAAAGTCCAGGGCAGCGCGCGGTGTGCCCTGGTGCAGGAGCTGAAAAAAGGAATGCTGGCCGTTGTTGCCGGCCTCACCCCAGATCACGGCGGCGGTCTGGCATTCCACCGGCTTGCCATCCAGCATGACCGACTTGCCATTGCTCTCCATCTCGAGCTGCTGCAGATAGGCCGGGAAGCGGCGCAGCGAGTCGTCGTACGGCAGCACGGCGAGTGTCGGCAGGCTCATGAAGTTGATGTTCCACACCCCCATCAGCCCCATCAGCACCGGCAGGTTCTCAGCCCAGGGCGTAGTGCGGAAATGCTCGTCGATTTCGCGCCCGCCACCGAGGAAATCGAGGAAGTTGCGCTCGCCGATGGCGATCGCCAGCGACACGCCGATCGACGACCACACCGAGTAGCGCCCTCCGACCCAGTCCCACATCTGGAAGCGATAGTCAGGATGCACGCCGAACTCGTCCATCGCGCGGGTGTTCACCGAAACGGCCGCGAAATGCTGCGGTACGGCCGCCTCGCCGAGCTTCGCCGCGAGCCAGCCGCGGGCCGTGTGGGCGTTGGTCTGCGTCTCGAGAGTGGTGAAGGTCTTGGACGAGACGATGAACAGTGTGCTCGCCGGATCCGCCGACTCCAGCACCTGCGCGAGGTAACAGCCATCGATGTTGGATACGAACTCGCAACGCGGCGCGCCTGCGGTGAACGCGTGCAGGGCCTGCACCGCCATGGCGGGACCGAGGTCCGAACCGCCGATGCCGATGTTCACCACCTGGTGGAATGACTCGCCGGTGCTCCCCTTGATCACGCCGTTCCGCACGCCCTGCGCAAAGGCCAGCATGCGCGCGCGCTCGGCCATGACTGTTTTCTCGATGTCCGCGCCGCCGAGCGCCGCGCCGGCCGGCTGCCGCAGGGCGACGTGCAGCACCGCGCGATCCTCGGTCGTATTGATGCGTTCTCCGCGCCACATCGCATCGATCCGTTCCCTCAAGCACGTCGCGTCGGCGAGCTGGAACAGCTTGTCCAGCGCGATCTCATCGAGACGCTGGCGCGAGAAATCCATGAGCAGCCCGGCATGCTCGCGCGAGAAGCGCTCGAAGCGCTTCGGGTCGCGCTCGAACAGCTCACGCACGGGAACTTCGGCGAGGCGCGCGGCGTGTGCGTTCAGTTCCGCCCACACCGGGGTACGCGGGCCGGGACGAAGGTTGAGGGTCATGCGGGCTCTCCTTCCTGCGCGGCTTCCAGCGCCGCCAGCTCAACGCTTGCCAAGCGCGGCCGGGCGGCTGCGGCCGCAGGACCGGCCCGCGCGGCTCAGCGATAGTGAGTCGCGACAGTATCGACCACGTATTGTAGTTGCGTTTCGGTGAGCTCCGGATAGATCGGCAGCGCGAGGGTTTCCGCTGCGGCCTGTTCCGAGTGTGGGAAGTCGCCGGCTTCATATTCCAGGTAGGCGAAGCACTGCTGCAGGTGCAGCGGCACCGGGTAGTAGATCTCGGTCCCTACCCCTGCGGCGGCGAGCCGCTCGCGCAACGCATCGCGTCCGCACACGCGGATCACGTACTGGTTGTAGATGTGCCGCACGCCCGGGAGCGCACGCGGCGTCTGCACGGCATCGTTTGGCTTCGCGCGCTCGAACGCCGCGTCGTAAAAGGCGGCATTGCGCTGCCGCGCGGTGCTCCACGCATCCAGATGCGGCAGCTTGACGTTGAGCACGGCCGCCTGCAGCTCATCAATGCGGAAATTGCCGCCGATGAGGGCATGGTAATACTTCGGCTTACCGCCGTGCACGCGCAGAACCTCCATACGCTCGGCCAGCGCCGCATCGTTGGTGACGCACATGCCCGCATCGCCGAAGGCGCCGAGATTCTTGGTGGGGAAGAACGACAGGCAGCCGACGTCGCCGAAGCTGCCAGCACGCCGCCGCCGCCCATCCTCGGCGCCGATGGCCTGTGCGGCGTCCTCGATCACCCGCAGTCCCTCGCGGCGCGCACACTCCATGAGCGGATCCATGTCAGCGAGCTGTCCGTATAGGTGCACCGGCATGATGGCGCGTACGCGCGCACCGCTGTCGCGATGGATGAGTTCGCCCGCGTGTCGCTCGCACTGGCGGGCGACGAGCTCCTCGAGCGCGGCGGGGCTCAGGTCGAAGGTCACCGGATCGATATCACAGAACAGTGGCCGGGCGCCGGTGCGAGCGATGGTTCCGGCGGTGGCGAAGAACGTGAACGAGCTGGTGATCACCGCGTCGCCCGCTCCGATCCCGAGCGCCATGAGTGCCAGCAGCAGGGCGTCGGTGCCAGACGAGACCCCGATGCCGTAGCGGCAATGGCTGTAGGCGGCGATGCTCGCCTCCAGTTGCCGCACCGCCGGGCCCAGAATGAACTGCTGGCTTTCGCAGACCCCGGCAATGGCCGTCTGAATCTCCGCGGCCAGCGATGCGTACTGGGGCTTCAGGTCGAGCAGGGGAACGCGCATTGTTAACCTGGCTGGGCGGTCAAGGACCGGCGGTTCCCGACCTGCTCGGCCGATTCCGACCCGATCGGCGGCACGCGGCTTACTGGGCGACGGACTTCTCCAGGAGGAACCAGGTGGCGTCGTCATCTGGGAATACCGGGTCGCGATGGTACATGAAGCCGTAATCGACGAGGCGCAAATCCGGGTAAGCGGTGAGCAGGTCTCCGGCAAAATCGCGCTTAAACAGCCGATGGGCATGGCCGCGATAGGAGACCTCTACGGGAACCGGGTTGTAGTACTCGCTGACCGCTATGTAGCGCGCGCTCGCCTGGTAGAGCGTCGCGTAGACGCGCGGCAACTCCTCGGGGTTGATGTGGATGAGGAGTCCTGATGTGAATGCCAGGTCCGCGGGCGGCTTCTGTACGTAGTCGAGCACCGACCCGTGATGCGCGCTCACTCCGCCGACGGTCGCTAGGCGTCGATAAGCCTCCTCGTTAATCTCGACCCCTTCCAGGCGTGCATGCGGCAGCAGGATTCGCAGTGCGATGAGATTGCTGCCGACATTGGCGCCGAACTCCACGACAGATCGGACCGCAGCGGTTCGCGCCACGATCCGAGCCATCCTGCCGGTCGCTGCCGCCTGCTTTTCGGCCGTGGAATTCCTCGCGGTGTACGCGTCACCGAACTCGCCCGACCAAAACTGCTCCTGCTCATTGCGATACATAGCCCGTCCTCCGGCCGCCCGCCAGCGCTGCCAGCTTACTGTAGCGGTGACGAGCAAATCCAGGCGCGGCAGGTCAGCGCCCGTAACCGCGTCGCTGTCCCAGCTCGGATCCGGTTGCGCAATGCGTTCCAGCGCGCGCACCACGCCTTCGGCGATGTCATCCAGGTAGGTGAAGTCGCGCCGACAATCGTCCGGGTCGTCATGAGTTGCTGCGCAGCAGGGCCGCGAAATACTCGATGGTTCTGGTCAAGCCCTGCTCCAGAGCAATCGTCGGCTCCCATTTCAGTTGGCTTCTCGCCAGCGAGATATCCGGCTGACGCTGATGCGGATCGTCCTGCGGGAGGGGTTTGGAAATAATGCGCGACGCCGAACCGGTCAATGTGATGATCCGCTCGGCGAGCTCGCGAATCGTAAATTCGCGTGGATTGCCGAGGTTCACCGGACCGGTGAACTCATCAGGACTGTTCATCAGCCGTATGAGTCCATCGATGAGGTCATCGACGTAGCAAAACGAGCGGGTCTGCGCGCCGTCGCCAAACACGGTTATGGGCTCATTCCTGAGTGCCTGCACGATGAAGTTGGAGACTACGCGTCCGTCATTCGGATGCATCCGGGGTCCGTAGGTGTTGAAGATGCGGGCGACCTTGATGCGCAGGCGAAGCTGTCGAAAGTAGTCGAAGAACAACGTCTCGGCGCACCGCTTCCCCTCGTCATAGCAGGAACGCGGCCCGATGGGATTGACATGTCCCCAGTACTCCTCGGTCTGCGGGTGTACCGCGGGGTCGCCGTATACCTCGGAGGTCGATGCCTGCAGGATCTTGGCTTTCAGCCGCTTCGCCAGTCCCAGCATGTTAATGGCGCCGTGGACCGAGGTCTTGGTCGTCTGTACCGGGTCGAACTGGTAATGGACCGGGGAGGCCGGACAGGCGAGGTTGTAAATCTCGTCCACCTCGACGTAGAGGGGGAACGTAACATCGTGGCGGATGAATTCGAACATCGGGTTGTCCAGCAATCGCCGGATGTTGGCTTTTGTGCCGGTGTAACAGTTATCGACACAGATGACTTCATGACCGGTAGCGATCAGGCGCTCGCACAGATGACTCCCGAGGAAGCCGGCGCCGCCGGTGACCAGGATGCGCTTGGTGCCGCCGAGTGCCATGGTGTTAACGACTCCGATGGAATGGATCAGCGCTTGTAGCCGTAGTACTCGCAGAACCAGTCGACGAAGCGGCGCACCCCCACTTCGATGGGCGTCACCGGTCGATAGCCGACATCCGCGACCAGATCATCGATGTCGGCGTAGGTCTCGGGCACATCACCGGGCTGCAACGGCAGGAAGTTCATCGAGGCCTTGCGCCCCAGACACTCCTCGATGACCTCGATATAGCGCATCAGCTGCACCGGCTGGTTGTTGCCGATGTTGTAGAGGCGGAATGGCGCGCGGCTCGATGCCGGATCGGGCGCGTCGCTGTCCCAGTTCGGATCCGGTTGCGCAACGCGTTCGAGCGCGCGCACCACGCCTTCGGCGATGTCATCCACGTAGGTGAAGTCGCGCCGGTGGTGGCCGTGGTTGAACACGTCGATCGGCCGGCCCTCGAGGATATTGCGCGTGAACAGGAACAGCGCCATGTCGGGGCGCCCCCACGGTCCGTACACCGTGAAAAACCGCAGGCCGGTGGTCGGCAGAGCGAACAGCGCCGCGTAGTTGTGCGCCATGAGCTCGTTGGCCCGCTTGGTGGTGGCGTACAGCGACAGCGGGTGATCGACGCCGCGGTGCACCGAGAACGGCATGTGGGTATTCGCCCCGTACACCGAGCTGGTCGAGGCGTACACCAGGTGCTCGACGCCGTGGTGACGGCAGCCCTCCAGCACGTTGAGCGTACCGGTGACGTTGCTGCGCACGTAAGCATGCGGCTCCTGCAGCGAATAGCGCACGCCGGCCTGGGCCGCGAGGTGCACCACGCGGGGAAACTTCTCGCGCGCAAACAGCGCGGCCACACCTGCATCGTCCGCCAGATCGAGTTTCACGAAGCGGAAGCGTGCGTGCGTCAGGCGCTCGAGGCGCGCTTGCTTGAGCGTCACGTCGTAGTACTCGTTGAGGTTGTCGAGTCCGACCACCTCGTGACCCTGCGCCAGCAGCCGCTGCACGGTGTGCGAGCCGATGAATCCTGCCGCGCCGGTGACCAGGATCTTCATAGCCGTCCGTCCACGGCGGCGGCGGAAAACACGTGCTTGATGTCGTACAGCACATGCTTCCTGCGGCACAGCCGGCGCACGCCGCGCGCGCCGAGCTCACCGAACTCGCGGTGGGCGACGGCGACGATCGCGGCATCGTAGCTGCGCCCCCGCAGCGCGCGCAGCGGCCGCAGTCCGTACTCGCGCCGGCAGTCGCTGTGGCTCGCCCAGGGGTCGTAGACATCCACCCGCGCACCCTGCTTCTCGAGCTCGCGCACCACGTCCACGACCTTGGAATTCCTGATGTCGGGGCAGTTCTCCTTGAACGTGATGCCGAGCATCAGCACCCGCGCGCCCTTCACGTGAATGCGCTTGGCCGTCATCAGCTGGGTGATCTGGCCGACGACGTGCAGCGCCATGTTGTCGTTCAGCCGCCGCCCGGCGAGGATCATCTCCGGGTGGTAGCCGATCTCCTGCGCCTTGTGGGTCAGATAATAAGGGTCGACCCCGATGCAATGGCCGCCGACCAGCCCCGGGCGGAACGGCAGGAAGTTCCACTTGCTGCCGGCTGCCTTGAGCACCTCCTCGGTGTCGATGGCGAGGCGTTTAAAGATCAGGGCGAGCTCGTTGATGAGGGCGATATTGACGTCGCGCTGGGTGTTCTCGATCACCTTGGCGGCCTCCGCCACGCGGATGCTGGAGGTCTTGTGCGTGCCCGCGGTGACGATCGCGCCATAAAGCTGGTCCACGAAATCGGCGATCTGCGGCGTGGAGCCGGAGGTGACCTTGCGGATGGTGGTGAGGCGATGCTCCTTGTCACCGGGGTTCATGCGCTCGGGGCTGTAGCCGACGAAGAAGTCACGGTTGAACTTGAGGCCCGACGCCCGCTCGAGGATCGGCACACACACTTCCTCCGTGCACCCGGGGTAGACCGTGGACTCGTAGATCACCAGCGCGCCCTTGCGCAGCACACCGCCGACGCTCTCGCTCGCCCGCACCAGCGGCGTGAGGTCCGGGCGTTTGTAGTCGTCGATTGGCGTCGGTACGGTGACGATGAACACGTGACGCCCCCGGAGGCGAGTGAGGTCGGTCGTGAAGCTCAGCCGGCTCGCGGCCTTGAGCTCCGCGCGCGTCACTTCGAGCGTGTGGTCGCGTCCCTTGCGCAGCTGCGCCACCCGCAGCGGGTTCACGTCGAAACCGATGGTCTCGAAGTGCTTGCCGAACTCCACTGCCAGCGGCAGGCCCACGTAGCCGAGACCCACCACACCAATGCGGCACTTGCGCAACTTCAGCATGAGCGTCCCTTGCTGTTTTTCGTTGTTCTCAGGCGCTGGAACGCTGCGGCTCCTCTGCCAGCGGCGCGGGCGCGGTGGCGCGGGCTTCGCTCGCCGCCCACAGGCACCGCCCGCCGCTCGCCTTGGCGATCACCGCGAGCATCAGCTCGTGGGCTTCGAGCTCCTGCGCCGTCGCTGACGGCACCGGCAGTGCTACCGCCGTGCGCAGCGGCGTGCGGCCGGCAGGCGCGCCCGCCGGCGTGTGCGCCGGCGCATCCGACTCGATCAGCGCCAGCGCGCTCTGGCCGCCGGTCATCGCCAGATAGACGTCGGCGAGGATGCGGGCATCGAGCAGCGCGCCGTGCAGCTCGCGCGCCGAGTCGTCGACGCCGTAACGCTTGCACAGCGCATCGAGACTGTTGCGCTGCCCCGGATGCAGCTCGCGCGCCAGCGCGAGCGTGTCGAGCACCTGACAGAGCGCGGCGATCTGCCGCGGCTCTCCGGGCAGGCGCGCCAGCTCCGCATCAAGGAATGCGACATCGAAGGCCGCGTTGTGGATCACGAGCTCGGCGCCGGCGACGAACCCCAGCAGCTCCTCGGCCACGTCCGCGAAGCGCGGCTGCCCGTCGAGATCGGTACGCACGATACCGTGCACCGCCAGCGCGCCGTCATCGATCTCGCGCTCCGGGTTGAGGTAGCGATGGAAGGTGCGACCGGTCGAGCGCCGGTTCACCAGCTCCACACAGCCGATCTCGATGACCCGATGATTGAGCTCGGGCTCCAGACCCGTGGTCTCGGTGTCGAGGACGATCTGGCGCATGGCGCGAGTCTACCGCAACGGTTGCTGCGACAAGGCGTCGATCGCCTCGTTGGCGAGCCGGTCGACGCGCTCGTTGCCGGGCACGCCCGCGTGTCCCGGCACCCAGTGCCACTCGATCTGGTGCGCGCCGCTCACCTCGGCGAGCCGCTGCCACAGGTCCTGATTCTTGACCGGCTTGCGGCTCGCGGTGCGCCAGCCACGCGCCTGCCAGGCGACCAGCCACTCGGTGATGCCGCGGCGCACGTACTCGGAATCGGTATACAGCCGCGCGCGCACCGGGCGCTTGAGCGCCTCGAGCGCACGAATCACCGCGGTCAGCTCCATGCGGTTGTTGGTGGTGAGGGTTTCCGCGCCGCTGATCTCGCGCTCGCGCTCACCCATCATCAGCAGCGCCGCCCACCCGCCAGGGCCGGGATTGCCGCGGCAGGCGCCGTCGGTGTAGATCTCGATCACGCCCGCGAACGCGTGGTCGGCTTCACCAGCCCGCCGATCACCGCCGGCTTCTCGCGGAAGCGCGGGCGCACGGGTGTGAGCGTATAGACGCGCTTGCGCGCCTTGAGCAGAAACGCCCCGGCGGGCAGCGGGTAGGTGAGCCCGGCGCGCAGCATCCTGCCGGTGCCCTCGCCCGAGGAAGGGCCGCGGCCCCAGGGACTCGAGTAGAGATAGCGCTGCGCCGCCATGACCTCGAAGCCGAGCAGCACCAGCCACTCGCGCAGCAGCCCCTCGGACAGCACCCGCCGCATCCCCGGCGGAAAGCCGCTGCGGCTCCAGCGCGCGCGCATGCCCCACAGGCTCCACGGTCGGAATCCGAGCACCAGCAGCTGACCCTCGCCGGTCAGCACGCGATCCACTTCGCGCAGCACTGCGTACGGATCGGGCGCGAACTCGAGGGTATGCGGCAGCAGCACCGCATCGACGCAGTCGCTGTTCACCGGCAGGAGCGAGGGGCGCGCGATAATGTCGGCGCCGCCGGGAAAGGCGGCGGCCGCGATGAGGCTCTGGCGTCGAGCGCGGCTGCCGGCGAGCAGCTCACGCGTGTTTCCCCAGGCGCCGACCTGCAGCAATTCCCAGCCGAACACGTCCTCGAGCGCGGCGCTCAGCAGCTCCGACTCCGCAGCGAGCAGCGCCCGTCCCAGGGCGCAGTCCCACCAGGAGCTGAGAGCCGCGTCACGGTCCGGAATACGTGAAGTGCGAACTGGCACGACAGAAGTGCTGGCAATGAGGCGAACTTACCGGTTAAATTCCTTGCCTGTGAGACCCGTGCCCCAGGCGCGGGCAAAGTAGCACGCCGACAGAGGGTTCGGAACTTGCCGACGGCAAAAAGCAAAAATACGCCTCATACGCTGATCACCCTGACACTTCTTACTCTGGCGGGGTGTGCCCAGACGCCTCCGCATGCGCTCTCCTCGCAGCCCCAGCTGGTGAGCAGCGCGCTCGCGGCTGCCCCGGGTGCCGCCGCCCCGCGCACTCCTGGCGGCGCGGCGAGCCCTGCGCCACTTACAGCGCCGTCAGCGGAAACTGACACGGCCCGGGCGACCTCCGTTCCCGCAGCCGCTGCGCCGGAAGCGGCCGCCGCGCCGGTCCCGGCCCCGAGTGCCGCCCCGACGACCGATGCGACCGGCGCCGCCGCCGCCACGACCACCGCCGCCGAGTCGCCCGCCGCTGGCGCTGAGCAGGCCGGCGCTGCTGCCGCGGCGCTCACGCAGGTGGCCGGTCTCACACCGGCACAATACGGGGATCTGTTCGATCGGATGCGCTCCGGGTTCAGGCTCCCGGACGATAGCGGGCGGCGCGCCGTCGATCAGCAGCTGCACTGGTACGTATCCAACCCCGACTATCTGCAGCGCGCCTTCGGCCGCGCGGACCTGTACCTCTACTACATCGTCACCGAGCTCGAGCGGCGCGGCATGCCGCTGGAGCTGGCGTTGCTGCCGGTGGTGGAGAGCGCCTTCCAGCCCTACGCCTATTCGCGGGCGCGCGCCGCGGGCCTGTGGCAGTTCATCCCCGACACCGGCTCGAAGTACGGCCTGAAGCAGGACTGGTGGTACGACGGCCGCCGCGACATCGTGGAGTCGACGCGCGCCGCGCTCGATTACCTGCAGTCGCTGCACGAGGAGTTCGACGGCGATTGGCTGCTCGCCATCGCCGCTTACAACTGCGGCGAGCACCTCGTGGAACGCGCGGTCGAGATGAACCGCGCCGCCGGCCGCCCGATCGACTTCTGGAGCCTGTGGCTGCCGACCGAGACGCGTGCCTACGTGCCGAAGCTCCTGGCCATGAAGCGCCTGGTGCTCGATCCGGAAGCCTATGAGCTCGCCATCAGTCCCATTCCGAACCAGCCCTACTTCGTGCGCGTCGAGACTGGCGGGCAGATCAACCTCAAGCTCGCCGCAGAGATCTCGGGCCTCAGTCCCGATGAGCTCTATGAGCTCAACCCGGCGTTTCACCGCTGGGCCACCGACCCGACCGGTCCGCACTTCCTGCTGCTGCCGGTGGAGGCCGGGGATGTCTTCGAGCAGAACATCCCCCAGCTGACCGCGGATCAGCGGCTCGGGGTCAAGCACTACGGCGTGATGCGCGGCGACTCGATCGCTTCCGTCGCAAAGCAGTTCAACACCACGGTGAACGTGATCCGGGAGCTCAACGACATGCCCACCGGCGGGCTGGCAGTGGGAGATGATCTGCGCGTGCCGACCGCGATCGCGGACCTGCCGGCGAAAGTCATGCTCGCCGCCGCCCAGGCCGATGGCCGGGTCCGCGCGCCGCGCAGCCACGTACACGTGCAGATCGTGCACCGCGGCGACTCGCTGTGGACCATCGCGCACCGGCACGGCATAAACGTCAACACGCTCGCCATGATCAACGGGCTGCAGCCGGGCGATGCGCTGCGCGCCGGACAGCGTATCCGTCTATCCTCGGGCTCGGCTCACGTCGCGCACCGGCGTCTCGTGTACACCGTGCGCGAAGGCGACACCATGTTGCA
This sequence comes from Steroidobacteraceae bacterium, assembly GCA_036008385.1. Taxonomy (GTDB): domain Bacteria; phylum Pseudomonadota; class Gammaproteobacteria; order Steroidobacterales; family Steroidobacteraceae; genus 13-2-20CM-66-19. The sequence goes on from DASYNX010000007.1 coordinate 29,675, forward strand.
GATCGCGCAGCTGTTCCAGTGCAGCGTGCCGCAGCTGCTCGCCTGGAACGGGATGAGCGGGCACTCGCGCATCCACACCGGCCAGAAGCTGCGCATTCACCTGGCGACGCGTCACGGGTGAACCCGGGCTGACCCGCCCGCGCTGACCGCGCGCACTTTCCGGCATAATCCGCGGCGGGAGGCCTCGATCATGGGATTTCTCGCCGGCAAACGCGCGTTCATCGTAGGCGTGGCAACCGATCGCTCGATCGCCTTTGGTATCGCGCAGGCGATGCATCGCGAGGGCGCCGAGCTCGCCTTCTCCTACGTGAATGACAAGATGAAGGAGCGGGTACAGCCGCTCGCCGCGTCCCTGGGCGCACAGCTCACCATGCCGCTCGATGTCACCGTCGATGCCCAGTGCGATGCGGCGTTCGATCTGCTCAAGCGTGAATGGGGCCAGCTGGACATCGTGGTGCACGCCGTCGCCTACGCGCCGCGCGAGGCGCTCACCGGCCGCTTCCTGACCGCTACGAGCCGCGAAGGCTTCCGCGTTGCGCACGACGTCTCCAGCTACAGCCTCACCGCGCTCGCGCAGCGGGCGCATCCGCTGATGGTGGGACGCCGCGGTGCGCTCCTGACACTGACCTATCTCGGCGCGCTGCGCTCGATCCCCGGCTACAACGTCATGGGCGTCGCCAAGGCGAGCCTGGAGGCGAGCGTGCGCTTCCTCGCAGCCGACCTGGGCCCGGAAGGGATCCGGGTCAACGGCATTTCCGCCGGGCCGATCAAGACGCTGGCCGCGGCCGGCATACCCGGGTTCCGCAAAATGCTGAGCCGCGTCGCGGAGATCGCGCCTCTGCGGCGCAATGTGACGCTCGAGGACGTCGGCAACGCCGCCGCATTCCTCTGCTCGGATCTGGCAGCCGGCATCACCGGCGAGATCCTCTACGTCGACAGCGGTTTCAGCACCGTCGGCATGAGCTTCCCGCTCGAGGCCGAGGGCTGAGCGCGGATTTTCCGCGCGCGCGGGTCTACTCGAACGCCTTGGGATTCTTGCGCACGTCGGCAGTGCGGCGCATCTCCTCGACGTAGGCCAGGGCATCGGCCTCGCCCAGGCGCTGCAGCTCCTGCAGCGCGCGGCGCGCCTGCGTCTGGGTATCACGCGCTGCCGCGGTGCGCACCGCCGTCACGGCGACGACCGCCGCGCCCCCGTCCGTCAGAGTCAGAGCACGGACTTCCGGCTTGCCCGCCGGCGGCGGGAGGGCGAACGCGGCGTCGCGCACCTGCGCCGGAATCGACGGATCGTTGCGGCCGACGAAGTGCCCCGGATCGGCGCTCACCTTGAGCTCCTGCACCACGGCATCGAAAGCTGCGCCGCCGGCGAGCCGCCCACGCGCACCTTCGGCGGCCTTGAGCGCGGCCTGGCTCTCCTGCTCCCGCGTGATCGCGGCAGTGATGCCGTCGCGCACCTCGGCAAGGGGCCTCGCCTGCGGCTTGCGGTGCTCGAGCACCTTCACGACAACCAAGCGGTCATCGCCGAGCAGTACCGGGCCGCCCAGCCGTCCGGTCGCGAGCGGCGGATCACCGAATAACAGCTCCTGCAGCGCCGGTGCGGCACCGAGCGGCGCCGCGCCCGCGCCCTTGGGGAAGCTCGCCAGGTCGCCCTGCTGCAGGTTGTACTGCTGCGCGAGCGCGCCGAGGTCCGCGCCCGGCTCGGCGAGCTTGCTCTGCAACTGCTCCTGGATCTCGCCGAAGCGATCGGTGGCACGGTCGCGTTGCAGCTTCGCCTCCAGCTCCGGGCGCGCCTCTTCGAATGTCTTGGCCTTGCCCGCCTGAATCTCATCGAGCCGGATGATGTGATATCCGAACTGCGACTTCACCGGCCCGGTGATCTCGCCCACCGACATGGCAAACAGCGCGTCGGTGAAAGGCTTGACGAAGGTCTTGCGATCGGCCCAGCCGAGATCGCCGCCATTTTGAGCCGAGCCCGGATCCTGCGAGTACTGCTTCGCCAGCGCGCTGAAGTCCTTGCCGGACTTCGCCTGCGCCAGCACCTGCTGGGCCTGCGCCAGCGCCGCGGCGTCGTCCTTGCCGGTGATCAGTATGTGCCGTGCATGGCGCCGCTCCGGCATCTCGAGGCGGTTGCGCTCCTTCTCGTAGGCGGCGTGCAGGTCCTCATCGCTGACCGACTGCGTGGCTGCGAGCGTCTCCAGGCGCAGCTCCGCGTACTGCAGGTGCACGGCTTCCGGCGTCATGTACTGCGCCAGGTGCGCCTGGTAGTAAGCCTGCAGCGCCGCCTCGTCGATCTTGACCGCGCTCTTGAACAGTCCCGGCGTCAACACGAAGTAACGCACTTCGCGCTCCTGGTCCTCGAGATCGGTCATGCGCCTCTGCTCCGGGGCGGTGACGAAATCGGAAGCGCGGATGCCGCCCTCGAGCTGCCGGCGCTGCACCTGGGTGCGCAGGTCCTGCTCGTAGGCCTCGAGCGAGACGCCCGCCTGCTGCAGCGCCGCCTTGGCGACCTCGGGCGAGTACTGGCCGCCGACCTGGAACGCCGGCTCGCCCTGCACCGCCTCGCGCAGCGCCTCCTGACCGACGCGATAGCCCAGATCATGCGTGCGCTGCGTGAGCAGCGCGTTGCTGATCAGCCCTTCGAGCACCTGGTCCTGCAGGCGCGTGCGCAGCTCGACGGGAATCTCGGCGCCCCCGAGACGCTGCTGCCACATGCCCTGCTGGCGCAGCCACGCGTTGCGCGCCTGCTCGAGCGAGATCTTGCTGCCGTTCGCTTCGGCGGCGTAGTTCGAGGTGCCGAAATTCAGGTTCACGATGCCGTAGGCGCCCCAGGCCGTGAACACCAGCGAGAGCGCCCCGAGCACGAGATACGTAATGATCCGGCGCCAGCGGCCTTCCGTCTTGCCCTTGAGGGCGTCTCCTAACCGCTGAAGCATTTTCCTGGGGCCGGCTGAAAAAAGATGAGGTGGCGGAGCGGACGGGACTCGAACCCGCGACCCCCGGCGTGACAGGCCGGTATTCTAACCAGCTGAACTACCGCTCCGAAATTTGGGGGCCGAATGCTAACGGATTGATCAATAAGGCTACAAGCAGTTTCGGTCCGCGGGCCACGGGTCCGGTTTGCACGCTGATGCCGACGCATCCAGGACGCCGAGGGGCTTTCTCCCGGAGGGCGCCCGGACCGGCGCCGAACCACCGCGGTCAACGGATTCGCGTTCTGAGCGCTGTGCACTCCAGGCGCCGGATGTGGTCACATATGTTCATTCCGTCGCTATGTTAAGACACGCTGGGTACCTCCGGTTGGGTGAGGCACAATGCTGCGGGGGATTATGAGGAAGCCACCAATGAAGCCGAGCCGCTCGCTGGTCTGTTCGATCCTGATCGGCGCCGGTGCTTGTGCGCCTGCGCTCGCGGCGCTCGGCGGCGATGCCACTTCGGTGGAAGCCGATCGCGTGAGCGTCAAGGGCGCGCTGCGCGTGACGCCCGTGGCCGACTACGCCGTGCACGAGATCCAGACGCCCTCGGGGCTCGTAATTCACGAGTATCTGTCCGCCAGCGGCAAGGTGTTCGCCGTGAACTGGCACGGGCCCGGGATTCCGGATCTGTCGCGGTTGCTGGGCACGTACTCGGCGGAGGTGCAGCAGTCCATGCCCCGGCCCCACTACGATCATCACCACCTGAGCGTGCAGACCCCCGACGTGGTCGTGCAGTCCAGTGGTCACACGCGCGCCTATTTCGGGCGTGCCTGGGTGCCGGCGCTGCTGCCGCCGAATTTCTCCCTGAACGATCTTTAGCTAGTCCCCGACGACGAGGAACTCCTGCGTGCGTAAGCTCTATCTCCTGGTTCTGATCCCCCTGGTGCTGGCCGGCTGCGGCGGTGGCGGCGGCGGCGGCAGCGGCGGCGGCGGTGGGGGCGGAGGGGGCGGAGGCGGCGGCGGCGGTCAGACCATCGCCACTCCCGGTCCGCCGAACGTCGAGACGCTCACCGTCGATACCGGACCCGCGGAGCTCACCACGCCGCCGAACAACACACCGGCGGTCAACACCGCATTCGTCACCGTGCGCATCTGTGTTCCGGGCACGTCTACTTGCCAGTCGATTGATCATGTCGAGATCGATACCGGCTCGGTTGGACTGCGAATCATCTCCTCGGTGCTCACCCTGCCACTCGGGACCGGTGGGCTCCCCGCGGAAACGAGCGATGGGACGGCCACCGGCACGCCGCTCGCTGAATGCCTGAATTACGCCGACGGCACCACCAGCTGGGGCGCGCTTTACATGGCCGACCTGAATCTGCCTGTCTCCGGTGAGACCGCCACGGCAGCCACGGGCCTCAACGTGCAGGTGATGGATTCCAATGCCCCCGGCGACCACACGGTACCGGCCCAGTGCACCGGGACGGTACAGAACACGGTCCTCCTCTTCGGCGCCAACGGCATCCTCGGTGTCGGTCCCTTCCTCAATGACTGCAACACCGTCGGCGCCTGCGGCTTCAACCCCGGCATGCAGGGGCCGAACTACTACGCCTGCACCACGTCCACCACCTGCTCGGGGTTCGGCGCGAGCCAGACGCAGCAGCTGCAGAACCCCGTCACCCTGTTCGCAAAGGACAACAACGGGACGATTATCGAGCTACGGCCGGTCGTCGCGGCGGGCGCCGCCAGCGATTCCGGATCGCTGGTGTTCGGGATCGGCACCGAGTCCAACAATGCCTTGGGCAGCGCCACTCAGCTGCTGGCCGATTCCGGGCAGGGGTTTATCACCGCCACCCTGAACGGTGTTCAGTACACCGAGAGCTATCTCGACAGCGGCTCGAACGCCACTTACTTCACCAGCTCGATCACGCCGTGTCCGAGCACCAGCCTGGTCTACGGCTTCTACTGCCCGGCCACCATCACCCCCGTGGATGCGACGCTGACGGGCACAAGCGGCACGGCGGCCGCGAACTTCGACGTCGCCGATGCCACCCCGCTGACTACCGCCAATCCGCTCATCGCCGCGTTCCCCGACCTCGGTGCGCCCAGCCTTTCCGGGCAGACCATGACGGTCGACCTCGGGCTGCCGTTCTTCTTCGGTCGCAACGTCTACACGGGCATCGAGTCGGCAAGCCAGCCGGCGCCGTACTTCGCCTACTGAAGCCCCGGCGGACCCCCGCCACCGACGCCGCCGGCTGAGCGCCGGGCCGCGCTCATGCACGTCGCGAGAAGCGCCGGCGGTAGGCCGCCGGTGTCGTGCCGACGCGCTGGCGAAAGTGGTGGCGCAGCGACTCGGCGCTGCCCAGACCCACCCGCGCGGCAATCCCCTGCGCCGTGAGACGCGTCGTCTCCAGCAGCTCCTTGGCGCGCTCGAGGCGCTCGCGCACCAGCCACTGATGCGGGGCAAGACCGGTGGCGGCGGTGAACTCCCGCTGCAGCGTGCGCGGGCTCATGGCCGCGCGCGCAGCGAGCGTGGCGACCGAGTGCGGAGCCGCGGGGTGCGCGCGGATGAAGTCCATGAGTCGCGCGAGACGCCCGCGGCCGTCGCCGGCCAGCGGTCGCGGCACGAACTGCGCCTGGTCCCCCTCGCGGTGCGGCGCGATCACCAGGCGCTGGGCCACCTGGTTGGCGATCTTCGGCCCGAAATCGCGGCGCACCAGGTGCAGCAGCATGTCGAGGCCGGCCGCCGAGCCCGCTGAGGTGAGCACGCGCCCCTCGTCCACGTAGAGCGCGTTGGCTTCGACGCGGATACGCGGATAGCGCTCGGCGAGACGCTCGACATACCGCCAGTGTGTGGTGGCGCGCCGGCCGTCGAGCACCCCGGCCGCCGCCAGTACGAACACCCCCGAGCAGATCGAGCACAGGCGTGCGCCACGGTCGAAGGCGCGGCGCAGCTGCGCCAGCAGGCGCCGCGGCGGTGCCTCATCGACCGCGCGCCAGCCGGGAATGACGATAGTGTCGGCCGAATCGAGCAAGCGCAGCGAGTGCCGCACCCGCAGCTCGATCCCGCCGGTGGCGCGCAGCGGACCGCGCTCGGCGGCACACACCGCGAATTCGTACCATGGCACCGGCAGCTCCGGGCGCGCCAGCGCGAACAGCTCGACCGCACAGCCGAACTCGAAGGTGCACAGCCGGTCGTAGGCGACCGCGACCACTTTGTGCCTCATTGGCGTGATCTTAACGCATGCTGTCAATTACGCCACTGGGCCGGTGCGCCCCGGGGTGCACAATGCGCCCATGACGAGCCGCGTCTCCGAGGTACCCGCCGCCGACAGCGCCAGCGCACTCGATCACTTTGAGAGCGCGCTGCGCTTCGAGACCGATTGCTGGGATGTGCACGATGCGCTCGCCCGCGGCGCCGATTTCGTGCTGATCGACGTGCGCGCCCCGCAGACGTACGCGCGCGGCCACGTGCCGGGTGCGGTCAACATCCCGCACGCGAAGATCATCGCGACGCGCATGACGCGCTACCCGCCCGGCACGCTGTTCGTCGTCTACTGCGCCGGGCCGCACTGCAACGGCGCCCACCGCGGCGCGCAGCGCCTGGCGCGTCTCGGTTTGCCGGTGAAGCTGATGATCGGCGGCATGACCGGCTGGCTCGAGGAAGGCTTCGCGACCGAGCGCGCCGAAACGGCCGCACCCGCCGCAGGCGCGTAGCGCGCGCGGCGCTGCGTGGCCACGGTCCGCCGCCGGGCCGTGGCATCATAGGCAGATGAGCCTACTGCACAGGATCGCCACGGCGGTACTGACCGTGCTGCTGGCGGCCGCCGGCTACGCCTGGTGGGTCACGAGCCCGGCGGCCACGCCGGTGCGGGCGGCGGCGCTGCAGCCGGCAGCCACCGGCATGCCGAACATCGACCAGAACACGCTGCTCACGGCGCGCCGTCTCGCCCGCCTCGCCAACACGGCCGAGGAGCAGCCGCTCGCGCAGGCGGCGGTCGAGGCCGCCGCGCACGAGCTCGACCTCTCCTTCGCCGCCGCGCTGCGTTACGTCGAGACGCATCCGCCGGCCCTGAGTCCCGAGGCGAGCCGCATCCAGGAGCGGCTGGGCGAAGATCAGGCGCAGCTCGCGAGTGCGACCGAGGACGTCAAGCGCCTGACGACCGCGCTCGCGCAGGCGACCGATGCCGACAAGCCTGCCATCCAGGATCGCCTCGACCTCGCGCAGTCGCAGGTCCAGCTGCTCGAGGACGAGGTCGCGGAAGCGAACAACGCTTTGCTGCAGGCGGGCGGCAACCTGCACCAGCGCATCCAGATGATGCAGCAGGAGCACGATGCCACGCAGCGCAGCGCCGCGGCGACAGCCCCACCCGCCGTAAGTGCGCTCGGCACCTTGAGCGGGCTGGTCGGTGAGGTGCGTCAGTGGCTCGCGCTGCGCGAAAAGGAGCGCTGGCTCATGCAGGCGCAGCGCGATGCCGAGCAGAGCGCCAGCCAGCTCGCTGAGCAACGCCAGGAGATCGCCGCGGAACTCGCCGACTACAAGGCGCGCATTCCAGCGTTCACCGCCCACGGGCCTCGTGCCAGCGCCGCAGCGAGCGTTCCGGCGCCGCCCAACGCGGCGCCGGCAGCCAAAGCGGCGCCGACCGCCGCCGTGCCGCGGCCGGCCAACCCGCCCGCCACCGCACCGACCGCCGCTCACGGCGCAGCCACGGCGCGCCCGCCCGCCCCTCAGACCGTGACGCCGCGCGCCGCCGAGGAACCGACGACGCTGCTTGAGCTCACGCGGCGCATCGCCGCCGTCCAGCATCGCGTCATGCTGCGGGACGAGCGCATCGGCGCGCGCCAGCGGCTGGCGGGTATCTACGTACGCTGGGAAGCCGTGGTGGCATCACAGGCGCGCACCGTGCTGCACGAATGCCTCGCGGGCGCAGCGATCGTGCTCGCGGCGGTACTGCTGCTGCTGCTCGCCGACCGCTGGCTCGAGCAGCTGCTCGCCCGCGCACGCATCGACCGGCGGCAGCTGCAGACGCTGCGCAGCGTGATCGGAGTCTCGCTGCAGATCATCGGCGTGGTGGTCATCCTGCTGGTCCTGGTTGGCCCGCCGAATCAACTCGGCACCATGCTGGGTCTCGCCGGCGCGGGACTCACCGTCGCGCTCAAGGACTTCATCATCGCCTTCATCGGCTGGTTCGTGCTGATGGGGCGCAACGGCATGCGCCTCGGTGACTGGGTCGAGATCAACGGTGTCAGCGGCGAGGTGGTGGAGCTGAACATGTTCCACACCGTGTTGCTCGAGACTGGCAACTGGACCGACAGCGGCCACCCCACCGGACGGCGCGTGACCTTCACCAACAGCTTCGCGATCGAAGGCCATTACTTCAATTTCTCGACCTCGGGCCAGTGGCTGTGGGATGAGTTGTCGGTCGTGGTGCCTTATGACCGCGATCCGCACGCCGTCGCCGCTGCGATCGAGAAGGAAGTGACCGCGGCGACCGCCAAGGACGCCGTTCAGGCCGAGGAGGAGTGGCGCCGCGCTGCGCGCGGCCGCGGCGCGAGTTTCACTGCCCGGCCGGGGATCGCCGTGCGTCCGGCCTCCGGCGGCGTCGAGATCGCGGTGCGCTATGTCACCCGCGCCAGCGAGCGCCTCGCGCTGCGCGCGCGGCTGTACCAGTCGGCAGTGCAGCTGCTCTCGGCGCACGCCTGATGAGCGCTCGTCTACCGGGCGTCTTTCTCGGGCACGGCAACCCGATGAATGCGCTCGCGGCGAACGCCTGGACGCGGGCCTGGGCGGCGCTCGGGGCGGCACTGCCGCGCCCGCGCGCGGTGCTCACGATCTCAGCGCATTGGTACGTACCGGCAACCGCGGTCACCGCGATGCTGACACCGCGCACCATCCACGATTTCGGCGGCTTTCCGCGCGCGCTCTACGAGGTACGTTATCCCGCCGCGGGCGATGCGGCGCTCGCCGCCCAGGTGCAGCGGCTGCTCGCCCCGCTGCCGGTGCTCGCCGACCACTCCTGGGGACTCGACCACGGCACCTGGTCGGTGCTGCGCCACGTCTATCCGCAGGCCGACGTCCCGGTCGTGCAGCTGAGCATCGATGAGACGCAACCGGCAATGTTTCATTACCAGCTCGGCGAGCGGCTGCGGCCGCTGCGGGATGAAGGGGTCCTGCTGCTGGGTAGCGGTGACGTGGTGCACAACCTGCACACTTACGCCTGGGGCAGCCATCCGCAGGAGCCGTACGAGTGGGCGCTGCGTTTTGAAGCGTGGGTTCGCGAGCGTCTCGGCGCCGGCGATCATGCGGCGCTCATCAACTACGCCTCCCTGGGCGATGAGGCCCTGCTCGCGGTCCCCACACCCGAGCACTACCTGCCGCTGCTGTACGTGCTGGGTGCGAGCGTCGCCGGTGAGCCGGTGAGCTTTCCGGTCGAGGGCATGGACGGGGGCTCGGTGTCGATGCTGGCCGTGCAGGTCGGTCGTTAGGAAACGCCCCCGATGGGAGTAAAGTAGCCGCGGACGCGCGCCCGCCAAGGGGGCCGAATACCGGGACCTGGAGCGGCAGGTTTGCAGTTCTTGTACAAGCCTTGACCTTTGTTAAGGCACGGGGCTGGTATGGTGCGACATCACACCCGGGCCGTGTGGGGCGGCGCGAGATTCGCCGTCCTGTCGCCGGCGCAGCTCAGCGCGCGTCGCGCAGCGGCAGCTGAGTCGGCCCGGCATTCGCAACGCTTTCGCTCAGCCTCATGAACGACGAGAACCGTTATCTGCATCCCGCGGTCCTGACCGATCAGGACACCCGGCCCGCGTGGCAGCGATTGCTCGCGACGCGGCGCGTGCTGATCGTCGTCGCGGTGCTGCTGGCCTTTGCGCTGCTCGCGTGGCTGCTGACGCCGCGCGCCGGGAACGCGCCTCCCGCGGGCAGATTCGCTGCGAGCGGACCCATGCCGATCGTCGCGGCGAGCGCCCGTACCGGCGACATGCCCGTCACGCTGATTGGGCTCGGCGCCGTGACGCCGCTCGCGACGGTCACCGTGCAGAGCCAGATCAGCGGACAGATCATGCGCATCGCATTCAAGGAGGGTGCGACGGTCAAGCAGGGCGACCCGCTGCTGCTCATCGATCCGCGCCCGTACCAGGTCGCGCTCGAGAATGCGGAAGGCTCCCTGCTGCGCGACAAGGCGCTGCTCGCCAATGCACGCGTCGACCTCAACCGCTACCAGACACTGTGGTCGCAGGATTCCATCGCCGAGCAGCAGCTCACGACCCAGAAGTCGCTGGTGGTGCAGTACGAAGGCAACGTCAAGACCGACCAGGCGCAGATCGATGCGGCGAAGCTCAACCTGGTGTACTGCCACATCAGCTCGCCCATCGCCGGCCGCGCCGGGCTGCAGCAGGTGAATGTCGGCAACTACGTGACGCCGGGCGAGCCGAACGGACTGGTGGTGATCACGCAGATGCAGCCCATCACCGTGGTGTTCACTCTGCCCGAGGACCAGGTGCCGCCACTGCTCAAGCGGGTACATGCCGGCGCGACGCTGCCGGTGACCGCCTACGACCGTACCGACACGCATCAGCTCGCCACCGGCACGCTGCAGTCGATCGACAGCGAAATCGACCCCACGACCGGCACCATCAAGCTCAAGGCAATCTTTCCGAACACCGACGAGAGCCTCTTCCCGCAGCAGTTCGTCAACGTTGCGCTGCTGCTCGACACGCTGCGCGGCGTGACGCTGATCCCCCAGGCCGGAATCCAGCGCGGCGCCCCGGGCACGTACGTGTATGTCGTCAATGCGGACCAGACCGTGAGCGTGCGCACGGTCACGCTCGGCCCGGGTGATCCGACCAACGTGTCCATTACCCAGGGGCTCAAGCCCGGCGAGCAGGTGGTCGTGGACGGGGCCGACAAGCTGAAAGACGGCGCCAAGGTGCTGGTGCGCCAGCGCAGCGCGGGCGCCGTTCCCGGCGCTACCGGCAGCCAGCCCCCCGCTCAGGGGAAGGGCCAGGGGGCACACCGGCATCAGCCGGGGAGCGCTGCGGGAGGCGGTTGAGCGGGACCGTCGCGCGCCCTCTCGCTGAAGCTGCATGAATCCGTCCCGCATCTTCATCCTGCGGCCGGTCGGGACATCGCTCCTGATGGTGGCCATCATGCTGGTGGGCATAGTTGCCTACGGCTTCCTGCCGCTCTCGGCGCTGCCCGAGGTGGACTATCCGACCATCCAGGTCCAGACCTTCTATCCCGGCGCCAGTCCCGAGGTCATGACCTCCTCGGTCACGGCGCCTCTCGAGGTGCAGTTCGGACAGATGCCCGGGCTCAACCAGATGTCCTCGACCAGCTCCGGCGGCGCCTCGGTCATCACGCTGCAGTTCAGCCTCAATTTGAGTCTCGACATCGCCGAGCAGGAGGTGCAGGCGGCCATCAATGCCGCCGGGAACCTGCTGCCCTCGGACCTGCCGGCGCCGCCCATCTACGCCAAGGTGAATCCCGCCGACGCGCCGGTGCTGACCCTCGGCCTCACCTCAAAGACCCTGCCGCTCACCCAGCTCGAAGATCTGGCCGACACCCGCATGGCACAGAAGATCTCGCAGATCGAGGGGGTGGGCCTCGTGAGCGTGAGCGGCGGCCAGCGTCCGGCGGTGCGCATCGTTGCCAACGTGCGCGCTCTCGCCGCCTACGGGCTGAACATCGACGACCTGCGCACCACCATCAGCAACGCCAACGTCAACTCGCCCAAGGGCACGCTCGACGGGCCGGCGCGCTCCTGGAGCATCAACGCCAACGACCAGATCCAGAGCCCGGAGGCCTACGAGAGCATCATCGTCGCTTACAAGAACGGCAACCCGGTGCGCCTGTCCGACGTCGCCGAAGTCATCGGCGGCGCCGAGAACGTGTATCTCGCCGGCTGGGTAAACAACACCCCTGGCATCATTCTCAACATCCAGCGCCAGCCGGGCGCCAACGTCATTCAGGTGGTCGACCGCATCAAGAAGCTGCTGCCGCAGCTGTCGCAGTCGCTGCCCTCCGCGGTCGAGGTGTCGATCCTCACCGACCGCACCATCACCATCCGCGCCTCGGTGCGCGACGTCGAGTTCGAGCTGTCGCTCGCCGTCGTCCTGGTGGTTCTGGTGATGTTCCTGTTCCTGCGCAGCATCCCGGCGACCATCATCCCGAGCCTGTCGGTACCGCTGTCGCTGGTCGGCACGCTGGCGGCGATGTACCTGCTCGGCTTCAGCCTCAACAACCTCTCGCTCATGGCGCTCACCATCGCCACCGGCTTCGTGGTCGATGACGCCATCGTCATGATCGAGAACATCTCGCGCTACATCGAGCAGGGCATGGCGCCGCTGGAAGCGGCGCTGCGCGGCGCCGGCGAGATCGGCTTCACGATCGTGTCACTCACCGTGTCGCTGATCGCGGTGCTCATCCCGCTGCTGTTCATGGGCGATGTCGTCGGCAGGCTGTTTCACGAGTTTGCCATCACGCTCGCCGTCACCATCGTGATCTCCGCGGTGGTGTCGCTGACCCTGGTACCGATGATGTGCGCCAAGATTCTGCGCCACCAGAGCGAGTCGGAGGAGACCGGCATCGCGCGCTGGGCAAACGTGAAGTTCCAGGCGCTCATCGATCGCTACGGCCAGGCGCTCAAGTGGGTACTCGAGCGCCAGCCGCTCACGCTGGCGGTGGCCATCGCCACCCTGGTGCTCACTGTTCTCCTGTACGTGTTCATTCCCAAGGGCTTCTTTCCGGTCCAGGACACCGGGCTCATCCAGGCGATCACCGAGGCGCCGCAATCGGTCTCCTACGCCGACATGGCGCGCCGCCAGGCAGCGCTCGCGGCCGCGATCCTCAAGGACCCGGACGTGGTGAGCCTTTCCTCCTTCATCGGCGTCGACGGCACCAACACCACCCTCAACAGCGGGCGCATGCTGATCAACCTCAAGCCCGTCAGCGACCGCTCGGCGTCGGCGAGCGACATCATCCGCCGCGTGCAGCGCGAGACCGCCGACGTCACCGGCATCTCCCTCTACATGCAGCCGGTGCAGGACCTGTCGATCGATACCAGCGTCAGCCGCACGCAGTACCAGTTCGTGCTCGAGGACGCAAATCCGGCCGAATTCAACACCTGGGTGCCGAAGCTGGTCGAGGGCCTGCAGCAGGTGCCGCAGCTCGAGGATGTCGCCAGCGACCAGGAGAACCAGGGACTGTCCGCCTACCTCACGATCGACCGCGACACCGCCGGCCGCTTCGGCATCACGCCGGCCACCATCGACAACGCGCTCTACGACGCCTTCGGCCAGCGCATCGTCTCGACCATATTCACCCAGTCGAACCAGTACCGCGTGATTCTGCAGGCCGACAGCTCGCTCATGGCCTCGCTCGACTCGCTCGGCACGATCTACCTGCCGTCCTCGACTGCGGTCGGCGGCCAGGTGCCGCTATCGGCGCTGGTGAAGGTGTCTACCCGCACCGCACCGCTCTCGGTCGACCATCTCGGGCAGTTTCCCTCGACGACGGTGTCGTTCAACCTGGCGCCCGGAGCAGCGCTCGGGGATGCGGTGGACGCCATCCGCAAGGTGGAGGCCCAAATCAACCTGCCGCCGAGCGTCATGACCACCTTCCAGGGCGCAGCGCTGGCGTTCCAGGCCACCCTCGGCAACGAGCTGTTTCTCATCATCGCCGCCATCGTAACCGTCTACATCGTGCTCGGAGTTCTCTACGAGAGTTTCATCCACCCGATCACGATTCTCTCCACCCTGCCATCGGCCGGCGTCGGCGCGCTGCTCGCGCTGCTGATGGCACGGGCCGACCTCGGCGTCATCGGCATCATCGGCATCATCCTGCTGATCGGTATCGTCAAGAAGAACGCGATCATGATGATCGATTTCGCGCTGGTGGCGGAGCGCGAGCAGGGCATGAGCGCGCGTGATGCCATCTATCACGCCTCGCTGCTGCGGTTCCGGCCGATCCTGATGACGACCATGGCGGCGCTGCTCGGCGCGCTGCCGCTGATGCTCGGCACCGGCACGGGCTCGGAGCTGCGTCATCCGCTTGGCATCACCATCGTCGGCGGCCTGATCGTCTCGCAGCTGCTGACACTGTTCACGACGCCGGTGATCTACCTGTACTTCGACCGGCTGGAGCAACGCATGGCCGGGTGGCGCGGCGAGGCGACGATGAGCGGACCGGCGGCACCATGAGCCCGTCGGAGCCCTTCATCCGCCGCCCGGTGGCGACCACACTGCTGAGCATCGGGCTGGCACTCGCCGGCAGTATCGCCTACTTCAAGCTGCCGGTGGCACCGCTGCCGCAGGTGGACACGCCGACCATTTCGGTGAACGCCTCGATGGCGGGCGCGAGCCCCGACGTCATGGCGGCCACCGTGGCGACGCCGCTCGAGCGGCATCTCGGTCAGATTGCGGACGTGACCGAAATGACTTCCTCGAGCTCGACCGGCGCCACCCACGTCACCCTGCAGTTCGGACTGAACCGCGACATCGACGGCGCCGCGCGCGACGTCGAGGCCGCGATCAACGCCGCGCGCGCCGACCTGCCCGCGGCGCTGCGCAGCAACCCGACCTACCACAAGGTGAATCCCGCCGACGCGCCGGTGCTGATCCTCACCCTCACCTCGCAGACGCTGACCCCCGGGCAGCTATACGACGCAGCCGACACGATCCTCGCGCAGAAACTCTCGCAGGTGAGCGGCATCGGGCAGGTGCAGATCGGCGGCAGCTCGCTGCCGGCGGTCCGGGTCGAGCTCAACCCGAGCGCACTCTTCAAGTACGGCATCGGGCTCGAGGATGTGCGGGCGGCGCTGGCCGCGGCCAATGCCAACACGCCCAAGGGCTCGATCGACGTCGGCGGCCAGCGTTACCAGATCTATACCAACGACCAGGCGAGCAAAGCGGCTGAGTACCAGAACCTGGTGATCGCCTACCGCGACGGGGCGCCCGTGCGCCTGGCGGAGGTGGCCGAAGTCCTCGACTCGGTCGAGAACGTGCGCAACCTGGGACTCGCCAACGGCGACCCCGCGGTGCTCGTCATCCTCTACCGCCAGCCGGGCGCCAACATCATCGACACGGTCGATCGCGTCGAGGCACTCATCCCGGCCCTCAAAGCCTCGATCCCGACCGATATCGACATCAAGGTCGCCATGGACCGTACGGTGACCATCCGCGCCTCGCTGGACGCGGTCAAGCGCACACTGCTGATCGCGATCGCGCTGGTGATCCTCGTCGTGTTCCTGTTCCTGCGCAACGGCCGGGCGACGCTGGTGCCGGCGGTGGCGGTACCGATCTCGCTGCTCGGCACCTTCGGTGCCATGTACCTGCTCAACTACAGCCTCGACCAGCTGTCGCTGATGGCGCTGATCATCGCCACCGGCTTTGTCGTCGATGACGCCATCGTGGTGCTCGAGAACATCACCCGCCACATGGAAGCGGGCATGCCGCGCTTTGAGGCCGCGATCCAGGGCGCCCGCGAGGTCGGCTTCACCGTGCTGTCGATGAGCCTGTCACTGGTGGCGGTGTTCATTCCCATCCTGATGATGGGTGGCATCGTCGGCCGGCTGTTCCGCGAGTTCTCGATCACGCTCTCGGTGGCGGTGCTGGTATCGCTGCTGGTGTCCCTCACGACCACGCCCATGATGTGCTCGCGGCTCATCCGTCAGCGCGATTCCGCGACTCAGGGGCGGCTGTTCCGGGCGAGCGAGCGGGCCTTCGAGGCGATGCACGGTGGCTACGCCCGCTCGCTACGCTGGGCACTCAACAACCGTCTGCTGGTGATGGTGGTGCTGCTGGCCACCGTGCTCTTCAACATCTACCTCTTAATCGTCATACCGAAGGGCTTCTTCCCGCAGCAGGACACCGGGCGGCTGATCGGCGGCATCCAGGCCGACCAGGCCATTTCCTTTCAGTCGATGTCCGCGAAGCTGCGGCAGTTCACGAAGATCGTCAAGGCGGATCCTGCGGTCGATACGGTGGTAGGGTTTACCGGCGGGGGGTCGCAGGGCGGCGGGCAGACCAACAGCGGCTTCGTTTTCGTCTCACTGAAGCCCACCTCAGAGCGCAAGCTGACGGCCGATCAGGTGATCGGCCGGCTGCGGCCGAAGCTCAACCAGGTGGCCGGCGCGCGGCTGTTCCTGCAGGCGGCGCAGGACATCCGCACCGGCGGACGACAGAGCAACGCGCAGTACCAGTACACGTTGCAGTCGGACACCGTGGCCGAACTCTACAAGTGGGCGCCGAAGCTGACGGACGCGCTGCAGCGCGAGCCGGTGCTCACCGATGTCAACTCCGACCAGCAGCAGAACGGTCTCGAGATCGATCTCGCGATCGATCGCGATACCGCTTATCGCCTCAAGCTCAACCCGGCGGCCATCGACAACAACCTCTACGACGCGTTCGGCCAGCGCGACGTATCGACCATCTACAACCCGCTCAACCAGTATCACGTGGTGATGGAGGTCGAGCCGCGCTACTGGCAGAGTCCCGACGCGCTGCAGAACATCTGGGTGAGCACCTCCGGCGGCACGGTGAGCGGCAGCCAGTCGACCAACGCGGTTGCGGGAACGGTGATCTCGACCCAGACCGCGAGCAACACCACCGCGGCGGCGATCGCCACGGACACGGCGCGCAATCAGGCCACCAACAGCCTGGCGAACACCACCCATGGTGTCGTCTCGACCGGTGCGGCGGTCAGTACCGCGACCGAGCAGATGGTGCCGCTGGCAGCCTTCAGCCGCTACGCTCCCAGCAACACGCCGCTCGCCGTGAATCACCAGGGCACCTTCGTGGCGACGACGATCTCTTTCAACCTGGCGCCGAATGCCTCACTCAGCCAGGCCACCGCGGCGATCGCCCGCGCTGCCAGCGAGATCGGCATGCCGTCGACGATCCACGGGAGCCTCCAGGGGACCGGCCGTACCTACGAGGAGTCCCTCGCCAACGAGCCGATCCTGATCCTTTCGGCGCTCGCCGCCGTGTACATCGTTCTCGGCGTGCTGTACGAGAGCTACATTCACCCCATCACGATCCTATCGACGCTGCCTTCGGCGGGCGCCGGCGCGGTGCTGGCGCTGCGCCTGTTCAACACCGAGTTCAGCATCATCGCGTTCATCGGGGTCATCCTGCTCATCGGTATCGTCAAGAAGAACGCCATCATGATGATCGACTTCGCGCTCGATGAGCAGCGCAGCCACGGGCGCGATCCGCAGGAAGCGATCTACACCGCGTCGCTCCTGCGCTTTCGCCCGATCATGATGACGACCATGGCCGCCATGCTCGGGGCGCTGCCGCTCGCCTTGGGCAGCGGCGACGGCGCCGAGACCCGCCAGCCGCTCGGGATCTCGATCGTCGGTGGCCTCATCGTGAGCCAGATACTGACGCTCTACACGACGCCGGTGGTGTATCTGTACCTCGACCGCTTTGGCGCGTGGTGCAGCCGCCTATGGGCGCGGCTGCGTCCGCAAGCGCCGCCGGCGCCCGCCGCGCCGGCCCAAGCTCTATGAGCACACCCGTCCATCGCTTCACCGCCGCTGCGTTGCTGGCCGCCGCTGTGCCGGGCGCCGCGCTGTTGAACGCCTGCGCCGTGGGCCCGAACTATCATCGCCCGTCCGCGCCCGCGCCGCAGCACTACAAGGAAGCCGAGGGTTGGAAGCCCGCCGAGCCACGCGAGGCGGCGAGCGGCACCGACTGGTGGGCGGTGTACGACGATGCAACGCTCGATCAGCTCGAGAAGCAGATCGACGTTTCCAACCAGACACTCAAGCAGGCGGAGGCGGCCTGGCGCGAGTCGATGGCCATCGTCAGCCAGGCGCGCGCCGGGCTCTTCCCCACGATCAACGTCTCGGCCGCCGCGACGCGCTCGGGTGGCCCGGGAGGCTCGCCGTCGTCCGCAGCCAACGCCGCAGCCGGCGGCGTTGCGGCGCCGGTCACCTCGCACCCGACCAACAGCTTCCAGTTCGGCGGCAACGCCTCCTGGGACATCGACATATGGGGCAAGATCCGCCGCACAATCGAAAGCGACGTCGCCAATGCGCAGGCGAGCGAAGCGGATCTGGCGGCCGCGCGCCTGTCGGCGCAGGCGACGCTGGCGACCGACTACATCGAGCTGCGGGTTGCGGACGAGCAGAAGCGCCTCCTCGACCAGACGGTCGAGGCTTACCAGCGCTCGCTCAGCATCACCGAGAATCAGTACAAGGTCGGCGTGGTCGCCAAGACCGATGTGATCACCGCGCAGACGCAGCTCGAGGGCGCCCAGTCGCAGCAGATCGCCGTCGGCGTCACGCGTGCAACGCTCGAGCACGCGATCGCGGTGCTGATCGGCAAGCCGCCGGCAGATTTCTCGCTCCCGGCCGCGGCTCTGGGTGCTGCCATCCCGGTCGTCCCTGCGGGCGTACCGTCGAGCCTGCTCGAGCGGCGTCCGGACGTAGCGGCCGCCGAGCGCAGCATGGCGGCGATGAACGCCCAGATCGGCGTCGCGATCGCCGCCTACTTTCCAAGTCTGACGCTGAACGGCTCGTATGGCTTTGCCAGCAACGTGGTCTCGAACCTGGTGAAGGCCTCGAATAATGTCTGGTCGTTCGGTGGCAACGCCAGCGACACGTTGCTCGATTTCGGCGCGCGCCCGGCGCAGGTGCGGCAAGCCCGCGCCGCCTACGATGCCTCTGTGGCCAGCTATCGCCAGACCGTTCTGACCGCATTCCAGCAAGTCGAGGATCAGCTGGCCACGCTGCGCATTCTCGAGCAGCAATATGACGTGCAGGACCACGCCACCAAGTCCGCTAACCTCGCCGCACAACTCACCCTCAATCAGTACAAGGCGGGAACGGTCGCCTATACGGCGGTCATCACCGCGCAGGCGATTGCCCTCAGCGACGCGCAGACCCTGCTCACCATTCGCCAGAATCGCATGACCGCCAGCGTCGCGTTGATCGAGGCCCTCGG
>DASYNX010000008.1:0-6236 GCA_036008385.1 Steroidobacteraceae bacterium
GTTGTGTAAGTTAGATTAGCGCAATGGGACCAAAACCCGGACTTCTCACCCTCACGATCAAGGACAAAAGCGCCTTGTACCTGGCGTACATGCCATTCGTACGCAACGGCGGGCTGTTCATTCCCACCAACAGCAATTACCGGCTGGGGGATGAGGTCTTCATGCTGCTGAACCTCATGGGCGAGGACGAGAAGCTCCCGGTGGCGGGCCGGGTCATCTGGGTCACGCCCAAGGGCGCCCAGGGCAATCAGGGCAAGCGCACCGCCGGCATCGGCGTGCAGTTCAGCGAGCAGGACCGCGGCCAGACGCAGAAGAAGATCGAGACCTATCTCGCCGGCGCGCTGTCGGGAGACAAGGCCACCCACACGATGTAGCGCCGGGCCGATTCGGCCCAGGTGCTGCCAATCGCTTCAGCCGGGGCTGCGGACCGGCTACAGTGTTGCCGGTGCGCGCGAGCGTCATCGTCCTCTTGGTCGTGTGCGGCTGGCTGGCCCTGATGCCGCCGTTCTTCACGCACGGTGCGTGCACAGCGGAATTCGACGCCGCGAGCGAAGCGCTGCAGCGCGCGCGTCCGGCGCTTGGAACTCTCACGCAGGCGCAGGACTATCTGAGGGCGCAGGCGATGCCCTTCAGGATGGTCACTGCGGAGCAGTGTGACTCCTCACCCGCCTGGGAGGTGGAGGTGTGCCACGGTGGCCCGGTCCTCCTGGTCGCACTGCCGGTGAAGAACCGGGTCTGCCGCTACTACCGCGACAGCAGCATCCGAGTGCAACTGGGATTCAACAAGACGCTCGAGCTGGTGAGGATGCAGAGCGACATGAATCCCTATCACATGCTGAAGCTGCCGATCCTCGGGCTCGAGGTGGATTGGGCCAAGTAGCCCGGGGCCCACAGCTCAGGGCTTCTCCGATCCACCGCGCGTGAGCGACAGGCCGCCGCTCCCCATGCCGCCGGTAAGCACGTACGCATCGAAGCCGCGCTCGACCAGGATGTAGGCCGCCGCGGAGCTGCGCCGTCCGGTGTCGCAGTACACGACGTAGGGCTTGGTGCGATCGAGCGTCGAGAGCTTCAGGCGAATCAGGTACAAGGGCACGTTGAGCGCGCCCTCGACCCCCAGATTCTGGTGCTCGCTCGGCAGCCGCACGTCCAGCCAGCGCCCGCCACGCTCGATGATTTTGCGCGCCGCCTCCACGTTCACCCATTGCAGCAGCGGCTCGTTCATGAGCTCGCGGAAGTCCTGCTTGTTCAGGCGCATCAGCACGCCGTCGGTGACCATCGAGACGGTGGCGTTGCGCTTGGCTTCGGCGATCAGCGCCTCCTCGCCGAACGTGTCGCCGACGCCGAGCTCGGCGAGCTTGATGCCGTCGCGGCTGAGGGGGGTCTCGCGGGTCACGGCGCATTTGCCGTTGACGATGATGTAGAAGTAATCCCCTTCATCGCCCTGTTTGATCACCACTTCGCCCGCCTTGCAGGGCGTGCGCTGCAGGCGCTGGAAGATCGCCTGGATGTTGGCCGCCGGGATGCGGTGAAAAGCGTTGGTCTGCAGCAGTGTCGTCATCCAGTCGTCGGAGCCGGCGCTCTGCAGCTGCGCCTGCAGCTCCTCGACCTCGTAGCTGCCGGTTTGATCCCAGGTGATCATGACGTCCAGCAGATCGCTGTCGATCGAGAGGAAGCTGATGTCGTCGACGGCGCGTACCGTCACGCGCCGCGGCACATTCGGGTCGAGCGGATTGCGCGCCTCGGGAGTGCCGCCGCGCAGCACCACCGGCTTCTTTTTCGCACCGTCGTCGATTTCCACGACGCCGCTCACCAGCCACACGGTGCGCTTGTCGGTGTCCCCCTGACTGAACAGCACGCGTCCGGTGGAGAGTGTGCGCACGCTCACTTTCTTGGCGAGCGCGGTCAGATTCTCGCGCTTCATGCCGTCGAGCGGCGCCAATGTCTGCAGCAATTTGACTGATGCTGCCTGTTCTTCGGCCATTAACTCAACGCCTGATGTGACCTACATCGCACTCGCGTGTGCTGTCGCGGCGCGATGACTGTTGGATGGTAGCATAGGAGCTTGCGCGCGCCTTCAGACCCGTCACGCTTTCGGCGCGCGCTCGAGCAGTGACCAGCCGGCGTCGGGCCGGAAGCGCTCGCCGTAGTGCGCGGCCAGCTCCTGCAATCGCCTCACCACCTCCGGGACCCCGCGTGCACGCGCGTAGGTGAGCGGACCGCCGCGGAACGGAGCGAATCCGGTTCCGAACAGCACCGCCGCGTCGGCAAGATCGGCCGTCTCGACCACGCGCTCACGCAGGCAGGCGACGCACTCGTTCACCAGCACCAGGATCAGTCGATCGAGCAGGTCGGGTGGTGTACTCGCGCCGGCGGCACCCGGCTTGACCGCTTTGCCGTCCTGCCAGTGATAAAAGCCCTCACCGCTCTTGCGCCCGAGCTTGCCCGCCGCCAGCAACTCGCTCAGCCGGGCGATCTGTGTGACCGGCCGCTGCAGCTCCTGCGCGATGATCTCGCCGACGTGCGCGGCCACATCGAGGCCGACGACGTCGATCAGCTCGATGGGACCGACCGGCATGCCGAAGCCTACCGCGCACGCGTCGATGATGGTGAGCGGTGTGCCCTCCTGAGCGGCCAGCATGGCCTCGAACAGATACGGTGTGAGGACGCGGTTCACCATGAACCCCGGAGCGCTGCGGCAGGGTACCGGCAGCTTGTCGAGTCGCCGCGCAAAGCCGGTGGCGGTCTGCACCGCCTCGAGCGCCGTGCGCTCGGCGTACACGATCTCGATGAGCGGCATCTGCGCCACGGGATTGAAGAAGTGCAGGCCGACGAGCCGCTCGGGCCGGGCGAGCCCGGCGGCCAGCGGCTCGAGCATGATGCTCGAGGTGTTGGTCGCAAGCAGCGCGCCCGGCTTCATGCGCGGCTCGAGACGGGCGTACAGCTCCTGCTTGGCGGCGAGGTTCTCGAAGATGGCCTCGATGATGACATCCGCCCCGGCGACGCCCTCGCCGGGCACGTCGGCGCGCAGCCGCTCGCGCGCCGCGGCATTCTGCGCCGGGTCGCGCAGGCGCTTGTCGAAGAGCTCATGGGCGCGGCGAACGGCCGGCTCGATAAATTCCGGCCCGCGGTCCTGCAGCGTCACCGTGAAACCGCGCAGCGCCGCCCAGGCGGCGATATCACCGCCCATGACGCCGGCGCCGACGACGTGCACGTTGCGTATGTCGGCGCCGCTCTTGCCCCCGGCGTTCTTGAGGGCGTCCTGCAGCAGGAATACGCGCACCAGGTTGCGCGAGGTCTCGGTGGTGAACAGGTGCGCGATCGAGCGCGCCTCGGCCTCGAACGCCGCGGCGCCATGAGCACCGTGGCGCGACCACAGATCGATGATGGCGTAGGGCGCGGGGTAGTGCGCACGTGGCGCGCGCCTGGCCACCTCGCGGATCAGCGAGCCGCGCACGAACGGGCGGACCAGGCTCGTGCTGAGCAGCCGCTCCGCAAGCGGCGCCCGCCGCGGGGCAGGCGGGTTGAGGATCATCTCGCGGGCGGCGCTGCGCAGCTCCGCCGCCGGCACCAGGCGGTCGACCAGGCCGGCGGCGCGCGCCTTGTCCGCACGCAAGGGCTTCCCGGTCAGCATCATCTGCATGGCGGTGCGCACGCCCGCCACCCGCACGCTGCGCACCGTGCCACCGAATCCCGGGTGAATGCCGAGCAGCACTTCCGGCAGCCCGAGCGACAGGCGCTCGTCGCCCACCGCCACGCGATAGCGGCAGGCGAGCGCCAGCTCGAGCCCGCCACCGAGGGCAAAGCCGTGAATGGCCGCCACCGTGGGACACCCGAGCGCCGCGAGCCGGTTGAGCACCTGCTGGCCGCGGTGGATGAGCTGATAGCCGCTGGCCTCGTCGCTGAGCGCGGTGAACTCCTTGATGTCGGCGCCGGCGATGAAGCCGCTCTTCTTGGCGGAGAGCACCACGACGCCACGGGGCAGATCCCGCTCCAGCGGGCCGAGGAGGCCATCGAGCTCCATGAGCACTGCGCCGGAAAGAACGTTGGCGGAGGTAGCGGGCTTGTCGAGGCTCAGCCAGGCGATACCCTCGGCATCGCGCTCGAGCTTCCAGGTGGCACTGGGATCGGTCATATCCGGCCCTCCCGGGCGACGCGATGAGCCTTCAGGCGGCCGAGGCGGCGCGCACCGCGTCCGCGTCGACGCGAAAGTCGCATACCAGCGGGCGGTGATCCGAGAAGCGCACGTCCGGTACGCGGAAGTCGCTCACCTGGATGCCTTCGCTCACCAGGATGAAATCGAGCTCGATGCGCGGCACGCGCGCCGGAAACGACGGCAGTCCCGCCGTGTTGGCGCTGCGCAGGCCGGCGGCGCGCATAAACAGATAGATTTCGTGCGTGCCCCAGAAGGTATTGAAGTCCCCGGCGACGATCACCGGCTTGGCCGACTGCACGATCAGGTCGTGCAGCGAGCGCAGCTGGTACTGCCGATGCCGGAACTTGACCGACAGGTGCACCAGGAACACGCACACGTCCGAGAGCTCGAGCTCGATGATCAGCCGCTTGATGCCGGTGTCGAAGTAATGGAAGCGCTCGCCGTGCACGCTGGGCGCCGACAGAAAGGCATTGCCCTGCTTGCGCACGATAGGCATGAACTGGTTGATCGAGTCCGCGCCGTACTTGCACTGGTAGGTCGAGTAGTGCCCGAGCTGGCCGGCGATGTGCTCGGCCTGATTCAGCATGCCGGTGCGGATCGAGCCGGTGTCCACCTCGATCAGGCCGACGATATCCGGGCCCTCGGCGCGAATGAACTCCGTAATGCCGCTCAGCACCTTGCGGTTGCTGCGCAGGTAGCCGGCTCCGGGCAACGGCAGATGAAAGGCCGGCCCGGTGCCGGTGGCATAACGGATGTTGTAAACGAGGAGTCGCACCGTCAGGGGGAGGTCGCTGGCAGGGGTCGGGCCATAAAGCGCTCATTGTATCGTGCTGCGCAGCATTGCGCGGTGACGCCGATGGCGCGCCGGCCGCGGGGCAGGCCCGGTACGGCGCGATTTCAGGGGTGCGCAGCAGCCACGTTTCGCCCCGCGCGCCCTTGTGCCAGACTGCGCATTGATGTCGCAGGCCAATCCGCTTCGCCTCTTCGTCACGCACGCCTGGGAGACCAGCGACGACTACCTGCGGGTATTCGAGTATCTCGAGAGCGCGCGCACTTTCTTCTATAAGAATTTCAGCACTCCCGAGCACCGGCCGGCGGGCGACAAAGAGGCGCTGCGCGAGGACTTGCGACGGCAGATTGCGCCCGCGGAAGCGGTCGTCGCGCTCTCGAGCCTGTTCGACACGCACCAGGATCTGCTCACCTTTCAGCTGCTGTACGCGCAGTCGAGCAACAAACCGGTGATTCTCATGAAGCCCTTCGGCGCGCATAAGGATGTGCCGAAGTCGATACTCGACCTCGCGAGCGAGGTGGTGGAGTGGGACGAGCGCGGGCTGGTGGATGCGATCCGCCGCCAGGCGCGTCACGAGGAGACGACGCGCTGGGACACCATCGAGTTCAAGCTCGACTGAAGCAAACCGCGAACGCCGGATTGCCTCAGGCCTCGGCTGCGCAGCCTGCAATCACCTGCGGCACGGCCTTGATCATCTTGTGACGGGCGGCACTCGCCGCCGCGCCGTTCAACAGGCGTTCGCTCATCACCGGCGCCCCATCGTGCGCCTCCTCAGCGGCGGCCTGCTGTGCCTCATGCACTACCGCCCGCAGACCCGCGCGCGCATCCTCACGCGCGGCTTCGCGCACCGATGCTGCGAACAGTCGCACCACGCTGCACGCCACTTCGTCGGCTTCGTGACTCGACATCTTGCGCACCGTGGCACGCACCGCATCCTCGCCGCGCAGCAGCGGCGGCTCGCGCGTGAGCGTCTCGTGACAGGCGCGAAACGCTGCGCGCAGGGACTCGGGGAGCTCATCCGCGCTCACCTGCGCGAGATGATTGCGATACGCATCGGTGAGACGGTCCTTGATCGGTCCTGAGCGCGCGAGTGAAAGTGCGGCGCCCTCAAGATGTTCCCATGTAGTGCTCATTCACTACCTCGGTGGAACGCCGTGCGCTTGGATGGTTCGTCCGGTTCGAGCCTGCGCGCGGCGTCGGTTAATTATTGTTGTCCGGTCGGTGTAGGAATCCCCAGCGCACTCAAGCGGCTGCACGCGGAATATAGCGCAGGATCTAGGAAAAGAATATGGC
>DASYNX010000009.1:0-30239 GCA_036008385.1 Steroidobacteraceae bacterium
CACGCGCGCGACATCGAGCCGGGCTTCTCCTACGAGATGCATCTCGACCATGGCACGATGATCCCGCTGCATTTCCTCACGCCCGCCATGAACCTACCCATCGTGCCGATCGTCATCAACACGCTGGCGCCGCCGCTGCCGACGCCACGGCGCTGCTTCCTGCTCGGCCAGGCGGTCGGCGAGGTCGTGCGCCGCGACGCGCGGCGCGTCGGGGCGATCGCGACCGGTGGCATGTCGCACGACCCGGGCGAGCGTAACCACGGCCTCATCGACGAATCCTTTGACCGGCAATTCCTCGACGCCATGAAACACGCGGACGCTGAGCGCCTCAAGAGCTACACGGTGGAGCAGCTGCGCGCCGCGGGCGCCGGCGCCGTGGAACTGCTCAACTGGATCGCGCTCGGTGGCGTGCTCGCGGGTGCACGGGGTGAGGTGCTCGCCTACGAGCCCGTCGTGCCGTGGGCCACCGGCATCGGCGCCATGCATTTCAACGTGGCGGACAGCGCATGATCTCGCTGCAGGACAAGAATCTCGTCATCGTCGGCGGAGGTTCCGGCATCGGCTGGGCCAGCGCGCAACTCGCGCTGAGCCTGGGGGCGCGCGTCGTCATCGCCGACCTCGACGCGGCGGTGGCACAGCGCACCTGCGAGCTCGGCGCCGACGCGAGCTTCATCCAGTGCGACGCACGCAAGGGCGCCGAGACCGACCGGTTGTTCGCCGCCGCCGAGGCGAAGCTCGGTGGCATCGATCTTGTGCTGGCGACGGTGGGCGGCGCGCGCCTCGGCGATATCGAGAGCCTGGATGAGGCCGCCTGGTCGGCGGAAGTGGCGTTCAATCTCACCAGTGCCTATCTCACCTGCCGCAGCGCACTGCCCTACCTCAGGCGCCGCGGCGGGGGCGCGATCGTCACTACCAGTAGCGGCTATGCGCTGCTGCCGGGGCCGGATCGCATCGGCTACACCGCCGCCAAGGCGGGAGTGCTGGCGCTGACGCGCTCGCTCGCCGCCACCGCCGCACCGTACCGCGTGCGCGTCAACTGCCTGGTGCCAGGGCCTGTCGACACGCCGCGCTTCCGCGCCATGAACGGCGGGGATGCCGGCGTCGAGCTGGTCCGTCAGCGCATGCCCCTCGGCGCCATCGTGCGGCCCGAGGATTGCGCCAACGCCGTAATCTTTCTCCTGTCGGCTGCAGCCGCGCAGATTACCGGACAGGCTCTACACGTCAACGGTGGACTGATAATGCCATGAGTACCGCTAGCTACCAGACGATCACGGTGACGCCCCTGACGCCGCACGTCGGCGCCGAGATCGGCGCGATCGACCTCACTCAGGAGCTGTCCGCCCAGCAGATCGCCGAGATCCGCGCAGCGCTGGTCGAGCACGGCGTGGTGTTCTTCCGCGAGCAGCCGATCGACATCGCGACCCTCAAGCGCTTCGGGCAGCGCTTCGGCGAACTGAGCATCCATTCGAGCCGCAAGGGTCTCGATGAGCACCCCGAGGTGCGGCCCATCCATGCCGACGCCGATTCCAAGCACGTCGCGGGCGAGGAATGGCACACCGATCTCTCCTGCGACGCCATACCCCCGATGGGCAGCATCCTACACATTCATACGCTTCCGCCGGTGGGGGGCGACACCATTTGGGCGAGCATGTACGCCGCTTACGAGGCGCTGTCGGAGCGCATGAAGAAGTACCTGGAAGGACTGACCGCGACGCACGACGGCCGCATCGCCTTCGGCCGCTTCGATCCGAACGGCAAGTACCCCCTCAACGTTCACCGAGTGATCGTGCGTCACCCGGAGACCAAGCGGCCGGTGTTGTACGTGAACCGGGGCTTCACCTCGCATATCAATGAGCTGCCGGCCGCTGAGGGCGCAGACCTGCTGCAGATGCTGTACAAGCACCTCGAGAAGCCGGACTTCCAGGTGCGCTTCCGTTGGCGCAAGGACTCGATCGCTTTCTGGGACAACCGCTGCACGCAGCATCTGGCGGTGTGGGATTACTATCCGCAGCTGCGCTCGGGCTTTCGGGTGCAGATCAAGGGATCAAACCCGCCGTTCGCGTGAAGCGGCGGACGCGGGACGCGGGCACTACCGTGGAAGGCTGAACCATGGCGACACCTATGCAACAACCGTTGATCGACTACCACGCACTGGTGAGTGGCGGGCGCGTGCACGGCAGCCTGTACCGTGATGAGCGGGTGTTTGAGCGCGAGCTGGAGCAGATCTGGAACAAGGTGTGGGTGTACCTGTGCCACGAGAGCGAGCTGCAGAAGCCCGGTGACTTCCTGCGCCGGCAGATCGGTACGCAGCCGGTGCTGGTGGTGCGTGGCGACGATAACGCCATCCGTGTGTTCTTCAATCGCTGCCGGCACCGCGGCAACATGCTCTGCAACCGTGAGCACGGCAACGCGGACTCATTCCGCTGCCCCTACCATGCCTGGACCTATGCCAAGGACGGCGCGCTCCTCGAGCCCACCTTCGAGGAGGGCTACGACAATAACCTCAGCCGCGCGGACTTCAGCCTCACGCCGGTGCCGCGCCAGGACGCCTACCGCGGTCTGGTCTTCGCGAGCGTGAATCCCTCAGGTCCGAGCCTGCGCGAGCACTTGGGTCAGGTCACGCAATTTATCGACCTGTTCATGGACGTCTCCCCGAGCGGAGAGATTGACCTCGACAGCGGCGTGCAGAAGCTGCGCTACCACGGCAACTGGAAGCTGCTGCCGGAAAACTCCCTCGAGGGCGACTATCACGGGCCCTTCATTCATCGTTTTGCGTTCGAGATGCATAGCCGGCGCACTGGCCTCAACATGAGCTCGCTGTACGAGAACCAGGTACCGGACGTGATCCGCTCGCTCCCCGGCGGCCACATGGTCGAGGACTATCGCGGCGCCGCGATGACGCCGCCGCGGCGCGCAATGACGCCGGCGCGACAGGCGTATCTCGATGCGCTCGAGGCACGCTACGGCCAGGAGAAGGCGCGGCAGCTCACCAGCACGACGCCGCCGCTGGTATTCGTGTTTCCGAACCTTATCTACATCATGACGCACATCCGGCGCTTTCAGCCGGTCAGCGTGAAGGAGACCTACGTCTACTACCATCCCATGCTGCTCAAGGGCGCACCGGCGGAGATCAACGAGGCGCGCCTGCGCGAGCACGAGTTCGGCTTCGGACCGGCCGGCTTTATCTCGCCCGACGACATCGAGATTATGGAGCGCAACCAGATCGGCGTGCAGGCGCGCGGCAACGACTGGCAGCACATAGCGCGCGGCCTGCACCGCGTCAAACAGATGCCCGGTGGCGGCACGGCCGGCTACACCATGGATGAAAACCATCTGCGCGGCATGTGGCAGCACTACGCCCGGCTCATGAGCGGGGAGAGCGACGGCGATGTGCGCTGAGGTTTACGCCGCGGTGCGCGCGGTGCGCGCACCATGACCTTAGATCCGGTGGCCGCATTCCTGTACCGCGAGGCGCGCCTCATCGATGAGCATCGCTACCAGGAGTGGCTCAGCCTGTGGGAGGACAGCGACACGCTCTATTGGGTGCCGTGCAACGACGATGACATCGATCCGCGCCGCCACGTATCCATCCTCTACGACGACCACGACCGCCTGGTACAACGCGTGGAGAGGCTGCTGAGCGGCTCGGTGCTGGCGCAGCAGCCGTTGCCGAAGATGCGCCGAATTGTGTCGAACATCGAGCCCGAGCAGGAGGCGCCCGACCTCATCGCGGTGCGCTCGAACTTCATCCTCGCCACGGCGCGCGCCGGGCGCCAGGAGCTCTGGGCCGGCCAGACCCTGCACCGCCTGCGGGTGCGCGACGGCGCGCACCGCATCGTCTCGAAGAAGGTCCTGCTCAATAACTCCGACCAGGAGATTCCGCTGCTGCAGTTTTTGATCTGAGGTCGCCTGCGATGAGTCGATTGCGCGTCACCGTCAATCCCGTGAAGTGCCAGGCCTACAAGCGCTGTTCCGCCATCGCGCCGGCGGTCTTTGCGCTCGGCCCGGACGGCAAGGCGATGGTGCTGCAGCCCGACGCAGCGCCGGACGAAGAGGTGGTCAAAGCCGCGCGCAGCTGCCCCTACCGCGCGATTACCGTGGCAGTCGATGCCACCGACGAGCAGATTTTCCCGCCGCTTCCCAAGTCGCCGTCCCCCAAGTAACCGAAAGATTCTCATGGAACACCAGCGCTTCGAGTACTCACCCATCACGCACCGGCCGCCGCTCAAGTTTCCCAACGGCGCGCGCGTCGCGGTGTGGATCGTTCCGAACGTCGAGCATTTTCATTACGACAAGCCGGCCATCGCCCTCACCCCGATGACCACGGCACTCAAGCCGGACGTACTCAACTACGCCTGGCGTGATTACGGGGCGCGCGTCGGTATCTGGCGGCTGATGGAAATCCTCGAGCGCAACGGCTTTCGCGCGACCGCCGCGCTCAACTCGGAGGTTGTGCAGCACTACCCGCAGATCGTCGAGGAGGGCACGCGGCTCGGCTGGGAGTGGATGGCGCACGGCGCCAACAACTCCTCGCTCTTCACCGGCATGCCCGCGGAAGTCGAGCGCGGCATCATCAGCGGGGTACTGCGCACCATCGAGGACAGGACTGGCAAGCGCCCGCGCGGCTGGCTCGGCCCGGCTCTCACCGAGACCGAAAATACGCTTGATATCCTGGCGGAGGCGGGCATCGAGTATGTCGCCGACTGGTGCAACGACGAGCTGCCCTACGACATGCGCACCAAGCATGGAACGATTGTGGCCATGCCCTACACGCTCGAGATCGGCGACATTCCGATCTTCCTCACGCACGGCGGCAGCGGCGAGGATTTCTACCGCATCGCGGTCGACCAGTTCGACACGCTGTACGAGGAGGGTGCTCGCAGCCCGCGCGTGTTCTGCATGGCGCTGCACCCGTTCCTCACCGGCCACCCGTTCCGGGCCCGACACCTCGAGCGTGTGCTGAAGCACATCAAGCAGCACCCCAAGGTGTGGCTGGCCACCGGTGGCGAGCTACTGGACTGCTACCGCTCGCAGCAGCCGGCTAAGAAATAGCTCAGCGCTGGCTCTTCAGACCACAGCCTGCGAGACGACGGCCGCCTCCCGGGTAGGCGCGTTGCGTAGCGACACGGCGATGAGCGCGGTGACGGCAGCGCATGCTGAGAGCAGCAGCAGGCCCGAATTGAAGCTGTGCGAGGCCTGCTTGAGGTAGCCGACGCAGTACGGCCCGAGGAACGCACCAAGCTGGCTGGACATGTTGATGAAGGCGAGTCCGCTGGCGGCGGCAGCACCGCCCAGAAGATCCCCGGCATAGGCCCAGAACACCCCGAACGTGCTGAGAATCCCCATCATGCCGAGGCACAGCCCGACGAACGCCCACAGGTGGCTCGACGCAAGACCGGCGATGGCGAATCCGATGGCGGCCAGGGCGGCCGCACCCACGACGTACCAGCGCCGCTCCTGGGTACGGTCCGAGCTGCGCCCACAGGAGATCATGCCGACCG
The DNA here is from genome assembly GCA_036008385.1 of Steroidobacteraceae bacterium. Lineage (GTDB taxonomy): Bacteria > Pseudomonadota > Gammaproteobacteria > Steroidobacterales > Steroidobacteraceae > 13-2-20CM-66-19. The sequence goes on from DASYNX010000009.1 coordinate 5,502, forward strand.
CCCCGCAGGCGAAGGGCACCATAGAGAGCATGCCAACCTCCATGTTGGTGAGTCCGCCGAAGGCCTTGATCATCTGCGGCAGCCACATGATGGTGCCAAAGTTGATGAAGAGCAGAAAGAACCCGATGGCGAGCGCCAGCAGTACGCGCTTATTGAGAAAGCCCGCCGACAGGCGCGTCATGCCGGCGCGCTCCTTGGTGGCAAGCTCGTGCGCCAGCGTGTCGCTGAGCCATTTCTGCTCGGCGGGGTTCAGCCACGCCGCCGCGCGCGGTGTGGTCGGCAGGAACCCGAGCGTAAATAGGCCGACCGCGACCGTCGCGGCGCCCTCGAGGATGAACAGCCACTGCCAACCCTGGAAGCCGGCGGTCCCGTGCATCTCCATGATGCCGGTCGCGAGCGGTGCGCCGAGCATCGGGCCGATGGCGGCTGTCGACAACAGCCAGGAGGCGGCGATGCCGCGCCGCTGGCCCGGGATCCAGCTGCCGAGGTGATACATGATGCCGGGCAGTAGTCCCGCCTCGGCGACGCCGAGCAGGAAGCGCAGCAGGTAAAAGCTTCCGGGGCTCTTTACCCAGGCGAGCGCGACGACGATGCAGCCCCAGGTGATCATGATGCGCGCGAGCCAGCGCCGCGCACCGAAGCGCAGCAGCAGAAGATTGCTCGGCACCTCGAAGAGGAACGCACCGAGGAAGAAGATCCCGGCGCCGAACCCGTACACCTCGGGGGTGAACCGGAGTTGCTGATTCATCTGCAGGGCCGCAAAACTCACGTTGGTCTTGTCGATGATCTGCACGAAGAACAGCAGGATTGAGAAGGGCAACAGCCGCCACAGGACTTTGCGCAGTGCCGCGGCGCCGCTCGCATCGCCTGTGTGGAGGATCTGGTTCATGGTGGCCGCTTTCCGCCCGAGGATTGGGTCGGATGATGGCACGCCCTATTTTGTCCGACAATCCAAATCTGCGCGCGCGCCCTGCTCACGGGGCCGGAAGCGCACCTCGCAGTGGCCTACCGCGCGCCCTCACTGCGCGGACGTAAGCGGCGGCGTCGACGCTTACATTGTCCGACACCGGGTTGACGCCGCGGCGCAAGAGCAGGATATTGGCAGATATAGGATTGTTGGACATCTGGCATCCCCATGACACTCATCGCGCCCGCCCGCTCCTCGACGCTGTCCGCTCAGATTGCCCGCCAGCTCGAGCAGCTGATCACTTCCGGTGAGTGGCCGGTCGGAAAGCGCATCCCGGCCGAGAGCGAGCTGGTCGCGCAGCTTGGCTTGAGTCGCAACACGGTACGCGAGGCGCTGCGCTCGCTAGTGCACACTGGCATGTTGGAGGCGCGCGTCGGGGATGGCACCTACGTAAGCGCGCTGAGCGAGTTGCAGACGCCGTTCGTGCGGCGCGTGAATCGCGCGCGCCTGGAGGATGCGATCGAACTGCGCGCGGTACTTGAGCGCGCGGCGGCGGGACTTGCCGCACGCCGCCGCGACGCGCGCCAGGCTGCGCAGCTGCGCAAGTTGGTCGCGGCGCTGCGAGCGGCGAGCCGCGCCAAGGACCAGGCGGCCTTCGTCGTCGCAGACTCCGCGCTGCACGAGACCATCCTCGCCTGCGCGCGCAACGCGCTCCTCGCGGAGGTCTATGACCATCTGGGCCGCGCGCTCAAGCTCTCCACGAGTCCGCAGCTATGGGACCAGGCGCTCGCGGCCAAGCAGATTGGCCTGCACGAGGCGCTGATCGATGCCATCGCCAAGGGCGATGCGGTGCGCGCAGAAACCGCGGCGACCTCGTTGGTTGATTCTCTGCAGGCAGCGCTGCTGCCGGCGGCGCACAAGGCCAAGGCCGCCAAGGAGCGGCGGTTGGCACAGCGGTTCGGGACGTAAGGGTGGGCGGGCATGGCCAACGAACGCGTATCGGGTAAGGCAGCACAGATGGGCACGCGGCTGGCAAGCGGCGAGGACCTTGAGCATATCGTGCGCCCGGAGGAAGGGCTGATCTCGCGGCGCATTTTCGCGGACCCGGAAGTCTATGAGCGCGAGCTCGAAGGCATCTTCGGCCGCGCCTGGTTCTTTATCGGGCATGAGAGCGAGATCCCGGAGCGCGGCGACATCGTGGCCCGCCAGTGTGGCGTCGACCCGGTGATCCTGGTGCGCGACCAGGCCGGGGTGGTGCGCGCCTTTCTCAACTCGTGCCGGCACCGCGGCATGCGCCTGTGTCGCACCGACCGAGACAACGCGACCACGCTGCGCTGTCCGTACCACGGGTGGGCGTACTCGACCTCCGGCGAGCTGCTCGCCGCGTCCTCGGAGCATCACTACGGACCCGGCGAGCTCGACAAGTCGCAGCTCGGTCTCATTCCGGTGACGCGCCTTGGCAGTTACCGCGGCCTGGTGTTTGGCAGCTGGGACCCGGCCGCACCTTCCCTGGAGGAGTGGCTCGGCGACATGCGCTGGTACATGGACATCATCTTCGGCCGCACCGGCGAAATCGAGTTCGTCGGTGTGCCGCAGATCTGGGACGTGGAGTGCTGCTGGAAGATCGCCACCGACAATTTCACCGACAACTTCCACGTGTACTGGACGCATCAGAGCCTGGTCGAGCTCGGCCTGCTGCCGAGCGATCCGGACTTCGCCTCGCATGGTCACATGGTGACGCTTAACAACGGCCACATCCTGCACTTCGTACAGGGGCCGCCCATGGAGGCGTTCCAGGGCTTAGGTCTACCTAAGTCGCTGTGGCCGCGTTTCAAGGAGCATCTGAACCCCGCACAGGCGCAGATCGCGCAGGCGCACGGCTACAGCGCCGGCACGATGTGGCCCAACTTCCATTGGTTGCAGCTGGTGACCACCGGTGACACAAAGAGTGAACCTGTCGGCATCCTCAACCTGAGGCTCGAGATTCCGCTGAGTCCGACGCGCACGCGCATGTACTCGTGGTTCGCGATCGACGAGGCGGCGCCCGCGGATTACCGCAAGATCTCCTACGAGACCTACGTGCGCTGCTTCGGCCCATCCGGCATCTTCGACCAGGACGACATGGAGAACTGGGAGGAGTGCACGGCCACGGCGCGCGGCCCGGCCGCCAAGCGCTACGCGCTGCATCACAAGATGGGCATCGGCCGTTCCCCTGACGCCACGTGGCCGGGACCGGGCACGAGCTACGCCGACAGCTACGGCGAGATGACCCAGCGCGCCTGGTACGCCGAGTGGCTGCGCCGCATGCGCCACCCGGCGCAAGCGCCAGGTGCGGTACAGCGGCCGCGCGCGCGGGTGGCCTCATGAGCGTCGTGCGTGAGGCTGCGGGCGCCCCCGCGGACCGATGCGCGCCGGGGAAGCCGCTGTACGGCGAGATACTCGAGTTTCTCTACCGCGAGGCCGCGCTCCTCGATAACAACGAGTTCGCCGCGTGGGTTGAGCTGTGTGCCGAGGACATCCACTACGTCATGCCGGTGCGCACCACGCAATTCCGCGCGCGCGGCGCCGGTTTCGAGCAAGTCTCGTTCTTCGACGAGAACATCAACTCGCTGCGCACGCGCGTCGCGCGCCTGCAGACCGAGTCGGCTTGGGCGGAGACGCCGCCCTCGCGTACGCGGCATTTTCTGACCAACGTGCTGGTGACTGGGACGGATCGCCCCGATGAGTTCGCCGTCGCGGCCAACTTCCTCGTCACCCGCACACGCGCCGAGCAGGCGTACCAGATGTTCGCCGGGCGGCGCGAGGACCTGCTGCGCCGCGTGGCACCGTCCGAGTACCGCATCGCGCGCCGTCGCATCCTGGTCGACCAGACAGTCATTACCAGCGCGAATCTTAGCGTCCTCTTTTAGATATTCCGACGGGAGAGCGTCATGGCACAGCTTGAAGGACAGGTGGCACTGGTCACGGGGGGCGGTTCCGGTATCGGTCGCGCGGTGGTGGACCGCTACGTGGAGGAGGGTGCGCGCGTGTGCATCATGGACGTCTCTGCCGATCGACTCGCGGAGCTGAGCCAAAGGCACGGCCAGCGCGTGAGCGGCCTGCAAGGTGATGCCACGACCGTGGAAGCTAACGAGCGCGCGGTGCGGCACACCGTCGAGAAGTTCGGCAAGCTGGACGTATTCGTCGCCAACGCCGGGCTCGGGGATGCCTTCCGTGAGTTGATCGATATCCCGGCCGCCGACGTGCCGCGGGTCTACAAGGAAATCTTCGACCTAAACGTGCTGGCCGTGATCATCGGCGCACGCGTCGCGGTCAAGGAGCTGGTGAAGACCCAAGGCTCGATCATCGTGACCCTGTCCAACTCCTCGTTCTACCCCGACGGCGGCGGCGTCATGTACATCGCCAGCAAACACGCGGCGCTCGGCATCGTGCGCCAGCTCGCGCACGAGTTCGCGCCTCTGGTGCGCGTCAACGGCGTCTCACCCGGCGCCACCAAGACCGACATCCGTATGCCGGCGAGCTTCGGACTCGACGAGCACGGCGAGCGCATCCGCACGCACACGCACCCGTCCAACAAGGACGCCGCGGTCGAGGCGTGCACCCCGCTCAAGATGCACGCGGAGCCCGCCGACCACGCCGGGGCCTACGTGCTTCTCGCCTCGCGGCGCGACTCCAAGGCGATGACCGGCTCGATCGTGAAAACCGAGGCGGGTTTGGGCGTGCGCGGGCTGCGCCGCGTGCGCGGCGGTGACGACCTGCGCAAGCGGCTGCTCGGCGAGCAGGCTTGATCGTCCTCCTCACCGGTCATCGTGGCCGGCTTGGGCCGGCCATCATCGAGGCGCTCGGGCGTGCGGGTCACGAGGTGCGCGGCTTTGACCTCGCAGAGGGTGGCGACATCCGCGACGTTGGGGCGGTCACACAGGCCGCGCGTGGCGCGCAGGTAATCGTGCACGCCGCGGGGCTCGCCGACGATCGTAACGGCAGCCCCGCGGACATCATGGCGATCAACATGCTCGGCACGTGGAACGTGCTGCTCGCAGCCGAGGGAAACCAAATCTCGCGCGTGGTGTATTTCTCCTCCGGCAAGTCGCTCGGCATGCTCGAGCGTAATCCGGACTACCTGCCGATGGACGATGCGCATCGCGGCCTGCCGACACGGCCGTACGGACTTGCAAAGTGGCTGTCGGAGGAGATGTGCGCGGCCTTCACGCAGCGCACCGGCATCGACACCATCTGCCTGCGGCCGGTCGCCGTATTCGACGCGCACGGGTACGAGAGGATGCTGAAGGGTCCGCCACGCCCCCCCGCGCCCGGCGCCGCCTGGCACATGGGGGTGCACATCGACATGCGCGACGTCGCCGAGGCCACGCGGCGCGCCGTCGAAACGCCCTTCCGCGGACATGTGCGGCTGCTGCTCTGCGCAAGCGACATCGCCGACGGGCGTCCGACGCTCGAGCTGGTCGCCGAGCAGCTGCCCTGCGTCGAATGGCGCGGCGGCCGCGAGTTCTCCGAGGACCCATTCCGCGCGCTCGTCGATTGCAGCCCGGCGGAGGAGGTCCTGGGCTTTCGGCCGCGCTATGGGTGGCCGGGTCGCAGCGCCTAAGTCACGCCGCCGGCATCATGCCGGTCTCAAAGAATCGCCCGTAGCGATACGGCGTCGGATCGACCTCGGGTTTGCCGCCGGCGATGAGTTCCGCGGCCAGCTTGCCCGCGCCCGGTGCGGCACCGAAACCGCCGCCCGAGAATCCCGCGGCGACAAACAGTCCGGGCACCTGACCGACTGCTGAGATCACGGGCAGTTCATCCGGCGTGACGTCCACCGAACCGCCCCAGCTCTCGGCGACCGCCGCGCGCTGAAAGAAGGGATAGAGGCGCCGCGCGCTCTGCCACACCTCAGACGCCCACGGCGCCGCACCCGGATCGTGCACGCGCTCCCGCTCAAAGGGCGTTTCCTCATCGAGTCGCCACCCGCGGCCGCGACGCCAGTCCGCAACGAACTGGGGGCCGAGTCGCAGGGTCGTCGAGCTCCAGCGCGACTTGAGCACGGGCCAGAACTGTCGCAGGCGTCTGACGGCCTCGGGCGTGATCTGAAAGAGGCTGCGCGGGGAGCCGACCGTGTAGCCGCCGTCGGCGTTGCGGCGGATGCCGATCATGCCGTGACGCGCGCAAATGTCAGGCCCCTCGAGCGCCGTGGTGCGCAGCAGGTAGCTGCCCGCGGCGAGGAGCGGCAGGTCGATCTTTTCGTTCCGGCACAGCAGCCCCGACCAGGTTCCGGCGGCGATGAGCACGGCGCGCGCCCGGACGCTGCCCCGCTCCGTAACCACACCGCAGATGCGTCCGCCGGCTCGTTCCAGCCCGCGCACCGCGCAAAGCGTCACGATCCGCGCGCCCAGTTGCCGGGCGCCCTCGGCGATGCGCAGGGCCGCCTGAGTCGGCTCAGCGCACCCGTCTTCGGGGGTATAGAGCGCGCCCTCAAACTCGCCGCTGCACTCGGGCAGCAAGGCGCGCGTTTCCCGCGTGCCGATGAGGCGCGAATCGGGCTCGAACGCGCGCACGGCAGCCAGCCACTCCTCGTAGCCCTGGAGCTCCGCGGCGTTGCGGGCGGTGTAGACCAGCCCCGTGGTGCGATAGCCCGTACCACCGAGCTGCCGCGTGAGTGTTGCCCACTCGCGTCGGCTGTCGAGGTTGAGCGCGATGTCGCGCGGGTCACGGCTGGTCACCCGCACCCAGCCGAGCGCGCGCGTGGACTGCTCCGCGCCGACGTAGCCCTTCTCGCATACGACGACCGGGATGCCACGCTGTGCGAGGCATCGCGCCGCGCACGAGCCGACGATGCCCCCGCCGACGATTACGACCTCGGTTTCATGCGGAAGGTCCGCATCAAAGGTGCGTGCCGCGATGCGCATCGGGTGCCGGCTGGGGGTTGCGTCAGGGCGTGAGCGCGATGCCACCCATGCCCGTGATCCATTCCGGCATTGGCTCGTAGAAGATCTCTTCGCCCCGGGCTCGCGGAACCGTGGCGGCGGCGAAGATCCAGTGCATCACCTCGAGGCCACTGCGGCCGGCGTCGCGGCGGATCTCCTCGCTCGTGAGCGAGGTGAGCTCGCGCGCCCGGCCGCTCGCGATCTTGCCGATCACCATGCGGTCGAAGGCTTCGTTCACCCGTCCCTGCTCCGGCTCGCACAGCCAGTGCGACAGGCCGCCGGCGCCGAGCACCACGACGCGCTCCGCCACGGCGCGCTCGCGCGCGACGAAATCCCGCATCACGCCGCCGAGCGACCAGACGCGCGCCGGAGCCGGCGGAATGTCGTTGGCGACATTGATATAGAAGGGCAGCACCGGGATACGGCCGCCGGGGTTGACGAGCAGGTTAGGGAAGGCGAAGCCGTGATCGGGTGCAATCTCCTCGGCGCGCGCTACGTCAAAGCCGGCGCCGGCGGCAAAGCGCACGAAACCATCCGCAAATTCGCGGCTGCCGCGGAAGGGCGTCCGCGGAATGCCCATATCGCCCAGGGGCGTGTATTCGTCGGCCACGCCGACGATGAACGGTGCCTGCAGTGCCAGGGTGAAGTTGTTGAGGTGGTCGTTGGTGGCGATGACCAGGAGATCGGGCTCGAGCGCCTGGATGCGGCGCGCGATCTCGCGCATGCCGGCCCACACGCGCGCGGCCTTGTCCGGACACTTCTCGGGCTCGAACACCACGTGAGACATCGCAAAGGCGCCGGCAATCGTTCCCATGATGCCTTACGGCCCCAGCTGAAGGTCGCGCAGGTAGCTCGCGAGCGGACCGGGTCCGCCGCTGCCCGGCGCGCGTCGGATGCGCAGGAACTTCATCTGCAGATTCGGGTGCACGCCGAGGGTCATCAGCGCCCGTGGCGTGCCCTCGCGCAGCAGCTGTTGTTCGTTCTCCGCAATGCCGTACTGCTGGAACAGCGGCTCCGGGTCGCGGACGAACGTGGTTGCGAGTGTCGGATCACGATTGAGGTCCTGGATCAAGCGGTGCACGCGATAGGGAGCGACGCTCATGGCTGCACGTGAAAGGCGTCCTGCCGAAAGAAGGCCGTCGTGATCGCGGTGAACTCTTCGGGCGCTTCCATCATTACCCAGTGGCCGCAGTGCGGCAGGATGAAGCCCCAGGAATTCTCGAGCAGCTCGAGGAAGCGGTAAATACGCGCCGGCACCGCGATGCGATCGAGCTTGCCGCCCACGACCAGAGTCGGCACCTTGACCTTGGCTACTTCGCCCTCGGGGTAGGTGAGCTTTCCGGCCCGCATGGCAAGTAGCGCGGCCCGGGCGTCCGGCTCGCACGCGAGCGCCAGCCGGTAGTCCACGAGGAGCTCGTCGATCGCGTAGCGCGGGCCCGCCAGTGCACCCATGAGGCGGCGCATGCCGTCGCGGGTGAAGTCGAAGGCGAGCGCCTTGCGCGCCTCGGGATCGGGGTTATCCACGGCAATGCCGGCCGAGCCCATCAGCACCATCTTGCGCACGAGGTCCGGGCGGCGCATGGCGACGCCGAGCGTCGTGGCGCCGCCCATGGAATTGCCGATCAAGTTCACCGCGCCGGCGGCCAGCTTCTCGATGAAGCCGACGATGTGTGCGTTGCGATCGTCCTGCGTATACCCGAAACGCGCCGGATCGGGCTTGTCGGTCTTGCCGAAGCCGACCATGTCCACCGCCACCACGTGAAAGTGCGGCGCGTAGCGCGGGATGCAGCCACGCCAGTTACCCCACGCGTCCGCGCCCGCGCCACCCCCGTGAAGGAGCACCAGGGTGGGGCCCTCGCCGGCCTCAAGATAGTGCGTGCGGATGCCGTCGACGTCGAGGAAGCGGCTCGCGAACTCAACATCGGCGGTGACGCTCGTTGCCATAAGTTTGGTCTCGTTCGGCCGGACAGTCGTGGTGCGGGCGCGCTCGTGGGGTCGTCCTACGCGGCTCGCGTTTACGCTTGCCTCGGGTCCCGGAGCGCGTTGACTTTCGTGTACTGTATACATACCATCCCGGGCCATCAACATCCGTCACTGCCCCCGCGGCACCCTCATCACCTGAAGGAAGAGTACCCAGATGGACGGGGATCAGGGTTTCGTCGACGAAGAACTGCTCCAGCGCGTACCGCGCTGGCGAAACTACCTGGCGGCGAAGCTCGGCTTTCGCAATCACTGGTACCCGATCCGCTTCAGCCGGGAAGTGCCCGAGAACGTGGTGGTGCCAGTCAAGCTGCTCGGCGAGAACATCCTGCTCAAGCGCGTAAACGGTACCGTGTATGGCATCAAGGATCGCTGCATTCATCGCGGCGTGCGCTTCTCGCACAAGATCGAGTGCTACACGCGCGACACCATCACCTGCTGGTACCACGGCTTCACGTACAAGTGGGACAGCGGAGTGCTTTGCGATGTCATCGCCAGCCCCGACACGCCGATCATCGGCAAGCGCAAGGTGAAGAGCTACCCGGTACGCGAGGTGAAGGGACTCATCTTCGTGTTCGTCGGTGACGAGGACTTCCCAGTGCCGGACCTGAGCCTCGACGTGCCGCCCATGCTGCTCGATGAGGATATGTACGTGCAGGGCTCCTCGTATCCGGTCAAGGCCAACTGGCGGCTCGGTTGCGAGAACGGTATCGACCCGCTGCACATCTACATCCACCGCGAATCGCGTTTGGTGCCGAACACACAGCGCTCCATCCCGCTCGGCCACCGGGTGAACGCCCAAGGCGGCGACAACCGCGTCCTCGAGGAGCAGGAGGGCAAGCCCAAGGGGGTGCGCTCCGCGGAATTTCGCGAGGGCCAGGTGTCGGCCTACGTGCCGCTCTACGAGGGCAGGGTGCAGGGGCAGGTGGTGGTCACCTCGACCAAAATGCACACCACGCCGGAGGAGGCAAAGTTCAAGCGCACCACCGGCGATTTCATTGTGGTGCCGGGCGCGCTGCGGGTCGATAACTTCCCCTTCTACGGCCTCTACCAGTTCGAGTGGTACGTGCCGGTCACCGAGGACTCGCACCTCTATATCATCACCATCGGCAAGCGCTGCGCCAACGACGAGGAGCGCGCCGAGTATGACCACGCGTTCTGGCACCGCTGGAAGCCCGAGTCGCTCGAAGGCTTCAATAACGATGACATCGCGGCGCGTGAAGCGCTGCAGCCTTTCTATAGCAAGGACCGCAACTGGCTGGAAGAGAATCTGATTCGCGAGGACCAGTCGATCGTCAAGTGGCGCGAGGTCTGCCACCGCAGCGCTCGCGGCATCCAGCTGCCCAAGCACGTTGATCCCTAGGGCGCGTGAAGATCTTCGAACTCTGCAAGCTCGCTGAAGTCTGCGCCGGCACGGCGAAGCAGATCGAGCTGCGCGAGACAGGGCTCGAGCCGTTCGCGCTCTTCAACGTTGAAGGCGGGCTGTACCTCACCGAGGATACCTGCACGCACGCTTTCGCCTCGTTGTCGCAGGGCGAGATCGAGGGCCATATTGTGTATTGTCCGCTGCATGGTGGGGCCTTTGACGTCGCGACCGGCCAGCCCTGTGAGTTGCCGTGCACGCTGCCGATCAAGCGCTATCGGGTATGGGTCGAGGACGAGACAGTGCTGAGCGATCTCACCGAGCTCGCTCTGGGCGAGAGCTAACCGGCAAGAAGAAGCGAGGGTGGCATGGCTCAAGTCGTCTTGGGATTAGGTTGCTCGCACAGCCCCATGCTCAACATGGAGCCCGACGCCTGGGTAGAGCGCGGCAGTCGCGATCGCCACATCCCCAAGCTGCGCGACACCTCTGGCGCCGTGGTGACCTTTGATGCGCTGCTGGAGCGTGCCGGGGACTCGTTCGCCGAGCAGCTGGACATCGAACGCATCCGCACACGACACGCCGCCAACCAGAAGGCCGTCGCCGCCGCGGAGAAAGTGCTGTACGCGGCGCACCCCGACGTGGTGATCATGTTCGGAGATGACCACAAGGAGGTGTTCCATGACGACAACATGCCGTCGCTGGGCATCTATCTTGGCGAGACCATCCCGTACGCGCCCTCGGGAATCATGAAGTGGCCGTACGACCTAAAACTCGTCACGCCGCTCTGGTACCCGCAGGAGCAGCGCGAGTTTCCGGTCGCGGTTGATTTCGGCACGCACATCGCCGAGTCACTCAACGAGGAGGGCTTCGACGTCGCCACCAGCCGCTACTACAAGCCGGGCCAGGCGATGAGCCATGCCTTCGGCTTCATCTACTGGCGCCTCATGCACAACGGCGGTGCGATCCCGACCGTCCCGATTCATCTCAACACCTACTTCCCGCCCAACCAGCCGACGCCGGCTCGCTGCCTGGCGCTCGGGCGCGCGGTGCGGCACGCGATCGAGTCCTGGGCCAAAGACCTGCGCGTGGCCGTCATCGGATCGGGCGGCCTGAGTCATTTCGTCGTGGACGAGGAACTCGACAACCAGTTCCTCGAGGTGCTCGCCTCGGGTCAGGCGGACCGCATCACTTCGCTATCGCGCGCCAAGCTCAATTCCGGCAATTCGGAGCTGCGCTGCTGGATTGCGATGGCCGGCGCCGTGGAAGGTAAGAAAATGAGCCTCATCGACTACGTACCCTGCTACCGCTCGCTGGCTGGCACCGGCTGCGGCATGGCGTTCGCCTCCTGGGCCTGAAACACCTTCCGGCGAGGGATCTTTATGTTTACCGCGCAGGACAACGAGCGACTGACCCGTGTCGGCCCCAACACGGCGATGGGACGCGTGTTCCGGCGCTTCTGGCTGCCGCTCCTGCTGTCCGAGGAGCTCGCCGCGCCTGACTGTGACCCGGTGCGCGTCACGCTGCTCGGCGAAAAACTCATTGCGTTTCGCGACAGCAAGGGGCGGCTGGGATTGCTCGACCGACATTGTCCGCACCGCCGCGCCGACCTCTATTTCGGCCGCAATGAGGAGTGCGGGCTGCGCTGCACTTATCACGGCTGGAAGTTCGACGTCGACGGCAACGTGCTGGAGATGCCGGCCGAGCCGGCGAACACGCCGCTGCTGCGCGAGGTGAAGATCAAGTCGTATCCGGTGCGCGAGCAGGGCGGGGTCCTCTGGGCATACCTCGGTGACGGTGCGCACATGCCCACTGAGCCCCCGCTCCTGGAATGGGCGCGCGTGCCCGACGCACATCGCTACGTCACCAAGCGTCTGCAGGAGACGAACTTCGCGCAGGGCGTCGAGGGTGGTATCGATTCCAGCCACGTCTCCATCCTGCACAGCAAGCTCAAACCTGACCTCGGGGAGACTTTCCGGGCACGCCAGGTGTCGATCAGTCCCAAACTCCCGTATATGGCCGACACGGCACCGAAGTTCTTCGTGCGCGATACCGACTACGGCTTCCTGATCGGCGCGCGGCGCAGGGCGACCGACAACGAGTTCTACTGGCGCATCACGCAGTTCCTGCTGCCGTTCTACACCATGATCGCGCCGCGCGACGAGAAGGGCCCGATCATGGGCCACGCCTGGGTGCCCATCGACGACTACAACTGCTGGAACTTCACCTTTACCTGGAACCCGTACGAGCCGCTCGGGGAGGCGGACCGCGACGACAACGAGGTGCACATGGAGGTGGTGAAAGACGGCTCGTACCGTCCGCGCCTAAACCGCGACAATGACTACGGCCTCGACCGCCTCGTGCAGCGCGAGCAGAGCTGCTCCGGCATTCCCGGCATCGGGGCTCAGGACACCGCCATTCAGGAGAGCATGGGCCCGATCGTCGACCGCGAGAACGAGCACCTGGGTACTGGCGACACGGCCATTGTGGCGTTCCGGCGCCGGCTGCTGCGGCTGGCCGCAGACTACGAGCGCGGCGTCATGCCCGCCATGCCCGAGCATCCCGAGTGGTACCAGGTGCGCTCCGCCGGCGTCGTGCTCGGCAAGGACATCGACTTCCAGAGCGGCGCCGCGCAGCGGCTGACTGCCGCGTCCTGAGCCGACGCGGCGCGGCTGGCGACTTCAGGGGCGCAGCGCGATCTTGCCGAGCACCTCGCCACGCTCGAGCATCCGGTTCGCCTCGGCGGCTTGCTCAAGCGGCAGGATCACGCTCGCCGCAAGGAGCCGCCCGCTGCGGAACCATTCGTGCATCGCCTCGGTCGCCGCCGGGAACATGGGTGTCGCGAAGAAATCGTCCGCGGAGAACGTCTTAATGGCGATCGAGTGCTTGACGCGAAACAGGTCGAAAGGCTTCTTGCCCGCGACGTAGCCGTAGGCCTGGATCTCGCCGAACGGCGCGGTCACCTCAGCATCCATCGCGAGGGTATCCCCGCCCACGCCGTTAAAGATAAAGCGCACGCCCTCGCCGCCGGTGAGCTCGCGCACGCGCGCCACGTAGTCCGTGTGAGTGACGTTCAGGACGTGAGTCGCACCGAGCTGCTGCAGATAGCTTTCTTCCTCGGTGCGACGACAGGTGGCGATCACCGGGCAGCTGTGCGCGTGCGCGAGCTGCGTGATCATCGTGCCCATGCCACCGGCTGCGCCCTGCACCACGATGGGGGTGCCACGCGGCACCTTGCTCGAGCCGTGGAACAGCAAGTGCGCGAGGCGAAAATTGACCAGATAAACGAGCGCCTGCGCAAACGACACGTTGTCGGGCAGCTTGATGATGTCGGCCGCCGGGACCTTGTAGCCAAGGAGGGTCTGCGGCTTGGTGGAGGCGATGACGTACTCCGCGCAGCAGCCGAGTGAGAGCACCAGCGCAATCACGCGCTCGCCCGGAGTGAAGCCGCATACATTGCCGCCGACCGCGGCAATGTAACCGGCCGCTTCCCGACCGGGGAACCAGGGGGTGCGGGTTTCGGTGAAGTAAGTGCCGCGCCGCGCCTCGACGTCGCCAAAGATGAGTCCGGCGAGCTCGACTTTGATCAGGACCTCGTCGGGCCCCGGCTCCGGGACTGGTTTCTCCACCACCTTGAGGTTCTCGGCAGGCCCGACGGTGTCGAGTCGCACGGCGCGCATGGTCTTCTTCAGCGCAGGCATTGCCGTAACCTTCGGACTTGTCATGCATGGACCTCGGCGAGAAATTTCAGAACGGATTGGTTGAAGGCCCGAGGGGCTTCGAAGTACGCCGAATGTCCGGCCCCGGCGATCACCTCCAGCCGCGAGCCCGGCACGCCGCGGTGCAGGGCGGCAATCAGCGCCGACGGGCAGATGACGTCCTGCTCCCCCACCACGAACAGCACCGGCACGCCCGTCTGCGCGAGCTCCGCCGGCGACCAGGCCGGCGCGCGCCCCTTGACAGTCTTCAGGCTTACGCTGTTGAAGCTCGCGATCTGCTGATAAAGAAAGGCGTGCTCCGGTTCACGCTCGCGGATCTGGGGACCCAGGACTCGCTCGAGCTGCGACAGGTCCCGCGTGCGTTCATGGGTGCTGGCGAGCATGGTTGCCTGCGGCTCGGGCAGCGTGACGCCAGCCAACGAGTCTGCGTGCACCAGTGCCCGCACGCGCTTCGGGTGCCGACACGCGAACGCGGCGCAGGTTGCCCCGCCCATCGACTGGCCGACGAGCGATACCGTCTCGAGCTTTAACTCATCGAGGAGGCGCTGCAGGTCATCCAGATAACCCGCCTGACCGATGCCCTCGAGATCTTCGGAGTTGCCGAACGCGCGGTGATCGATGGTGATGGTGGTGTAGCGCTGCGCGAAGCGCGGAACCTGGTTGAACCAGCTGGCGTGGTTGCCGCCCACGCCGTGCGCGAGTACCAAAGGGGGGCCTTCACCGCGTACTTCGTAGTAGAGCTTGCTGTGCCCGGAGGTGACGTATGGCATCGGCGTCCCGGCGCGGAAAACAGCGCAAAAGGCTGCACAGACCGAGCGGCCTGTATACCGCATACAGGGAACGGTTGGCAAATCGGCGGCGCCTGTGAGTGCGCGCCGCGAGCAGTAGCGGGGACAATTAGAAGCGTTCCGCGAGCTCGGTCATGTAGTCGATCATCGCCTGGCGAGCGCCCTTGGCGTCGCGCGCCTGGACAGCCTTGAGCACCTTGCCGTCGTGCCGCGCGGCGATGGCGCGGTTCTCGGCAACCCGAAACAGGTTGCTGCGCGCGAACACGAATTGGTCCTGCAGCAGCCCCGAGCAGCGCGCGAGCATCGCGTTGCGGCACATCGAGCGCAGCGTCTTGGCGAACTGGTAGTTGGCCTGAACGAACGGCTCGAACTTGCCGGCTCGCTCGGCCTGCTTTTCCGCCTCGTGGAACTTGGTGAGCGCGGCGATCTGCCTGTCCGTGCCCTCGGTGGCGGCGTGGCTCGCCACCGCGGGGTCGATGAGCATGTGCACCTCGATGCGGTCGCGCAGGTCCTGCGGGGTGTCCGTGGGCAGCCGGAAGCTGCGCTCGTCGCTTACCAGCAGCCCTTCGCGTGCCAGCTGAAACAGGGCCTCGCGCACCGGCGTACGCGAGACGCGGTAGCGCTTGGCGAGCGCGAGCTCGTTGAGGCGCTCTCCAGGCTTCAAAGTCCCGGTCTTAAGCTCCTCGTGGAAGATGTTGTAAACCTGGTCCCGCAGCCGCGTGGTTGGTACGACCGTGAACTTGCTGCCGACGCTCAAAGCTTTCACCTGATGGCGTTACCGCTGCCCGGCGTATTGTACTTGGTATACACGAAGCATTCACCGCCACATGCCGCGCGCCGAGCCGGACGTGGTACGCGGCGGTCCGGCTACGGGCACGCTCATAAATCTATCACGCCGACCCGGGCACGGACCTGGCGCTGGGGCTCAGTAGCCGGCGCCGCGGTCGACCACATCGAGCAACGGCTGTCCGGCCCGCGCGCGCGCGATGTTCTGCGCCAGCCGCGGCACGGCGGTCTCCGGCCGGGTCAGCGCCGAGGCGTGCGGTGTGATGGTGATGCGCGGGTCGAGCCAGAACCTGTGCTCGCGTGGCAGCGGCTCGGTGGCAAAGACATCGAGCGTCGCGCCGGAGAGCTGTCCGGAGTCGAGCGCGTGCAGCAGGTCCGCTTCCACCAGGTGCGCGCCGCGTGCCAGATTGATGAGCCACGCGCCGCGCGCGAGCTGCGCGAAGACATCCGCGTTCAGGATGCCACGGGTTTCGGCCGTAAGTGGCAGCAGGCAGATCAGGATCTGCACGCCGCTCAGGAATTCCCGCAGGCGGCCCTGACCGGCGAACACGCTCACGCCGTGGACGTCGCGCGCGCTGCGCGCCCAGCCGCGCACCTCGAAGCCGAGCTCCGCGAGCCCGCGGGCACAGGTGCCGCCGATCTGCCCGACGCCCATGACACCGACGCATCGCTGGCGGGTCTCGAGCGGCGTCCGCGGACGCCACAGCGCCTCCCGCTGCTGCTGCTCGTAAGCCGGCATGTCGCGGTGGTAGTGCAGCACGCGCATGATTACGTATTCCTTCATGAACACTGACAATCCCGGGTCCGCCATGCGCACCAGCGGGATATGCGCGGGGAGCTCTGGATCGAGCAGCAGGCGGTCTACGCCCGCACCCATGCAGAAGATCGCGCGCAGGTTAGGGAACTGCTTCAGGAACCCCGGCGGGGGATTCCACGTGAGCACGTAATCGATCTCGCGGAGATCGCCGGCATCCGGCCACAACCGCAGGTCGAGCTCGGGTAACGCGCGCTTGAGCTCGTGGCTCCAGCGCGCCGGCTCGACTCCGTAACAGGCATACAAGAGGACCGGCACTCCCATGGCTAACGCAGGTTAGCAATGCATCATGCACGTGTATACTGCATGCATCGTGTCAGGTGATCTCACGGTAGGCATCGCCGGAGTCGGCGCCATCGGCAGCGTGGTGGCGCGCGCGCTCGACGAGGGTCTCACGGGCTTTCGGCTCGAAGCGGTCACGACCCGCGACGTGCAGCGCCGATCGGCGGTGCTGTCCGAGCTCAAGCGCCCCGTGGACGTGGTCGATACGCACGAGCTCGCGCGGCGCTGCGACGTCATTGTCGAGTGCGCACCGAGCACGGCGTTCACCAGCATCGTGCGGCCGGCTGTTGAGGCGGGCCGCATCATCGTCACGGTGAGTGCAGCGGCGCTCATCGAGAACCTGGCGATGGTCGACGTGGCACGCGCCCACGGCGGACGCATCATTCTTGCCACCGGCGCGCTGCTCGGGCTCGATGCGGTACGCGCCGCGGCCAAAGGGGTGATTTACTCGGTGCGCATGGTGACGCGCAAGCCGCCGCGCGCGCTCCTCGGGGCTCCCTATCTGGAGCTCAACCACATTGACATCACGAACCTGAGCGCGCCGCTGCGCCTGTTCGCGGGCAGCGCACGCGAGGGTGCGCGCGGTTTTCCCGCCAATGTCAACGTCGCGGCGGCGCTGGCGCTTGCGGGCATCGGTCCGGACCGCACTGAGCTCGAGATCTGGGCGGATCCGGGCGTGAGCCGCAACACCCATACCATCAAAGTGGATGCCGACAGCGTGCGTTTCGAAATGACCATCGAAAACGTGCCGACCCCCGACAAACCGGGCACGGGCCTCGTAACGGCCCTGTCCGTGATCGCCGCGCTGGAGAGCCTGACCAGTACGCTGCGGGTGGGAACATGAGTGAGATGAGGGCCGCTGAAGCGCAGGCGTTCGCGCACGTCACAGCTGCGATTGCAACGCCCTTCCGCCCGGACGATTTGAGCGTCGACTTCGAGCTGCTCTTGCGCCATGCGCACTGGCTCCTGGGCAATGGCTGCGACGGGCTGGTGCTCTTTGGCACCACGGGCGAAGCGGCTTCCCTGAGCCTCGCCGAACGTATGGCCATCCTCAAGCTGCTGTTGAAGTCGGGCGTGGAGCCGCGCCGCCTACTGGTGGGGACCAGTGCCTGCGCAGTCGCTGAGGTGGTGCAGCTGACGCGGTGTTGTGCGGAGCTCGGCTGCGCCGGCGCCCTCATTATGCCGCCGTTCTTTTTCAAGGGCGTAAGCGTCGATGGTGCGCTGCGCTTCTACGCCGAAGTGTTCACGGCCTGTGGCAACGCGCTGCCGCCGGTGTACCTGTATCACATCCCGCAGAACTCGGGCGTCGCGGTCGGCCCGGAGCTAGTCGGCCGGCTGCTCGAACGCTTCGGCGCGAAGATTCGCGGCTACAAGGACAGCTCCGGAGAGTGGGCCAACACGGCGGCGATTCGCGCGCGCTTCCCGCAGCTCGAGACCTTCGTCGGCTCGGAGGCGCTGCTGCTCAGCAATCTCAGTGCCGGCGGCGCCGGCTGCATCACGGCGAGCGTGAATATACAGCCGGCGGCGACGCGCAAACTCTACGACAACTGGCGTAGCGCGCAGGCAGCCTCGCTCCAGGAGGCGGTGTCGAGCGTGCGCAAGACGCTCGAGCACGCTGGGCCCATCATCACCAGCACCAAGGCTGCGATCGCGGCCCTGCACCGCGAGCCGGCATGGGCCATTCCGCGTCCGCCGCTCGACGTGCTGCCGCAGAGCCAGCGCGAGACGCTTGCGTCGCGACTGCGCGAGCTCAAGCTCGCCGGACTGTAGCGCCCCTTCAGACTCGCAGCGCCGCGCCGGCGGGCGCGGGCGCCGGCTGTTCGAGCACGCTGGAATTGAGAGCGGGGAAGCGCGGCAGCAGCGCCAGTACGGCGCACAGCACCAGGATCAGCGCCGCGGAGATGCCGAGCGCGGCTTGGTAGCTGCCGGTGCGATCGAATATCGCGCCAAAGAAGTAGGGCGCCACCGCCGTGCCGAGCATGAAGCCGCCGAATACGAGGCCGTACACGCGCCCAAAGGCCTTGAGGCCGAAGTAGCGGCTGGTGAGGTAGCCGAGCACGTCGGATTCTGCGCCGGAGCCGAACCCCATGGTGATCGCGAACACATAACACGGCCAGGTCGCGTTCGAGACCATCATGAAGATCAGCCCGCAGGCCGCGGCCAGGAAGGCAAAGATGGAGATGCGCGGCGCGAAGAAATAGTCAAACAACGTCCCGATGCCCATGCGCCCGATGACACTACTGACCGCCATCAGGAACGCCATGCCGCCAGCGGCGAGCGCCGGACTGATGCCCCGGTCGGTCATGAGCGGCACCATGTGCACCTGGCCGCCGTGCATCGACACGGCCACCAGGAAGCCGAGCAGGACCAGTGCCCAGGCGAGTGGCCGGCGCAGGACCTCGCCCAGCGGTACCTGGCCGCGCTCCTGCGTCTGGCCGGCGCCAGCCTCGGGCTCGAGGCCAAGATCGGACGGGCGGTCGCGGATGATGAGCGCCACGAGCGGCGCCGCCACGAACAGGATGACGGCGGCGATTCCAAGATAGCCGGCCCGCCAGCCGAAACGGCTGATGCACTGCTGGGCAATAAATGAAAGCACTGCTGCGCCCATCGCCACACCTGACGAGGCAATGCCGAGCGCCCGGCCGCGCAAGCGACCGAACCAGGCCGTGATCACGCGCATGAAAGAGACGTTGTTGGCGCCCGCACCAACGATGCCGAGCACGATGTAGAGCACGTAGAACTGCAGCAATGACCCGTTCAGGAAGTACAGTGAGGCAATCAGCAGGCCAAAACCGATCATCGAGGGCAGCAGCACCCGCCGCGCGCCGAAGCGGTCGATCAGCGAGCCTGCAACCGGCGACACGAGCGCGAGCGATATGGCGCAGAACGACAGCGCGAGCGACATCGGGCCACGCTCCCAGCCAAAGGCAGCAGCCAACGGCTTCATGAACACCCCGAAGCTCAGGAAGATCGCCGGCGACTGGCACACCATCAGCCCGACGAAGCTGGCCGCGCAGACGTACCAGCGATACAGGGTGCCTTCGGTCGTGCGAGTCATGTGTGCTCCGGCGGCTGCATACAGAATGCAAGTGATTGTCTTACAATACCAAATTACTCTTCGGGACAGGTGACCGGGCCCGAAGCAGCTCCGGGAGGTCACCGTCACGGAGACGCGTCGTGCGGAAGCCGCCTCGAAGGCTTATCCGGATCTGCTCCGGAGTAGGACCTGGGGACTTGCGGGATACCAGGGACTTGAGCCGTCGACGCTACACGACATCTCGAGTGTCGCGCAAAGGTCGGGCGATATCGATGAACTCTCAGGGGGCTGCAGACAGGCAATAGCGAGAAGTGCCCGCGGCCGGAAGGGGCGGCGCTGTTCATCGGAACAAAGCCGAGGCGGCATCACCGCATGCCGCTGACGCCGCGCGTTCACCTGCAGTTTATCCGCTGCTGTTCTGCGTGTACTCGAGCCGGGACCTACCTGGCTGAATTCGTTATTTACCGGCCGCACAAAAAACTTAACACCCACGGGTACCGAGTGCTAGTCTGTCTGACAATCTAGAAGGACGTAGCGTGGGAAGCTACAACGATGGTCGCAGGGGTCTCACGTCAGGGCATCACCAACGAGTAAGCAACAACGGAGTCTCATCGATGAGAGCAGCCGAATTTGTCTTCCGCCGGCGCGATCGCGTGATCCTAGCAGTGGGCTATATTTCCATCGCCGCGGCGAGCTGTGTTGCGATACAGAGTCGCGCGTACGCTGCGGCGGCGGACGCCGCTACGCAGGCAGCGTCGTCCGGCGGCGATCAGCTGGAAGAGATCACGGTCACGGCCACACGCCGAGCGGAAACCGCGTTTGCAACGCCGATCGCAATCGATGCGTTCTCCGGGCAGACGCTACAGACCTACGGAGTGACCAGCTTCCAAGACTTAAATAAGATTGATTCCTCGGTAACGGTCAACAATTTTGGCGCCGTTCAGCAGCAAATCGTCATTCGGGGTATCTCGTCAAACATCGCGCAGACGACGGGCTTGTATCTTGACGAGTCTCCGCTCGTGGGGGGATTTCAGAATAATTTTCGGGGCGACGGCTCCCCCGGCATCCGGCTCATCGATGTCGAGCGGGTCGAGGTCCTGAAAGGACCACAGGGCACGCTGTTCGGATCGGGTTCCATGGACGGGACCTTGCGAGTGATTACCAACAAACCCAACCTGACGGGCATCGGAGGGTCGCTATCCGTGGACGCCGGGGCGGTCGCAAACGGGAACGGACTTTATGATGGCAATTTTGTCTTGAACCTGCCCATAGTTGACGACAAGTTCGGTCTGCGGTTCGTAGGCTGGGGTGAGACGGGCGGTGGATTCATTGATCAGACGATTAACGGCCGAACGATTAATAACATCAACAACGTGAATCTCAAGGGCGCCCGTATTTCCGCGCTCTGGCAGGTCAATAGCGATTTCAGTCTTATCGGATCCATTAACTACCAGAACAGCGACGTCAACGGCGCTCAGGCCTGGAATCCGTCCGTGGGCGCTTACAACAATGCCGAGCCGTCACTTGAGCCGTACCACGATGACTACACACTCTACAACCTAACCGGTCACTACGACCTTCACTTTGGTGAGGTCCTCGCGATCTTTACACACGGCCGAAAGCGCACGCTGCAACCGTTCGACAGCACGCCGACCAATTGCGGATTCAATCTCTGTCCGCCCGTCGTGCCACCTCTTTCGTTCGTTCCGGATTTGGATTTCAACGATACGACTGCGGAATTGCGCTTTGTATCCAAGTTTAGCGGCCCGATACAACTGGTTGCTGGCGGGTACTATGAAAAGGACAAAGGCGATTTTCAGGGCAGCGCTATCTACGACAACGCTAACGGATATGTAGGGTGTATCGATCTTGTGGATTGCGAAAGTCGGGGTCTGCGGAACCCTGGTAATAACTTCACCGGAATTCCGGCGAATTTCCTTGAATTTGGGACAATCGACAACACGGATATAGACCAGTATGCGGGATACGCGCAGATAGATTGGACCATCATCAACCCATTGATCCTCACGATCGGGGCACGTTACTTCTCCGCGACGATCAAGGATACGACACAGAGCACCCAGGACATCGCACCGCCGAATGCCTGCAACTGGGTACAGGGCTGCGTCACGACCCCGTACGTAACGTTCAATGGGTCCACCGACCAGAGCAAGACCACTTACAACTTTGCGCTGCTTTACAAAGCGACGCCCGACGTCAATTTCTACCTGCGTGCCGCTTCCGGGTTTCGCATCGGCGGCATTAATACAGACTACAATCCCGCCAACCTTCCACAGATTCCGTTGGGATTTGAACCGGACAGCCTGTGGGACTATGAAGGCGGCGTTAAGACTTATTTCCTGGAGCGTCGGCTGTATGTTGATTTAACCTACTACCACATCGATTGGAGTAACCAGCACATCAACGCGATTGCGGAGGGCGCATTCGAGTACACGCTCAACGCGGGCAAGACCACGACCGATGGCGTTGAGCTCGATCTCAACTATCTGGTTGCTCGAGGCCTGACGATTAACG
Organism: Steroidobacteraceae bacterium; assembly: GCA_036008385.1. GTDB lineage: Bacteria > Pseudomonadota > Gammaproteobacteria > Steroidobacterales > Steroidobacteraceae > 13-2-20CM-66-19. The sequence goes on from DASYNX010000009.1 coordinate 27,634, forward strand.
CCGCCTTCAGCTACAACGATGCACGGTTAGCTGAGAATCTTCCGGAGGCGGCGACAGCTGCCGGCAATGGAGGAAACAAAGGCGACCCGCTCCCGTTGTCACCCAAGGTGGTTGCCTCCGTGGCTGGAAGGTACGAATTTCCGATTGGCAACGGTGTCGGAGGTTATACGACTGCCAGTGTCAATTATCGTGACCACACGCAACTTGGCTTCAATTCAACTAACACCTTCTATGCGACCTTGCCTTCTTTCGTACTGGCCGACTTAAAAGCGGGCGTTAAATGGAGCCGTTACGATGTTGCAATTTTCGTTCGTAACCTCACCAATAAGGCCGCGTACGAGGGTCTACAGAAGACAACTGACGGGACTCGCGTGTACTCGCCGTACCCACGTACGATCGGCGTGAGCTTTACGGGGTCGTTCTAAGAGTTGTGATAATCAGCTGCGGGTTCTCTCAGCGGACTAGATCGGATGCCTCAGCGGGAAATGCCCCCGGTTTGGAAATGTACGCTCGCAATTGTTTTTAGTTGGGGTGTGGTCAAATTCTTCTTTCCGCAATCGACAACGGGGACTTAGATGCGCCTCCGAGCACGATGAACGGCGATTGCTCGCCGAAGCACGCGGTTGGGATAGTCCGAGTGACCCATATTGGTCAGAATCGCGCTGCGGAAATGACCGAGAACGTGACTCAGCGCGGTTGAGCTGAGTCGTAGAGTCTGGGGGGTGTTCGGCGCCCCTCGCAGTGCCGATTTGGAACTCGTCATCGTGGCCGCGATGAGTGCTGGCGTTCGTTGCCGACAATATTCTGCGTTTATGGAACAGTCGTTCAAGCTCCCGAAGTACGCAGACAGTTAGAACTGCTCTCCCACCAGCTCCTCGCTCTTTCTCCAGAGCGCGTCTGCAGTAGTTGGATCCACGGCATATCCACGCACTCCCTCGCTGATGATGCTGATGGTCACGCTGTCCGCAACGATGCGGCCGACGTGACAATTCTCGCAGTAGCGTCCGCCGACTTCATCAGGCGAAGCCACGACGCCGGTCCATACGGAGGTCGCCGCCCCCTGAGGAACGGTCTTCCATTGGAAGGTAGGCTTGCCTTCGGCGGCGAGCTGCTTGTTCATCTGCTCGATCATGTCTTGTGCGTGGCTTGCATTTAGGTGCCGGCTCAGCTCGGTCTGGATCCCGCCGGGGTGTACCGCTGCCGCGCGAATGCCGCGCCTGCGATGGCGCTGGTCGAAGGCGACCGCGAAGAGGATGTTCGCCGTCTTGGATCGTCCGTATGCGATAAATGGGTCATAGGGCGTTCGTGCGAAATTCGGATCCTCAAGATCGACGTTGGCGCGGCGGTGTCCCGATGAAGTCAAGTTGACCAGCCGCCCGCCCGCGCGAATCAAGGGTGCGAGCCGGTTAACCAATACAAAGTGGCCCAAGTGATTGGTGCCGAACTGCGTTTCGAAGCCGTCTGCGGTGTGGCCGAACGGGGTTGCCATGACGCCGGCGTTGGCGATAACGACATCAAACGGCTTCGCTTTCGCTAGCAAACCATCCGCACACGCGCGAACGCTGTCCAGACTCGCAAGATCGAGCGCAACCATCTCAAAACTGCCGCCACCGACTGCCGCATCCTTGCGCACCTGCGCGGTGGCGACTGTCGCCTTGCCGAGATCTCGGGCCGTGCCGACCACCCGCGCGCCGTGCGCACTTAGGGCCCGTGCGGTCTCTACGCCGAGGCCAGCGGAAACGCCTGTGACCAGAATTCTCTTACCCTTCAGATCTAACCCCGACAGGACGTCCTCCGTGGTCGAGGTCGGGCTGAATACGTTTGCCATGCCCGGATTCTGATCCTTTTACCGGCGGCGCCGCCAACTACGCGTACGAGCTAGCCGAGATATATCCCCATTGCGGTGAGTGGCTGGAGCGTGCGTATGTACAGAGCGACGCCACGCAGAAGTGGATCGGCGAGACTCGAATTAGGCCGCGCTAGACACGGAGCCGCGGCGCGTAGCTGGCTTCCGCTGGCGGACTAGAGAGAACCACTCTGCCCTCATGACAGCCGGCACCGCAGAGAACCGAACCGATGGCGAATTTCCAGTCTGGTATCGCGGGGTATCCCTTCCGCGCCGCCACGTCCTGTCCCAGCCCCGCCTTTTTAGCCAATAAGGTCCCGGTAGGCATGCCAGGTTGCGTACCCCAAGAGGGGCGCGATCACCACCATGCCGATCAGCAGCGTCACAAAGCCGATCACCGTCAACCCGACGATCAGCGCGGCCCAGACCAGCATGGCCGGCAGGTTGGCGAGCGACGCGCGGATGCTGGCGCGAATCGCTTCCGAGGCATTCGCATGCCGGTCGATCAATAACGGCACTGCAACCACGGACATGGCGAACACGATGCCCGCGAGCACCGCACCGCAGCCCACGTAGCCAAGAAGCTCGCGCGGTGCCACCGCCCCGGAGCCGCCCCACAACGCGACGGCCAGACTCGGAGTGGATGTGTTGAATACGGATTGCAGCAAGACCGCCGAGAGCGCAAACCACAGCACTGCGATGAGGGCGAGTACTCCGCCGAAGTGCATGAGCCCGTCGGGGTTGCGCGCGAGCGCCTGCA
>DASYNX010000010.1:0-9886 GCA_036008385.1 Steroidobacteraceae bacterium
CCGTGAACACCAGCGCATCGAGGCCGCTGAGCACGGCCGCCAGCGCACCGATCTCCTTCACCGCACGATAGACGAAGTAGTCCACGGCCAGCCGCGCTGTCGCCTCGCTGCTTTGCAGCAGCTCGCGCATGTCGCCGCTGATGCCCGAGATGCCTGACAGACCCGACTTGCGGTACAGAATGTCCTCGACCTCGCGCACCGACAGCCCGAGCTCCTGGAACAGGTATAGAACCACGCCCGGGTCGAGGGCTCCCGGCCGCGTCGCCATGCACAGTCCGTCGAGCGGCGTGAAGCCGAATGTGCAGTCGACGCTCTCACCGCCACGCAGGGCACAGAGGCTCGCACCGCTCCCGAGATGGGCGACGATCACGCGCTGCCGGGCAATCTGTGGCGCCACCTGCGGCAGCACCGAAGCGATGTACTCGTACGACAAGCCATGAAAGCCGTAACGCTCCACGCCGTCGTTACGGATCTCCTGCGGCAGTGGCACCACTTTCGCCACGGCCGGCTGGCGGTGGTGAAAGCTGGTGTCGAAGCAGGCGACCTGTGGTACGCCGGGCTGGCGCTGCGCCACGGCCTCGATCGCCGCGAGGTCGTGGGGCTGATGCAGAGGCGCGAGCGGCACCAGCTCGCGCAGCTCTCTGAGCAACGCGGGCGTGACGATCGCCGGGTCGGAGCGCTGGCCCCCGTGCACGACCCGGTGACCCACGCCAAGAAGACGGGCGTCCGCGTAAGTCGCGCGCAGCCACTCGAGCACCTGCTCGAGCGCGCCGCGCGCGTCGCCGACCGGTGCAGTGGGGCTGGCTGCGGCGATCGCAGCGCCGCTGGCGTCGCGGACTGACATGCGCGGGGCAGTGCCGATACCCGCCAGCTCTCCGCGCGCGGCGACTTCCCAGTCCGCTCGCGCGGACGGCGCGAACAATGCGAACTTGAGGCTCGAGGAACCGGCGTTCAGTACCAGTGCGAGCTCATCCACGGCTCGCGATTCTACGCCGCTCGGCGCAGCCAACGAATCCCCGCGAGCGGGATTGCTGCTGCGCCGGCCGGCGCCCTCGGCGGCCTAGCCACGCTGGCTGGCCGCGACCGCGTTCTCCGCCTGGTATCGTACAACTCGCTCTTGCGCGTCATACTCGAACACCAGGAACTCCGCAGTCGTCAGCAGCACCGCGGCCAGCAGGCCAACGAGCTTGGTAGTGGTAATCATGGGACAACTCCTCGTGTGGTGAATGGCGAGTAGTTTTCACTTCCCACGCCTGATCAGCAAACGCGATGTCTGAACGACGCACAAGAAAAACTGAAGCGGTACGCAGCTTCGACCGGCTGCCGTTAAATGCGCTGCGCGTGTTCGAGGCCGTGGCGTCGCACCTGAGCTTTGCCGATGCCGCCGAAGCACTGCACGTGACGCCGGCGGCGGTGAGCATGCAGATCCGCACCCTCGAGGATTACCTGGGCGTGCCGCTGTTCCGGCGCAGCGCGCGGGCAATCGCCCTCAGTACCGAAGGCGAGATGCTGCTGCCGGGTGTGCGCTGCGGACTCGGCGAGCTGCAGCAGTCGATGCAGCAGCTGCGGCAGCACCGCAGCAGCGGCGTACTCAACATCAGCATGATCGCCTCGTTCCTGCAGAAGTGGCTGCTGCCGCGCCTGCCGCACCTGTACAGCCGCCATCCCAACATCGAGCTCAGCATCCACACCTCGAACGTGCCGGTAGACTTCAATCAGGGCAACTTCCACGCCGCGTTGCGCATGAGCAGCGCGCCGACGCCGGGCCTCTACAACGAGAAACTGCTCGACGAGTGGTTCCTGCCGGTCTGCAGCCGCGAGCTGCTGGCCCGTCACGGCCTCATACGCACCCCGGCCGACCTCAAGCGCTACCCCCTGCTGCGCTCGTCGGACGAGTCCTGGAGCATCTGGCGGCATCCGGGCGCAGAGGTCGACTGGCGGGAACACGGCACCGCCTTCGATGATTCGCTCACCGTGCTGGCGGCGGCCGAGCAGGGCCAGGGTCTGGCGCTGACACGCTGGACGCTGGCGGCGCAGGATCTCGACATCGGGCGCATCGTACGGGCGAGCGAGCAGGTGCTGCCCTGTCCGCGCTCCTATTACTTCGTGTGCCCCGAGAGCTACCTCGCGCTGCCGAAGGTGCGGCAGCTGCTCGAATGGCTGCGCGAGGTGGCCAAGGCCTTCCCGGCTCCCGAGGCTGGTGCACCCGCCGGCGCCGCCGCCCGTGCCGCACCGAGGCCGTCCCGCGCGCGCAAGCGTGGCGGCTAACGCGCCCGCTCGATGAGCGCGATCTCCGAGGTTTCCTCCAACGCCTCCGCGTTGCGCGTGGCGTCGGTGACCACCGGTACCAGAAACGCCTTCTCGGCTGCCATGCGCTGCGAGCGCTCAACGGCCAGGTTCCATTCCAACCGGAAGTAGCCCTCGGGCCGCCGCTGGGTGTGTCCGGAGATGACCGGAACGAACAGCGCGCACTCGCGGATCTGCCGGCGGATCGCGTGCTCCCAGGCATCGCCGCCGCGCAGCTCGCTCTGATCGAACCACACGTCGATGCCGGCGCTGCGCAGCGCATCGCAAATGCGCCGGGCCGCCTCGACGTCTTCGGAGGCGTAGCTCAGAAAGACCGCGCGCAAGGATTCGGTCATCGAGCTTGCTGCCGGCTGAGTGTCGCGGCACGCGCGACCTCTGAGTCGAGCCAGCGGGCGAACGCGGCCCGCAGCGCGCGGGTCGTGCGATCGCGCGCCTCGAGCAGCCAGTAGGATCCGAACGCCACCCGGGTGCGACCGAGCTGCATCAGTCTGCCGCTGCGCAGCTCCTGTTCAATGAAGACCGGCACCCCGAGGACCACGCCCTGACCTTGCTGCGCCGCTGCGACGGCGAGGGAATGATCGCTGAAATACTGCTGCGGCGCCCGGTCGAATCCCTCGAGCCCCGCCGCGCTGAACCACCCGCGCCACGCCCGTCCGTCGTCGTCGTGCAGCAGCCGGTGCCCGAGGACCGCGCTGTCGTGCTGCCACTCGCTGGGGCGCGCTCGCACCCCCGCGATCACCGGGACTCCATCGATCGCGAACAGTTGTCGCCCTGCTCTCACCGGCCGGCGCCCATTGACGGCGACGTAGCGGATCGCCACGTCGGCGTCGCGCCCGAGAATGCGCAGCTCAGCGGAGGTTTCCAGTTCCAGCTCGATCTGCGGATGCGCGGCGGCAAACCGCCCCAGGCGCGGAACGAGCCAGCGAGAGGCGAACGCCGGCTCCACGGCGAGCCGCAGCCGCCGTGTCGCGATGCCCCGCGCCACTTCGACCGCCCGGTGAATGCGCACGAAGCCGGCCGTCAGCTCGGACGCGAGCCGCTGTCCGGTGGTGGTGAGCTCGACGTGCCGATGGAGGCGGAGAAACAGGTCCTTGCCGACCTCCGCCTCGAGCAGGCGGATGTGACGGCTGACCGCCGCCTGGGACACGTGCAGCTCCCGCGCAGCGTCGGTGAAGCTCAGCCGGCGCGCCGCAGTCTCAAAGGCACGCAGCGCCAGGAGCGAGGGTGAACGGCGGGCTGGCGTGGTTGCGATCGCATAATCTTAAGTTATCCGAGAGGGGCGAACAAATCGTTTGTCGAGAGCGCCGGTGCGGCGTTCCAATTATGGCGCAGCGTGGAGAATCTCATGAACTTCTATGCGGCCAGTGTCGCGACGGCATGGATGACAGCCATGGGGCAGACCGCCCCGCTGGTGACCGTCAGTCGCGACCCGGCGGGCCCGAGATCCGGAAGACTGCCACGGAGCCTGCCGCCAAAGTCCCCGCCGCGCGTCGTCATGCAGCCGCCCTGTCATGCCGACAGGCGGAGCGACCGACCACGGCCTGCGTAGCTCCGGCAACCGCCCGGGTGCGCTAAGCTTGGGCGACGTTGCAGGAGAACTCATGACCGATGCCGCCACGCCCGCACGGCGTAGCCGGGAAAGCCGGCATGCGCGGGCGCGCGCGCCCATCGCCAAGTACCCCTATATCCGCCGCCGCCTGGCGCCGGTCGAGCTGTTGAGCTCGGAAGCGGTCGAGATCATCGAGGCCAACGCCGAGACGATCCTCGCGGAGATCGGCATTGAGTTCCGGCGCGACCCGGAGTCGTTGCGGCTGTGGCGGGAAGCCGGTGCCGACGTCCACGGCGAGCGCGTGCACATCCCGCGCGGCATGGCGCGCCGTCTGCTGGCCACCGCGCCGCAGGAGTTCACCCTGTTCGCACGCAATCCAGAGCGCAACGTCCGCTTCGGCGGAGACGCCACCGTGTTCTCGCCGGTGGGCGGGCCGCCGTTCGTCAGCGACCTGGATCGTGGCCGCCGCTACGGCACGCTCGAGGACCTGCAGAACTTCATCAAGCTCGCCCACATGGCGCCGGCGATTCACTTCTCCGGCGGCTGCATGTGCGAGCCGATGGAGATTCCGCCGAACAAGCGCCACCTCGACATTCAGTACTCGTTCTTCCGCTATTCCGACCAGGGATGCGAAGCCACCCCGGAGACCGCCGGGCACGCGGCCGATGCGGTCGCGCTCGCGCAGACGCTGTTCGGCGCCGGGTACATGGAAACTCACCCGGTAGTGCTCGGTAACATCAACTCCAATTCGCCGCTCGTCTACGACGGCCGCATGCTCGGGGCGCTGCGCCAGTTCGCGAGCCACAATCAGGGCACGATCGTGGTGCCGGCCGTGCTCGCGGGCGCCATGGGCCCGGTGACGCCCGCCGGCTGCCTGGCGGAGATCCTCGCCGAAACGCTGGCCGGCATGGCGCTCACGCAGCTGGTACGACCCGGGGCACCGGTGATCCTCGGATCGTTCGTCGGCGCGATCTCGATGCGCACCGGCGCACCGACCTTCGGCACACCGGAGGCGACGCAGATGATCTTCGCGACTGCGCAACTTGCGCGGCGGCTCAAGGTGCCCTGCCGCAGCGGCGGCTCGCTGTGCTCGTCCAAGACTCCCGACGCCCAGGCGGCCTACGAAAGCGCGCATACCCTGCTGCCGACACTGCTCGCCGGGGTCAACCTGGCGACGCACGCGGCCGGCTGGCTCGAGGGCGGGCTGGTCGCAAGCTACGAGAAGTTCGTCATGGATGTGGATCAGTGCGCGATGATGCAGATGCTCGCCCAGGGCATGGACTTCTCGGAGCGCGGTCAGGCGCTCGATGCCATCCGCGAGGTCGGCCCAGGGAGCCACTTCCTCGGCTGCGCCCACACCCTGGCGAATTTCGAGTCGGCGTTCTATCAGTCGACCATCGCCGATTACTCCTCCTACGAGCAATGGTTGCTCGAGGGGAGCCTCACCGCCGAGCAGCGCGCCAACCGCGTGTGGAAGAAGATGCTGGCGGAGTATCAGGACCCGGGCATCGACCCGGCACAGGACGAGGCGATGCTGGATTTCATCGCGCGCCGCAAGGCCGTCCTGACCGATGCCATCGAGGACGAGTGATTCACTGAACGTCTCCCGGCGCCTGGTGGCGACGCCCGGCGGCTATGTGAACCCTGAGCGACTCTGACTCAGCCGGCCTGTACCTCGACGCGAGCGTCGTTGAAACAGGCGCCCTCGGCCAAATCGGCCTTGTGTATCGGGGCGAGGGCCGACACGGTCTGTCCATTGGAGCTGGTGCGCAGCCACGCTCCCTTCTCCGAGCAGACCACACCGGGGGGCACGACTGTGGTGATCTGCAGCGGCAGAAACACCTCACCCGCGTCGTTCCACACCCTCACCCGCTCGCCGTCCTTGAGCCCGCGGCTGGCGGCGTCGTCGGGGTGCATCTGCAACGCGGGCGGGGCATCACTCGCCGCAAGTCCACCGAAGGTCGAGGTGATGCGCAGGTCCGAGGCCGGCGTGATCAGGGACAGCGGATAGGACGACACGATCGGCCGATAGCGTGGCAGCGCGGCGTCGCACTGCTCACGCAGCGTCGCGGACTCGAGCTCGATCTTGCCGCTGGGTGTTCGCGGCCAGACGGTGGCGCACAGAATCGGCTCGGCGCCGCCGAACTCCATCTTGAGCGCGCGGTCGAGCGGGATGCGGCTCGGCTGCTGGCCGCGCATGCGCGGATCGTCGCCATTCATGGCCGCATCCATCAGTTCGGCATCGCTCGCCATGAATGCCGGATCGCTGAAGCCGAACCTGGCGGCGAGGCGCCGGAAGATCTCGGTATTGGGCAGACTCTCGCCGACCGGCGCAATCACCGCTTCGGCGCGCTGCAGATACTGCTGGCCGTAGGCGGGGTAGAGATCCGGGTACTCGAAGTGCGTCGCGGCCGGCAGCACCACATCCGCGCAGCGCATGCTGTCGGTCATGGCGAGGTCGATGCCGACGATGAACACATCCTCGCGCGCGAGCGCCTGCCTCATCCGGTTCTGGTCCGGGTGGACGATGAGCGGATTGTGGTTGTAGATGAACAGCGCCTTGAGCGGTGGATCCAGGTCCTCATCGAGCACCAGGCGGGCGACGTCCAGGATGTTGAGGGTCCGCGTGCCGGGCGGGATGAAATCGGGCCGCGTCAGGCGGTCGGGCGTCTTCGGAAACGCCCGGCTGGCGCCGCCGACCAGTCCACCACCGGCCACTCCGAACTTCCCCGCGAGCGCCGGCAGAGCCGCGATCGCCCGCAGGCCCGAGCCGCCGTTCTGATTGCGCTCGAGTCCGTTTCCCCAGGCGATGACCGCAGGCGAGGAGTCCTGGTACCAGCGCGCCAGGGTACGCAGATCCTCGAGCCCGACGCCACAGATCGCAGCGGCCCGCTCGGGGGGATAGGCACGCGCCGCCGCCATGAACGCCTCGAACCCCAGCACGTGCTTCTCGATGAACGCGTGGTCTATGCCGCCGAGTCTCTCGAGCTCGACCGCGATCGCCCACGCCAACACCACATCCGTGCCGGGTCGCACACGCAGATGCAGCTGGGACTGTTCGGCCACCCGGGTACGACGCGGATCGACCACGACCAGTTTCGCGCCGCCGCGCCGGGCGGTGTTGATCTGGCGCATGAGGTGCAGATTGCAGACGCTCGCATTGTTGCCCCAGACGATGATCAGCCGCGACTGGCTCACCTGCTGCAGCGGCGTGCCGGGGGTGTCGCCGAAGGTGGCGCTGTAGGCGGCGCTGCGGATGCCGCCGCACAGCGGATCGCGCGTCAGCAGCGATGCGCCTAGCCTGTGAAAGAAGCGCAGCGACATGGAATCGCCCGCCAGCATGCCGTGCGGCCCGGCGTAATTGAGCGGCAGCACCGCCTGCGCCCCGTAGCGCTCGATGACCGCACCGACGCGCGCATGAATAACCTCGAGCGCCTGTTCCCAGGAGATGCGCTCGAACTCGCCCTGCCCCTTCGGGCCGCGGCGCATCAGCGGGTAACGCAGGCGGCCGGGGCCATGCACGAATTCAGGATAGCGGTGCGCGACCTTGGCGCAGATGGCGCCGTGCGTGATGGGATTCGCCTTCGAGCCGCGCACGGTGAGAACGCGGCCGTCCTCGACACCGACCGCGAGGCTGCAGGTATCGGGACAATCGAGCGGACAGACGCTCGCTTTTTGGACGATCATTGGACGACTTTACGGAGGCTCCAGCCCATGTTCAATCTCCTCGCCGCCTGCGCCTTCTTCCTGCTCATCCATTTTGCGGTGTCCGGCACGCGCCTGCGGGACCGGCTGGTGGCAGGTCTCGGGGAGGGCTCCTATCGGGGCGCGTTCTCGCTCGCCTCGGCCGCGGGGCTCGTGTGGATGATCTACGGCTACCGGCGTGCCCCGACGGTGGATCTCTGGAGTCACCCGACATCGCTGCGGCCGCTCGCGTTCGTGCTGGTGTTGGTCGCGTTCCTGTTCGCCGTCATCGGCCTCGCCACACCCAGTCCGACGCGGGTCGGCGCGGAGGCGAAGCTTCGGCAGGGAGCCGACAGTGTTCGAGGAATGCTGCGCATCACCCGTCATCCCTTCCTGTGGGGCGTGGCGCTGTGGGCGCTGGTGCATCTGATCATGAACGGCGACCTGGCGTCCCTCGTGCTGTTCGGCTCGCTGCTGTTGCTGGCGCTCGGCGGCCCACGGGCCATCGATGCCAAACGGCGCCGCCTGTTCGGGGATGACTGGGCGCGCTTTGCGCAGGCGAGCTCCAGCGTTCCGTTTGCCGCGATCCTCGGCGGCCGGAACAGCCTCGGTGCCGCGGTGGCCGAGATCGGCTTCGTGCGGCCGCTGATCGCGGTGCTGGCTTACGTGCTGCTCTTTTACTTTCACGGCCGGTGGTTCGGCGTGCCGCTGATGTGAGCGCTGCGGGGTCATCCTCTTCACTCAGGTCCGATGCGCCGCAGCTCACCGAGCAGTGCGTCGGGCGTGACCGGGCGCCCGAGGAATTCACGCAGCAGCTCAACCGTCTGGTGCTCTTCCCCGCTGCTGAGCAGGTGTTCGGACAGCCAGCCGTACCAGCGTGGATCGCCGGTCGCGAACGGCCCCAGCTGCTGGGCGATACGCTGCCTGATGTCCGCCGTGATCACCGCGCCGAGACCGTAATTCACCATGTAGCCGGGCTTGTGCACCAGCTGCACGCGCACCGCCCACCAGGCGAGCTCCGGATGTGGCTTGACGTGCAGGTAGCGGTGAGTGATGTCCGTCCACACCTGATTGGGATCGGCCCGCGGGTCGCGCAGCATGCGTGCGTCGAACAGCGCCCAGGCGACGTCCAGCATGACGGCCGAGTACAACGCGCGCAGCGAGGCGGACGCGGGCACGTTGCGGCCGAGATACCTGAGCTGCCAGGCGGGCTCATAGAGGCTCCACGCCGGCACATCGGCGAACGCTTCGTAAAAAATCGCATCGCCCAAATCCATGAACGCCGGCCGCGTGTGTAGCGCCAGCATGTGCGCCGCGTGACCGTTCTCGTGCACCAGCTCGGTGAGCAGGCCCAACCCGCCACGTGCGTAGCTGCCCGAGACGCGCACGATTGTGGGTTGCCAGTGGCCCTCGCTCAGGCGCCCGCGCCGCACATAATCGGTGTAGGCGAGCGGCGCCTTGCCCTGACGGGGCTCCAGGTCGTAGATCACCTCCGACTTCGCCAGGTCGAGGCCGAGATCGAGGTAATAGCGCTGCGACAGCGGCTGCAGCGCCTCGCGGGGAATGGCGTCGCCGAGCGTGCGCTCGGCAGCGCCGCCCTCGAAGCGGTAGTCCCAGGGCTCCATCAGCGCAGCGCCGCTCACCTGCCTCCAGGTATCGAGGATGCGCTCGAGCCAGCGCTCGGCCTCCGCGCTGCTGATCCCGATGGTGTGCGCGGCCTCATCGATCGGCGAGCCTTTCCGCCGGGCCTGCGCCGCGGCCATGCGGATCATGCGGCGGTAGGGGCTGCGCGGCGTGTCATCGCCGTTCAGCGACTGCCACAGGGGCCCGAACGCCCTGAAAAGCGCTTCGCGCCGCTGCGGCTCGCTCATCTGCGTGAGCAGATCGAACGCCGCGACGCGGGTCACCGTACCGTTCTCGAATGCGAGGTTGTTGGCGAGCTCGGCGAAGCAGGCATACAGCGCCTGCTGCAGGGCGAGCAGCGGCCGCGCCTGCTGCGCATCCCGGCAGTGCCCGACGGGCGCGAGCGAATCGGGCTCAGCTGAGGACTCGAGCACCGCCGCGTGCATCACGGCGATCGCTCGGGCGTCCGGCGGCGATCGCGGCGCGGGCGGATGCGCGAGACTCTCCGTGAGCTGCGCATGTCGCGCGCCGTAGAGCTGCTGCCACCCGGCACGATTTCGGCCGCCGTACTCGCTGTAGCGCGTGGGATCGGAGTCGATCAGTCCCACCGCGCCCTGGGCGTCGTTGAAATCGGCGTAGGCTTCCTCGATCTGCCCGAGCGTGCGCAGCGGCTCGGCGCAGGCCATGGGCGCCACCGCGCCGCTCGCAAGCAGCGCGGCGAGC
>DASYNX010000011.1:0-2047 GCA_036008385.1 Steroidobacteraceae bacterium
CAGCGCCTCCTGCAGCCGATCGGTGAGGTGCCCGGGCACCTCGCGGCGCACCTTCAGTGCGTGCATGCCGATATAGGTGAAGAAGCGGCTCGCCGCCTCGAGTGCCGCCGCGGAGGTCTGCTGACCGCCGACCAGCTCCACGAGCGGCAGCAGATAGACCGGGTTGAACGGATGCGCGACCAGGAAGCGCTCCGGGAACTGCATGTCCCGCTGCAGCTGCGTGGGCATGAGTCCGGAGGTGCTCGAGGCGATGACGACGTCCGCCGGCGCGTGACGACTCACCTGGGCGAGCACGCGCTGCTTGAGCTCGAGCTGTTCGGGAATGTTCTCCTGGATGAAGTCGACCTGCGCTGCCATGGCATTCAGGTCGGTCGTAAAGGACAGCGTGCCCTTGGGTGGCAGGGGCGCGAGGGTGAGGCGAGCGAGAGCGCCCTCCGCGTTCGCCACGGCGTCGCGGATCCAGGTTTCCATCTCCGGCTTGACGTCCGCGGCGAGCACATCGATGCCAAAGTGCAGCGCGCGTGCGGCCCAGCCGCCGCCGATGACCCCTGTACCCAGAAGACCGAGTGTCTTCACCTGTCTCATGATTCCGCACCGTTGTGTGTCGTCATAGGGGCCGCCCGCTGCTCGCCCGTTTTTTTAATGTCCTCATAATAATATAATAAATCGTCGCGCCGCGGTATCGACCTGCCGTGACACGGCCTTTAAGGTCGCCGCCAGCGCAAGCGGCCGCTCCTTGGGCGGGCAAGAGGCCCCGGGTCACCCACTGCGGGGAGCGCGAGTCAGCCTTGAGCGACACGCGCGACTTGCCGCAGAATGATGGCCCAAGAACTTCAATACGACCGGGGAACGATCATGGGTTTACTCGATGGCTTGTTGGGTGGCGCGGTGGGAGCCGGAGTGGTCACCGCGATGAACTCCCTGATTCAGCAGCACGGCGGCCTGCAGGGCGTCGTGACGCAGCTCGAGCAGCAAGGGCTGGGCAACACGGTGCGTTCGTGGATCTCCAGCGGCCCGAATCAGCCGATCTCGGCGGAGCAGGTAACTTCAGCCTTCGGAGGCGTCATCAACCAGATTGCCGCCAAGACCGGTATGACGCCGCAGGAACTGACGCAGAAGCTCGCGCAGCACCTGCCGGCAGCGATCGATCATCTGACGCCGAACGGCGCAATTCCGCCCAAGTAGCTCAGGACGTACGCGAACCATCGCGCTTGCGCAGCAGCGCGGACGCGCGGACAAGCGGCGGCGTTTTATGTCAACACGCCGCCGCAAGCTGCTCTTGCTTTCGCATCCCTGCGCGTGCATCTTTGCGTGCGCCGCCACACGAATAAGAAGGCGGTTCAAAACAAAGGGGATTGTAATGATACTCAGCAAGTCCTGGCTGGCTGCAGCCCTCGGCCTCACACTGATCGGTGCGGCGGGCGCAGTGCCCTATCCGCACGGACCGGTGGCCGCAATTGATCTGGGTCCGGCAAGCTCGTTCGCCGAGAACTCCAAGATCACCGTGACGGTTGCGCTGAATCTGCGCAACACCGCGCAGCTTGAGCAGCTCATCGAAGCGACCTACACGCGCGGGTCGCCGCACTATCGGCAATTCCTGACGCCCGAGCAGTTCAGCGCGCAGTTTGGTCCCGCGCCGGCGACCATCGCCGCCGTGAGCAAGCAGTTCGAGGCCGCAGGGCTTCTCGTCACGCGCTCCGCGACCGCGCACCTGCACGTTACCGGCACCGCCGCCCAGATCGAGAAGGCTTTCGCGGTCGAATTGCACAGCTACGCGGTTGCCGCCACGGACAAGACTGCCGAGTACCGTTACCGTGCGCCGCTCGGCGCGCCGCACCTGTCGGCCGCCATCGCCAGTTCGGTGCGTGCGGTCCTCGGGCTGGACACGCGCCCGCGCCTGACGCCACACCTGCGCACTCCGCTGAAGACCCCGCTGCAGCGCCCGAGCACCAGCGACGCCACCAGCACGACCGACCCACCCGGCTCATGGACGGTGCTGGACTATGCGCAGTACTACGATCTTGATCCGCTCTACCAACAGGGCATC
>DASYNX010000012.1:0-2538 GCA_036008385.1 Steroidobacteraceae bacterium
CGGGCCGCGGTCTGCTGCGCATAAGACTCGACCACCTGCAGCAGTAACGCCGCCACCAGCACCGTGAGGATGGTGATGAGGGCGTAGTTCGCCAGCTGCGCCACCCAGGCCTCGAAGAAGCGGCGCGTGGCGTCGAAGAGCAGAAGAGCGATAAAGAGCGGTCCGAGCGCGAGCAACACCGCCAGCGCAACACTGGAGAGGGCCACGAGGAACATGGTGTACACGCACAGCAACCCGATCAGCACCCACACGACCGCGCCGGCTACGTAGTAGCCGAAGTCACCGCTGAACACCCCGCCGTTGTTCCACAGATAACCGGCCACGGCGCCGCCACGACTCCAGATGACATCGAGAGTGGTCACCGGGTCGGTGGTACCAACCACCGCGGCCGCGAGCTGCGCCGGCGCACGGTAGAAGGTGTCGACGATGAGACTGTTGTAGAGCCACAGATGCAGCGCGGCACCCAGGACTACCGCCAGGGTCACGAGGCGCTTCAGACCCGCGGTCAACGGCTCTTCAATACGGCCGGTGAGCTGCAGATAACCCCAGACCATGACGTACACCGTCGCGAGCGTCACGATGGCAGGCTCGAGGCTAGCGGCCACGACGCTCGTGTTGCTGCCGATATAGTTCGTGAGCTGGCCGTTCAGCCACATCCAGAACGTTGCGAAAAACCCCATCGCGTGGCTCCTCGGCGGCGCTACGGGTGCGGCTGAAAGCGGCCCGCGAACGCGCCGTGTCCGGCGATGATCAGTTCACGGGTACGCTGTGTGTCTGCCTGCTCATCCGCGTGCACTGTCTGGAACAGCACCTGCAGTTTGGTGCCCTCGTTCTGCAGCATCCCGGCCTCGGCGCTGATACGTGCCTGCAGATCGAGTGCCGCCTTGGGGTCGCTGGCGTGGCCGATGGCGTCGATCAGCTGCTGCAGGGCGGCGAAGCGGCCGCTGGCATTGGCGAGGGCCTCGTGCGTGAGACCCAGCAGGAGCGCCGCACTCTGGCGCTGCGACTGCAACTGGGCGACTGCCTGGGGCGGCAGGGCCGCGAGCTGCGCATTCGAGAGCGCTGACTCAGCAAGCAGGGCCGCGCGCACATCCGCGTTCAGGGCTGCGAACGCGCTGCCCGCCTGCGCAGCGCTCCCCAGCGCCGCCGCGTCCGCGGGCAGATAGTTGCGCGCCATGCCGCTGAGCAGCCGCTCCATGCCGCGATCGCCGGTGAGGGCCTGAAACTGTGCCTGCGCCTGAGTCAGCTGGCTGCGCGCCGTCGCCAGCTGCTGTTCGAGGGTCTGTACTTCTGTAACCAGCTGCGTGAGGGATGCGACGTCGATGACCGCAAACTGTGCCCGCACGGCGGGCGCCGTGGCGATGAGCAACGCGAATCCGAGCCATGTCCCGATGCGAGGTGTTCTCATTGGCATGCTCCTTGTTTGCGTGAGGAGGGTTAGTCGCCCTCGCCCGAGTTGAGAAAGAACGGTAACCACCGGGCCGGATCGCGTCCGTGCTCGGCCATGAGCCGGTGCATACGTGCCACGTGACGTGCACGCCCGGAGATGACCGCCAGTTCCGCCTCACAGCCCTTCAGATCGAGCCGGCACACGACGCTGTGGTGACCCTGCTTGACGAGGAACGAGCGCGAACCCGGTTCCAGCTGTTCGCGGATCAGCTTGAACTCCCGTTCGCTCACGCCGAAGCCGTGCGTGTACTCCTCGGCGCTCGCGTCCGCATTCGGAAAAAACACCTTAGTGGGCGTCTGCTCGATGATGGTGCGGCTGATGGGGCTGGCCAGCACGTCGCTGGCACTCTGAGTCGCCAGACACATCACCCCGTTTAACTTGCGCCAGGTCTTCGGCCCCTCCTTGGCGAAGCTCTCGAACGCCGGATCGGACAGGAGCCGCCAGAACTCATCCATCCAGCACACCAGGCGCCGACCGTCGAGCAGCTGGCGCACCAGGTGGAACATGTAGAGCGTCAGCGGCGCGCGGGTGATTTCGTGTTCGAGGAACTCCGTGACGTCAAAGCCAATCACGGTACGCCCGGCGAGCCGAGCGACGACCGAATCGGCCGGGTTGTCGAATGCCCACGCATAATCGCCCTGCGCCGCCGCGCACCAGCGCCCGAGGCGCGCATGTATCCCCTCGGGGTCGGTCGGATCCAGGAAGTCGATGAGACGTGACAGGCGCCGTGCCGAGTGCTCGAGCGCGAGCGTACCTCGCAGTGCCTGATCCAGATCCGCACTCTCGCGCGCACTCGGCGCACCACCGCCCGGGCGACGCACCAGCAGGCGCAGCCAGGTCTTGAGAAACTCCACGTGCTGAGGTGCTTCCGGCAGCTGCAGCGGGTTAAAGCCCGTGGCCGTGCCATGGCGCAGCTCAAAGTATTCTCCGCCGAGCGCGCGCACCAAGATCTCGAGTCCCCGGTCCTTGTCGAAAATCACCTGCGTGGCGCCCTGCTGCATCAGGAGGGTCACGAGAAAGCCGATGAAGACGGTCTTGCCCGAACCGGTCGGACCACAGATGAGCGTGTGGCCGGTGTCCTTGCGGCT
>DASYNX010000013.1:0-206472 GCA_036008385.1 Steroidobacteraceae bacterium
GACGCCGGGGCGGGCGTCACGATCGTCGTACAGCACTTCGATGCCCGCGGCACTGAGCTGCTCGTAGAGTCGATCGCTGGTTTCGCGGACACGGGGGGATTTTTGCAGGTTGAGGGGTACCAGCACCAGCTGAAAGGGCGCAATCGGCTCCGGCCAGATGATGCCGCGCTCATCGTGATTCTGCTCGATGGCGGCGGCCACGATGCGCGTCACACCTATGCCGTAGCAGCCCATCAGTACTGTGACTTCCCGGCCGGCCTCGTCCAGCACCGCCGCCTTCATGGGCCGGCTGTACTTGTCGCCGAGCTGGAAGATATGACCGACCTCTATGCCGCGCGCGATCCTCAGGCGCCCCTTGCCGGAGGGACTGAGGTCGCCCTCCACCACGTTGCGCAGGTCCGCCGCGAGCGCGCCGTGCACGTCCCGCTCCCAGTTCACGCCCGTGAGGTGAGTGTCCGGCTCGTTGGCGCCGCATACGAAGTCCGCCAGGGCGAGCGCGCTGTGATCGGCGTACACGCGGCACTTGAGCCCCACCAGGCCGACGTAGCCGGGTTGCGTGCCGGTCGCCGCCAGCACGCGCTCGGCGCTCGCCATGCGCAGCGGGCTCGCGACGCCGGCGAGCTTGTGTGCCTTGGCCGCGTTGAGCTCGTGATCGCCGCGCAGCGCCAGGGCGACCACCTGCTCGTCCGTTCCCTCGACGATGAGGGTCTTTACGCAGCGCTCGGGAGCGACGTTGAGCACGCGCGCCACGTCGGCGATGGTGCGCGCCCCGGGAGTCGGAACACGGCGCAGCGGCTCGCGCGGCGCCGGCCGCGCCTCGGCCGGCGGCGGGGCTGCGGCGGCTTCGAGATTCGCCGCGTAGTCGTCCGCGTCGGAGAACACGATGACGTCCTCGCCGGAGGCGGCGAGCACGTGAAACTCCTGCGAGACGTCCCCGCCGATCGCGCCGGAGTCGGCGCGCACGGCGCGGAAGGTGAGCCCGGTGCGCGTGAAGATGCGCGTGTAGGCCTCGTACATGGCGCGATATCCGGCCTGGAGCGAGCGCTCGTCGAGGTGGAAGGAGTAGGCGTCCTTCATGATGAACTCGCGCGCGCGCATCACCCCGAAGCGCGGGCGCACCTCGTCGCGGAACTTCGTCTGGATCTGGTAGAAATTAACCGGGAGCTGACGGTAGCTCTGCAACTCGCGCCGCACGATATCGGTGATCACTTCCTCGTGCGTCGGGCCCAGCACGAAGTCGCGCTCGTGCCGGTCCCTGAAGCGCAGCAGCTCCGGGCCGTACTCGGTCCAGCGACCCGACTCCTGCCACAGCTCCGCCGGCTGCACCACCGGCATCACCAGCTCGAATGCGCCGGCGCGGTCCATCTCCTCGCGCACGATGCGTTCCACCTTGCGCAGCGAGCGCAGCCCCATCGGCAGCCAGCTGTACAGGCCCGAGGCCAGGCGCCGGATGATCCCGGCGCGCAGCATGAGCTGATGACTCACCACCTCCGCTTCCGCGGGGGTCTCCTTGCTGGTGTTGATGGGGTACTGGGTGAGCCTCATCGCGCTGCGCCGGTCTCAGGAGTTGGGACGCTGGCATCTTAGCAGGAGGCCCCTGCAAGCCCACCCCCGGAAAAAGCGCTTGCCATGATTGGCGGGCACTCGCTGCCGAACAAGACGCGCAATTTCCCGGGGACCCCGGATAAGATGCCACCGTGGCGACCGACACTCAGGACTACCCACGCTCACGCGGCAAGGGCATCTACCTGCTGCCGAACCTGCTCACCACGGGATGCCTGTTCTCGGGCTTCTACGCGGTGGTGGCGGCGATCGATCACCACTTCGCCCAGGCCGGCATTGCCGTGTTCGCGGCCATGATCTTCGACACGCTCGACGGACGCACGGCACGCTGGACACACACCGAGACCTATTTCGGCAAGGAGTACGACAGCCTCGCGGACATGGTGTCCTTCGGCGTGGCACCGGGCATCGTCGCCTACCAGTGGGGCGTCGTGCGCATCGCGGAGTACGGCCACCACTGGGACCGCTTCGGCTGGCTCGCCTGCTTCTTCTACGTGGCGGCGGCGGCGCTGCGGCTGGCGCGATTCAACGCCCGCGCAGCGGGGGCCGACAAGCGCTATTTCGAAGGATTGCCGAGCCCGTCGGCCGCGGCGATCGTGGCGGCCTTCGTCTGGTTCTTCAGCGACTGGCACGAGCCGGGGCTCACCGGGCTGATCGCTGCGTTCGCGGTGACGGCGAGCGCCGGTGCGCTGATGGTGAGCCGCTTCGCCTACCCGAGCTTCAAGCAGTTCGACGACCGGCGCATCCGTTTCGTCTACATGCTGCTGGTGCTGCTCGCCTTCGTGCTCATCGCCGTCGATCCGCCGACCATGCTGCTGTCGATCTTCGGCACCTATGCGCTGTCGGCGCCGCTGCTGTGGGTGGGGCGGCGCCTGCGGCGACTGGTGCGCGGCGCGCCGCCTGCGGGGAGCTGAACCCACCATGCATCCGCTGCAGCGCCGACAGTACCTGGAGGCGATCGGGATCGATGTGTGGGTGCCGCGCGGGACGTGGGCCACCCGCATCGCGGCCACCCCCGCCCCGGCGGCCGGGTTGCCCGAGCCCGCCGCTGACGCGGCGCAATGGGAGGCACTGCGTACCGAGGTCCGCAACTGCACCCGCTGCCCGCTGCACGCCACCCGCACCCAGGGCGTGCTCGGCGTGGGACCGCAGCGCGCCGACTGGCTGGTGATCGGCGAGGCCCCGGGGGCGGAGGAGGACCGCCGCGGCGAGCCCTTCGTGGGCGCCGCCGGCCAGCTCCTCGATGCGATGCTGCGCGCCATCGGGCTCGATCGCCGCAGCAACGTCTACATCGCCAACGTGCTCAAGAGCCGCCCGCCGAACAATCGCGATCCGCGACCCGAGGAGGTCGAGGCGTGCCTGCCGTATCTCGTGCGCCAGATCGAGCTGCTGCGTCCGCGGATCATGCTGGCGGTCGGGCGGATCGCCGCGCAGAACCTGCTCGGCACCGACGCAGCGCTCGCCCGGCTGCGCGGCCGGGTGCATCATTTCGGCGCGCGTCGCACCCCGCTCGTCGTGACGTATCATCCCGCCTATCTCCTGCGCACGCCGTCGGATAAGCGCAAGGCGTGGGAGGACCTCAAGTTTGCCCGCAGCGTGTACCAACAACTGACGCAAGGCTCCGCGACCGATGGCAACCGCTCCTGAGCTGCTCTCGCCCGAGGCCGCGATCCGGCCGATGCGTGGCACCGATGTCGATGAGGTGGTCGCGATCGAGCGCGCCTCCTACCAGTTCCCCTGGAGCGAGGGCATCTTCCGCGACTGCCTGCGGGTCGGCTATGTCTGTCGTGTGGTGACGCTGAGCCGCCAGGTGATGGCTTATGGGGTGATGAGCTTCGGCGCGGGCGAGGCTCACATTCTCAACCTGTGCGTGGACGAGACGCATCGCTGTCGCGGCGTCGGCAAGCGGCTGCTCGGCGCGCTGATCGAGCGCGCCACCGCCGCCGGCATGAACGAGGCGTTTCTCGAGGTGCGCCCCTCCAACACCGCGGCCACCCGCCTGTACCTGGCGCTCGGGTTCGAGCAGGTCGGCATGCGGCGCGGCTACTATCAGGCGGCGAGCGGCCGCGAGGACGCTGCCGTGCTCAGGCGTGTGTTGCGCGCTGCGGGCCTGCCGGCCGTCTGACGCACGCGTATGACCGAGCGCGCAGCCGAAATCCGTCGGCGACGGACCTTCGCGATCATCTCGCACCCCGATGCCGGCAAGACCACGCTCACCGAGAAGCTGCTGCTGTTCGGCGGCGCCATCCAGATGGCCGGCACCGTGAAGGGCCGCAAGGCCGCCCGCCACGCGACCTCCGACTGGATGCGCCTCGAGCAGCAGCGCGGCATCTCTGTGACCTCCTCGGTGATGCAGTTCCCGTATCGCGACTGCGTGGTGAATCTGCTCGACACCCCGGGGCACGAGGATTTCTCCGAAGACACCTACCGCACGCTCACCGCGGTGGACTCGGCGCTCATGGTGATCGACTGCGCCAAGGGCGTGGAGGAGCGCACCATCAAGCTGATGGAGGTGTGCCGGCTGCGCGACACGCCCATCATGACCTTCATCAACAAGCTCGACCGCGACGGCCGGCCGCCGATCGAGCTGCTCGATGAGATCGAGAGCGTGCTGCGCATCGGCACCGCTCCGGTCACCTGGCCCATCGGCATGGGGCGCGAGCTGCGCGGTATCTATCATCTGACCGAGGAGCGCATCTACGCCTACGCCGCCAGCGAGCGCGGCCGCCTCGGCGAGAACCGCACCGTCGACGGTCTCGGGAGCGAGGCGGCGCGCGAGTTCCTCGGCGAGCAGGCACAGGCGTTTGCCGAGGAGATCGAGCTGGTGAAGGGCGCGAGTGAGCGCTTCGACCCCGAAGCCTATCGCGCCGCTCGGCAGACGCCGGTGTTTTTCGGCTCGGCCATCAACAACTTCGGTGTCGAGGAGCTGCTGGCGGCGTTCACCGCGCACGCTCCGGGGCCGCTGCCGCGTGCGGCGCGCGAGCGCACCGTGCAGCCGCAGGAAGAAGCGCTCGCCGGCTTCGTGTTCAAGATCCAGGCCAACATGGACCCGGGCCATCGCGACCGCGTCGCGTTCCTGCGCCTGTGCGCGGGCAGGTACGCGCGCGGCATGCGCCTGTTTCACGTACGGCTCGACAAGGAAGTGCGTGTGTCTGATGCGCTCACCTTCATGGCGGCCGACCGCGCCCAGGCCGAGGAGGCCTACGCCGGGGACATCATCGGCCTGCATAACCACGGCACCATCAACATCGGCGACACCTTCACCCAGGGCGAGCGCCTCAGCTTCACCGGCGTGCCGAACTTCGCGCCGGAGATCTTCCGCCGCGCGGTACTCAAGGATCCGCTCAGGATGAAGGCGCTGCAGAAGGGCCTCGCGCAGCTGTGCGAGGAGGGCGCGACCCAGCTGTTCCGGCCGCTGCGCAACAACGACCTGATTCTCGGTGCGGTCGGGCAGCTGCAGTTCGAAGTGGTGGCGTTCCGCCTGCTGGATGAGTACGGCGTGCAGTGCGTCTTCGACCCGGTGACGGTCTATACCGCGCGCTGGGTCGAGAGCGCCGATGCGCGCCGGCTGCAGGAGTTCCGCGCCCGCGCGCAGGAGCAGCTGGCAGTCGATCACAGTGGGGCGCTGGTCTACCTCGCGCCCTCGCGCGTCAATCTCGAGCTGACGCTCGAGCGCTGGCCGGGCATCAGCTTCCGCGAAACGCGCGAGCACGCGCTCTGAGAGCACCGGCCACGCGTGCTTCGGGCTGTGTCCACCGCACGGCCATTCCGGGGGATGGCGCGGGGTGCGGATTTGTGCGACATAGGCCCCTGACGGAGTACGGAGGCTCTATGAACGACGTCGCCGCGGCGGCCAGCCCGTATACCCAGCGCGAGATCCTGATCAACGGCCTGTACGAGGCGGCAGAGCTTGAGCACAACCTCATGTGCACCTACCTCTATGCGGCCGCGAGCCTGAAGGAGGGCGAGGCGGAGGGGCTCAGTGCGGTGGAGGCGGCTGCGGTGAAGCGCTGGCGCCAGGTGCTGCTGTCGGTCGCGATCCAGGAGATGGGGCACCTCGCGGAGGTGTGGAACATCACTTCGGCACTCGGCGCCAGCCCGCGCCTCGGGCGAGCGAACTTCCCGCTCGACCCGGGCTATCTGCCGGCCGGTATCACGGTGAAGCTCGCCCCCTTCAGCGCCGCGACGCTGCAGCATTTCGTGTTTCTCGAGCGGCCGTACGGCTCGAGCGAGCCGGAAGGCGCCGGTTTTGCCTGCGAGCGTCCCTATGTGCGCGGTACCGACCGACCCCACCTCACGCCGATGGGCCGGGACTACGAGACCGTCGGCGTCTTCTACGCAACTCTCGGCGACGGCCTGCGCGCCTTCGTCGCGCGTTACGGCGAGGCGGATGCCTTCGGTGGCGATCCCGCGCTGCAGCTCTCGACGGACGAAGTGAATCTGCCAGGAGTGAGGCCGGTGCGGTGCCTGAAGACGGCGCTCGCTGCGTTCTCCGCCATCATCGAGCAGGGTGAAGGGGCGCCGCGCGACTCGGTGGATTCGCATTACCAGAAGTTCCTTGGGGTTCGCGCCGATCTCGAGACGCTCACTGCGCGCAACCCCGCGTTCGCGCCCGCCTTTCCCGCGGCCACCAACCCGGTGCTGCGGCGCCCGCCGCGGCCGGAGGGACGCGTGTGGATCGAGGACGCGGATGCCTTTGCGACCGTCGATCTGGCGAATGCCAGCTATGCGCTGATGTTGAGGCTCCTCGCCTACGCCTACGTGCTGCGCGGCCCCGATGCGGAAAAGTCACTCGCGGTGGATCTGGCAATCGGGCTGATGCAGGCCGTGATGCCGCTCGCCGAGCGCGCCGCGCGGCTGCCCGCCGGACCCTCGAACCCGCACTGCAACGCGGGCGTGTCGTTCATCACGCTGCGCGATCCGAGCCCGCTGCCGCCGGGGCGGGCGGCGCGGCGGCTGTTGCTCGAGCGACTCGGGCAGCTCGGCGAGACCGCCTCCGCGCTGCGCGCCGGTGGCGATGCGCGCGCGCTCGCCGCGGCGGACCGACTCGGGGCGCTCGCCGCACAGGCGCAGCGGGGATTCGACCTGTCGGCAGCCACAACCGTCGCCGGCGCATCCGTCGCGTCCGGCCCGGCGTCGTCGGCCGCGGCAGTGCCGGCCGCTTCGGCGGCCCCCGCCACGACCGCCGCCGGCAACGCGCCGGCGACTGGTACCGCCGACGGCGTGGAGACAGTGCGCGGCGACAAGATCGAGGTCGAGTTCGAGGCGCAGCGCTGCATCCACTCGCGTTTCTGCGTCACCTGGGCGCCGCAGGTGTTCCTCGCCAACGTCAAGGGACCGTGGATTCACCCCGACGCGATGCCGGTCGAGCGCCTGGTGGACGTGGCGCACGCCTGCCCCTCGGGTGCGATTCGTTACCGCCGGCTCGATGGTGCGGCGGACGAGGCCGCACCCCCGGTCAATCTGGCTGGGGTGCGTGAGGGCGGGCCGTACGCGTTTCGCGCAGAGCTGCAGATCGCGGGCGCGCCGGCTGGTTTTCGCGCCACGCTGTGCCGCTGCGGTGCCTCGAAGAACAAGCCCTACTGCGACAATTCGCACCATGAGATCGGCTTCAACGCCTCCGGCGAGCCGCCGTCCGGCAAGACGGACATGCTGCCGATGCGTGACGGCGTGCTCGCGATCGATCCGCAGACCAACGGGCCGCTGCGGGTGCGTGGCAATCTCGAGATCACCAGCGGCACCGGCCGGGTGGTCGCGCGCGTGACCTCGACCTACCTGTGCCGTTGCGGCGGCAGCGCTACTAAGCCCTTCTGCGATGGCACGCACGCGAAGATCGGTTTCACTGCCGCCGGCAGCTGACCTCTCAGGCCGGTGCGGTGCGCGGCAGCGACAGCCGCGCCACCGCACGGGAGAATGCCTCGATCTCCTCGCCCGATGCCCGCGGCCCGTAGCGCAGCCGCGCGTAGCGCTCGAGGAGCGTATGCACCGGATCGCGCAGGTCCGGCCGGTGCGCGCTCACCATCGCGGCGAGGCTGAGCGGCCCCTGGTGCGGAGCGCGCGGCGGCGCGATGCGCGCGAGCTTGCGGCACAGCCGTCGGTAGGCGCGCGCCAGCGCATCGGGTCGGGCCGGGCGCACGCTGCGGTCCATATGCCAGGCGATGAGTGCGAGCCACACGCACAGCGCCAGCATGAACGCCCAGCCGAGATAGCGCGCGTCCGGCGTCCGAACCCCCAGCCGTCCGAGCAGATCGAGCTGCGCGGCGTAGTCGAACCTGACCACGTGGTCCGCCCACCAGGTATTGGCGGCGTCCCAGCGCTGCAGCAGCTGCGTGAGCCAGGCCGAGGTGTGCAGCAGCCGTTCCGGCAGGGAGAGGGTGCCGGGCAGCAAATCGCCAATGCCGCGCCGCAGCCGCTCCGGAGCCACGACCACGGTCGGATCGAAGCGGGTCCAGCCTTGCTGCGCGAGCCACACCTCCGCCCACGCGTGCGCATCCGCCTGACGCACGACGAAGTAGCCGCCGCTCGGATTCCACTCTCCTCCCAGATAACCGGTCACGACGCGCGCCGGCACCCCCGCCGCGCGCATCAGCACGACGAAGGCGGAAGCGTAATGGCCGCAGAAGCCCTCGCGGGTGTTGAAGAGGAAGTCGTCGATGGCGTTCGCACCGAGCGGCCGCGGCTCGAGCGAGTAGATGAAGCCGCCGGTGCGCAGGTAGTCGAGCACCGCCTGCACGTAGGCGGCGTCGGAGCCCGTGCGCTCGTGCAGCTCCTGCGCGAGCGAGTGCGTTCGCGGATCGCCGGCGGGCGGCAGCGCCGTGTCCTGGCGGCGCTCGGTCGCCCCGAGCGGCTGAGTGGCGCGCGTGTGGGTGTAGGAGAGCGCCGTGAAGCTCACCGGTGCGTTGACCGGCTCGGTTGCGATCAACTGATGGTCGTAGCTGAGCAGCACGTGCGCGTCGGGGGATTGCGCCGGGGTGTCAAGTGCGAGCCACCAGCGCTGCCGGCTTGGCTCGAGCGACACCCGATAGCGGTAGGGTGTCCCGAGGTACTCGAGCGACTGACGGGCGTGCAGCGTGGCGCTGGTGCGCCGCCACGTGTGGCCGTCGAACTCGTGCAACACCGGGCCGCGCCAGTAGCGCTCCCCGGGCGGCGGGGTCGCGTCCGGGAACCTGACGCGGAATGCCGGATCGTAGCTGGCCGCGAGCTGCGCGATGCTGCCCGGGCTCATGCTGTCGGAGAGGCCGGTGAGCGCCTGCTCCCCGCGCGGAATGGCCCAGAACGCGCCCGCCAGGCGCGGGAAGAACACGAACAACAGCACGGCGAGCGGCAGTGCCAGCAGCAGAGCGCGCGCGGCGAGCCTCAGCGCCGCGCCGCCGCGCAAGCCCGGCGAAGCGATGACCGCCAGCGCTGCACAACACAGCCACGCCTCGAGCGCATAGAGCGGCGTGCGCGCGAGGTTCTGCCGATCGAGGCACGCCGCGAGCAGCAGGAACATTCCCGCGCACACCAGCACGAACTGGTCGCGCGCCGTGCGAGTCTCGAGCAGCTTCAGTCCCGCCATCAGCAGCAGCAGGGTGGTACCGGCGGTCAGACCGTTGAGGGTGTGAAAGCGGCCGAGCACGACCGCCACCAGCACGAGCGCCAGCAGCGCGCGCGTGGCGAGACCCGGGTACCAGTTGTGGCGTGCGGTGGCGAGGCGCCACGCGATGAGGGCAAGCGCAGCCGCGGCCGCCCACAGCGGCACGCGGTCGGCGTGCAGGAGCACTCCGCCGGCGAACGCGGCGCAGGCCCACACCAGGCCCGGCAGCGTGCCGCGCCGCGGGTCGGCAGCAGTCGAGGCCGCCGACACCCTCAGGCCCCCTCGAGGCCGAACACCGCCAGCGCAGCAAGACAGCGGTGGCGGTGCTCGGGCCCGCGGTCGGGTGGCAGGCGCACGCCGGGGAGGGCGAGGCCGTAGCGCTCACCGCGCGCCTCGGCATCGACGACCCAGCGGGCGAGCTGCGACAGGCGCGCCTCGAGATCGAGATGAGCGAGCTCCGCGAAATCGAACTCGCGCAGCTCCGAGCCCGCCTGCACGTAGTCCTTGACGAGCAACGGTGCCTCGCGCGCGTACGCCTTCCAGTCGACCTGGCGGGGCGAGTCGCCATCGCGAAACGGCCGCAGTCCCACCCACTCGTCTGCGCCGGCGCTGTCGCGCGCGCGCGTTCCGGACTGGCGGCCGCTCTCGGCCGGCATGGGGAGCGACCCGCGCGGCTGCGGATACACCAGCATGTCGAGCGGCGTATGCACCCAGGTCCAGGCGCGAAACAGGCCGAAGGGATGCGCGGTCGCGAGCCGCAGCCGCTCGAGGCGCACGATACCGCGGGTCGGCGCCTCGACCGGCAGCTCGACCCGTTGCTGTCCGTGCGCCGCCACATCCGCGATGAGCGGCGGCTGCTCCGGCAGGGCCGCTTCGAGCCGCGGACGCGCCTGGCTGCCGCGGCTCGCGAGCGTGAGCTGCAGCGCCCCGCGGCCGTGCGCGAACACCGCCGGCGCGACGGCCGAGGTGAGCTCGGTGCCGAGCAGGTTGCGGTGGCACTGCTGCATCGCCACGAGGGCGAAGGCGGCGAGCAGGAATGTCAGGAACAACGCAAGGCTGTTGGCGTAGTTGAGTCCCGCGAGCAGCATCAGCAACAGCAGGCCGGCGAAGGCGAATCCGGCGCGCGTGGGAAGAATGTAGAGGCGGCGGCGCTCGAGCGTGACCGGCAGGTGATCGGCACCCTGGCGACGACGTATCCAGCGCGCCATCCGCACGCGCAGCGCGACGGCGAGCGGCTCGAGCGCGCTCCGCGGCCACCGCCGATGTGCGCCGGCGCCCGTCACCCTACAGGGGTACCGCCACGGCGCGGATGATCTCGGCGGCCACCTCCGCGCCGCCGCCCGCGCCGGCCGGATCGCGCCGTTCCAGGCGGTGCGCGACCACCGCCGGCAGTACCGCCTGCACATCCTCGGGCAGCACCGCGGCGCGACCGGCGAGGAACGCCCACGCCTGCGCCGCGCGGATCAGGCCCTGACCGGCACGCGGCGAGAGCCCGAGCTTGAGGTCCGACGTCTCGCGCGTGCGCGCGATCAGCGCCTGCGCATAGTCGAGCAGCGCATCGGCGATGTGCACGGCGCGCACGGCGCGCTGCGTGGCAAGCACGCCGCCAGGCATGAGCACCGGCGCAATCGCCGGCAGCAGCTCGCGGCGCTCGCCGCCGCGCAGCAGCTCGCGCTCGTGGGCCGCATCGGGATAACCGAGCACCACGCGCATGAGGAAGCGGTCGAGCTGCGACTCGGGGAGGCCGAAGGTGCCGAGCTGCTCGTGCGGGTTCTGCGTGGCGACCACGAAGAACGGCTCGGGCAGCAGGTAGGTGGTGCCGTCGGCGCTGACCTGGCGCTCCTCCATCGCCTCGAGCAGCGCGCTCTGGGTGCGCGGGCTGGCGCGATTCACCTCATCCGCGAGCAGCAGCTGCGTGAAGATCGGCCCGCGGCGGAAATGAAACTGTTGGCTGGCGCGATCGAACACCGACACGCCGATGATATCCGCCGGCAGCAGGTCGCTGGTGAACTGCACGCGCTGCCACGACAGGCCGAGCACGTGAGCGAGCGCGTGAGCGAGCGTCGTCTTGCCGACGCCGGGCACGTCCTCGATCAGCAGGTGCCCGCGCGCCAGCAGGCAGGCAACGCATAGGCGGATCTGCTGCGGCTTGCCGAGGATGATCGTCTCGAGCGTCCCGAGCACCTGCTCCAGCGCCTGGGGATCGGGTTCTGCGGCCGGGGAGGCGACGGCGCTCATGACCTGAGTCCCCGCACCCGCTCGAGCTGGGCGGCGAGACCGCTTGCAGTGCGCTCGAGCTCGGCCGCGCGCGCGCGCTCGCCGCTCACGACCTCGGGCGGGGCGTTGCGCACGAAACTGTCGTTGGCGAGCCGCTCGCGGCTCTTGTCGAGATCGCGTTGCGTGCGGGCGAGGAGGCGCCCGAGGCGCTCGGCCTCGGCGTCGGCATCGATCAGTCCCGCCATCGGCACGAGGATAGTGAGCGTGCCGACCAGCGCCAGGGCCGACTGCGGCGCGCTGGCCGAGGCGCCGAGCAGCGTGATGCTCTCGAGTCCCGCCAGCCGCTCGAGCCAGCCGCGATGGAGTGCGACATAGCGCTCCTCCCCGGCGCTGGCGCCCTTCAGCAGCACCGGGATACGCCGCGCCGGGGAGATGTTCATCTCGCCGCGGATCTGGCGCACGCCGAGGATGACGGACTGGATCCAGGCCACTTCGCGCTCGGCCGCCTCGTCCGCCGGGAACTCGGCCGCAGCGGGGTACGGTGCCAGCATCACGGTCGCGCCGCTGCAGCCGGCGAGCGGCGCCACGCGCTGCCAGATTTCCTCGGTGATGAACGGCATCAGCGGATGCAGCGCCCGCTGCAACGCCTCGGTGATGAGCGCGAGCGTGCGCTGCGTACCGCGGCGCGCGGCCGCCGGGGCATCGGCGGCCTGCAGCAGTGGCTTGGTGAGCTCCAGGTACCAGTCGCAAAAGTCGTACCAGGTGAACTCGTAGAGCGCGCTGGCGACGTAGTCGAAGCGGTACTCCGCCAGCGCGCCTTCGAGCGTGGTCAGCATGCGGCCGAAGCGCGAACGGATCCAGCGATCCGCGACCGACAGCTCCGCCGGCTGCTGCGCAACGGGCGCCTCCCCGATCGTCATGGTGACGAAGCGCGCCGCATTCCACAGTTTGTTACAGAAGTTGCGATAGCCGGCGACGCGCGCGAGATCGAAGCGGATGTCGCGGCTCGGCGAGGCGAGGGCGGCGAAGGTGAAGCGCAGCGCGTCGGTGCCGTGCGGTGCTATCCCGGAGGGGTACTGGCGGCGGGTGGCCTGCTCGATCGCTGGCGCCAGCTGCGGCTGCATCAGGCCGCTGGTGCGCTTGGCGATGAGCTCCGCGAGCGTAATGCCGTCGACGATGTCGAGCGGATCGATCACGTTGCCTTTCGACTTGGACATCTTGTCGCCGTGCTCGTCGCGGATCAGCCCGGTGATGTAGACATCACGGAACGGCACGTCGCCCATGAACTTCAGCCCCATCATCAGCATGCGCGCCACCCAGAAGAAGATGATGTCGAAGCCGGTGACGAGCACGTTGCCGGGATAGAACCGCGCCAGCGCCGGGTCCGCCTCGGGCCAGCCGAGCGTCGAGAACGGCCACAGGGCCGATGAGAACCAGGTGTCGAGCACGTCCTCGTCCTGGCGCAGCGCAACCGCGGCGCCGAGCGCGTGCCGCTCGCGCACTTCCTGCTCGCTGCGGCCGACGTAGATCCGTCCGCCGGCGTCGTACCAGGCCGGGATGCGATGCCCCCACCACAGCTGGCGGCTGATGCACCAGTCCTTGATGTTGCGCATCCATTCGAAATAGGTGCGCGCCCAGTTCTCGGGCACGAAGCGCGTGCGCCCCTGCTCGACCGCCGCGATCGCTTCCCGCGCGAGCGGCGCGATCTTCACGTACCACTGTTCGGTGAGATAGGGCTCGAGCACCGCGCCGCTTCGATCGCCGCGCGGCACCACCAGGCGGTGTCTCTCGACGCGCTCCACCAGGCCCGCGGCGGTCAGCTCCGCGACCACGCGCTCGCGGGCAGCGAAGCGGTCGAGTCCGCGAAAACGCTCGGGCACCGTGTCGGCGAGCGCAGCGCGCGGCGTGAAAATGTTGATGATCGCCAGGTGATGGCGCTGGCCGATCTCGTAATCGTTGAAATCGTGCGCCGGCGTGATCTTGACGCAGCCGGAGCCGAAGCTCGGGTCGACGTAGCTGTCGGCGATCACCGGGATGTCGCGCAGCGCGAGCGGTAGTCGCACCAGCCGGCCGACGAGCTGCTGGTAGCGTGCGTCCTGCGGATTGACCGCCACCGCGGTGTCGCCCAGCATGGTCTCGGGGCGCGTGGTGGCCACCACGACGTGGGCGGAGCCGTCGGCGAGCGGATAGCGCAGGTGCCACAGCTGGCCATCCTCTTCCGCAGACTGCACCTCCAGGTCCGACAGCGCCGTCAGCAGCACCGGGTCCCAGTTGACCAGGCGCTGGCCGCGGTAGATGAGACCCTCGTCGTGCAGCCGCACGAACACTTCGGTGACTGCGCGCGACAGCCCCGGGTCCATGGTGAAGCGATCGCGCGTCCAGTCGACCGAATCGCCGAGGCGGCGCATCTGCGCGGCGATGGTGCCCCCGGACTGCTCCTTCCACGCCCACACACGCGCGACGAACTGCTCGCGCGTGAGATCGCTGCGCCGCACGCCTGCGGCGTTCAGCTGCCGCTCGACCACCATCTGCGTGGCGATACCGGCGTGATCGGTGCCGGGCTGCCACAGCGCGGCGCGCCCGCGCATGCGCTGGTAACGGATGAGGGTATCCATCAGCGTGTGCTGGAAGGCATGCCCCATGTGCAGCGTCCCGGTCACGTTCGGCGGCGGGATCATGATGCAGTAAGGCACGCCCGCGCCGCGCGGCGCGAACCAGCCATGAGATTCCCAGTGCTCGTAGATACGCCGCTCGATCGCGTGCGGCGCGTACACCTTGTCCATTCTGACCGTGAGATTCCCGCAGGGGGTCGGGTCGATTATAGCGGCGGCCGGCGGCTTTCAGCCGGCGGCCGTGTCAGCGGGCGGTGGGGGTTGTGCGCGGCGTCTCTGTGGGCGGCCGCGCCGCTTCAGCGCGCCGCACGGCGCAGCAGGAAATCCGCGAGCAGCGGCGTCGGCCGGGCGGTGCTGCCCTTGGCGGCACCGCCCTGGTAGGCGGTGCCGGCGATGTCGAGGTGCGCCCATTTGAGTCCCTGGGTGAATTTGCCGAGGAAGGTGGCCGCAGTGATCGCGCCGCCGTCGCGACCGCCGACGTTGGCGAAATCGGCGAAGTTGCTCTTGAGCTGCTCGGCGTATTCCTCGGTCAGCGGCAACTGCCAGCAGCGGTCATCGGCGCGGCGCCCGGCCTCGAGCAGCTCGCGCACCAGCGCTTCATCGCTCCCCATGACGCCCGAATGATGATGCCCGAGAGCGACCACGCACGCGCCGGTGAGCGTGGCGATGTCGATGACTGCGGCCGGCCGGAAGCGGCGGGCGTAGTGCAGCGCATCGCTCAGGATGAGGCGGCCCTCTGCATCGGTGTTGAGAATCTCGACCGTCTGCCCCGAAGCGCTGGTGGCGATGTCGCCCGGCTTGACCGCCTTGCCGCCGGGCATGTTCTCCACCGCTGCGACCAGACCGACGACGTGCAGCGGCAGGCGCAGCTGCGCGGCGAACGTCAGGGCCGCAATCACCGCGGCGGCACCGCTCATGTCGAACTTCATCTCGTCCATCCCGGGCGGGTCTTTGAGCGAGATGCCACCGCTGTCGAAGGTCACGCCTTTGCCGACCAGCACGATCGGCGCCTGCTCCTTCTTTACGCCCTGGTACTCCAGCACGATGAAGCGCGGCGGCTGGTGACTGCCCTGGGCGACCGCCAGCAGGCAGCCCATCTTCTCGCGCCGGATGGCGGCCTCATCGAGCACCCGTACCTTGAGTGCGCCGTGTTGCCGGGCGAGTGCGCGCGCCTGCTCGGCGAGGAAAGTCGGCGTGCACACGTTGCCCGGAAGGTTGGCGAGATTGCGCTGCACGGTCATGGCCGCCGCCACCGCCGCGCCGTGGACGAGCCCGCGCTCGGCCGCCGCCGCCGTGCGCACCGGTCCCGCGAGCACCTTCTTCAGGGCCACGGGCGCTGGCTTGCGGGCAGTCTTGAGATCGTTGATGCGGTAGAGCGCGGCGCCGGTAAGCTCCGCGACCGCGCGCCCGAAGTAGTAGTCGTCGAGCTCGCGTGCCGGCGGGCGATCGAGCGCCACGGCGCAGCTGGCGATGCGGGTGCGGGTGAGCGCGCCGACCGCTGCCAGCCAGGCCTTGCGCCAGCTCTTGCGCTGCCACTGCTTGCGCGCGCCCAGCCCGGTGAGCAGGACGTGCGCGGCGCCGAGTCCGGCAACATCGGTCACGAGCAGCGTTTCGCCGGCACGGCCGGCGAAGTCGCCCCGGGCGAGCAGCCGTTTCAGCCGCCCGCCACAGGCGCGGTCGACGTTGCCGCCTTCGGCACCCAGCTGCGCTTCTTCAAACACGCCGAGGACCAGGCAGTCCACTGCGAGCGTCGCCAAGCCCTTGCTCCAGACCCCGAATTCCATGCACCGTCCCCTTCCCGTTGAGGCGCGCGAACGTCTGATTTACCTTATTGGAGGCTCTGACGCGTCTCGCCCCGTTGCGTGAATTCTTGAGCGCTTACCGTACGCTACGGGTTTCGAGCGGGAAGTGTAACCCAAGAGCCCACTGGGTTTCCGGCGGGTGAGGCGGTGTCGCGTTGGGAAATATCCTCGGCCGTTACATACTGCGCGAAGTCACCACGGCCTGGTTGGTCGTGACTGGCGTGCTGCTCGTCATTCTGCTCGCCAACGAGTTGGTGGGTGTAATGGAGCGCGCCGCCGCCAATCAGTACCCGCAGAGCGTGGTGCTCGAGCTCATTGGCCTCGGTGCGCTGCAGTACCTGTCGATCGTGGTGCCGGTGGGGTTGCTGCTCGGCGTCGTGCTGGCGTTCGGGCGGCTGTACCACGACAGTGAGATGGCCGCGGCGCTCGCCTGCGGGGCGGGACCGCGCAACCTCTACGTGCCGGTGGCGCTGTTGGCGATGCTGGTGACGGCGTGCCTCGCGTGGCTCACGCTGCAACTGGCACCGCAGGCGACCGAGCGGGCGCTCAGCCTGCGCAACCTGGCGCTGCACGCCGGGCAGCTTGCACCGATCGCGGCCGGCAAATTCCGTATTTTCCGCGGCGGCAATGCGGTGGTGTATGCCCAGGAGGTCGCGGCCGACGGCACCATGGAGCGGGTGTTCGTCGAGCGCAATCGCGGCGCGCTGGTGGAGGTGGCACTGGCGCAGCACGCGCGTCACGCGGTCACGGCCGACGGGCTGACGCATCTACTGACCCTCTACGACGGCGAGCGTTTCGAGGGCGTCCCCGGCAGTGCGCAGTTCCGCATGGTGCGCTTCGCCGAGCACGTCGTCACCGTGCAGGTGCCGCCGGTGGGTGACGTGATCCGCGACCTGGAGGCGCGCCCCACCGACACTCTGGTCGACTCGAGCGATCGCGCCGAGCGCGCCGAGCTGCACTGGCGCATCACCATGCCGCTCATGTGCCTGGTGCTCGCGCTGCTGGCCGTGCCGCTCGCGCGGCTCAGGCCACGTCAGGGCCGCTATGCCCGCGTGTGGCTGGCGGTGGTGGTGTTCGCCGTCTATTACAACCTCGCCGCCGTCGGCAAGACCTGGATCGCGCGCGGCACGCTGCCGGAGCCGCTCGGACTGTGGTGGACGCATGGCGTGGTCGCGCTGCTCGCGCTCGCGGTGATCCTCGGTCCTGGCCTCGCCAACCGGCTGCGCTACCGGATGCGCGGGCTATGAGCGTGCTCGACCGCTACATCGTGCGTGCCATCCTTGGCGCCGTGCTGATGGTGATGCTGGTGCTGCTGGCGCTGGGCGCATTGCTGATGTTCATCGATCAGCAGGATGACGTCGGCACCGGCCGCTACACTGCGCTCGGCGCCTTCTCTTACACGCTGCTCAATCTGCCGCAGCTCGCGTACGAGCTGCTGCCGATCGCCGCGCTCATCGGCGCGCTGCTCGGGCTCGGCACGCTGGCGCGCGGCAGCGAGCTCACCGTGATTCGCGCGGCCGGGGTGTCGCCCGCGCGCCTGGCGAGCATCGCGCTGGTCGCGGGACTGCTGCTGGTGCTTCTCGAGGTACTGCTGGGCGAGTTCTTCGCTCCGGCGTTGCAGCAGGCGGCGCGCGAGCAGAAGGCCTTCAGCCGGTTCAGCAACGTCAGCTTCGGCGGCAGCGGCGCCTGGGTGCGCGACGGCGACCTGATCCTCAACGTCGCCGGACAGTCGAGCCAGCGGCAGTTCGGCAGCATGCAGATCTTCGAGCTGTCGCCGCAGCACCGGCTGCTCGCCCTCGGGCGCGCCCAGCGCGCCATTGCCGAGGCGCGCGGCAAATGGCTGCTGATCGACTACAGCGAGTCGCGCTTCCAGGACGACAGCGTCAGCGTCCGTCCGCCGATCCAGCGCGAGCTCGCGTCCAACGTCTCGGCCGGCTTTCTGGGGCTTGCGGTCGAGGATCCCAAGCAGCTGACCAGCCGCGCGCTGTGGCGATTGATCAGCTACTTCCGCAGCAACGAGCTCGACACACGCGAATACCTGTTCGCCTTCTGGTCGCGCATCGCCCGCACCGTGGCCGTGGCGTTCTCGGTGCTGCTGGCGATCCCGTTCGTGCTCGGGCCGCTGCGCTCGGCGGGGGCCGGGGCGCGCATGCTGCTCGGGATGCTGCTCGGGGTCGGCTTCTTTCTGCTGCAGCGGCTGATCGAAAGTGGCACCGTGGTGTTCAATCTCAACCCGGTGCTGCTTGCCTGGCTTCCCACCGCGTTGCTGGCGCTGGTGACGCTCGGACTCCTGGCGCGGACGCGTTAGACACCATGACCCGCCGTGAGGAGGCGGGAGGAAATGGAAGGGGCCGGCAAGACCGGCAGAGGGAGTACTCCCTTCTGGCGATACTTCACCCGTTGCCTAACTATAGTTACAAGAAGGAAATGCAAGCGCATGTGGCTGAGCCGCCAAGGTTTTTTTAACGCGTTTTTCAGGCCACACAATAGTTCGGTGAATGGCGAACTATTCTCCAAAGGACCCTCGCACCTCTCTGCCCCCGCCCGCCATATCAGCGGTCCGCCGGGCCGGTCGCGCCGGCGGCAAACTGCGGCAGGGCGTCGCTGATTGTCACCCACGGCAGCTTGTCGGCGACCCACACGTGCATCTGCGGCGCTAGCCGCGCGGGCTCATCGAGGCTGGCGAGCGTCACGTCGATCTCGGCGGGACGCGTTTCGTGGCGATAGGTGAGGGAGGTGCCGCAGGCCGCGCAGAATCCCCGCAGCACCGCGGGCGATGAGCGAAATTCGGCGAGCATGCCGCGGGTCACGCGGAAGCGGTCGTGCAGCGCCGTCCCCCACGGGACCGCGGGCGCGCCGGCACCGCGACGGCACGAAGTGCAATGGCACCAGCAGAGGTTGTGCACCGGACCGCTGAGCTCATAGCGCACGGCCCCGCACAGGCAGCCGCCCGCGTAGCGGTCCTCGAGCATGAACCCAACATAGCACTCGTTGCCCGCGCAGGCACGTGCGCACGGACATGCCTGGCCGATCGGGTGCTGCAGCCCGAACAGCTGGCGCTGCGACGCAGCATTCGTGACCGACGACCCTCTGCTGGTCGCTCGCACCGGACGGGGCTAGACTCCCGCCCCCTGAAGCGCGCCCGCCGACGAGGTGCGTCGGTTCGGTCCAACTCCAACAGATTCCAACATGAGAGGGGAGACAACCATGAGGCTCATTACGGCAGCGGTGCTGCTCATGCCGGCTGCGGCACTCGCGAGCGGCGCATTCGACGGCACGTGGAAGGGTCGCATCGACTCGCTGAAGGTGACCGGCAAGCCGAGTTCGTTCGCAATCGCGGACGGCATGTATACCTGTTCGAGCTGCGATCCGGAGATCAAGGTCAAGGCCGACGGCACCGATCAGCCCGTTACCGGCCACGCTTACTACGACACGGTGGCGGTCAAGGTTGTGGACTCGAAGAGCGTTGAGCGCATCTACAAGGAAAAGGGCAAGGTGGCCTACAAGAACACGGCGACCGTCTCTGCGGACGGCTCGAAGCTGAACACCAAGACGACCGACTACACCGCAGCGAAGCCCGCCGAATTCGCTCTCACCCTCACGCGTGTGGCCGCAGGTCCGGCCGGGGGCCACGCAACCTCGGGCTCCTGGCAGGCGGAGACGTTGAACAGTGCCAACGAGGCGGCGACCGTGGTTGCGTATGAGATGACTCCCGAGCATTTCGTCATGCGCGCCAACGGTCAGAGCTACGATGCGAAGTTCGACGGAAAGGAGTACCCGATCACGGGTGATCCCGGACACACTCTTGTGACGCTCAGGAAGATCGATGCCAACACCGTCGAGGAGATTGATCATCGCATGGGTAAGGTGACCGATGAGATCCGTCTCGCTGTGGCTCCGGACGGCAAGACGATCCATGTCACGGACAAGGACATTCAAAACGGACAGACGGTCAGCTACACGCTCGACAAGCAGCTCTAGTCGCTGCGAAGGAAAGCGCGCCGGAAGGGGTGGCCGAGGAGGCTCCCGGCGCGCGTCGGCGCACGCGCGGGATCCGGAGGCGCTGCGAACCTAGGCGCGGCCGCCGGCGTCTTCGTCTTCAGTGCTGGTGCCGGTGCATCGGGAACAGCCGGCAGTAGATGCAGTCGGCGCCTGTGGGATTGTCGAGCATGAAGTGACGCACCCAGTAGCCCTCGCCACGGGAGGCGGCGTGCTCGAAGGACTGGTTGGCGAGGAGGTCGTGTCCGACCACCTCGACCGCGCCCTCGTCCTCGAGAATCTCCGCCGCGCGCGCGGTCTCGATCGCGCCGCGCGGATGCACGGCCACGGTCACCGCGCCGCCGGCGACACGCTCGGCCAGCGCCTCGACGAAGGGTTGCTCGCCCGCCTCGCTCATCAGCGTACGGAAATACTGCAGGAACCTCTCGCGTGGCGAGCCCGCCGGGTGCAGACCGGCCCGTCCGGGCTCAACTGAGGCGGTCAGCTCGACCCGGTCGGTCGGAAACCCATCCCGGACGAGCTTGGTACGCACGCGGTCGGCGAGTCCGTACTCGTTGAATACGGCGAGTAGTACAGCACTCATGTCCCTCTCCTTGCGTTGCTGCCCAGGTGAGTGGGTATGCGGCGGACAAAAATTCTACGCCCCGCCGGCCGAGCGGGCATTCCCCGGTTCCCCGGGGTCTCTCGCGCGGTCCTCGTTGCTGCGCCGCAGCAGTGGCCGCGGCAGTGCCGGGCTAGGGTAATTCGCCATGTGCGCCCTTAGGATGCGCGCATGCTCAGCCGAAGGCGCAGAGGGCGCCCGCCGCACGATGACGTTCTGACACCGACCGAATGGCGCGTGGTGCACGCCATCCAGCACGGCCTGAGCAACCGCGAGATCGCCGCGCGCCGCGGGATCAGCGCCGCCGCGGTGAAGTATCACGTGGCCAACGCCGTGGCGAAGCTCGGTGTGGCCAACCGGCAGGCGCTGCGCCGCTGGTTTCGTGAGCCCAGGACGAGCGCGCTCGGCCGCAAGGAGAAACCGATGACCAGTACCGTCAGATTCGGCGCTCTCGCGCAGATCGCGCGCACCGTGCGGGACATCAAGGAGTCGGAGGCGTGGTATGGCCAGACGCTCGGCCTGCCGCACCTCTATACCTTCGGCACACTGGCGTTCTTCGATCTGGGCGGTACGCGGCTTTATCTGCAGGCGCAGGAGAAGCCGGCGCCCGAGTCGATCCTCTACCTGCGGGTTGAGGACATCCGCGCCGCCTACGAGGCGTTGCGCGCGCGCGGGGTGGAGTTCAGCGATGCGCCGCACCTGATCCACCGGCATGCGGATGGTACCGAGGAGTGGATGGCCCATTTCAAGGACCCCGAGGGCCGCACCCTCGCCATCATGTCGCAGGTGAAGCCCTAGCCGCAGCTCCAGCGCGCGGTCCGCTTAGCTGCCGGCGCTATTTGGACGGAACGGCGGGCGGGCTCTTGCTGCCTGCGGGCTGGTTCTTGCTGGCGGGCGGGCGCGCGGCCGCAGTCTTCTTCTGCGCCGGCTCGGGCGGCTTCTGCAGCAGCTCCTCGAGCGGCTTGAAGATCGTGTTGTAGCGGTAATCCGGGATCTCGAACTCCCAGCCCGCGCAGCGCGCCTGCAGCTTCTGAGCTTCGTCGGCGGTGTCCTTCGCGCTGGAGCGCGCGCTGATCGTCACCAGCGCATGTGAGCCGTCCTTGCGGCCAGCGAGCTCGACTTCCAGCCCGTCGAAAGTGCGGAACACGACATGCGAGAGCTGCGCGCCCGCGGGCGTTTCCGCCTTGCGCACATCATCGAGCGTGAGCGCGCTGAGTGAGCCCGCGATCGGCTCCGGGGCGCCCGGGCCGGTCAACGCGCGCCCCTTGGGCAGGGGGCTCACGGTGAAGTTGCTTTGCTCCTTGTTCTCGCGCGCAGCGCTGTAGGCGGCCCCCTGCGCCGGCTTCTCCTCGATTTCCCGCACGCGCGCGACATTGAGATCGATGAGCGCGCGCTCGAGCCAGTCCTTCGGGTCGGCATCGACACTCACCGGCGGTGCCGCGAGCAGGCTCTGCGGTGCGCTGGCGAGGCGCACGTACCCTGACTTGCCGCTCGAGGACTTGCCGATGATGATCGCCCAGCCGTGGCTCGGGGCGACCAGCTCGACCAGCGTGCCGCTCGCCTTCGGCGAGCTCACATCCTCCACGCCCAGTGACGGATAGTTGGCCGCGAGCCGCGTCTTTTCCTCGACGACGTTGAGCGCACCCAGATCGAGCAGGAGCTTGCGGACCTTGCTGCGATCCGCCGGCCAGCCGCGCTCGGTGACGGTCCAGCCGGCCTCCTGCCTGCTCAGGGTAACGTGCGTGCCGTCTCCCTTGCGCAGGCTCACCGTGGTGATCGCGTTGACGCTCTGTTGCAGGCCCGGTAGCACCAGCGCGCCCGCGGTCATGTCGCGCTCCAGGTGGCGCCGCGACGACAGCCAGATCGCCACCGCAATCAGGGCCACTGCGCCGGCCAGCAGCCACGCCACGCGCCGCCCCGTCATGGCTGACGTCCTGCCGGGGCGGCCGTCGCTGCAGCGGGCGCTGCGGTGGCCGCCGGCGCGCCGCGCCGACGGCGCCGCCACAGCGCAATCAGCAGTGCCGCGAGCGCGAAGACCACCGGCACCACCACGATGTTGATGATCTTGAGCAGTGTGCCGAGACGCTTGATGTCCGCGTCGAGCCCGGCGCGCACCGCGCGCAGCTCCTTGCGGATGCGCAGCTTCTCCGTCTGGAAGTGCTCGATCTCGTGCTCCTGCTCGGGCGTGATGACCAGCGTCGAGGACTTGTCGCCCTTCGACTGCAGTGCGGTGAGCTTGGTTTCCGTCTCGCGCAGCTGCTGCTCGAGCTCCTGTTCCTTGGCGCGCAAACGGTCATCCGCCGTGCGGCGCAGCCGCTCGACGCGATCGAACGGCCGCAGGTACGAGGCGCGTCCGCGTACGCTGATGAGATCGGCGCTGCCGGCGAGATTGTCGAGCGCGTTCTCGACCATGTCGCCGTTGCTGGCCCAGGCCTGCGTCAGACGCTGGCCGAAGAAATTCTGATCGCGCACCCACAGGTAGTCCGACAACAGGTCGGCGTCGGCGAACACCACGAGGTTGAGGGGCTTGGCCGATGCCTTGAGCGGACTCTGGCCGGCAGGCAGCGTCACGCCCGCCGGCGGGCCCGCCGGGAAGGCGCTATGCACGTTGCCGCTGACGCGCGCGGCGAGCACGTAGCGGTGGCCGGTCGGCTTGAAGCCCTCGCGCAGGGTCGCCGGATCGAACAGCATGCGAAAGCGCGCCACCGGCAGCGGCTCGGCGTCCGTGCTCGACTGCAGCAGCGGCTCGAAGCAGGAGCGGGCGCCCTTCACCGGCTGGCAGGCCTGCGCGCCGGTGAGCGGCTCGAGATAGCCGATGGTGGCGACGTTCACGTTCGACAGCCCGGCGGTGATCACGTCATCGGGCGCGAAACTGTCCTTGCCGAGTCCGAGCACACCGAGATGCTCGACCGGCGCCTCCCCCTGGTGCATGGTGACCGACAGTGCATTGCCCCGGTCGGCGATCACCTCGCCGGAGTTGAAGCGCACGCCCCAGGCGTTGAGCAACGTCGCCAGATGGGAGGATTTGTCGGCGCCCATGGCGGCCATGGGATTCTGGCTCTCCCCGCCGCTGAGGTCGGCTTCCGCCAGCGGATCGACGAACACCAGGATGTGACCACCGCGCAGCGCGAACTGATCGATCGCGAACTGCAGCGCCGGCGAAAGCTCCTTCGGGTGCACCAGCACCAGCACGTTCACGTCCGGATCGATCTGCGTTGCGGTCGGCTGGAGCGGCCGGAGGTTGAACAGCTGCTGCGCCTCGGAATAGATCACCCAGGGCTCGCGCACCTGTCCGGTCTGCGGATCGAAACCCGGCCCCATCGGCAGTGTGGACATCCACGCCA
Organism: Steroidobacteraceae bacterium; assembly: GCA_036008385.1. Taxonomy (GTDB): domain Bacteria; phylum Pseudomonadota; class Gammaproteobacteria; order Steroidobacterales; family Steroidobacteraceae; genus 13-2-20CM-66-19. The sequence goes on from DASYNX010000013.1 coordinate 23,715, forward strand.
CCACCGGCTTCTTGGGATTGGCGAGCTGGTAGACGAGCTTCACCACGTCGTATTCGAGGAACTGCTCCTTGCTGGGATCGAAGAACTCGATGGCGGCGTGCCCGTCGGTGGAGTTGGTGCCGGCCAGCCCGAAGTAGAACTGCGTGCCGGCGGCGCCACCGAGCGGCGCCCCGCGCACGCCGAGCTCGGCCGCCCGGTCCTCCTCCTCGGAGAACGGCTGCGGATCGATCACGTGCAGTCGCAGCTTGCCGTTGGAGCGCGCCGCGAGCTCCTCGAGGAACTCGCGCACCCGCACGCCGTAGGTCTTGAACTGCGGCAGACCCACGGCGAGCTTTTCGGAGTAAAAGAAGTACAGGTTGATGGGCTCCTTGATGCCGGCGAGCACCCGGTCGGTGCCCGGCGCCATGGTGTAGAGCCGGTGCTGCGTCAGGTCGAGCCGCCAGCCGCGCAGCGCGTAATTGAACAGCACCGTGAAGCCGACGAACAGCAGCGCCAGCGCGAGCAGCGTACCGCCTCCGAGTGTCGAGCGTTTGTTCATGGGAGCGCTTTCAGTCAGTTCGCCTTGCGCAGTTCGAGCGTGATGCCGGTCGCTACCAGGAACAGGCTGATCAGCATGGCGAAGTACAGCAGGTCGCGCACGTCGATGACGCCCTTCATGATCGATTCGTAATGGGTGAGGAGCGAGAGCGAGGCGATCGCGTCGGTGAGCGCCTGCGGCGCCCAGCTGCGAAACACGTCGAGCACGCCGGGGAAGCCGGCCAGCAGGAACACAAAGGACACCACGACGCCGAGGATGAAGGCGACCACCTGGTTGCGCGTCAGCGCCGACGTCCACGAGCCGATGGCGAGGAAGCCGCCTGCGAGCATGAGGCTGCCGAGATAGGCGGCGACGATCGCGCCGTTATCGGGGTGGCCGAGAAAGTTGACCGTGATCCACAGCGGGAAGGTGAGGCCGAGGGCCAGCGCGGTGAATATCCAGGCGGCGAGGAACTTGCCGAACACCGCATCGCGCAGGCTCACCGGCTGGGTCATCAGCAGCTCGATGCTGCCGGACTTGCGCTCCTCCGCCCACAGCTTCATCGAAATCGCCGGAATCAGGAACAGGTACAGCCAGGGATGAAAGGCGAAGAACGGGTCGAGGTCGGCCTGACCGTGCTCGTAGAATCCGCCGAGATAGAAGGTGAACCAGCTGGCGAGCACCAGGAAGATGACTATGAATACGTACGCGAGCGGCGTCGCGAAGTAACTCGCCAGCTCGCGGCGCATGATGATGCCCACGTTGCGCATGCTGCTTCGCTCCCTCAGGCGGTGATGGTACGGAACACTTCGTCGAGGCGTCCCGACTCCAGGTGCAGCTCCTTGAGCTTCAGCCCGGTGCGCGCAGCGAACTCGGACAGCGCCGGCAGGATCGTGGCGCCGGGGCGCGGCAACGCGGTGAGGCGTGCATCGCGCTCGCTCACCTCGACGCCCGCCACCGCCGGCAGTGCCGCCACCGCGGCACGCGCGGCGGCAAGCTGCGCCGGCTCTTCCAGCTGCATCGACACGGCGTTGTGGTAGCGCGAGCGTGCCGCGAGCCCGGTCGGCGTATCGTCGGCGACGATGCGGCCGCGCGAGATGATGATCGCCCGCGTGCACACCGCGTCGACCTCCTCGAGGATATGCGTTGAGATCACGATGATCTTGTCGCGCGCCATGTCGTTGATGAGCGTGCGCACCTCGTGCTTCTGGTTCGGGTCGAGGCCGTCGGTGGGCTCGTCCAGGATCAGCACCGGCGGGTCGTGCACGATTGCCTGCGCGAGCCCGACGCGTCGGCGAAAGCCTTTGGAAAGCGTATCGATGGTCTGCTCGAGCACGCTGGCCAGCTGCAGGTGCTCGATCACGTGCGCGAGCCGTTCGGCGCGCCGCGCGCCGCTCAGGGCGCGCACGTCCGCAATGAAGTTGAGAAAGCGGCGCACCGTCATCTCGCCGTAGCTCGGGGCGCCCTCGGGGAGATAGCCGAGCACCGCCTTGACCGCGAGCGGCTCGCGCTCGACGTCGTGGCCGCAGACGTTGGCGCTGCCGGAGGTGGGGGTCACGAACCCGGCCAGCATGCGCATGGTGGTGGTCTTGCCGGCACCGTTCGGCCCGAGAAAGCCGAGTACTTCGCCCGGACCGACCTGGAAGTTCACATCCTCGACGGCCGTGAGCGAATGGTAGTGTTTGGTGAGATGTTCGGTCTTGATCATGACATCGGGGTCTTTAGTCGAAACAATCGCGAAAAGTTCCCGTCACATTCAAAGCGCGCGATTTTCGCCGCGATGTCGCGTGCAATTCAACTTATACAAGATTATCCACCAGTATCAGGCCGTTAGGCCGTATTTCTCAGGTGTTCCCGCGGTCGCCCACGGAGCGCCCGGTTCGGTCGCAACCGCTTGGGCGACCTCCTGCCGTGCCATGCCTGCGGCACGCGCCGCGGGCCGGTGCGGATCGGAGCGCCGCGGCTCACGAGCTGAAGCGATGGCGCGCGCGCCAGTAGAGGATGCAGAGCGCGCCGCCGAGCATGCCACCGAGATGCGCAAAGTGCGCCACGCCCTGTTGGGTGCGGGTGAGCCCGGAGAACAGCTCGATCAGCGCGTATCCCGTGACGAACAGCCACGCCGGGACCGGAATGGGTATCGGCAGGAGGATCAGTCGCTGGCGCGGGAAGTACCAGGCAAAGGCCAGCAGCACACCGAAGACACCGCCTGAGGCCCCGAGCACGGGCTCACTGCCGGCCGCAGCGCCTTCGACCGCCAGTTGCGTCAGCGCGGCCGCGATCAAACAGACGAAGTAGTAGCCGACCAGGCGGCGGCTGCCCCAGTAGAGCTCGAGTCCGCGGCCGAACATGAACAGCGCGAACATGTTGAGCAGGATGTGCGCCCAGTTCCGTGGGTCGTGCAGGAAGGCGTAGGTGACGATCTGCCACGGATGGAACAGCGGGCTCTGCAGCGGCCACAGGGCAAACAACCCGATGATGATGTTGGGGGACAGCAGCTCCAGCAGGAACACGCCGACGTTGGCGAAGATCAGCGCCCGCGTGGCGGGGGGCAGGAGCGAGGACATGCATGAATAGTATCAGCCCGCGCTGCCGTGCGGCGGTGCGGCTGTGCAGCTGCGGCGCAGGCGCCGCTGGCCCGCGTGGTTACGCCGCGCGCAATGATTCGCGCAGGAACTGCACCAGCGGCGGACTGTTGCTGTGCGCGACGTTGAAGCGCAGCCACTGCGCGCAGCCCTGCGCCGGGGAGAACAGCGAGCCGCGCGCGAGCAGAATCGAGTGATCGCGTGCCTGGCGCACCAGCTGATCGACCGGGGCAGCCTCCGGCACCCGCCCCCACAGAAACATGCCCTCACCGGGGGCGCTGTCGAACTCGATGCCGGCCGACTCAAGCGCCAGGCGCGCGTCGCGCCGCATGCGCGCGAGGCGCGCGCGCGTTTGGTCCACGTGTCGCTTGTAGCGGCCGCCGTCGAGCACTTCCGACACGAAGGATTCCAGCAGCGACGACCCCGTGAGCACCGACAGCACCTTGCGTTCCACCACCCGCGCCACCAGCGCGGCGTCGGCGGCGATGAACCCCACGCGCAGCGCAGGTCCGATGAGCTTGCTGTAGCTGCCCACATAGATGACATGACGCAGGCCGTCGATCTGCGCGAGCCGCACCGCCGGACCCTCGTACAGGTCCCCGTACACATCGTCCTCCACGACCGCGAAGCCGAACTGCTCGGCGAGCGACAGCACGCGGTGACAGTGGGCCGGCTCGGCGCTCGAGCCGGTGGGGTTGTGCAGCAGGGTCTGCATGAAGAACGCGCGCGGCCGGTGGGCGCGACAGGCGGCTTCGAGCGCCGCCAGATCCGGGCCGTCGGCGCGGCGCGGCACGGGAATGAGCTGCACGTGATGCGCGCGCAGCTGCTCGAACAGCACGAAGTAGCCGGGGTCCTCCACCAGCACCGCATCGCCGGGTGAGAACAGCAGCCGCGCCAGCAGATCGAACGCCTGGCTGGCCCCGTAGGTCGTCACGATGTTGGTGGCGCTGGCGGCGATGCCGTGCTGCACCAGGCGCGTCGCGATCTGCTCGCGCAGCTCCGGCAGACCCTGGGGCGGACACGGCAGCCACGGCTGCGAGCGCCGTCCGCGCACCAGCCGCGCCAGCACGCCCGCGGAGGCCGCTTCCATTATCCAGTTCTCCGGCAGGAAGCCAGAGCCGGCGGCGACCACGTCCGCCGACGGCGCCATGCACAGGCGCGCCAGCGAGATGGCGTCCGCGCCTGGGTCGTCGAGCGCCTCGATGGCTACCAGCGGCGCAGACAGGTGCTTGCGGGTCACGAAGAATCCGCGTCCGGCGCGCGACTCGATCACGCCGCGGGCGACCAGCCGGTCGTAGGCGTCCACTACCGTGAACGGGCTGGCGCTCACCTGGCGCGCCAGCTTGCGGATCGAGGGCAGGCGCGTGCCGGGCGAGAGCTGGCCGTGACGCACCAGCTGCGTCACGCGCTCGCAGATCTGATCCGTGAGCGGCACGTTGGAATCGCGGCTCAACTCGAACATCGGCGCTGTTCCCGCGGCAATCCTAACGCACCATCATGACGGCCGTGCCGGCCAGCGCAAGGGCCATGGCACGGTTGAACACCCGGCGGCCGCGCGGCGCGCCGATCACGCCGCGCAGTGAGCTGCCGAACAGGGCCCACACCGCCATGCAGGGCAAACCGATGCCTTCCATGACGGCCGCCATGTAGCCGCCGCTCGCCAGCGGCCCGAGCTCCTGCGGCAGGAACAGCGTCGCCGCCGTTACCGTCATCATCCAGGCCTTGGGGTTCAGGAACTGGAAGGCGGCGGCCTGCAGGAACGTCACCGGGCGGGCGGCGGCGTGCGCCTCGGCGTCCTTGTGGCCGAGCATCTGCCAGCCGAGGTAGAGCAGGTACGCCGCACCCGCCCACGCCAGGGCGCTCTGCAGGCGCGGCCAGCGGGCGAACAGCGCGGCGAGACCTGCGCACACGGCGAGCAGCTGCACCAGGAAGCCGCACACGATGCCGAGGATGTGTGGCAGGGTGCGGCGAAAGCCGAAGCTCGCCCCCGAGGCTGTCAGCATGAGGTTGTTGGGACCGGGTGTGATGGACATCACGAACGTATAGGTCATGAAGGGCACAGGGTCGACCATGCGCGCGGTTCCCGTGGACGATGAGGCGGCAGCGTGCGCGCTCATCGCCGCGCGCGGCAGATACAGCAGCACGGCCGCGGGCACGCACTGTACGGGGCGCGCGCCGGTACGCCCGCCGGGGGCGTCGCGCGGGCGCTGCGGTCGGGCCGGCCGCATCAGTTATCATGAGTCGCCATGAGCGATGCCTTCATCTGCGATGCCGTGCGCACACCCATCGGGCGCTACGGGGGCGCGCTCGCCGCGGTGCGCCCCGACGATCTGGCGGCGCTGCCGATCGCCGCGCTCCTCAGCCGCAATCCCGCGCTCGATCCGGCGGCGGTCGAGGAAGTGCTGCTCGGGTGCGCGAACCAGGCCGGTGAGGACAACCGCAACGTGGCGCGCATGGCGGCGCTGCTCGCCGGGCTGCCGGTGTCGGTGCCTGGGGCGACCATCAACCGGCTGTGCGGCTCGGGTCTCGATGCGGTGGCCCAGGCGGCGCGCGCGATTCGCACCGGCGAGGCCGAGGTCGTGATCGCCGGCGGCGTCGAATCGATGTCGCGTGCGCCCTTCGTGATGCCGAAGGCGGATGCGGCATTCAGCCGCCAGGCCGAGATTTACGACACCACCATCGGCTGGCGCTTCGTCAACCCGCGCATGCGCGAGCGCTTCGGGGTGGATTCGATGCCGGAGACCGGCGAGAACGTTGCCGCACAGTTCAACATCGCGCGTGCCGACCAGGACCGCTTTGCGCTGCGCAGCCAGCAGCGCGCGGCCGCGGCGCTGGCGCGTGGCTTCTACGCGAGCGAGCTCATCGCGGTCGAGGTGGCGCAGCGCCAGGGCAAGCCGCCGCTGCGCGTGACGCGCGATGAACACCCGCGGCCCGAGACGACACTCGAGCAGCTCGCGGCGCTCCCCACCCCGTTTCGCGCCGGCGGCACGGTCACCGCCGGCAATGCTTCCGGCGTCAACGACGGCGCCTGCGCGCTGCTGGTCGCTTCCGCGGACGCTGCGCGCAAATGGCGGCTCACGCCGCGCGCGCGCATCGTCGCCGCCGCCACCGCGGGCGTCGAGCCGCGCATCATGGGCATGGGTCCGCTGCCTGCGACCCGCCGGGTCCTCGCGCTCGCGCGCCTGACGCTCGCGCAGCTCGACCTCATCGAGCTCAACGAGGCGTTCGCCAGCCAGGCGCTGGCGGTGCTGCGCGAGCTCGGACTCCCCGACGACGCCGCTCACGTCAATCCCAACGGTGGCGCCATCGCGCTCGGGCATCCGCTCGGGATGTCGGGCGCGCGGCTGGCGACGACGGCGACCTGGCAGCTGGCGGCGGCGCGTGGCCGCTACGCGCTGTGCACCATGTGCATCGGGGTGGGTCAGGGTATCGCCGCCATCCTCGAGCGCGCGTAGGCAGCGGCACCGGGCGGCCGCCGCGGGCGGTGCGCTCAGCGCCAGGGCAGGCGATCGAGATCGACGTTGCCGCCGCTCACGATCAGTCCAATGCGCGCTCCGGCGAGCGCGTTGCGCGGCTCGAGCAGCGCGGCGTAAGGCACCGCCCCCGAGGGCTCGACTACGATCTTCAGCACTTCCCACAGCTGCCGCATGGCGCGCACGATCGCCTCGTCCGGCACCGTGACGATGTCATCGACCCAGCGGCGGATCTCCGCGAACGGCTTCTCTCCGACCGACGCGCGCAGGCCGTCGGCGATGGTCTCGGGATTGTTCCGCGGCACGATCGTGCCGGCGCGGAAGGAGCGGGCGGCATCATCGGCGCCCGCCGGCTCGACGCCGATGATGCGGATGGCGGGCTTCAGTTTCTTGGCCGCGACCGCGGTACCGGACAACAGCCCGCCGCCGCCGATCGGGCAGAGGATCACGTCGAGCTCCGGCACCTGACTCAGAAGCTCAACCGCCACGGTCGCCTGGCCGGCCATCACCGCCAGATCGTCGTAGGGATGAATGAGTGTCGCGCCGGTGGCGGTGAGGACCTGCTGCACGGCGTGCTCGCGCGCGCTCTGCGTGGGCGCGCACCAGGTGATCTCCGCGCCCCAGCGGCTCACGGCATCACGCTTGGCCGCGGCGGTGTTCTCCGGCATCACCACGTAGGCACGGATACCGCGCAGCCGTGCCGCACGCGCGAGCGCCGCGCCGTGGTTCCCGGAGGAATGCGTGGCGACGCCGCGGCGCGCCTGATCCTCAGGCAGCGCGAGCACCGCGTTGGTGGCGCCGCGCGCCTTGAAGGCGCCGCCCTTCTGAAGATTCTCGCACTTGAAGGATAGCTGCGCGCCGCTGTGCGCATCGAGCGTCGCGCTGGTCATGACCGGCGTACAGCTCACTTTTCCGGCAATGCGCGCACGCGCTGCCTCGATGAGCTCCCAGGTAAGACCGGCTGCGCTGCCCGACATGAGGCGTCCGAGCATGGAGACGCCCGGAGCGACGGTCAAGCCGCAGGCGGTGCGTCGCGTGGCGTGTTAGTGGGCGGAGCGCACCGCGATAGCGCTGCCGAGCGCACTGTCGAGCCGCGCGAGGGCGGCGTTGACGTCCACTGGCCTTGGGTCGGCCGAGGCGCGAGCCGCAGCGCTTTCCTGCAGCAGCGCAGCCAGGTCGCCGGGCGAGCGCCCCGGCGCGGCCGACAGCAGCAGCGCCAGCAGCCCGGTGATTTCCGCGGCCGCGACCGAGGAGCCGGACTCGAAGTCGTACTCGCCGCCCGGACGCAGCGTCAGCACGTGCTGGGCCGGCGCGGCGAGTGCCCCCGGCGGCAGCGGCCGCTCGCTCCCTCCGGCGGTGAGCACGCCCGGAATCGCCGTGGGGAAGGGCGCATCCGCGCCGCTGGCCGCGCCGACGAACAGCACGCCGCGCTTGAGACCGCTTTGTACCAGCGCGGCGAGCAGTGGATCGGCCGGTCCGGCGAGGCTCAGGTTGACGAGCGGCGCCCGGGAGTCGAGGGCGGCAGCGAGCGCCCGCGCCAGCGTGAAGGTGTTGCAGGCGGCCGCATCGCTGTCGGAGGCGAGCTGCCAGCAGGCCTGGTACACCTCCACTTGCGCGAGCGGCGCGATACCCACGATGCCGATGTGATTGTTGGCGACGGCGGCGATGACGCCCGCCATGGCCGTGCCGTGGCGCAGCGATGCGCCCGCAGCCGGTGAGGGCACGAACGAGCGGGCGTGCGCGATACGGCCGTGCAGATCCGGATGATGGGTATCGACGGCGGTATCGATCAGCGCGATGCGCACGCCCGCCCCCTGCGCACGCTGGTGCGCGCGGGCAATGCCGAGGGCGGTGAGATTCGTCTGCAGGTCGTACAACGGATCGTTGTAGGGCGCGCCCGGCGTGTCCATGGCGGTGAGCGTGTGAAATTCTTGCAGCGGCTCTGCGAGAGCGACGCGCGTATCCTGCAACAGCGCCGCCACCTTCTCGGCGACCGTGCGGCCGTCGGTGATCTCGAACACCACGCAGTGCATCGACAGCGCCTGGATCGGCCAGTCGGCGACCTCGCGCAGCGCGTACGCCGCGGCCACGCTCTGCGCCTGTCGCAGCGCGCTCTGCGAAATGCTGTATCCCTCCCCGCCGTAGCGGGTGCCGGTGGTCGCAGCTGAATCCGGCGGGGCGTGGGGCTGGTTCGCAAACGCCACCACGATTCGCGGCAGCGGCGCCTGCGCATATCCGGGCCCCGCGGCGAGGGAGACGGCGCCTGCCAGCGAGACAAGCCACGCAGCGGCCGCGCGCGCGCCGATGCGCATCAATGCTCCGCGGGGTCCCGCTCCCCGGTGGCGCCGATAGCAGCGCCCGCGGCAATCGGCTCGACCCAGCGCACACGCGTGTCGGCGCGCAGGCGCGTTGCGAGTGCCTGCAGGACCGGGCTCGCAGCCTCGCCGGTGACAGCTCCCCCGGGTGCGGCGGGCGCCACGGGAATCACCCCGACGATTCCCGTCGAGTCCGGTCCCTCGACCACACGCGCGTCAGCCGAGCGCAGCAACTCCCCGACTTCAGCCATGGAGAGCGACGGCACGAAGGCGACGTGCAGCACGTGCGGCGCGCCGACAACGGCTGCGGTGTGCGTGCTGTAGAGCGGCTGCGACCAACGGTAGGCCGTCGGCGCCAGGGCGCCGACGCACAGCATCAGCAGGAAGCTCGCGGCCCAGGCGAGTCCCGGAGGTCGCCAGGCCGAGCGTGCCAGTGCCGGCAACGGACGCGGACTTGCCGGCAGCGCCGGCGGACGCTGCGGCGGGCGCACCTCGCGCCCATCGATACGCTCCATGAGCTTGCGGAAGGAGGGACCCGGCGCGTACGTGACCCGTTCCGGTCCGCGGAGCGCTTCGCACATGAGGCGCTGCTGCGCGAGCTCGTGGGCGCAGGACGCGCACTCGCGCAGGTGCTCCTCCACCCAGGCACGCTGCGCCTGCGACAGCCGGCCGTTGGCCACCCACGGCAACAGCAGCCAGGACTCCTCGTGAACGCAGGTCTCGGTCATGATCGCTCCTCAACTGCCGCGCGCGGCAACCCCGCGCGTTCGGGCACGGGGCCGGCGGGCGCGGTCGCAGGGTGCGGGCTCGCCAGCTGCGGCAGCAGCCTCTGCAGCTTGGCGCGCGCGTGAAATAACCGGGTTTTCACCGTGTTCACCGGGCAGCCCATGATGGCCGCGATCTCCTCGCAGGAATGTCCCAGCTCGTAACACAATTCCACCGCGAGCCGCTGCTCCGGCGGCAGCTGCGAGAGCGCGCGGCCGAGCCAGTCGCGCAGCTCCTCTGCATCGGACGGGCCCTCGCTCGTAAGTGGCAAGAGCTCAGCCGGCAGGTTCTTTTCCATCACGCGCGCGGAGGCGCGGAACGCGTTCCGGGCCTTGCGGTAGGCGATCCCTAAGATCCAGGTCGAGGGCTGCGAGTCGCCGCGAAAAGTGCGCGCCTTGCGCCACACAACCCAGAAGGTGTCGTTGATGACCTCTTCCGCGATGTCATAGCGGCGCGTCAGGCGCGTCAGGAAACGCGCCATGCGGCGGTGATAGAGGTTGTAGAGCTCCTCGAACGCCCTGCGGTCACCCGCGCCGATGCGCGCGATCAGATCCCGCTCGCGCGCCACCCCCGATCCGCGAGCGCTCGGCTCCGTCATACCTTCATCGCTGTATCGGTTGGCTTCACGCACGGGTCCATACCAGGGTAAGTGTCCGCTGCGCACGCCCCGGTTCATCTACTATCCCCGCACGCTGCGGAGCGGTCAAAAGCGCCAGATCAGCGTGCCAGCGAAACGGTCGTGGGCGATCGGGTAGGGGAACAGTTGCGCCGCCCGCTCCGGGGCGAGGAAATAGCCGAAGTCCACGCGCCACTGGCGGTGCTCGAAGGCAACCCCGACGCTCCCGTAGGGATAGTCGAACTGGGAGTAGATCCCGGGGCCGGTGCCGCTCGAATAGTAAAACCCCGCGCTGCCGGTCACGAACAGCCCCGGGGTCAGAAGCCACTGCGCGGTCGTATCCGCGATCCACGCCGGGCTGCGGCTCAGACGCATGTCGTACCAGTAGCGCACCGCGTTCGGGATCGCAGTCAGCGACAGCGTCCAGCGGTCGAGGTAGGTGAGCGCGCCGATGATCTCCTGGTAATCGTCGTTGCTTTCCTGCGCGCCGCCGACGAAATAGTGACCGCGCGCACTGAGCGTGGCGCCCCAGGTGCTGCTCAGCTGGAAGCGGTGCCCGGCATAGACCTCCACATCGCCGTCCGCGTACGGGGCGTAGTTTTGATTGCGGCTCGAGCCCCACACCCCGACGAAGGTGCCTCCCGCGGTGCTCGCGTGCAGGTCCGCCTGTACGGCGGCGTTGCCGTCGCTCTCCGCCACGCCGCGGTAGATGTATTCGCTCGTCACCGCGAGCTCACCTCCCACCGTCAGACCCTCCCACGGGCCGGCAGCCCGACCCGGCGGTGCAGCTACTGCGAGCAGCAGCAACCCCGGCCAGAGCCGTCGCGTCAGTGCGGGTCTCAAGAGCTGCCAGCCGACCACTTTTTGCGCTGCTGCCTAAGCTGTTCCTTATGCCCGCCATACGGGCAGCCCTATATAAGCCCCTGCCGCCGGCCGACGTATACTGCACGCATGGAGACCTTACCGCCGTCCGAAGCCGACCTCGTTCGGCGCATCGTTGCCGGGCACAAGGGGCGCCCCGGCCCGTTGCTGGAAGTGTTGCACGCCATTCAGACCGCCATGGGCTTTATCCCCGCGGGCGCCGTTCCCGTCGTCGCGGAGGAGCTGAACCTGTCGCGCGCCGAGGTTCACGGCGTGATCACCTTCTATCATTACTTCCGTAACTCACGCCCGGGCACGCACACTGTGAGTCTGTGCCAGGCGGAATCCTGCCAGTCGATGGGAGCAGCCGCCCTCGCGGAGCATGCCCAGCGGCGGCTCGGGATCGATTTTCACGAGACCACCGCCGACGGGCGTTTCTCACTGGACCCGATCTACTGCCTCGGAAATTGCGCCTGCTCGCCCGCGGCGATGATCGACGGGCAGCTCCACGGACGCGTGACGCCCGAGCGCTTTGACGCACTGATCGAGCAGGCCGGCTCACCGTCATGACCACGACCGTCTATGTCCCCGGGGATGCGGGCGCGTTGTCCGTTGGCGCCGGTGAGGTCGCGCGGGCGATTGCCGCCGAGGCCGCCCGCCGCGGCGCGCGGATCGCCCTGGTGCGCAACGGCTCGCGGGGCGCCTACTGGCTCGAGCCGCTCGTGGAAGTGGCGACGTCCGACGGGCGCCAGGCCTACGGCCCGGTCACCGCAAGCGACGTGCCGTCGCTATTCGCCGCCGACTTCCTCAATGGCGGCACCCATGCGCTCGCGCTCGGCCTCACCGAGTCGCTCCCCTGGCTGAAGGGTCAGCAGCGCTTGACGTTCGAGCGCGTCGGGATCGTCGATCCCGCGAGCGTCACCGATTATGTGAAGCACGGCGGTTACCAGGGGCTCGGGCGCGCGCTCGCCCTCGGTCAGGCCGACATCGTGCAGGCCGTCACGGCTTCGGGCCTGCGTGGACGCGGCGGAGCGGCTTTCCCGACAGGAATCAAGTGGAAGACGGTGCTCGAGCAGAGTGCGGGGCCGAAGTACATCACCTGCAACGCGGACGAGGGCGACTCGGGGACTTTCTCCGACCGCATGCTCATGGAAGGCGATCCACTCGCACTCATCGAAGGCATGACCATCGCCGGGTTGGCCGTTGGCGCCACCCAGGGGTACATCTATCTGCGGGTGGAGTACCCGCACGCCCTGGTGGCACTGCGCACTGCCATCGCGGCCGCAACCGCGGCGGGCTATCTCGGCGCCGACGTCGCCGGCAGCGGCAAGCGCTTCGAGGTGGAGGTGCGGGTGGGCGCCGGTGCCTACATCTGCGGCGAAGAGACCTCGATGCTCGAGAGCCTCGAGGGCAAACGCGGCGAGATCCGCGTCCGGCCGCCGTTGCCGGCGATCAAGGGCCTGTTCGGGCAGCCGACGGTCGTCAACAATGTCGTGACGCTCGCGAGTGTGCCGTGGATTCTCGCCCACGGGGCAGACGCCTACGCCCATTTCGGCATGGGTAAGTCCCGTGGCACGTTGCCCATACAGCTGGCCGGGAACATCCGCCGCGGGGGGCTTGTCGAACGGGCATTCGGGCTCACGCTGCGCGAGCTGCTGTACGACTACGGCGGCGGTTCGGCGACCGGTAAGCCGATCCGCACGGTGCAGGTCGGTGGGCCACTCGGGGCCTACATCCCGGCAGCACAGTTCGACACCGCGGTCGACTACGAGGCGCTCGCCGGCATCGGCGCGATGCTCGGGCACGGCGGCATCGTGGTGTTCGACGATACGGTGGACATGGCGCGCATGGCGCGCTATGCGATGGAGTTCTGCGCCATCGAATCCTGCGGTAAGTGCACCCCGTGCCGCATCGGCTCGACCCGCGGTGTCGAGGTCATCGACCGCATCCTCGCGGGCGTCGACGGCGAGCGCAACGTGCGGCTGCTGGAAGAGCTGTGCGAGACCATGGTTCAGGGTTCACTGTGCGGACTCGGCGGCATGGCGCCGTTTCCGGTGCAGAGCGCGTTGAAACACTTTCGGGAAGACTTTCGCGCGCGAGTCTGACAGCGCGCGAGCGAGGCTCAAGCAATGTATGCCATAGATTACGAAGACTTCGGCACACCGCCGCCGGTGAACGGGCAGGCGGGCGCTGGAGCGGCCATCACCGTCGAGATCGACGGCCGCGCCGTCACTGTGCCGGAAGGCACCTCGGTGATGCGCGCTGCCGCGCTCGCCGGGGTCAAGGTACCGAAGCTGTGCGCAACCGACACGTTGAAGGCGTTCGGCTCGTGCCGGCTGTGCCTGGTCGAGATCGAGGGCCGTAAGGGTTACCCCGCGTCCTGTACGACCACCGTCGCCGCGGGCATGAAGATCCGCACGCAGTCGGACAAGCTCGGTGAGCTGCGCCGCAGCGTGATGGAGCTTTACGTATCCGATTATCCGATCGAACGCATGCCGACCGAAGCGGAGGCGCGCACAGAGCTGCGTGCCATGGCGGAGGCGCTCGGGGTCAGGTCGAGCCGGTACGCCAACGGCAAGCGTCACCTGGGTCAACCCAAGGACGAGAGCAACCCATACTTCACTTTCGACCCGGATCTTTGCATCGTCTGCTCGCGCTGCGTGCGGGCGTGCGATGAGATCCAGGGTACTTTCGCCCTTACCATTCAGGCCCGCGGCTTCGAGTCCAAGGTGGCGGCCAGCCAGGATGAGCCCTTCCTCGAGTCCGAGTGCGTCTCCTGTGGTGCCTGCGTCGAGGCCTGCCCGACGGCGGCTCTCACTGAGAAATCGATCATCGGACTGGGCGCGCCCGAGCGGGCGGTGACCACTACCTGCGCCTACTGCGGCGTCGGCTGCGGCTTCAAGGCGGAAGTGCGTGGCGAGGGTGCGGACGTCGAAGTGGTACGCATGACGCCCGATCGAGCCGGCAAGGCCAATCACGGTCACGCCTGCGTGAAGGGGCGGTTCGCCTGGGGCTACGCGACGCACGCAGACCGGGTTCTCAAGCCCATGGTGCGCAAGACCATCCATGACGACTGGCGTGAAGTCTCGTGGGAGGAGGCGATCTCCTACGCCGCGAGCGAGCTCAAGCGCATCCAGGCGAAGTATGGCCGCGACTCGATCGGCGGCATCACCTCCTCACGCTGCACCAACGAGGAGACCTTCCTCGTGCAGAAGCTGGTACGCGCCGGCTTCGGCAACAACAACGTCGACACCTGCGCGCGGGTGTGTCACTCGCCGACCGGTTATGGGCTGAAGAACACGCTCGGCGAATCCGCCGGAACGCAGGCGTTCGACTCGGTCATGAAGGCGGACACGATCCTCATCATCGGCGCCAACCCCACCGACGGACACCCGGTGTTCGCCTCCCAGCTCAAGCGCCGCCTGCGCCAGGGCGCGAAACTGATCATCGCCGACCCGCGCCAGACTGCCCTGGTGCGCACTCCGCACATCGAGGCGAGCGAGCACCTGCAGCTGAAGCCGGGTACCAACGTCGCGCTGCTGAACGCGCTGGCACACGTGGTGGTGACCGAAGGCCTCACCAAGGAGGACTACATCGCCGCGCGCTGCGAACCGGACTCGTACGCCAAGTGGAAGGCGTTCGTGGCCGCGCCGCGCAACTCTCCGGAAGCTTCCGAAGCCATCACCGGGGTACCGGCAGAGCGCGTGCGCCGTGCGGCGCGGCTGTACGCCAGGGCCGGCAACGCTGCCATCTACTACGGCCTCGGTGTGACCGAGCACAGTCAGGGCACGACCGCGGTCATGGGCATCGCGAATCTCGCCATGGCCACCGGCAATCTCGGCCGCGAAGGCGTGGGCGTCAACCCACTGCGCGGTCAGAACAACGTGCAGGGCTCGTGCGACATGGGCTCCTTCCCACACGAGTTCAGCGCCTACCGGCACGTGTCCGATCCAGTGGTGCGCGGGTCCTTCGAGAAGGAGTGGGGCGTGACGCTGCAGTCCGAACCGGGCCTGCGCATTCCCAACATGTTCGAGGCGGCGCTCGATGGCACGTTCAAGGCCATGTATGTGCAGGGCGAGGACTTCGTGCAGTCCGATCCCAACACTCATCACGTGAATGCCGCCATGGCGTCGCTCGAGTGCTGCATCGTGCAGGACCTGTTCCTCAACGAAACCGCGAAGTTCGCGCACGTGTTCCTGCCGGGCTCCTCATTCCTCGAGAAGGACGGTACCTTCACCAACGCCGAACGGCGCACCTCGCTGGTGCGCAAGATCATCGAGCCGCTTCCCGGTTACCAGGACTGGGAAATCACCTGCCTGCTGTCGAATGCGCTCGGCTATCCGATGCACTACGACAATGCCAGCGAGATCATGGAAGAGATCGCGCGGCTCACTCCGACCTTCGCCGGCATGAGCTTCGAGAAGATCACGGAGCTCGGGAGCATCCAGTGGCCCGTCAACGACGCGGCGCCGGTGGGCACCCCGACCATGCACGTCGGGCAATTCGTGCGCGGCAAGGGCAAGTTCTGGCCGACCGAGTACGTGCCGACCAGCGAGAAGGTCAACACGCGCTTCCCGCTGATACTGACCACCGGGCGCATCCTCACGCAGTACAACGTCGGTGCGCAGACCCGGCGCACCGGCAACGTCATCTGGCACAAGGAGGACGTGCTGGAGATTCACCCGCACGACGCCGAGGTGCGCGGCATCTCGGACGGTGACTGGGTGGGACTCACCAGCCGCGCGGGCGATACGGTGCTGCGCGCCAAGGTATCCGAGAAGATCGCGCCGGGCGTGGTGTACACCACGTTCCATTTCCCGGAGACCAACGCCAACGTCGTCACGACCGAGAACTCTGACTGGGCGACCAACTGCCCGGAGTACAAGGTGACGGCCGTGGAAGTAGTGCTGGTGAACCAGAAGGACGCCTGGGAGAAGCGCGCCGAGGCCGAGCGCGAGCTGCCGCAACGGACGCCCAAGCGCCGCCGGCAGGATCGGACCCCCGCCTGAGGCGATGAGCGCACGGCCGCAGGCGAAGGGCGAGACCAGCGCCGCGGTGAGTGCGGAAGTCGCGGTCCAGCGCTGGACGCGCGGTGCGCTCGCCCGAACCACGGACCTGGTCGCGGAAGAGATGCCGGTGGCGCTCGTCTACCACGACGTGCCGCATGTCGTGATGCTCGCGACCCCGGCCGATCTCGAGGACTACGCCGTCGGCTTCACGCTCAGTGAGGGGCTGGTGGCGGCCGCGGATGAGATTCGTGGCGTCGAGGTCATCCGCGGCGAGGCATCGGCTGATGTGAAGATCAGCGTCGCGTGGGAGCGCTTCACGCAGCTGCTGCAGCGACGGCGCAACCTCGCCGGCCGCACCGGCTGCGGCCTGTGCGGCGCGGAGACCGCCGAGGATGCCATCCGCGAATGCCAGCCGGTGCCCGCAGGAGTCACCATCACGGCTGCCGAGCTCCACGAAACGATGACGCAACTCGCATCAAGGCAGCCGATCAACGCGCGCACCGGGAGCGTTCACGCCGCGGCGTGGGTCGTACCGGGAGCGGGCATCCAGGTGGTGCGCGAGGATGTCGGCCGGCACAACGCGCTCGATAAGACCATCGGTGCCCTGGCGCGCGCCAAGGCGGATTTCACCGCCGGGTACATGTTGATCACCAGCCGCGCCAGCTACGAGATGGTGCAGAAGTGCGCCACCGTCGGCATCGCGCTGCTGGTGGCGCTGTCAGCGCCCACGGCCTTTGCGGTGCGACTCGCCGAGCGCTCCGGCCTCACGCTCGTCGCTTTCGCGCGCGCCGACCAGCACGTGGTCTACGCGCATCCGCACCGGCTGAAGAATTGAGGTGTGACAACTCCATGAACATCGACCTGCTCATCAAGATGACCAACGAGATCGGCGACTTCTTTACGGGCGCCGACAGCAACGATCCGCAGGCTGCGGCGCGCGACGTGGCCAATCACATCAAGCGCTACTGGGCGCCGCGCATGCGCGCGCAGATGCTCAAGTACTACGAGGAGCGCCAGGGTGCCGGTCTCACCGACCTGGGGAAGAACGCCGTGGCGCTGCTGTATGCCGCAAGCAAAGCGCCG
The DNA here is from genome assembly GCA_036008385.1 of Steroidobacteraceae bacterium. Taxonomy (GTDB): domain Bacteria; phylum Pseudomonadota; class Gammaproteobacteria; order Steroidobacterales; family Steroidobacteraceae; genus 13-2-20CM-66-19. The sequence continues at coordinate 40,936 of DASYNX010000013.1, forward strand.
ACCGCCTCGCCAGCCGCCCCCGCCGCGGCCGCACCGGCCTCCCCGGCGCCACCCATCCCGACTGCGAAGGGCGCGGGCACATGAGTGCGGGCGCGCCCGGGTCCGGGCGTGCGCTCATCTGCGGCTCACTGGCCTTCGACACCATCATGGTGTTCGGCGATCGCTTCGCCAATCACATCCTGCCCGACAAGATTCACATGCTGAACGTCTCGTTCCTGGTGCCGCAGATGCGCCGGGAATACGGCGGCTGTGCCGGCAACATCGCCTACAACCTGCGGCTGCTCGGGGACACGGGTCTGCCGATGGCCACCGTCGGGCGCGACTTCGCGCCTTATAAGGAGTGGCTGACGCGCGCCGGCGTGCCCACCGATCACGTGCGTGTCATCGACGCTGAGCTCACCGCGCAGGCGTTCATCACCACCGATCTCGACGACAATCAGATCACCGCGTTTCACCCGGGAGCGATGCAGCACAGTCATGTCAACCGCGTCGCGGAAGCGCGTGACATCGCCATCGGCATCGTCGCCCCCGACGGGCGGGAGGGGATGATCGAGCACGCCGCGCAGTTCGCGCAGCTGGGCATCCCGTTCATCTTCGACCCTGGCCAGGGCCTGCCGATGTTCGGCGCCGAGGAGCTGCGGCGCTTCGTTACGAGCGCCCGCTGGGTGACCGTGAACGATTACGAGTGGCAGCTGGTGCAGCAGAAGACCGGCTGGGGTGTGAGCGAGGTGATGCAGCACGTCGAGGCGCTCATCGTGACGCGCGGCGCCGCCGGCTCGACGATTCACACGCGCGCCGGCGCACTGGCCATCCGCGCCGCCGCGCCGCGCGCGGTCGTGGATCCGACTGGCTGCGGCGACGCCTACCGTGCCGGTCTCATCCACGGGTTGCTCCACGGCCTCGACTGGCGCGCCACCGGACATATTGCGTCCCTCATGGGCGCAATCAAGATCGAGTCGCGTGGCACGCAGAATCACCGCTTCAGCAGCGCCGAGTTCGCCGAGCGCCTGGCGGCAGCGTTTCCGTGAAATGCCGCCGCGCCGCGCTGCAGACCCCCGTCCCCGGGGCGGCGGCAGCGCCGCGGGCAGCAAGACCGTGGCCGTCTGGGGTAAAATCGTCATTCCCGTGACTGCAGAATCGAGGACGGTTCGACCCCATGGCGAATGACTATCTTTTCACCTCCGAGTCGGTCTCCGAGGGTCATCCGGACAAAGTCGCGGATCAGATCTCCGACGTCGTGCTGGACGCGATTCTCAAGGAGGACGCGCGCGGCCGCGTTGCCTGCGAGACCCTCGTCAAGACCGGCGTGGTGATCGTCGCCGGTGAGATCACGACCAGCGCCTGGGTCGATGTCGAGGCGCTGGTCCGCAAGACCGTGCTCGAGATCGGCTACGACTCCTCCGACATGGGGTTCGACGGCGCCAGCTGCGGCGTACTCAACATCATCGGCAAGCAGTCCGCGGACATCGCCCAGGGCGTCGACCGCAAGGACGAGCGCCGTCAGGGTGCGGGCGACCAGGGACTGATGTTCGGATATGCGACCAATGAGACCGACGTGCTGATGCCGGCACCGATCACGCTCGCCCACCGCCTGGTCAAGCGCCAGGCGCAGGTGCGCAAGTCCGGCAAACTTCCGTGGCTGCGCCCGGACGCGAAGAGTCAGGTGACGCTGCGCTACGAGGATCACGAGCCGGTCGGGATCGAGGCCGTGGTGCTGTCCACGCAGCACAGCCCGGAGGTCTCCACCAAGGCGCTGCGCGAGGCGGTGATGGAGGAGATTCTCAAGCCGGTGCTGCCGCCAAAGTGGCTGGACCGGCGCACCAGGTACCACATCAACCCCACCGGTCGTTTCGTCACCGGCGGACCGGTCGGCGACTGCGGCCTCACGGGACGCAAGATCATCGTCGACACCTACGGCGGGTACGCGCGCCACGGCGGCGGCGCCTTCTCCGGCAAGGACCCGTCCAAGGTGGACCGCTCGGCCGCATACGCCGCGCGCTACGTCGCCAAGAACATCGTCGCGGCGGGGCTCGCCGAGCGCTGCGAAGTGCAGGTGTCATACGCCATCGGCGTGGCCGAGCCGACCTCGATCATGGTGGAGACCTTCGGTACCAGCCGGCTGTCGCGCGAGCGCCTGACACAGATCGTGCGCAAGCACTTCGACCTCACGCCTTACGGGCTGCGCGAGATGCTCGACCTGCTGCGCCCGATCTATCAGAAGACCGCAACTTACGGACATTTCGGCCGCACCGAGCCGGAGTTCACCTGGGAGCGCACCGATCTCGCCGAGACACTGGCCGCGGAGGCCAAGGGGATGCGCGCGGCATAAGACAACTCATCAGCAGCCGCACCGGCTGCAGCCACGCCCGCTGAGGAGCGTTGCGACGGGCACAGGTTCCGCCCGCCAGGCTCAGCGGACGCCGCTTCATTCATACGGCGCTCACTCTGTCATTGCGGAGTAACGAGCATGAACGCCACACCGAAAACTGCACTCAGCCCGGACTACCGGGTCGCCGACCTCACACTCAGCGAGTTCGGACGCAAGGAAATCGCCATCGCCGAGACCGAGATGCCGGGTCTCATGGCGATTCGCGAAGAGTTCGCGCCCACCCAGCCGCTGCGCGGCGCGCGCATCTCCGGCTCACTGCACATGACCATCCAGACTGCGGTACTGATCGAGACGCTGCAGGCGCTCGGCGCCGAGGTGCGCTGGGCCTCGTGCAACATCTTCTCCACCCAGGATCATGCCGCCGCCGCGGTTGCTGCGCGCGGCACCGCGGTGTTCGCCTGGAAGGGCGAGTCGCTCGCGGATTACTGGGACTACACCCATCGCATCTTCGACTGGCCCGACGGCGGCTATACCAACATGATCCTCGACGACGGCGGGGATGCGACACTGCTGCTGCATCTGGGGGTGCGGGCCGAGAGCGATGCGGGTGTGACGACTAAGCCCGCGAGCGATGAGGAGCGCGCCCTGTTTGCCGCCATCCGCGCACGCCTCAAGAGCGACCCGAAGTGGTACTCCACGCGCATCGGCCATATCAAGGGCGTCACCGAGGAAACCACCACCGGCGTCAAACGCCTCTACCAGATGGCCAAGGAGGGCCGGCTCGCCTTCCCGGCCATCAACGTGAACGACTCGGTCACCAAGAGCAAGTTCGACAACCTGTACGGTTGCCGCGAGTCGCTGGTGGACGCCATCAAGCGCGCCACCGACGTGATGGTGGCCGGCAAGATCGCCGTGGTGTGTGGCTACGGGGACGTCGGCAAGGGCTGTACCCAGGCACTGCGCGCGCTGTCGGCCCAGGTCTGGGTCACCGAGATCGACCCGATCTGCGCCCTGCAGGCGGCCATGGAGGGCTTCCGGGTCGTCACGATGGACTACGCCGCCGACCGGGGCGACATCTTCGTCACTGCGACCGGCAACTTCCACGTGATCACCCACGATCACCTGGTGCGCATGAAGCACAACGCCATCGTCTGCAACATCGGTCACTTCGACAACGAGATCGACGTCGCGAGCCTCAAGCAGTATCCGTGGGAGAACATCAAGCCCCAGGTCGATCACGTCATATTTCCCGACGGCCGGCGCCTGATCCTGCTGGCGGAGGGACGGCTGGTGAACCTCGGTTGCGGCACCGGGCACCCGAGCTACGTCATGAGCTCGAGCTTCGCCAACCAGGTGATCGCACAGGTGGAGCTGTTCACCAACACGGCGAACTATCCGGGGGGAGTCTATGTGCTGCCCAAGCACCTCGATGAGAAAGTCGCACGCCTGCAGCTGAAGAAGCTGAACGTCACGCTCACTTCTTTGACGGACACGCAGGCGCGCTACCTCGGCCTCGACAAGTCCGGGCCCTACAAGCCCGATCACTACCGCTACTGATGGGCGCGTCCTCGAGCGACGTGGCTGCCGCCCCGGGCCTTGCCGGGGCGGCAGCGCTGCGCGCCCCCGGCGGGGCGCTGCTGCTCGACGGCAAGGCGGTCGCGGCCAAAGTGCGCGCCCAAGTGGCACAGCGCGCGGCGGAGTTCGCCGCGCGACACGGCCGCTCACCCGGGCTCGCAGTGGTGCAGGTCGGAGAGCACCCGGCCTCGAGCGTCTACGTGCGCAACAAGCGCCGCTCCTCCCAGGAGGCCGGCATTGCCTCCTTCGCGCACGATCTGCCGCCGAGCACCAGCGAGCGGGAGATACTCGAGCTGGTGAACGCGCTCAATCATGACGAGCGGGTCGACGGGATTCTGGTGCAGTTGCCGCTGCCGAAGGCCGTGAACGCCGATCGCGTCATGGACGCCGTGGATCCTGTCAAGGACGTCGACGGCTTTCACCCGGTCAACACGGGGCTCCTCGCGCAGAAGCGGCCGCGGCTGCGCCCGTGCACGCCGTTCGGCGTCATCCGCCTCGCCCAGGAGTACGGCATCGCCCTCACCGGACTGCGCGCCACCGTGGTGGGCGCTTCCAACATCGTCGGCCGCCCGATGGCGCTCGAGCTGCTGCTGGCGCGCGCCACCGTGACCGTATGTCACACGGGAACGCGCGATCTGCGCGCCGAAGTCGAGCGTGCCGAGGTGCTGGTGGCCGCGGTCGGCAAGGCCGGTTTCATCCCCGGCGAGTGGATCCGTCCGGGCGCGGCGGTGTTCGACGTCGGCATCAACCGCGCACCCGACGGCCGTCTGGTCGGTGATGTCGAGTTCGAGGCGGCCGCCGCGCGCGCCGGGTGGATCACCCCGGTTCCCGGTGGACTCGGGCCCATGACGATCGCCATGCTGCTCTCGAACGCGGTCGACGCCGCCAACCTGCGCGCCGCCGCCCGCGGATAAGGAAGGGGCCGAGGGAATAAAATCGCCCGGCGGATCGTCTTACACCCCGGGAGGGTGGGTGGCTGCGGGCCGCGCGGGGCAACATCCGGTGTGATGCATGGCTGACAAACGCGGCCGTTTCGAGGCGCAGGTGATGCCACACCTGGACGCGGCCTATCGATTTGCGCGCTGGCTCACGTCCTCGACCGCCGATGCGGAGGACCTGGTGCAGGAGGCGTTCCTGCGTGCGTTTCGTGCCTTCGACAGTCTGCGGGGCTCGGATGCCAAGGCTTGGCTGCTGGCCATCGTGCGCAACTGCCACGCGACGGCGTTGCGGCAGGAGCAGCGGCGCACTTTCGTGCCACTGCCGGATGAGCAGGAGGCACGGTCGGGTGCGGACGTGCTCGCGTTGAGCGTCGATCCGGACGGCGCCCCGGGCGGGCGCGACGACCGGCTGACGCTCGAGCAGCTGATCGCGGGTCTCGCTCCCGAGCACCGCGAGGTGCTGTTGCTGCGGGAGATGGAGGATATGAGCTACCGCGAGATTGCCGACGTCACACAGGTGCCGATCGGGACCGTGATGTCGCGCCTGGCACGCGCGCGCTTCGCCTTGCGGGCGCAGTGGCGCGAGCAGACCAAAGGAGTGCCGCGTGCAGTGCGCTGAACGCTCACGGGTGCAAGCGTACTTCGACCGCGAGGTCGATGCGGTCGCGGCAGCCGATATCGAGCGGCACACCGAGCACTGTCCCGAGTGCCGCGCGCTGCTTGCGGATCTCGAGCAGTGGCGCACGCGGCTGCGCCGTGACCTGGTCTATGAGGAGGCTCCGCCGCAGCTGCGCACGCGCATTGGCGCGATGCTCGAGCGCGAGTCCGCGGTATCAGCAGCTGCGGCGGCGCCGGCACGCCTGCGGCCCTGGCGTACGCGGCCGTTCTGGCTCGGAGCCGGCGGCGGCGTGGGTGCCGCGCTCGCGGCGAGCGTGGCGTGGCTGCTGTTGTCACCCATGCTGCTACGCTCACCGCAGCCGGCCGCACCATTGCTCGATGAGCTGGTCGCCGCCCACGTGCGCTCGCTGATGCCGCAGCACCTGACGGACGTCGTATCCACCGATCGGCACACGGTGAAGCCGTGGTTTGCCGGTCACGCCGACGTCTCGCCGGTGGTGGCCGATTTTGCCGCGCAGGGCTACCGCCTGGTCGGCGGGCGAGCCGACTACTTCGACCAGCAGCGCGCGGCAGTGGTGGTCTACGAGCACGGCGCGCACGTCATCAACGTGTTCACCTGGGTTGCCCGGGCGCGCACGTACGCGGACGTCACCACGCGCAACGGCTACCACCTGGCTTTCTGGAACGTCGGCAATCTGCAGTATTGCGCGGTCTCGGACGCCGGCTGGGACGAGCTCGCGGGACTGGAGCGACTGCTGCGCGACCTTGGCAGCCGCGACGCGCAGCCGTAACACCAGGCCTGCCGGAATAGAACACCGCGGGTCCCCGTCACATGTCGGATCACGTACGCCGGCTCGACCGTCACCTGGACAAATAAGGACGACGAGCCGCACACGGTGGTGAGCGCTACCGGCCTGTTGCGCTCCGGGGCCCTGGATACTAACGAGAGTCGTTCCAATTCAACGCGCCGGGCACGTATCGCCACGCGTGCTCGATTCACCCGCGCGTGGTGGGAACGATCGTCCTCCGGTAGTGCGCTGTCGCGTTCGCTCGACAAATGCGGGTGTTGGCGGCCGTTAAGCATCGCCGGCCGTCGCAGTCAAGGGGAGGCGGGTGTCGTCTATTGACTACGCTTGCGGCGGCACGCCCGCAACGCGGGTAGTTACAAGTTGGTGTCAGCGCACGCGTCCGAGCGGGCGCGCGGCGTCGCGGATATGCCGTTCCAACATGTAACGCAAGGTAGGCGGGCGCGCGCACCCGCATTGATCGGTGTATGATCCGAAATCCGGCCCCTCGTTGGGTGATTTGCGGAGTAACAATGATGGCTCGACGTCCACCGAACGACGGCGCCTCCTGGAGCGCCCGTGAACTGAAGACTCTCAAGGCGCTCGCGAAGGCAGGAACCCCAACCGGGCAGGTGGCCAAGAAGCTTGGACGCACCGCGGCCGCGGTTCAGCAGAAGGCGATGCGCTGCGGAATTTCCTTCCGGGCGGCGAAGCGGTCCGGCGCAAGGCGCAAGAAGTAAGCGACCTTGGTCCCGGGCGCAGTGCGGCGCCACGCCCGGCAGCATGCGCAGACCGACCGCCCTCGCGTGGGTTGCTGCGTCGCTGCTTGGTGGCTGCGACGTGCGGGTGCTTGATTCGACGCCCGCGCAGTACGTGGCCAACCACGACATCGGCATGTATGAAGTCTCCGCGACCGTGAGGCTCGATGCGCTGGTGACGCCGGGATCGGTGTACCTGTTTGCACTCGGCGGGGGGCAGCGGATCACCCTCAGCCCCAACGCCGACGGCTCTCAGTGGCGCGGGTTGTACTCGGTGCGCTGTCGGGGCAGCTTCCCGCTGCAGTTCCAGGCGGAGTGGAAGCAGCTGTTCGACCTGAAGCAGAAACTCGTCCCCGCACAGCCGCGCCAGATCCGGTTGATCGAGCCGCCGCTGACCCGCGAAGCGAGCTTCGACACATCGGGCGCGGCGCCGAAGGGCGGCTGGCAGGGTGGGGTGCAGTACCGCTTCGTGACCGTGCCGAGTGTGCGCATCACCGGCGCGCGTATTCAGCCTGCCGGGGCATCCCCGGCGGACGTCACCGCCGCACAGGGGATCGTGGTGTTGACGCCGCTGCCGCTGGTGGCCGGCTGCGGTGACCAGATTGAGGTGCGCCTGGCATCCGCCGCGCCGCGGGCGCACGGCGTTCTCGTCATCGAAACGGATCACCCTGCGGCCACCCGCTGGGAGACCAAAGTGGAGTTTTCCCCCAAATGACCGGCTACCGAGCTGTCGTGCGCATCGTCCGGTTCGCCGCCGCGCTGGCGCTCCTCGCGTGCGCTGCCGGGGGACAGGCGAGCGATGCCCCGCCGCCCGCTGCGCCGCTCAGGGTCGGAATCATCGGCGCCGGCCACATCGGCGGCACGCTGGCGATGCTGTGGGTCCAGGCGGGCCATGAGGTGCTCGTGTCCTCGCGCCATCCCGAGGAGCTGCAGTCACTGGCGGCCTCGCTCGGGCCGCGCGCGCACGTTGGCACGCCGCGCGAGGCGGCGCTGTTCGGGCCGGTGGTCCTGATCTCGGTGCCTTACGCCGCCACGCCCCAGATCGGGCGCGATCTCAAGGCGGAGCTGGCCGGCAAGATCGTGCTCGACACCGGCAATCCCTATCCGCAGCGCGATGGTGAGATGGCGGTCGCGGCGCGCCGCGTCGGCACCGGGGTCGCCTCGGCGCAATTCCTCCCCGGGGTGCGGCTGGTGCGCGCCTTCAACGCCATCAACGCCGGGGACTTGAAGAGCGAGGCGCACCGCAAGGGCGAGCTGGTCGCCATCCCGTTGGCGGGCGACGACGCCCAGGCGCTCGAGGTGGCGCAGCGGCTGGTGCGGGACGCCGGCTTTGCCCCGGTCGTGGTGGGGTCGCTCGCGAGCGCGCGCGAATTCGATGTCGGCACCGTGGTGTACACGCGTCTGCTGACGGCGCCGCAGCTGCGGGAGGCACTCGGGCTCAAACAGTCGGTGCGCTGAGCCTCTCGGCGCTTGCTCACGCCGCCGGCGGCGGCTGGCGCTCGACCCTGGGGATGCGCTCATCGAAGCACGCCCAGCTCGGTGCGCTCGCCGTCCAGATCGTCAGGGAAGGCCTGGCGGGCTCGGGGTCATCGAGCGTGCCGGCGCGCACGAACACCACATGCGGGCGCGCTTCCGAGGCCGTGAACAGGTGCGTGCCGCAGGTTGGGCAGAAGCGCCGGTGCATCACGTTGCCGCTGTCGGCGATCATCTCGAAGTCGCGCAGCTCGCCGCTGACCGTAACCGCCTCGCTCGGAAAGCACACGTTCACCGTGGCGCTGCCGGCGCCAATGTACTGACACACGCGGCACCAGCAGGTGCGCGTGACGATCGGTGCGGCGCTGATCGAGTAGCGGACTGCCCGGCACAGGCAGCCTCCGGTGGTTTCCATGGCGCCGTCTCCTGTTGATCGAGGGTTCCCGCAGGAGCATAGCCGAAGGAAAGCGCACCGGTGTGAAACGCGCTCAAATCCGGACGCACTGAATAATGGTGCCCGTGCTGAAAATCTGGGCCGCTCGGGAGCGCGTTCAAACCGGTGCGATGGGGAGTATCGTGCAACGGCGCTGAACGCCGGGTGAATGGGCGTGAACGCAGAGCCCGTGGGTACACCGCGGAGTGAGCGAGCGATATCTCCAACGAGGCAGCTGGACCCGCGCTGCTCAAGCTCCGGGAACGGTGCATGTCAGTGCGCGCTGTCAGGCAGCGACGTTGCCGGCCGGCAGCAGCGCAGTGAGGCTTGCAGATGCGCGGTCAGTCGTGCAGTCGCGCGCGCAGCCGCTCAATCTCCGGCGGCGTCAGCCCGATCTGCGCGAGGTAGGCGCGCACGCCACCCGCGGACTCGAGAAACCGGAGCATGTTGTATGCGCCTTCCTCCGGGCAGCGCAGGGCGTCGAGAATGCGCGCGGGCTCGGTGTCGGCATAGCGGCTCAGGTACCCCGCGCGCAGATTCTCCGAACTCGCCGCATAGTCCGCGGCGATCGCCGCGGGGGTAGCATCGGCGAGCGCCAGCAGCAGCGCGGCGATCAGCCCGGTGCGGTCCTTGCCGGCCACGCAGTGAAACAGCAGCGGTTCCGGTGCTGCGGCGGCGATGAAGCTGAGCACGTGGTGCAATTCGAAGCGCACGTGCTCCAGCACCACGCACTTCCACAGCTCCTTGCTCACATCGCGGCTGCGCAGGCGCCACTCGTCCTCGGTGTGCGTCAGCAGCGAGATGCGCTCGTAGTGCAGCTCGGGCAGCGCGGCCGGGATCGGGCTGGGGTAGCGCGCAGCTTCCTCCGGCCAGCGCAGGTCGAGGACCGTGCGCACGCCGTAAGCCGTCAGCGCGGCGAGGCCGGCTTCGTTGAGCTGCGCGAGATCGTCTGCGCGCAGCAGCGAACGCCAGCGGGTGTGGCTGCCGTCGGTGGTCGGATAGCCGCCCAGCTCGCGTGCGTTGAGCAGATTTGGGAAATCGAGGGTCCGCTTCAGGACTTCGCCTTTTGCTGCTGACTCAGGGCCACGCCGGCGAGGATCATGGCGCCGGCGAGCGCCATGGTGAGGGTGAGCGGCTCACCGAGCAGCAGCCACGCCCAGATCACGCCGAACAAGGGTATCAGGTAGGTGACGGTGGAGGTGCGTGGGGCGCCGATACGCACGATCAGTCGGTAATAGAACACGAACGCAATGCCGGTGCACAGCGTGCCGAGCAGCACGGCGCTTGCCCAGGAGGTGGCGCTGATCGGATGGTGCGGCCAGGTGTACAGCGCCAGCGGTGCGAGCAGCACAGCCCCGCTCGCCAGGTTGGCGGCCGCGACCGCGGCCGCCGGGTAGCCGGTCAGGTAGTGGCGCACCAGGTTGATGCCGAAGCCGTAACACAGCGCCGCGGCCGTGCCGGCAAGCGCCGCCGGGCCGACACTCGCGCCCGCGATTCTGCCGCTCGCGAGTATGGCCACACCCACGAAACCGGCGACCAGACCCACCAGCCGTCGCACCCCGATGTGCTCGCCGAAGAAGACGAAGGCCACCAGAGCGGTGAACATCACGGTCATCGCGTTGGTGATGGCGCCGATGCCGGCGGGTGCGCGCTCGGCGCCCCAGGCGAACAGCACGAACGGCAGCACCGAGTTGACCGCGGCGATGCCGGCGATCCGCAGCCACAGTGCCGGCGTGAACTGCGCGCGGGCGCGCCACAGAAACGGCATCAGGATGAGCGCGCCGAGCGCCAGGCGCGCCTCGACCAGCGGAACGGGCCCGAACTCCGTCGCCGCCACGCGCATGAACAGGAACGATCCGCCCCACACCGCCCCGAGCAGGGTCAGCTCAACCGGCGTTCGCCACGGGGCAATAGGTGCTGCGGCGACGCCGTTGGCATTCGCGGCGGTGTATTCCGAGCTCGGCATGGGGCCTCAGTCCTCCGCGTGGCGGGCGCCCAGAGTGACCGCGGCCGCAGCACGCCGCCACCCGTTCCTTGCTGTCGCCGGCAGAGCGCGCCCCATCAACTCAGCGCCTGGCGGAAATCCTCCAGCAGATCCTCGGTGGCCTCGATCCCGACCGACAGCCGCAGCAGCCCCTCGGTGATGCCGAGGCGCTCCCGATCGGCGCGTGACAGCCCGGCGTGCGAGGTCGTCGCCGGCCGCGTGAGCAGCGTGTGCACCCCGCCGAGGCTCGGCGCAACCGTGGGAATGCGGACCCGGCGGGCGAATTCGTCCGCGCGGCTGGCCGGGCCCTTGAGCTCGAAACTCAGCACGCCACCGAAACCGGCGAACAGACGCCGCGCGCGCGCGTGCCGCGGGTGCGATTCGAGACCCGCGTAGTTGACATGCGCCACTGCCGGATGCGATTCGAGGAACTGCGCGATCCGCAGCGTGCTGTCGTTCTGAAAGCGCACCCGCAGCGCGAGCGTCTTCAGCCCGCGCTTGAGCAGGAACGCCGCATGCGGATCGAGACTGCCGCCGAGGTGGTTGGCCTTGTGGCGGATGCGTTCGATCAGGGCGGCGCCGCCGGCGACGGCGCCGGCGACGATGTCCGCGTGGCCGTTCAGATACTTGGTGGCGCTGTGGACCGACAGATCGAAGCCCGCCGGCAGCGGGCGGTAGTTGACCGGGGTCGCGAAAGTGTTGTCGATTATCGATGTCAGTCCGTGCGCGCGCGCGAACTGCACCACGCCCTCGAGGTCCGCGACCTCGAGCAGCGGGTTGGTCATCGCCTCGACATAGATAGCGCGCGTGTTCGGCCGCAGCATCGCCGCCCACGAATCGGGCCGGTCGGCATCGATGAAGTCGCAGGCGATACCGAGGCGCGGGAACTCGCTGGCGACGAACTCGTGCGTTCCGCCGTACAGGCAGCTCTGCGCCAGCAGATGATCGCCAGCGGAGAGCACGGTGAGCAGCGTCGTCGAGATCGCCGCCATCCCGCTCGCCGTGACCAGCGCGGCCTCGGCGCCTTCCAGCGCCGCAATCTTGTCGTGCAGCACGAGCTGGCTGGGGGTGTTGTTGGTGCGCAGGTAGCGCACGTCGTGGTAGCTGCCCTCGCCGGCGTACTCGTAGGTGGCCGACTGGAAGATCGGCATCTCCACTGCCCCGGCGATACGCGGCAGCGGCTCCCCGGCGTGCACCAGCTGTGTCTCAATGTGCTTGAAGGACGTGGTCATGGCGGCCCCCGAAAGTGTCATTGTCACGCGAATACGCTACCGTGTCCGTATGCCTTTATGGAGAGACGCGCGGCGGCGTCGCAGCGTGCACTGTGTCGCTGTGCGGCCAGTACAGGCGCGCCGGCCGCCGCACGGGTGAGCCTGATGCGCCCGACCGAGCGCTTCTCGAGCCGGGCGGACGATTACGCCCGCTCCCGTCCCGGTTATCCGCCGGCGGCCATCGATCTGCTCGCATCACGCTGCGGGCTGTCGGCGAGCGCCGTGGTGGCCGACATCGGCTCGGGCACGGGCCTGCTCACGGAGCCGCTGCTCGAGCGTGCCGCGCGGGTGTTTGCTGTCGAGCCGAACGGGGAGATGCGCGCGGCCGCGGAAGCGCGCCTCGGGAGGCGGGCGCGCTTTCGCAGCGTGAACGGCACGGCGGAGGCGACCACGCTGGCACCGATGAGCATCGATCTGATCGTCGTCGGACAGGCGCTCCATTGGTTCGATGTGCCGCGGGCGCGCCGCGAGGCGCTGCGCATCATCCGCAGCGGCGGCTGCGCCGCGCTGCTGTGGAATGAACGGCCGCCCGATCCGGGCCCCTTCCTCGCCGACTATGAGGCACTGCTGCTGCGGCGCGCCGCCGAATACGCGCAGATCAAGGCGCGCCGTGCGGAGGAGGCGAGCATGCGCGCGTTTCTCGGCGGCGCGATGGAGCACGCTTCCTTCCCCAACCAGCAGACGCTCGACTTCGCGGGCCTCAAGGGACGCCTGTTGTCCTCTTCCTATGCACCCGAGCCCGGGCATCCGCAGTACCAGCCCTTGCTGGCGGACCTGCACGAGGTGTTCCGCCGCCACGAGCGCGGCGGTCAGGTCGTCTTTCCGTACCAGACGCTCGTGTACTTCGCGCCGCTTGCCGCATGAGGACCCGCGCGCGGGCGGCGCTGCTGGTGCTTGCCGCGGCGTGCGCGCAAGCGGCATGGGCGTGGGGGCCGCAGGGACACCGCACCGTCGGGGCGATCGCCGACCGGTTGCTCACACCGCAGGCGCACGTTGCGGTGACCAGATTGTTGGTCGACGATCGGGACAAGCTCGGCAACCCCTCCGGACGCACCACGCTCGAGGCGGTGGCGGTCTGGGCGGACGAGATCACCGACACGCCGGCGGCCCGTCCGGCGTGGCACTACGACAACAGGCCGGTCTGCGGCAGCGCGCCGAAGACGCGCTACTGTCCCGATGGGCAGTGCAACTCCGAGCAGCTCAAGCGGTTGACGGTGGTGCTCGGTGACGCGCAGGCCGCGGCACGCGAGCGCAACGAGGCGCTGAAGTGGGTGGTGCACCTGGTCGGGGACATTCATCAGCCTCTGCATGCGGCCGACAACGCCGATCGGGGCGGCAACCGCGTGGCGGTTGCGCTGTCGGGAGTGCGCACCCGCGGCCGCGAGAGCCTGCACCGCGCGTGGGACAATGATCTGGTCACCCTCGCACTGCACACCCGCAACCGTCAGCAGCCGCCGGCCGATATCGACGGGCTGGCGGTGGCGGCGCAGCGGCTCCTCCAGGACGCCGGCGAGGGATCGCCCGATGGCTGGGCGTTCGAATCGAACCACCTGGCACGCAACGTCGCCTACGCGTATACGAGCTTCGCCTGCGACAGCGTGCCGCCGGGAATCGTAGTGCTGGACGCACCCTACCAGCGGGACGCCGAGGACATCGTCCACGAGCGGCTGCTGCTCGCGGGTGCACGGCTCGCGGCGCTGCTCAACCGCGTCCTGGTGCGGTACCCTCCGGCCGACACGGGGCGCAGCGGACACCGGAGCTGACGGACACCAGGAGAGGGCAATGAGCAGGCGGGCGCTGGCCGTAACTGTGGGTGTATTCCTCGGCTGTCTGGGGCCCGTGCTGGCTGCGCCGCCCTGGGCCGAGACACTGAGCCAACAGGCGCTGACCTCAGGCTTCCTGACACGGTTGCCGCCGGCCGTGTCGGCCGCGCTTGGGCTGGCGAAGGCCGACCAGGGCACCGAGGTGCGACAGCTGCTCACCAAGGCCGGGCATCGCGTGCGCACATTCAACGTCGGTGTGGCCGACCACGGTGAGCTCGTGGTTTTCAACGTCGATGCGCACTCCGGCTCGAGCGTCGCCTACCGGCTGACGCCGGAGGGCAAGCTGCGTCAGGCCGTTGCGTATGAGGGCGGGCAGGCACGGGCGTTGAGCAATGCGCAGGCACAGCCGGGGTTTGCCGCCGAAGTGCGCTTCTGGTCGGTCCGCGCCCACCAGGCGCCGCCCTGAGGCTCCGCGGCACACCCATGCTAAATTAGCCGTTCCCGTAACGCCGTAAGGGGTGAGCCATGAACGCCTGCGAGCAGAGCCTGGCATCCGCCTCGGAGCGTGCCCCCGCAGTCGCCCGGCCGCCGCCGGCGGCGGTCCCGGAGCTGCCTCCGCAGGGGCTCGTGCAGGGCGGCCTGCTCGAACGCTTGTTGCTGTCGCGGCTGGCTGCGTTCCTGGGGGATCCGCCGGTGGAGTTTGCGCTGGCGGGCGGCGCCCGGGTTGCCGCGGGAGCGGCGGCACCGGTCGCGCGCGTGACCTTCGCCAGCCGCGCGACTCTCCTGTCGATCCTCGTCAATCCGTGGGTGCGCTTCGGCGACGCTTACCGCGACGGCACAGTCGCCATCGACGGTGACTTGGTGAATCTGCTCGAGACCGTGTACCGCGCGAGTGGCATGGGCGCCAAGCCCGGTTCGCCGTTGCGCCGCGCTATGCGTGCCGTCCACCGCCCGCACATCAACACGCTCATGGGCTCGCGCGAGAACATCCATCATCACTATGACATCGGCAACGAGTTCTACACGCTGTGGCTCGGCAGCACCATGGCCTACACCTGCGCCTACTATCCGACGCCGGAGGCGACGCTCGATGAGGCGCAGGTCGCCAAGATGGATCATGTGTGTCGCAAGCTGCGCCTCGGCGCCGGGGAGAGCGTCGTGGAGGCCGGCTGCGGATGGGGCACACTGGCGCTACACATGGCGCGCCATTACGGGGTGCGCGTGCGCGCCTTCAACATCTCGCACGAGCAGGTCGCGTACGCGCGCGAGCGGGCGGCGCGCGAGGGGCTCGCGGGGCGTGTGGAGTATGTCGAGGACGACTTTCGCAACATCGCCGGGAATTACGACGCGTTCGTGTCGGTGGGCATGCTCGAGCACGTAGGCGTGGCGAACTACCCGGCGCTCGGGCGTATCGCCCAGCGCTGCCTCGCGGGCCGCGGCCGCGGACTCATCCATTCGATCGGCCGTAACTACCCGGCGCGGCTGCAGCCGTGGATCGAAAAACGCATCTTCCCGGGCGCCTATCCGCCGTCGCTCGGGGAGATGGCGCGCATTTTCGAGCCCTGGGACTTCTCGATCCTCGACGTCGAGAACCTGCGCCTGCACTACGCCCAGACGCTGCGTCACTGGCTGGGCATGTTCGAGGGCGCGAGCGAGCGCGTGCGCGCCATGTTCGACGAGAAGTTTGTGCGCATGTGGCGGCTGTATCTCGCCGGCTCGGTCGCCGCCTTCACCACCGGTACGCTGCAGCTGTTCCAGGTGGTGTTTGCGCCGGGCGGGAGCAACGACATCCCGTGGACCCGCGCCCACCTCTACACGCGCTGACCGGCACGGTGCATGCGCACCTGTGACGTGCTCATCGTCGGCGGCGGACCCGCGGGCTCGACCGCTGCCTGGCAGCTCCGCAAGGCGGGCGCCGACGTGCTGGTGCTCGACCGCGAGCGCTTTCCACGGTTGAAGCTGTGCGCGGGCTGGATCACGCCGGAGGTGGTGCGCGAGCTCGGCATGGATCTCGCGGCTTATCCGCACCGGCTGCTCACCTTCCCACGGCTACGCGTGCATGTCGGCCGGCTGCACCTGCCGGTGGCGTGCGTGCAGCATTCGATCCGCCGCTTCGAGTTCGATGCCTGGCTGCTGGAGCGCTCCGGCGCGCCGGTGGAGCAGCACACGGTGCGACACATCGTCGCCGAGGCGGGCGGTTACGTGATCGACGGCGCCTATCGCTGCCGCTACCTGATCGGCGCCGGCGGCACGCGCTGCCCGGTGTATCGCGAGCTGTTTCGCGAGCTCAATCCCCGCGACAGCGAGCTGCAGATCGTCACGCTCGAGCACGAGATCGCGTACGACTGGCAGGATTCCGACTGTCACCTGTGGTTCTTCGATGCGGGGCTCCCCGGCTACTCCTGGTACGTGCCCAAGGAGCGCGGCTGGCTCAATGTCGGCATCGGCGGCATCGCCGCACGCATGAAGCGCGGCGGGCACGACATCCGCGCGCACTGGGCGCGCCTGGCCGCAATGCTCGACGGCCGCCTCGCGCGCGGCGCGCGCTACGAGCCCACCGGCTACAGCTACTACCTGCGCGGGGGGGTCGGGGTGGTGCGGCGTGACAATGCGTTCATCACCGGCGATGCCGCGGGGCTTGCCACGCGCGACCTGGGCGAGGGCATAGGTCCCGCGGTCCGCAGCGGCCTGCGCGCCGCTGCGAGCATTCTCAAAGGTACGACGTACCAGATCGACGATGTGACCGGACTGAGCGTCAGCAGCATCGCGCGCAGCATGCTGGGGCGTCTGTCGCATGCCGGTATCTATGCGGCGCGCCGCGTGCCCGCGGCCGCGCCCGGGGGAGGACCTGCACATGGCTTACGTCACCGTGATCAATGAGTACCAGCACGTGCAGCAGATTGTCTCCGGACACCATCACCTCACCGCCGATGAGGCGGTCGCGGCCGGCGGGAGCGATGCCGGGTTCGCGGCGCGCGAGCTGCTGCTGGCGAGCCTCGGGGCGGATACCGCGGTGGCGCTGCGCCGGCACGCCGCGCACTGCAACTGGGCACTGGGAAAGATCACCGTGGGCGTGCGCTGGTCGCGCGATGCGGCCGGACGGGAACACATCGAGCGGCGGCTGTCGTTCGCGCGGCCGTTGACCGCGGAGCAGAAGGCGCAGCTTCTCCAGGTCGCAGCCCGCTCGCCCGTGACGAGCGTTGTCGCAGCCGGCATCGAGATTCACTCGGCTGTGATCGACTGAAGGCGGCAGCCGCGACGGCTGCATTAAGCGCCAACTCTCACCTGCACGCAGGTTGAGACGGGCGGCCAACCGGCCGCTCGTGTGAGTCGACAACCCCAGACACTGCGGCTGCAGCGATCTTCCTGCGATCCGCGCTTTATGTCGCCTCGATGACTTCAGCCACGTGTCAAATGTGTGCGCTGGATGACACCAGCGCGCCGTGAATGTGTCGGCGCATCACAAGGTTACGTTGAGATCCTTTGTAGGATGAATCAAGGCAGGTCTTGTCACATGGACTAAGTCATGCGTACGGTATTCAACAGATATAGGCCAGTGGTGGCCCGGGTTGCGTTGTCGTTCGCCCTAGGGTTGACTTCCGTTGCACCTGTCCAGAATGCATTCGCTCAGTCGAACATCGCAACGGGCACGGTGACTACCAATGCAGCTCTGAATACCGTAACGATCACTGCACCCGGCGGGACCACCGTCACAGGGAACGCCACCGTCGGTGGCACGCTGGGCGTGACCGGAGCCACTACCACGCATGGCGTTACCAATACCGGCAATATCACCAACAGCGGCGCTGTCAACACCGCCACCCTGACGACCAGCGGTGCTGCGACGTTGAACTCGGCGGCGGTCACCAACAACGAGACCGTGGGTGGCACGCTGACGGTGACCGGCGCCACGACGACGCACGGCGTTACCAATACCGGCAATATCACCAACAGCGGCGCTGTCAACACCGCCACTCTGACGACGACGGGTGCTGCGACGTTGAACTCGGCGGCGGTCACCAACAACGAGACCGTGGGGGGCACGCTGACGGTGACCGGGGCCACGACGACGCATGGCGTTACCAATACCGGCAATATCACCAACAGCGGCGCTGTCAACACCGCCACCCTGACGACGACGGGTGCTGCGACGTTGAACTCGGCGGCGGTCACCAGCAACGAGACCGTGGGGGGCACGCTGACGGTGACGGGAGCCACGACCACGCACGGGGTCACCGACACTGGCAACATCAGCAACACCGGCAATATCACCAACACTGGCGGCGTCACCACGGCTACGCTGACGACGACCGGTGCTGCGACATTGAACTCGGCGGCGGTCACCAACAACGAGACCGTGGGAGGCACGCTGACGGTGACCGGGGCCACGACGACGCATGGCGTCACCAATACCGGCAATATCACCAACAGCGGCGCTGTCAACACCGCCACCCTGACGACGACCGGTGCTGCGACGCTGAACTCGGCGGCGGTCACCAACAACGAGACGGTTGGGGGCACCCTGGGAGTCACCGGCGCCACCACTGCCAACGGCATCACCAATACCGGCAATATCACCAACAGCGGCGCTGTCAACACCGCCACCCTGACGACCACGGGTGCGGCCACGGTCGGCGGTGCATTGAGCGTTGCCGGTCCCACCACTACCAACGGCCTCACCAATACCGGCGCTATCTCGAGCACCGGCAATATCACGAGTGGTGCGACCGTTCAGGCCGTCACGCTCACGGACGGCACGGCGACCCTGAGTGGTGGCAATCTCAATACGACCGGTGCAGTCAACTCCGGCACGCTCGCGACCACCGGGGCGGCCGCGGTGGGCGGTACGCTCGCTGTCAGCGGCGCCACGACCACCAACGGCATCAGCAATACCGGCGCGATCTCGAGCACCGGCAATATAACGAGTGGAGCAACGGTTCAGGGTGTGACGTTGACCGATGGCACGGCGGTGCTGAGCGGCGGCAACCTGACGACCACCGGGACGGTCACTTCCGGCACGCTCTCCACCACCGGGGCGGCCACGGTGGGCGGTACGCTCGCTGTCAGTGGCGCCACGACCACCAATGGCATCAGCAATACCGGCGCGATCTCGAGCAGCGGCAATATAACGAGTGGAGCAACGGTTCAGGGTGTGACGTTGACCGATGGTACGGCGACCCTCAGCGGCGGTAACCTGAATACAACCGGCGCGGTGAACGCCGGGACCGTTTCAACCACTGGCAATATCACGAGCGGCGCGACGATCCAGGGCGCCACGCTGACGGATGGCACGGCGACCCTCAGCGGCGGTAACCTGAATACAACCGGCGCGGTCAACTCCGGCACGCTCACGACCACGGGCGATGCCAATGTCGGGGGCAATGCCGCGGTCGCTGGCACGCTGGGCGTCACCGGCGCCACGACGACCAATGGCATCACCAATACGGGCGCGATCTCGAGCAGCGGCAATATCACGAGCGGCGCGACGATCCAGGGCGCCACGCTGACGGATGGCACGGCGACCCTCAGCGGCGGCAACCTGAATACAACCGGCGCGGTCAACTCCGGCACGCTCACGACCACGGGTGATGCCAATGTCGGGGGCAATGCCGCGGTCGGAGGCAATCTGGGTGTTGGTGGTACCGCGACGTTGAACTCGGCAATAATCACCAACAACACCACGGTCGGTGGCAATCTCGCCGTGACGGGTGGCACGAGCACTAACGGCATTACCAATAACGGCAGTCTCGCTACGACCACCTTGCAGACCACTGGCAATGCCACGTTCGGAGGCAATGCCACAGTCGCTGGCACGTTGGGCGTCACCGGCGCCACCACTACCAATGGCATCACCAATACCGGGAATATCGGCACGACGACCCTGTCGACAACGGGCAATGCCACTGTTGGGGGCAATGCGACAGTCGCTGGCACTTTGGGCGTCACCGGCGCCACGACCACCAATGGCATTACCAATACCGGGAACATCGGCACGTCGACCCTGTCGACCACGGGCAATGCCACTGTCGGAGGCAATGCGGCGGTCGCTGGTACGCTCGGCGTCACCGGCGCCACAACCACCAATGGCGTTACCAATACCGGGAACATCGGCACGTCGACCTTGTCGACAACGGGCGCGGCCACGGTCGGAGGCACCCTAGGCGTTACCGGTGCCACGACCACCAATGGCATAACCAACGCGGGTAATGTCGCGACATCGACCTTGTCGACCACTGGCAATGCCACCGTTGGAGGCAATGCGACGGTCGCTGGTACGCTGGGTGTCACCGGTGCCACCACTACCAATGGCATCACCAATACCGGGAATATCGGCACGACGACCCTGTCGGCCACGGGCAATGCCACTGTCGGGGGCAATGCCACAGTCGCTGGCACGCTGGGCGTCACCGGCGCCACGACTACCAATGGCATTGCCAATACCGGCAACATCGGCACGACGACCTTGTCGACAACTGGCGCGGCTACGGTCGGTGGTACCCTGGGCGTTACCGGGGCAACGACTACCAACGGCATTTCCAATACCGGCAACATCGCCACGACCACGCTCTCGACCACCGGTGGGGCGACCGTGGGGGGTGCACTGACCGTCAACGGTACGATCACCACCAGCGGACTGAGCAACGCCGGAAACTTCGCTACGACGACGCTGTCGACGACTGGCGCCGCCACGATTGGCGGCCCGCTGGCCGTCAACGGCGCTACGACGACCAATGGCATTACCAATACCGGAAACGTCGCCACGAGCACGCTGTCGACCACGGGCGCCGCGACCGTGGGCGGCCCGTTGAGCGTTGCCGGAGGCGCCTCGGTCAGCGGCGGCATCAACAATAACGCCGGCGGCATCACCAACGCCGGCGCCATCAATGGCGTGACTGCGGCCAACCTCTCCGCCACGAGCACCGGCGCCGTGAACGGCGGCCAGCTCTATCAGACGAACCAGAACGTGCAGACGATCGCCGACGCAGTGAAGACGTTGATGCAGACCGGCGCATGCCAGCTCAACGGCACGAGTATCGTCTGCGGCACCGGAAGCCAGGCGGGGCCGGCAGCCTTCGCCGCCGGCGACCACGCGCAGGCGACCGGCGCGAGCAGCGTCGCGATCGGCAGCCTTGCCATGGCAACCAACTCGGGCTCCGTGGCCATCGGCTCGGGGGCGCAAGCCATCGCCGATCCGACGACCGCGGTGGGCAATAACGCAGTGGCTTCCGGCACCAATGCGACTGCCCTGGGAGCAAATTCGATCGCCTCGGCGCCGAATTCAGTGGCCCTCGGCCAGGGCTCGGTCGCCGATCGCGCCAACAGCGTCAGCGTCGGCAGCGCACAGCTGCAGCGCCAGATCACCAACGTGGCGCCCGGGACCCAGCCGACGGATGCGGTGAATCTTCAGCAGCTGAACCTGGCTCTCGGGCAGGTGAACTCGTTTGCCGCGCAGGGAACCGCTCAGGCATTGGCGGTTCCATCCGTGCCGATCCTGGATCCGGGCAAGAAGTGGTTGGGCATGTCGTACGGCAACTTCGCCGGTCAGTCAGCCATTGGCCTCGGGTTCGGGTATCAGATCGATGAGCACTGGAACGCCAGCGCGGGCCTGTCCACTTCGACGACGGGCGGCTCCAATACGGCCACCAAGGTCCAGGCCGGCTTCGTGTGGTGAGCGGGGCGGCTCGGGCCGCCGCGAGCCGCGCTATTTGATGCGCACCGCGCCGATCGCCACGTCGGTGCGATCGCGCGTTGCGACCTCGACCTCGGTACGCCCGCCGTTCACCATCGTCCACGGCAGCGGCAGGTTGTCGGGCTGAACTGTGACCACGTGGTGGCCGCTGACGACCGCGGGGAAGTCAAAGCGGCCGTTGGAATCGGTGCGGGTCGAGAAGCGCCCGTCCAGGATGACCGTGACGTTCGGTACGCCGGCTTCGCCGGCGTCGAAACGGCCGTTCTCGTTGGCGTCGAGGTAGACCACGCCGGTGAGCCGGCCGGAGCCCGACCCGGCGATGCCGCCGAGCGGCGCGAAGTGCGAGCCGCGGGCGTCCTGATAGCGCAGCGTGAGAAAAATGCCTCGCTCGCCTTCCGAGGACTGCGGGACCGGGACCGCCGGAGTCAGCGGCGAGGTCACGACCAGCGGCGTCCACGAGCCGATCTGGTTCTCGTAATAGGTGAGCAGCAGCTGCCACGAATGCGCCAGCTGATAGGTGAGCGACACATCCGCCGAAGTAGAGGGCGCAGCGCGTCCCTGCAGGGCATCAGCCCACTGCACGCTCCCGTCCAGTGAGAAGCGCGCCGTCAGGTTGCCTCCACCGTACGCGGCGAGCCGCGCGATGGTGCTGTTCCCGGCGGGCACGCCGTCGAGCTCCGGCGTGTGCACGAAGTCCACGCCGGCCGTGGTCGCGAAGCGCGTGCCGGTGCCCGTCTTCCAGGTCTGCTGCAGCGTTGCGGAGGTGTCATTGGCCTCACTTGCCGTGGCGTAGCTGAGCTCCGCGCGCCCGGTGCCCCAGGCGTTGACCTGATCGACATACCCCGCGAGCGACCAGCCCGTTTCGCTGCCGCCGTCGCGCGCGAGCAGCGCGTTGGCGATCCCCCCGACACCGGTATCCTTGTCGAGCTGATAGCGCGCGTCGCCATTGAGGAAAGTGCTGCGCACGCCTGCACCGGAAGCCGGCAGCACCTCGTCGACTCCGAGGTCGGCGATCCAGCGACGCGTCTGGTAGCCGACCCGATAGTAGCCCCCCTCGACGTCGCTCGCGATGAGCTGATTGCCCCAGGAGAGATTCGGGTCGATGTGAAAGGCACCGAACGACTGCGTGATCGCGCCGTGCGTGGTCGCGGCGTCGGCCCACACGCCCAGGGCGTTGCCGTTGCCATCGAGCGTCCCGTCGATGACGTTGAGCTGTGCGTGTGTGCTGCCTTGCTGCCATCCGGCGCTGAGGATGCCGGTGTTGGAGGTGATGCGCTCGTTCGAGATCTCCGGCGGCAGCAGCGACGTGCCGCTTGGCGGCACGTAGTAGAGGTTGGCATCGCGCACGCCGGCATACTCCCCGCCCACCGTCCACTGCGGCGCGGGCGACCATTGCGCGCCGATCGCGGCGGTCGAGCCGCCGAGCGTCTCAAATACCGGCACCCTGATGCCGTCGAAGATACCGGGCTCGCCACCACCGGCGACGAGCTGCAATCCGTCCGGCCCGCGCCATTCGCTGGTAGCGCCGAGCATAGATCCCGACGACAGCATGAAGCGCGGCTGCTGGCGCTCGAGGTTGATGAGTGGGGTGTTGAGGTCGCCGATGCCGTTGTCTGCCCGCCAACCGCCGTCGAAGGGCATGCCGCGCTCGTGCAACGAGAACGAACTGTTGTCATTGCTCGAGACGCCGGGGTAATGCTCATCGACTCCACCGACGCGCACGGCGCCGCTCGCCGACCAGTCGCCGTACTGGGCGGTTTCCCACTGCGAATCGGCGACGAAGCCGTTCTCGTGGACCGTGGGCGTGGGATTGGCGCCAGTGCCCTCAAGCATGCTCGTCACCGCGTCGATACGGATCGAGCGGGCGAGTCCCGAAGTATCGGGGGTGTAGTAGTCGCCGAACGAGATGTCGGGCGCGAGGGTGCCGCCGCCGATGAGGCGATCCTCGTAGACTGCCGGGGGTCCGGGCCCGGGCGGCGACTGCGCCCGCGCCGGCGCCGCGGCGACCGCCAGCACCCACAGTCCGCACAGCCACGCCGAGCGTAGCGCGTGCGCTGCGCGCGCCTTCATTTGAAGGTCTCGTCGAGGTCGGTCTTCTGGTCCGCCCACTCGAGCGTGCCGTGCACCGTGACCGGGAAGCTGAGCACCGGTGACTGGTTATCCGGGGTCGAAGGCGTGAGGATGACGGAGCGCACTTCGCCGGGCAGGATGGGCAGATCCGAAGGCGTGAAGTCGTAGCTCTTGCCCGAGGCGTCCTTACCCGTGAGGAAACCGCTCATGCGCGTATGGGCGTTGCCGGCGTTGTGAACGCGCAGGGCGGGTACGCGCTGGCCGTTGTGATAGATGACCTCCGGGCCGAACAGCTCGATCTGCGGCGTAACCGCGCCCACCTCGACGTACACGATGACGCCGATGCGCCCGACGATCGGCAGTTGCACGGCACCGGCTTTGGTGACCTGCGGCTCGGCGCCCTCGATCATGATGGCGAAGCGGCACTCACCCGCGGGGGCATCCGCCGGCACCTGGATCTCGTAGCGGTAGCGGACGGTGCCGCCGGAGGGCACCGTGAGCAGCGGCCGCTCGATCGCTACCCACGGCCGGCAGCTCCCGGGGAGGAGCTCGTCGTGGAAGGTAACGCCGTAGTCGGCACCGACCACGAAGTCCGCCGTGTGAAAGCGATACTGCGACGGCGCCGCCGCGCGGTTGGTCACCTCGATGACCTGGCGCAGCGCCGCGCCGGACTTTGCGCTGAGCTCGAAGCGCGGCGGCGATACCACGGCGGCGAACTCGGCTGCGCGGGCCGCGTTCGCACCCAGAGTGGCGATCAGCACAGTCACTAGGGAGTTGAGCGGGCGCATCAGTCCTCATCCATTTCGAAGCGGAAATTCACCTGGTAGCCCTGCGACATCCGCCGGCCATCGACGACGATCGTCAGCTGCACCTCGTCCTCGATGAAGGCGGCGGTGATGGGGCCGGAGTAGACGAGCGTGCGGCTGCCGGCCGACACCCGGCCGGGCAGGAGCCGGCCCTGCGTGGTCCAGACGGCATTGATGGCGCCGGGCTGCTGCGCCGGCAGCACGAGGTAGATGTGGCCGCTGTGCCGCAGCCACGGTGCCACGTTGAGCCGCACGCGCAGCTGCGCCGTGCCGATCATCTCGGTGGCCGCGCCGCCGCGCGGGGTTACCGTGCGCCAGTGCATGGCGAAGGCGGCGTTGTAGGGGAGCGTGCCAGAATCGTCGATGGCGACCGTGCGGGCGGCCGCAGGTCCGGCGAGCCAGATTATGCAGTATGCGAAGAGGAGGAGCGGACGCACGGCGGTAGCCATGAGAGTGCCGCCTACGGCGCCGACAGCGTGTAAGTGACGCGGCCCGTGTAGGTACCGGGCGGTGGATTTACGGTGTTGGCGTAGGAGAACGTCCAGCAGCTCTCGGCCCACTGGTTCTCCGCGATGGTCCCGACGATGAGCGGGGTGCTGCTGAAGCTGCCGGCCGGAAACGGCTCGGCGCCGCTATCCCCGATGCCGCCGCTGGTCCAGCTGATCTGCGAGAATGGAATCGTGTCGCCGGTGGTGTCGGTCAGGGAGGCCGGCAGCGTCGCGGTCACCGTGGCGGTGTTGGTTCCGCCCGCGTTGTTGGTGCGATAGAAGCCGCCGATGTAGAGCTGCTGCTGCGACAGGTCGCAGAACGCGCGGCCATCCCAGTAGCTGCTCGCGGTCGTGCTGCTGGTGGTCATCGGTTGTGCGCTGCCGTTGCCCACCGTGCCGGACGGGATGGTGACGCTCATCACATCGATGTTCGTGTTCACGCCCGGCGTGCCGTTCGGTTTGCCGTTCCCCCGAATGGGCGTGTAATTGCCGCCGGTGAACAGGCCGTCGCCGACCTGCAGGTAGATCTGCCTGGGAGCCGCCGCCGTGAGGCTCGCCGTGAAGGCACCGGCGCTGCCGGCCGGCAGCGCAAGCTCGAGACTCAGGGCAACGGCGGGCATCAGGGCGCTGCGCCGTGGGCCCGCTGCGCGCAGCAGGCGCAGCCGGTCGTCGGCCCCCCGGGGGCGCACCTGCATGCCGCGCCTCCCGGGGGACATGACCGGCTGTCCGTTACCCGTCGCCGTTACAGTTCCGAGGCCGTGAACGTGACGCGGCTGTTATTGGTGTTGATGCCGCCGTAGTTGCCCTGCGGAGGCACCGTGGCGTTCGAGTAGCTCCACGTCCATTTGGCGTCCTGCTGCACGACCTTGCCGACCGCGGTGAGCGTGGTGTTGGTCGTCGCGCCATCGGCCAGCCCCGGGAAGGGGAGGGTCGTGCCCGTCGACAGATGGGCAGCCGTCGCCGAGATCGTGGCGAAGCTGATCGAGTCGCCGGTGGTGTCGTTGAGCGTCCCCGCTGTCGTGGTGCCAAAGGTGATGTTGCCGTTGTTGCCGACGACCGCCGCCGTACTGACGCCCGTGGCGATGTCACCACCCGCGGTCGGCGCCAGTGCGCCGGTGCCCACCGACGCGGGCGTCAGGGTCCACACGATCTCGTCGATCGTGCCGCCCGTGGCCCAGCCGCCCGAGCCGTTGCCGGTACCCGAGTTGATGCGCACGTAGATGAACTTCGGGATGGTGATCGCGAAGTCGAGATGGGCGGTGGCCGTGAGCGGCGAGGCGCCGCCGGTATTGACGGTGGATTCCGCCTGGCAAAGGAGCGGTGCAACCGCCGTCGCCGCCAACAGGGTCTTGATGATCGTCGAGGTCCGCATGGGTGCAATTTCCTGAGCTGTTGAGGATCCGGGTCTAGGGTTAAAAGCTGGAATCGATCGTACCGACCCGCTGCGGGGCCGCGCGGTACATATGTCACGCTTCTGTCGCATTGGGGGGTACGTGTTTGCCGAGATCGAGCACGCTTCACGCGCGCTGGCGGGGGCCTTCGCGGGCGAGGTGCGACACAGCGCACACTTTGGCGCCGGGCGCCCGTTGTCTCACGGCAGCGAGGCGGTGTAGGTCACGCGGCTGTTGTTGGTGTTGATTCCCCCGTAGGTGCCCGCCGGCGGGATCGTCCTGTTGAGATAGGTGTACGCCCACTTCGCATCCCGGTGCACGATCTTGCCCAGGGCTGCCACGGTAATGGTCATCGTTGCGCCGTCTGCCAGCGCCGGAGCCGCCAGCACGGTGGCCGTGGTCATCTTGCGTGGCGTCGTGCGGATTTGCCCGTAGCTGATCTGGTCACCAGTGCCGTCGGTGAGCCTGCCCAGCGTTGTCGAGCTCAACGTCACGTTGCCGTTGTTGGCGACCGCCACGGCTGTCTCCGCGCCGCCCGCCGCCGGCTCAGCCGGGATGTTGGGGGTTCGACAGCGAACGTCACCCCGCAGGGGGAGGCGCGCTGCATCAGCGCGCAAACAACTGCGCGGAGATATCCCTGAAGGATTTGAATTCCAGCGCGTTGCCGCTCGGGTCGAGAATAAAGAGTGTCGACTGCTCGCCCGGCGTGTTGGCAAAGCGGGTGGTCGGCTCGATGACCCACTCGACCGGCTGCGCTCTGAGACGCGCCGCAAGCTTCGACCACTCGGGGGCTTGCAGCACCACGCCACAGTGCGGCACCGGCACACGCTCACCGTCGACGCTGTTGAAGTGCGAGCTCAGGCGTCCGTTCGAACCGAGGCGGGGATTGAGGTGGCAGACGAGCTGGTGGCCGTAGAGATTGAAATCGACCCAGTCGGGCGCGCTGCGTCCCTCGGCGCAGCCGAGGACTTCGCTGTAGAAACGGCGCGCCTCCTCGAGATCCCGGACCTGGACCGCTACGTGAAAGGGCGTGAGAGCCATAGCCGCACCGTCGCTGTCTCGCAGCCATTGCGCGCCGGAAGATTAAATAGAGAATAGCAGCCCCCGACACGCGCCCCGAAGCCTCTCTCCCGCGCGGCGGTGCCCGACGGGGCGTTCCCGGGCGTCGTCACGTCCCGGTGGCGACGATTCGGGATTACATAATGCGCCCGACCGGCGCACTTGTCCGTAGCGATGAAAGGGGCTCTTCCGGGGACGGCACACGCAACTCGCCGCCCGCAGCGGGCACCTCGCCACAAGCAGACCGGGAACAGTGTTTCAGATTCGTGATCATTGACGCAGGATCGGCCGGCAGCGTAGGTTGCGCGCTCATCGAATAAGCCGGGCCGGCGCGCGAAGGGACGATGGGCCGGATCACCGAGCGTTTTGTCGTCGCGATGTCAGAACAACGCCAACAGGTACGAGGGGAGCTATGAAGCTGTCGACGCATTCCAAGATCGCCGTGTCCGCGGTCACCCTGATTCTTTCCGCCGGGGCGCTCTCGGGCGCGGCGCCCGCCGTTCACGGAGCACGCGCCGTGCCGGCGCAGAACCGCGAAGTGATCGTGATCCTGCGCGACCAGATGCTGGGACTGCCCGCGATACGCGGGCAACGCGCAGCGCGCGCTGCGGCACTCGCGGCGTCACAAGGGCCGATCGTCTCTCACCTGCACGCCTCCAGCGCCTCACGTGTCCGCGGCTTCGCGATGATCAACGCGGTGGCCGCGAGGGTCTCACCGGCCGAGGCGGAGGCGCTCGCGGCTCACCCGCTGGTGCAGGCCGTGGTTCCCGACGCCGCGATCAAGCTGCCTCGCCATGGTGAGACGAGCTCGGGCGGCACCAATTGGGGTGGCGGTGGTGGCGGCGGTGGGGGCGGTGGGGGTGGCGGCGGCGGCAAGCCTGGCGCGCTCTGCAACACGCTCGAGCCCGAGGCGCTGCAGCTGATGAACGTAGCCTTCCTCGATTCCGACAAACCCCAGGCGCAACGCGTGCGGGATGGTAACGGTCAGTTCGTCACCGGCAAGGGTGTGAAGGTCGCCTTCATCGCCGACAAGCTGGATCCCACGGTCGCGGGCTTTACGCACACCGACGGCACGCCAGTGTTCTTTGACTCTGCGAATTTCGTGGGCGACCCGGCGGGCACGCCGACCGGCGGCGCCGAAGCCTTCGGTGATGCCAGCTCGCTCGCGGCGAATGACACGCCGGGCGGTAAACTGCTCACCTACGACATCAGCCAGTTCGTCAACGCCGCCCACCCGATCAAATCACCCTGCAACATCCGCATCCGCGGCGTCGCGCCCGATGCCTCGCTCGCGGGACTCGAAGCCTTCGGCCCGACGGGCAGCGGCAATGTCTCCTCGGCCGTGCAGGCGATCGAGTATGCCGTCTATCACGATGACGTGGACGTGATCAACGAGTCCTTCGGCTTCGTGTATTACCCCGACAATGATAACGATCCGATCTCGCTCGCGGACAAGGCGGCGGCAGACGCCGGCGTTGTGGTCGTCGTCAGCACCGGTGATGCCGGCACCAACGGCACCATGGGCACACCCTCCACTGCTCCGTTCGTGATCTCGGCGGGGGCGACCACGCAGTTGCGGCTCTATGCCCAGACCGGCTACGGCACCGCTCCGTTCGCGACCAACGGCTGGATCAGCAACAACATATCGGCGTTCAGCTCCGGCGGCTTCAGCATCAGCGGCCCGCGCACGCCCGACGTGGTCGCGGGAGGCGATATCGGCTGGGCGCTGTGCTCGGCCAACACGGCGCTCTACACCGGGTGCATCAACTTCGGTTCCCCGGCAGCGCCTTCGCCCATACAGGATTTCGGCGGCACCAGCGAGTCCTCACCGCTGACGGCGGGTACGGCGGCGCTCGTCATCCAGGCCTATCGCAGCACGCACAATGGGAAGAATCCCTCGCCGGCGCTCGTGAAGGAGATCCTCATGAGCACCGCAGGCGACCTCGGGGCACCGCCGAGCGAGCAGGGCGCCGGCATGATTAATGCGTATCAAGCCGTCAACGCTGCGCTGTCCGTGGCCGATGAGAACGGCCGCGGGTGGGCGACCGGCAATAGCCTGCTGAACAATCCGGCGAGCGCCAGCGTCGTGGATGAGCCGAACGCGTCCGAGAGTGTCTCGGTCGCCATCACCAACACCGGAACCAGCCGTCAGCACCTGCAGCCGCTGCTGCAGGGGCTCGGTGCGGCGATTGCCGGCCAGAATCTGACGCTGACGCTGAATGCGGCCACCGATCCGACCTTTCTGAACGTGACCGGCTCGCCCCGCGCCTACATCAAGCAGACCTTCAAGGTACCCGCGGGAGCGCAGCACCTCGATGCGGCGATTGCCTGGCAGTCACCGTTCTCGGCCTATTTCGCCGGGCAACAGTACATCGTGTACCTCGGGCTGATCGATCCGTCCGGGCGCGATGTGGCGTATTCGATTCCGCAGGGGTTCTCGAGCGGCTACGGGCACGTGGACGTGGTGAATCCCGCCGCCGGCACCTGGACCGCGATCATGTGGACGCGTGTCGCGGGGCTCGCCGCCGCCTACACGGGACCGGTGCAGTTCAGCTGGTCGGCCGAGCGCTACGTGAGCTTCGGCTCGGTGTCGCCGGCAAGCTTCGATCTCGCGCCCGGTGCCACGCAATACGTCACGGCGCGCTTCCGCATGCCGTCGCAGCCGGGCGATCAGGGGGTGGCGATTCGCTTCCCCTCGGGTGGAGGCTGGGGAGGAGGCGGCGGGGGAGGAGATGACGACGGGAGTGTCACGCACTCCGAGATCCCGATCGCCCTGCGTACGCTGATCCCGATCGGGCAGAACGGCGGCTCCTTCGGCGGCACGCTGACCGGCGGCAACGGGCGCTTCTCCAACCAGCCCACGCAGACGTTTGCGTTCGACGTGCCACGCGGCGTCAACAACATGAGCCTCAACCTGCAGATCTCGGACCCGAATTACCTGCTCGCAGGTCTGCTGGTCGATCCCAACGGCCTGCCGCTCAGCTTCGAGATGAACGTCGATGCGAGCGCGAACTCGGCCGGTGCAATGCAGCTGAACCGCGCCAACCCGGCTCCCGGCCGCTGGCGCTTCGTGCTGCTCATCGATTACTTCACCTCGGGTAATCAGACGACGCTGCCGTTCACGGCGCAGATCGGCTTCAACACCGCGCAGGTGAGCGCGCCGGGGCTCCCCAACGATCCGCACATGCAGGTCTCGGCGAGCTCGCCGACGGTGGTCCCGATCACGATCACCAACACCGGCGGGCTGGCGCAGGCCTATTTCGCCGATGCGCGGCTCGAGGCGCTGACGAATCTGGAGCTTGGAACATTCCCGGCATGCCTGCCGGCTACCGAGCTGCCCGGCGGGTGTTTCGGCGCTTACCTGCCGACGCAGACGCGCAGCGTCGAGTTCGTCAACTCGTCCTCGGTTCCGATCACCATGGATGCCTCCTATGGGTCGGGCTTTTTCGCCGCCTTCCCGTCCACGCCGGATGTGTACGCACAGCCGGCGGGCTCGGATACTGTGACCGCGACGGAGACCGCGCCCGAGGTGCCGTGGAGCGTCTGGTTCATGGTCCCGTCGCTGGTCGGCCCGTACGGCCCGGCGGGCGCGCCTACCACCCCGGTGTCGGCGACCGTGTTCGCGCGGACCAAGGCGTTCGATGCGGCCGCCTCGGCCGACAGCGGGGATGCGTGGGCGGACCTGACCTTGGGCACCAACACCTACAGTCCGCTGGTGCTGGCGCCCGGTGCAGCGGGCACCATCCAGGTGACGCTCGCGCCGACCAGCGCCCAGGTCGGTACGACGGTGCGCGGGTTCATCTACATCGACACCTTCAACTCGGCGACCATCTTCACCGGGGATGAGGTGGTCAAGCTTCCCTACGCCTACACGGTCGTCCCGTAGCGCAGGAAGTCAATCGTGGGCCCGGCCGGAGCTGCCGGCCGGGCCCGGGCGGTCAGCGGTCGGATTCGTCGCTCAGGCGCTGCCGTCAGGCAGCGCGCTCGTAACCGCGTGGCGGTCTCTTTCGCGTCGGGTTACGCTCCCCATCCGGGAGGATGCATCCATGTCGACACGTCTGCGCTTGCTCGCGGCGCTGCTCTGCCTCGGCGCCTGTACCACTACCAGCACCACCTTCACCTCGACCTGGAAGGCGCCCGATGCGCAAGCGGTCAGCCCGGTGGGCAAGACCGTGGCCGCCGTATTCGTCTCACCCAACGAGAGCCGGCGGCGCTCGGCGGAAGATACGCTCGCGGCGGATATCACCGCGCGCGGTGCCCGCGGCATCGCCGCCTACACAGTGCTGCCGGATGAGCGCAGCTACAGCGGCGACAAGGCGCTCGCGGCGCTTAAGCAAGCGGGTGCCAACGGCGCTGTGATCATGCGCGTCGTGGGCCGCGATCAGCGCATTACCTACACGCCGGGCTATGCGGCGCCGGGTCCCTACCGGGGGTTCGGTCCGTACTGGGGCTACGGCTGGGGCACGGTCTACGAGCCGGGCTATCTGCAATCCGACACCCTCGTCTCGGTGGAGACGCTGGTGTATTCCCTGGCCAACGACAAGCTGCTGTGGGCGAGCACCAGCCGCACCACCAACCCCCAAGACCTCGACCGGCTGGTGAACGAGGTAGCCGACGTGACCGCCAAGGAGATGGTGAAGCAGGGCGTCCTGGCGCCCTAGCGACCCTGGTCCGGGGGCGATCCCGGCAGCGGCGCGCGAATTCGCTGCGAGAAGTCGGCGCCGTCGCCCGCCGCCCGGGCGCGAGCGTTGACGTGACTGCGTCGCTGCAACTCGGCGAACGGCACGCTGGTG
The DNA here is from genome assembly GCA_036008385.1 of Steroidobacteraceae bacterium. Taxonomy (GTDB): domain Bacteria; phylum Pseudomonadota; class Gammaproteobacteria; order Steroidobacterales; family Steroidobacteraceae; genus 13-2-20CM-66-19. Next base: position 73,160 of record DASYNX010000013.1, read on the forward strand.
TTGAGGCGTCCCTCTTCGTAGAGAAACTCCGGCGCGTAGCCGCTCATCAGGATCTTCCAGGACCAGGGCGGGTGATCCGGATTGACGCGCGAGAGCATCCAGATGCTGCCGGCACAGTTGGTGGTCAGGCTGTTGTAGAACTCCGGGTGCTCGCGCAGGCTGTTGATCTTGCGCATGTACTCGAGGAACAGGCGCCGCCCGTCCTCGCGCGGACCCGTAAGGCGATAGAGATACACCTCCTCGGGCGGATCCTGGCGGTAGTTGGTCCGCAGGCCGATGACATCGCGCTCGTCGCCGACCACGTAAATGAGCTCGAACCGTCGGAAGAACCCCTGCAGGGAGGAGTAGACCGCACCGCGGGCGCGGCGCGCCTCGATGGAGATCGCCACGTGATCGGTGGCGTTGAACTCGAAGCTCATGAAGAGGTGCGCGATCGCGGGTCCCATCCAATAGGATGCACCGAGGTCAACGCCGCTGAGCTGGCGCAGATCGAACGTCTTGTCGTAGTAGGCGGGGGTGAAATCGGTCTCGCTGCGGTAGGCGAAGTTGCGGATGTTGTGCAGCGTCACCCGATCGCCGTCGATGAGGGCGTACGGCAGTCTCGCCGTCTCCGGCGGCCAGTCGCGGTCGTTCGAGGGCCTGATGGTGCTGTAGGCCGTGACGACCACCGCCAACAACACCGCGTAGCCAGCGATGGCCCGCCGCCGCCAGCGTCGCTGCGTGAACCCGGCGAGAACCGCCAGGCAACAGAGGCTGAACGCCATGGCGAGTGCCGTACGCAGAGCGTCGGCCGCGTGGTCGAAATAGTAAATCGCCAGCACACCCCAGCCCATGGTCGCGAGCAGCAGCACGGCGAGTAGCACCAAGCCGGCGAGTGCGGCCGTGCGTTTAACGATCATGTCGCGGGTCTTCGAGCGCGACCGGTCGCGGAATCGCGGCGATCCCGCGCCACGCTCGCGCCAAGCGTGTCAGCTTCGAGGTGCGGACACCGGGCTACCAGCGGAAGGTCGCGCCGAGCATGGGACCTTCGATAGTCACGTTGTCAATACTTTTGAGGCTTAGGTTGTAGTCGAGGTAGCGATACACCGCGCTCACCTCGCCCCAGCGGTAGTGCCAGGCAATGCCGGCGACGGCCTGCCACGTGAGGGTGCCGCCGATATCGAAGTAGGCCGGTATCGCCCAGCCCTGACCTAGCTCGAACTGACCCTTGAAGCCCACGATGGGATCCCAGTGATTGCCGCTGGCCGAGGCGGTGCCGCTGCGGTTTGCAGGCGGAAGATCGCCGATCGAACCGGTGAATGTCCAACTCAGGGTCGGCTTGATGTACAGGTAGCGCGTGCCGGCGAGGAAGTCCATGGTAATCCCCGGCCCCTCGGCCGGCGCTTCCGATATGCGGTACTCGAGCGCCGACGTCACTATCGTGGCCTTGAAGTTGAGATTCAGGTACGCGCTGGTGGTGGCGGGAATCGACTGATCGCCGATGCCGAAGTTGCGATAACCGGAGTGGTTTGCGCCGAGGCTCATGTAGATCGCATCGGTGAAGAAGCCGAAGCGCTGGTAGTGAACGTCGAATGTCCCCATCGCCGCGAGATTGAGATGGTTGAGCAGCTCGTTGGCGTCCAGGCCGAAGCTCTTTTGCGTGCCTGTTATGGGCACGGTGACTGTGCCCAGGATCCTGGGGAGCCAGAGGTACGGGGTCACGGAGATCTGCCAGGGCGAGGAATTCGCCGTGGCGATGGTCGAGGGCTCGTCCGCGCTTGCGAGGCCCGGCAGGAGCAGGACGGCGACCAGCGCGAGCAGACCCAGGCCCAGGCGAAGGCGAGTGCGACTCATCATTGAGACTCCCCGAGTTCCCACAAAGCGAGCACCGTGGACACTCTACCCAAATCCCCCCGCGGCGAACACTTGACCCCCCGCCGTTACGCGTTGACTCCCGGGGCGTGCTGAGTCACCCAGGCGATCGCGTCCAGCAGGGCTTGTTCATCGACCGGCTTGTGAAGGAAGAAGCGGGCGCCGAGTGCCTGAGTCGTCTCGCGCACCTGATAGGTCTCGCGTGCGGAGACAGCGATCACGGGCAGCGGGATGCCCATCTCCCGCAGCTTCACCTGGGCGCGCAGGCCGCTCATCTGCGGCATCGTCACATCGAGGAGCACGCAACCCTCCGAGGCGGGGGTCACGTCGGCGAGGAAATCCTGAGCGCTCCCGTACGCTTGCACGCGAAAGCCGCTCGTACGCAGCAGGCGCGACAAACTATTGCGCACCGAGTCATCGTCGTCCACGAGATAGACGACAAAGGCGTCCGCATCCTTCACCGCGCACCTGCGTCAACCCCAGTCCTGAGGATAGGCACGGTCGCCCGTGTGCGGCCATTGGACCTTGGACCCATGCTCACGAGAACCGGTCTGGCCGACCCCCAGCGCCCGTGTCGACGGGCGCGCCCCATCGCAAAGGTGCACCAGCGCCGCGACCGAATTGACTCCCATTTTCTGCATGACATGCGCCCGGTGCACCTTAACGGTCTTGAGCGTGATGCCCATGCTCTGCGCGATCTGCTTGTTGAGGGATCCCGCGATCACGTGATTCATCACCTCGCGCTCGCGGGGCGAGAGACGCGCCAGCCGGCCGTCCGTCGCCTCCCGCCGCTGTCGGTCGTGCCGCTCGGCGCCATGGCGCTCGACAGCTTCTGCAACGGTGCATAGCAGAGTCGCCTGATCCACGGGTTTGGTGAGGAAGTCCACTGCCCCTCGCTTCATGGCACTCACGCTGGTGGGCACATCGCCGTGGCCGGTCAGGAACACCACGGGCAGCCTGATGCCGCGTGCCAGCATCTCGATGTGCAGCTCCGGCCCGGTCAGCTCCGGCAGGCAGACATCGAGCACTACGCAGCCCATCCCCAGGTAGGGTGGGCGCTGCAGAAACTCACGCGCCGAGGCGAACGCCTCGACCGTCCAGCCCTCGGCTCGCAGCGTGCGCGCGAGGCTGCGCCGCAGGCTCTCGTCATCGTCGACGATGAATATGGTCGCCATGCCGCTGTTCACCCACACCTTCCCTGACGGGCAGGGGACCTGCGCCCGAGTTATTGTCGAATTGGTAACTGGTAGCGCGCCTGTCCCGGGCACGTCTGTAGGTACTTATACCGACCGTGGGGGCTACGACCGACCCGCAGCCTCACGCGCCGTCCCGACAGGGATTATAACTCAGGCGTCCGGGGCGGTCGCCGGCAGACGGGTGTCTGAGTGCAGTGCAACAAGGAAAGTCGACCCGACCCGGTTGCGCTTGACCCAGATCCGCCCGCCGTGGGCCTCGACGATCGCACGGCTGACGGATAGTCCCATGCCCGTACCGTGCGCCTTGGTGGTCCAGAAGGCCTCGAAGACCTTCTCGACCTGCTCCGGTGGGATTCCGGTCCCGTTGTCCCGTACCGAAATCACGACCTCGTCATCAGGCTGCGTGACGCTCACCCAGAGGCGCCGCGCGAGGGCGCGCGACGGCGGCATGGCCTCGATCGCGTTCATGAGGAGATTGAGCACAACCTGCTGGATCTGCGCACGATCCACCTGGGCCACGCAGCCTGGTTCGCAGCGCGTCCTCACCTCCACCTTCTGGCTGATGAGCTCGGTGCGCAGCAGTTTGATCACGTGCTGGACGACGTCCGCGATGTCTTCGGGCTGGTGCTCGGTCTTTTGCCGACGTAACGTCATGCGCAACGACTCGATGACCGAACCGGCGCGTTTGCAGTCCGCGACGATGTCGGTGAGGATCTGCCGGTTTTCGGTGGGCTCGAGCTCGCCGCGGCTGAGAAGGCGCAGGCTGGTCTGGGCATTCGCCAGGATCGCCGTCAGGGGTTGGCTCAGCTCATGAGCCAGCGAAGCGATGATCACCCCGGTCTGCACAATCCGCTCTGAATGCCACTCGTGGGTGCGCAGTTGCTGCAGTTCCTGCTCGCGACCGCGCCGGTCGGTCACGTCCTCGTGCGAGATCACCGCGTAGGTGGCCCGGCCGATTTCGAAGCGGTGCACGCGCGTGTGGATCCAACGCGGCGCGCTGGACCCCGGCAACACCAGGTTCGCGTCGAAGCGGCGCACGCGGCCGCTGAGCACGCTGCGAATGCCCCAGGCGAGCCGCACGCTCTGTTGATGCACCGCGCTGAGCGAGGATTCACAGGCCTGCAGATAATCGTCGCCGACGGCCACTCCGGTCAGCTCGCTGCCGATGCCACCGTCGGGCCTGCCCCACAGCGCGCTGGTCTGGATGACCACTCCGCGCGCGTCGAGTATCGCGACGTGCTCATGCAGCGCATCCAGCGTCGCCTGTGAGAACTGCAGAGCGGCGACCAGCTGCTCCTGTATGCGCGCATGGGCCGCACTGATCGCCCGGGTCGCGAGAGCTGCGACGAAAACCCGCCCCAGCTGAGCGAGCTGCTGCGGCAACTGCGCCGGCCATTTGCGGCTGTCCCTGCTGGGGAATACCAACACGTAGCGTACGACGCCATCAACGGCGCAGGGGATGTAGACACCCGCCTGCGTGTGGTTGGCTGCGAGATGCTGTCGGTCGACCGCGGCCTCCGCTGGCAGTTCCTCCCGCGAGCTGAAGGCTACCGGCTCGCCGCGGCGGACGAGCTGGTCGTAGAGCCATGGTATCGTCGTCGAGTAATCGATCGGCGCGTCGCACCGGGGCCTGACCCGCGTGCCTGCGCGATAGATGACGGTGGCCTCATTGGCCCCGGGTCCCAGCGCCAGCAACTCGCAGCGGTCCGCACGTGCAAAGCGGCGGACATCCTCCAGCCCCCGATTGATCTGATGGTCGATCTGCGCGCACTGGGCGCCTCCGAGGCCGTGCAACAGCCGCAGTGTCAGCTGCTCGAAGGCGTGTGCGTCCCGCTGCTGCCCCGGCCCCTGCGCTGTGGCCGCAGGCCCGGAGATGCCGTCAGGCTTTTTTGGACGCTCTGCCTTGCGAATGCGCCGGGCCAGGTTGGCCGGCAGCGTGCCGCCGGATTTAAAGGATACCGTGCGTTCCATGCTGTGGCCGAGCCACGCTCCTCCGCAAAGGCGTTAACGGCAGCTTAACGGAAATTGCATGTTGGAGCGCGGCGTTTAGGCCCAAGGTCCAATTGCGAATCCGCCAACCTGCAGCTTAGCGTCGGCGCCTTGCATGTGCCACAGGCAATCATGAGCAAGGGATCGCGCGCTTTGTTACGGATTGGTTACATCCTGGCCGCGCTGACGGGCTGCTTGATGTCGCTGCCCGCATTGGCGCAGACCAAGAGCGTCAACGACGACCAGGGGGTCATGGAGATCAATGATCCCACCTCTCCGTTGCGTTGGTTTCAGCTCAGCGACTGGTACAACGCCAGCCTGCATGATGAAACCGGCACCATCAACGAGGCGGTCTTTCGCACCGTCCTGCCGTTCACGATCGCCGGCAACCAGTACGTGGCGCGGTTCACGCAGCAGGACACCGTCTCGGCGAGCAGCGCAAACAAAGGGATGCAGGATCCGGAGCTCATCGTGCTGCGTCTGTTCACGCAGAGCTGGGGACGTTGGGGGTTTGGGTTCGTTCTCGACGCTCCTACCGGAGCGGAGGCGGAGACCTCCAACAAATGGAGTCTCGGCCCGGCGGTCGCCATCGCCAGCTCGAGCGAGAATCGTGTGCAGTACGGCGTGAACGTGCGCAGCTGGTTTTCGGTCAACGGCCCAAGCTACGCGAAGAATGTCGGCATCGTGAACCTGCAGCCGGTGCTCAACATCAAGCTCGGCAACGGCCAGGCGCTGTCGCTTGGCGAGTCACAGTTGGAATGGGACACCATCACCAATCGCTGGAAGTCGCTGCAGGTGGGACTGAAGTACGACAAGGCCTTCACGCTTGCCGATCGCAAGTGGGCGCCCTACGCCGAGGCGGATTACGACTTCGAGACGAGGAAAGGCAATCCAATCTGGACCTTCCGCACGGGCATCACCATGTTCGAGCAGCAGCGATGAGCGTTTGGGGTTCATCGTCTTTGACGCGACGACGCGTCGGACAATCCTCGACAGCCGTTGAGAAACAGGTTGACGGTGTCCTTAGCCCACGCCTCGAGCTCGCTCGGCGTCATGGGTAGGCCCAGACCCATGATGCGACGCTGCGGCACAGCAACGACCATATGCAGAAACTGCGCGGCTGCAAAGCTTCGAAGCTCGACGCTCACACGCGGATCTCGAAGCTCGCGCGAGAGCAGATCGCCAATCAACGCAATCGCCTCCTGCGTCCCACCTTCGTTATAGACCGCACGAGCCAAATGGGGAAAGCGCGCTGACTCCGCCGTAATGAGGCGGTGCAGTGCGATTGCCTGAGGGGCGAGCGCCGCGCGCAGGATGAGTCCGGCGAGGCGGCGCAAAATCTCCTGCAACGTCGCGCCCTCAAGGAGGGGCACTCCGGGAGGCGGACGAATCTGCTCGATGATTCGATGCACGACCGCGGCGAACAATGCCGCCTTGTCGTCGAAGCGGTGATAGAACGTACGCTTCGAGATGCCAGCGTGCCCGGCCACCGCCTCGATGGATGTCGATCCGTACCCCTCTGTCAGGAACAGCTCGGTCGCGACTTCCAAGATTCGATTGCGCAGCTCCAGGGCGGCAGCACGCGAGGGCCTTCCGCCGTGGCGTGCCCTGCGAGTCGGCGAGCGGCGGTGATTCTTACCGGCGGCGATAAGCGAAACCGCCCGACCGTGCATAGTAGCCACGCGGCTGCGCGTAGAACTGCGGCATCGGGCGAGCATACGCGAGCGCGGGACGGTAGTAAGCCTGAGGCGCAGGGTAATACCCCGGGGGCCGCGCGTAATACCCTGGGGGCCGTGCATAATAATTCGGCGGCGCGTAGTAGCCGGGCGGCGCCCCGTAGTAACCCCGGGTCGGTGGGTATGGCGCTAGCGGTTGCCCCGCGGAGGCCGCTGCCGAGGCCAAGGCCAGCGGCAGGGTGGCAAGCCTCGCCGCGACACCAATGACGTGCCCCAGTGCCCATGGGGCGAAGAATAAAGGACCGGCGGCAGCGGCTGGCGTGATGGGTAGACACACCAGCGCGGCGGTGGCGGCCGCGGCAAAAACCGTCTGCTTGAGTCCGGGCATGGCTTGCTCCTGCTGATTGTATGTGACACGACGCGCTCGCAGACGGTACTCGCCTTATTGAGAAAACGCAACGGTACCGTTGCGTTACACGACCATCAATACGGTAGGTGCGGGCAGCACAGCGCTACCGGAGTGCAAGCGGCAGATCCAGCGCGCTCCGCGGTGACGCTGACACGAGGATCTCCTGCGCAAGCAATGAGCCTCGGGGGCGACTGGCATTTGATGCAAGGATCCGATTTCAGCACAAGTTGAATGAGGCGGGGTGCACGCGCATATTCTTATTGGGCGCGGTTAGTGCACGCGGCAGTACCCCATTCATTGGGTCTCTTAATAAATGGAGACAGGCCATGACCGATTCGCCCGCTCAAGTGATTCAGACGCTTCTCGCCAAGCCCACGGATCTCGAGCACGTCAGAAGCGTCACTACACCTGATGTAACATACGTCTCGCTCAGCGAAGACAACGCAGAGCTGAAGCGATACTTGCCCTGGACCGGCACCAATAAGGGCCCGGAATCAATCGTCAAGACTTTTGAAGGCATCGGCCGCACTTGGGACACCAAGGCGTTCGAGGTCCGCGAAGTCATTGAACAGGGCGACAAAGTCGCGATGTTCGGCTCTTTTACCTATCGCGGCCGCGATACTGGCAAGGAGATCACGTCGCTGTTTTCCCTCCTCGCCAAAGTCAAGAACGGAAAGGTGTTCTATATCCAGTTCCTTGAGGACACATTCGGAACTTCGCGAACAGTGAAATCTCCATCGTCCTGAACTGCGCCATCCCGGCACCACGCGACTGCGTGGCAGCGAAGCAGTACATATGGAGCGTGAGACCGCATTTGGCGGAAGCGATGACGCCGACCGACATTGCTTAGGCGCTGGACGGTAACCAATTGCGAGTATCTGCCGCTGCGGTTTCATGAGCGCTCCCACGCGTGTTCGCAGTCCCTATGCCGTTTCGTCAGTGACCGCTACTTGCCCCAGGGGTGACGCCCGCGCGCTCCAACTCGAGCTGATCCACCACCGAGGTGACGCCGGGAACCCGGCTCGCGACGCGCTTCGCTTCGACTATCGAAGCGTTGCTCCAAACGTAGCCGCTGAGGCTGACGTTGCCGTCGTCGGCTTGAACGTCCACGTGCCGGAAGAAGTACGCCGGATCGGCATCGAGCGCGTTCTCCACGTTATCCGCCAGCGCGTGATCGGCTTGGACGTGGGCAGGCGATTTTGGGGGCGCAGTGGCGCATGCCGCGGTGAATAGGACTACCGTGAGCCCCGCCAACAGCCGGGGAAGGTGTGCGTGAAACAAAGTGTTCATGGCGGTGACTCCTCTTGATTGCAGGCCGCTACTGGTCTGCATGGGAGAGGACTCTGCGCGCTGAGTCGCGCGCGGGGATGTCAAATCAACGGTTGATCCGTTTCAGCTGTGACAACGGACATATGAGCTGCCGAGCGCCGCTTGCACGCGGACAACGTCCGCCGGGGAGGGCAGCTCGCCGCCGGAGCCAGAGTCGTTCAATACACTTTCTCGACGGGAGCGTTGAAGCAATAGCCGATACCGCGCTCGGTAAGGATATATACGGGATGAGAGGGATCCGCCTCGATCTTGCGGCGCAGGCGCATAATCTGTACATCAACCGCCCGGTCGTAGACCTCGTTGTCGTACACCCGGCTTGCCTCGATCAGCTGATCGCGGGTCAGCACGCGCTGCGGTGAAGCGAGCAGTGCTGCGAGCAGGTTGAATTCACCGGGGGTGAGCTCGATCCGATTTCCGCCCTTGCCGGCGAAGCGTCTCGTGCGCAGATTGAGCTCGAATTCGCCGAAGCGAAAGGCACGGATTTCCGATCCCCGAGCCTGCGCTGGCGTTGCCGCCTTGGCGCGCCGCAGGACGGTGCGGACGCGCGCCAGAAGCTCCCGCGGACTGAAGGGCTTGGTGAGATAGTCATCAGCGCCGAGCTCGAGCCCCATGACGCGATCGGCTTCGTCCCGGACACCTGTCAGCATGATGAGCGGAATGACCGATTCGCTGCGCAGGCGGCGCGCGATCTCCATACCGTCTTCGCCGGCGAGCCGCAGGTCAAGGACCACCAGATCGATTGCCGCATCTTCAAGGATGCTCGACATCTCCGCGCCGCTCCCGGCAGTGCTCACACGCAAGCCGTTCTCGGCGAAGTACTCGGTCAGGAGCTCGCGAATGCTGGGGTCGTCGTCGACGATGAGGATGTGCGGCTGACTCGGATCCGGCATGACTGCCACCCTCGCGGTCGTGCGCTGCAAATTTAGCATAGCGTCGTCCTCTCGTGCTGGAGCTTTAGCTGTAGCTGCGCCAACAACTCGCCGCGTGGTACCTATGTCTGCTTTGTGTGATCGGGCCGGCGCACGGCCGCCGTCCTCGCATGGCATTCAACTTGGGGCACGTTCGCGGCGCATTTCGGGCACCGGGACCACTATTTCACTTGTAGCGCGGGTCGAGCCCAGTCGGGCCTAACGGTACCGGAGAACCGCCAGGCGGCCCGCGTCACGGCGGCTGTTTCGAATCAGCGAGTTGAATATCAGTGCTAACACCGTGAGGCTGACCGCTCCGTTAGCCGGCGGTGCAGCGCCGATCGCCTGCACCCTCATTGCGATTGAAACAAATAGCGAACGGCGCGAAATCAGCTGGACGAGACTGTCGCGCACATTCTCCCCCAGCTCGCGGCGCGGCGTAGCTGCACGCAAAGCGATAAGGCGCCGCACAAGCAACCAGGCCCCTACGGACGCTTTCCCGAACCAAAGAACATGTCACGCATCGCGATATACGAGGAAAATGACCTCATGCGCGCCCTGCTCAAGGAATGGCTGAGCGAGGCGGGCTATCGCGTGCGTGCAGCAGCGCCGCACGAGATGCAGCGCGGAGGCACAGAGGATCTCGTGATCGCCAGCGTTTACATGCCCAAACATGCGGGCGCGCAGCTGCTGCGTGAAGTTCGGGCCGCACATCCAGGCACACCGTTGATCGCGATCTCGGGGCAGTTTCGGTCCGGTCTCTCGGCGGAGGGCACGACCGCACAGATGCCCGGTGTGCAGCGGGTTCTCGCAAAGCCGCTGACCCGCCGCGATCTCCTGGACTCGGTGCGCGGTATCATCGGCCAACCGAGTTGAGCGCAAGACCGCACGCAAAATGCTTCCATTGGACGATTCCGCCTCCCTTCGCGACCGCTCGGCTCGGTTCAAGCGTCTGCGGCTCGGGGCGATCGTGCTTGGCGTTCTCGTCATCCTTGCGTTTGCGTGTTCGTCTGCCTACGACGCCTGGCGCGCGTATCGCAATGCGCTCGTCGCGACGGATCGGGAGCTTGGCAACGTAGCTCAGGCTCTCGCAGAGCAGACCGCGTCGACCTGGGAGGGCATCGACCTTCTACTGAACGATACGGCCCGCTGGTATCAAATCGAGGGCCATAAGTTCGAGCCGGTACGCGTGGTCCAAGTGCTTGTGAACCGCGCCGCGGGGGTGCGGCAGGTGCGCTTGCTCACAATCGTCGACGCGGATGGCATACAGCTCTACCACTCGCGCGGCTCCACGCCGCCCGGCTTTAGCGTCTCCGACCGCTCGTACTTCATCGCTCAGCGGGACCGCGCCGCGACCGGGCTCTTCATGAGCGAGCCTATCGTGACACGTACCGAACATCGCTCAGGAGTGATCTTTTCGCGCCGGCTCGACGACGACAAGGGATTCGCGGGGGTTGTCACGGCAGCCGTCGACCTCGAAGATCTTCAGCAGTTCTATGGAGCGGTCAACCTCGGCGCGGGTAGCGCAATCGAACTCCTGCGCGAGGACGGTACGCTGCTCGTACGTAGTCCGCCGGTGCCGGGTACGGTGGGGAAGAAATTTCCGCAGCTCGTTGCTCCATCGAATGTGCAGGCCAATCGACTCGTGAATCCCTTCGACAACAGGCGGGATTTCATGGCAGTGGCGCGCGTGAGGGACACACCCCTGGAGCTCGCGGCCACGCGCGATCAGGCTATCGCGTTGCAACCGTGGCGCGACGAGGCCGTTCGCCTCGGCCTGCGCACGCTCATCGTAACACTGCTGGGTGCGGTAGCCATTGCGGGTCTATTGCGGCAATTACGGCAGATCGAGGCCAGCGAGCGTGCGCTGCGTGAAAGCGAGGAGCGCTATGCGCTCGCAATGGAAGGAGCCAATGAGGGATATTGGGATTGGGACGTCGCGACGGATCGCCTGTTCCTGTCGCCGAGGGCGAAAATGTGGGCGGGGCTTAGCCGAGACAGTGCCATCACCACGCGCACCGCTTGGTTGGCGCAAATCGTGATTCACCCCGATGACAGACCGCGCGTCGAGGCGGCGCTGAGAGATCATTTGGAGGGACGTACGCCGCGCTATGAGTGCGAATACCGCATCCATCAGCCTGACGGCCAGTGGCGTTGGCTGTTCGTACGCGGCCGTTGTCTGCGCGACGTGACGGGCAAGCCATATCGGCTCGTCGGCTCGACGAGCGACATTACCGCTGAAAAGCAGGCGCAAACCGACAAGGAACACCTGGAAGCGCAGCTGAGGCAGTCGCAGAAGATGGAGGCGATCGGGACGCTGGCCGGCGGCATCGCCCATGACTTCAACAATATCCTCGGCGCGATCGTGGGCTACGGAGAGCTTGCGCAGCAGCATGCCACTGCAGGCAGCGCCATGCGGCGCTACCTCGACAATGTCATGCACGCCGCGGAACGCGCCAAGGCGCTGGTCGAGCGCATCCTCGGCTTCAGCCGCAGCGGGCTCGGTGAGCGCATGCCGGTGAACGTTCAGGCGGTGATCGAGGAAACACTCGAATTGCTCGCGGCCTCCCTGCCCGCCGGCATTCGACTCGAGAAAACACTCGCAGCCGGGGACGCGGCAGTGATCGGAGATGCGACGCATCTGCATCAGGTGGCGATGAACCTGTTTACCAATGCAGTGCATGCAATGCAGCGGGGTGGGGTACTCAGTGTGGTCCTCGAGCGCGTCGAGTTGAACGAGCAACGCTCGCTTTCGCGGGGCACTCTCTCCCCGGGGAGCTATGTGCGGCTCGTCGTCAGCGACACGGGTACCGGCATTGCGCCGGCGGTATTGGAGCGGATGTTCGATCCATTCTTCACCACTAAGGGCGTCGGCGCAGGCACTGGCCTCGGCTTGTCGCTCGTACACGGTATCGTTTCCGAGCTTGGGGGCGCCATTGACGTAGCGACGAAGGCGGGAGAGGGGACCAAATTCGCGATCTGGCTGCCGGTGGCCGGCGTTGCGGAAAGACCTGAACGCGAGGCTGTCGGCGAGCTTCCACGCGGACACGGCGAAACGGTGATGATTGTCGATGACGAGCGGGCGCTGGTTGCACTGGCCAAGGAAATGCTTGTCAGGCTGGGCTACGAGCCCGTGGGCTTCGAGTCGAGCAGCGCGGCACTCGAGGCGTTTCGGGCCGAGCCGCAGCGCTTCGATCTGATACTCACGGATGAAGCGATGCCGGATCTGGTCGGCACCGAGCTGGCACACGAAATCCGGCGACTTCAGCCCACCGTGCCGATCATCCTGATGAGCGGCCACGGTGGTGCGCAGCTCACGGAGCGAGCGGCTACGGTCGGCGCACAAGAGGTGCTGCGCAAGCCGCTTCAGGGCCGCGAGCTCGCGGAGTCGCTCGCGCGCGTGCTGGGAGCGGCTCCTGAAGGGCAACTGAAACGTAGCGGGATTCCTTCGACTCAACTTGCGAATGAGGCGCCTCAAGCAGCTCGACGGACGACCCGTCAGCTTGACGAATGGTGAGTTAAACCTGCTCGCGGTGCCGCTCGGCGCCCCGCGGCCGGTCCTCACGCGAGACCAGGTTGAACGTATCCCGGCGAGGGGTCGACGCATGAGTCTTCGCCAGGCGCTTCTGCAAGGCAGTGCTCGCCGTCACTCTACTGAACGTACTGAAGTTTGCCGCGCGCATTACGGCTGAAGCGCCCGTCGACCGCCACAAGAGCGACCCGCAGGGTAGAGCCCGGCGTTTCAATCGACATACTCGTTGAGGGCGCGGAAATGGCTGAGCAATACCCGCGGCGCAATCTATCCCCCATCGAGCAATCCAGGTCGTTACCCATATAGCCATGCAGCGCGCCCAGGTTGCATCCGCTCGCCAAAGAGGAGCATGTCAGCCATGCGACAGTCAGTCCACACTCAGATGCACCACGTCCAGACCGAGTCCATTGAGATTCCAGGTGCTCAGCTCCAGGTCTCGCGCGTGGCACTCGGAACCTGGGCCATGGGCGGCTGGATGTGGGGCGGAACAGATGAGCGTGCAGCGATCGCCACCATCCGGGCCGCGCTGGATCAGGGGATCAACCTGGTCGATACCGCGCCGGTGTACGGGTTTGGGGTATCCGAAGAGATTGTCGGCCACGCATTGGCTGTAGCCGATCTGCGTGCACACACCGTCATCGCCACCAAGGTCGGTCTGGAATGGCGCGACGGCAAGATCTATCGCAATGCGACCCGGGCCCGAATCATGCAGGAGATCGAAGATTCGCTGCGCCGTCTGCGGACCGACTACATCGACATCTACCAGGTCCACTGGCCCGATCCGCTCGTGCCCATCGAGGAGACCGCCGAGGCGATGCGCGCACTCTACGAACAGGGCAAGATCCGGGCGATCGGCGTCAGCAATTTCTCGGCAGCGCAGATGGAGCGCTTCAGCAGTGTGGCTCCGCTGCACGTGCTGCAGTCACCCTACAATCTCTTCGAGCGTGCCATCGACGCGGAGATTCTGCCTTACTGCCGCGCGAACAACATCGCAACGCTCGGGTATGGCGCGCTGTGCCGCGGACTGCTGAGCGGGCGCATGCGCCCGGACACCACTTTTCAGGGTGACGATCTGCGGCGCATTGATCCGAAGTTCCGGGCGCCCCGTTTTGCCCAGTACCTCGATGCCGTGCGACGCCTCGATGAGCTCGCACAGCGCAGCTTCCACCGGGGTGTGATCCATCTGGCAGTGCGTTGGATGCTCGATCAGGGTATCAGCGTGGCGCTCTGGGGAGCCCGCCGCCCGGACCAGGTGGCAGCCGCACTCGGTGTTGCAGACTGGTCGCTCGATAGTGCGGACCGGGAGCTTATCGAACGCATCGTGAACACGACGATCACCAATCCGGTGGGCCCCGAGTTCATGGCACCGCTACAACGCGCCTGATTACCAACAGATAGGGAGACGATTCTATGAAACTCGGATTTATCGGACTCGGCCACATGGGAGCCGGCATGGCAGCCAACCTCGTAAAGGCCGGACACGATGTCAGCGTATTCAACCGCAGTCCCGGCAGAGCCGGTGGGCTCGTCGAACTCGGTGCACACGAGGTAACCAGTGTTGCCGCAGCGTGCGACGGTGAAGCGGTGATCACGATGCTGGCCGATGATGAGGCGGCATCCGAAATCGCCCTGGGAAGCGGAGGTCTCATCGCCCATCTGCCTAAAGGCGCGATCCATGTGTCAATGAGCACAATCAGCGTCGCACTCTCTCAACGCCTGGCTCAGGCGCACGCGCAAGCCGGGCAGCGCTACGTTGCGGCGCCGGTGTTTGGGCGACCGGACATGGCGGCCGCCGGCAAGCTGTTCATCGTCGCCGCGGGCGATCCTGCCGCGCTCGATGTTTGCATGCCGCTGTTCGATGTACTGGGGCAGAAGGCGTCGAGGATTGGCGCTGATCCCTCGGCGGCGAATCTCGTTAAGCTCAGCGGTAACTTTCTACAAGCGGCTGTCATCGAGGGGTTGGGCGAGGCTATCGCTCTTGTCGGTAAGGCCGGCATCGACAGGCGGGCCTACGTCGAGTTGCTCACATCCACGGTTTTCACTGCGCCGGCCTATAAAATCTTTGGTCCCCTGATCGCTGCGGGCACGTTTGAGCCGGCCGCCTTCGCTGCACCCCTCGGTTACAAGGACATCCGCCTTGCGCTGGCTGCGGCCGAGAGCCTCCGCGTACCGATGCCGCTCGCGAGCCTCCTGCATGATCGTTTTGTGCGACTTTTTGCCCAGGGCGGCGAGCACCTCGATTGGACGGCGATTGGCGGGTTGGCTGCTCAGGATGCCGGCTACGGTGCCCCGTAATATTCCAAGTCACATCCGGCCGCCCCCATGCTCGCCATAGTCCGTATCGCACTGCGCCGACCTTACACGTTCATCGTGTCGGCGTTGCTTATTCTCCTCATCGGCACGTTCAGCGCAGTGCGCATGCCGGTCGATATCTTTCCGGGCATCGACATCCCGATCATCGCGGTGGCCTTTCAATACCAGGGCTTGCCGCCCGACCAGATGGCGGGGCGCATCATCACCCCCTTCGAGCGCGCGCTGACGACGACGGTCAACGACATCGAGCACTTCGAGGCGAATTCGTACACCACCTTCGGCATCGTGAAGATCTTCTTTCACCCGTCGGTGAATATTGCCACCGCCAACGCGCAGGTCACCGCGATTGCACAGAGCCTGCTGAAGCAAATGCCCGCCGGCACGACGCCGCCGCTGATCCTCAATTACAGCGCCTCGACGGTGCCGATCATTCAGCTGGCGCTGTCAGGTAAGGGACTGACCGAGCAGAATCTTACGGATCTCGGGTTGAACTTCGTACGCCCGCGCCTGATCACCGTGCAGGGCGTCGGGATCCCCTGGCCGTTCGGCGGTAAGACGCCGCAGGTGATGTTCGACCTCGACACCGCGGCGTTGCAGTCGCGCGGGCTGACCGGCCTCGACGTGGCCCAGGCGCTGGCCGATCAGAACCTCATCACCCCGGTCGGCTCGGAAAAGATCGGCAACTACGAATACAACATCAATCTCAACAGCGCGCCCACCGAAATCTCCGAGCTCGGCGACCTGCCGATCAAGAGCGTGGGCGGTGCGATGGTATACATGCACGACGTCGCCCAGGTGCACAACGGCAATGCGGTGCAGACCAATATCGTGCACGTTGATGGCAATCGCTCGGTGCTGCTCAGCGTGTTCAAGAGCGGTAGCACCTCGACGCTCGACATCGTCAGCGGCATCAAGAAGATGCTGGCGATCATCAAGCCCTCGCTTCCCGACGCGCTCGACATCAAGCCGATCGGCGATCAGTCGATATTCGTGCGCGCGGCGATATCGGGCGTGATCCGTGAAGGGGTGATCGCCGCAGCGCTGACCAGCCTGATGATCCTGCTGTTCCTGGGGAGCGCGCGTTCGACGCTGATCGTGACCACCTCGATTCCACTGTCGATCCTGGGCGCGATTGCCGCGCTTTCCGCGATCGGCGAGACGCTCAACATCATGACCCTGGGAGGTCTTGCGCTCGCCGTCGGGATCCTCGTCGACGAGGCGACCGTGACGATCGAGAGCATCAACTATCACCTCGAACAGGGCAAGGACGTGGAAAGGGCGATCCTCGATGGCGCCTCGCAGATCGTCGTGCCGGCTTTCGTGTCCCTGCTGTGTATCTGCATCGTGTTCATTCCGATGTTCTTTCTGAGCGGCGTGGCGCGCTTCCTGTTCGTACCGATGGCGGAAAGCGTCATGTTCGCAATGGTCTTCTCGTTCTTGCTGTCGCGCACGCTGGTGCCGACGATGGCGAAATATCTGCTGCGCAGGCACGTCGCCCCTTCGGGGGAGCAACACGACGTCCTCGAGACGCGAGCTTCGAACAACCGGCTGGTGCGCCTGCAGCGCGGCTTCGAGGCGCGCTTCGAGGGTCTGCGCGCCGGGTATCATGATGTGCTGGCGCTCGCCATGGAGCACCGCGCTCGATTCCTCGCCGGTTTTCTCGGCTTCATCGGTATCTCATTTGCGCTCGCGCCGTTTCTTGGCCGCAACTTTTTCCCGCAGGTGGACGGCGGTCAAATACTGCTGCACGTGCGGGCGCCGGTCGGCATGCGTATCGAGGAGACCGCGGCGCGCTTCTCCGATGTGGAGAAGGCGATTCGCCAGGTGATCCCGCCGGCGGAGGTGGCGGCGGTAGCTGACAATATCGGCACTTATATTTCGTCGATCAACACGATCTATAACAACACCGGCACGATCAATGAGTCGGATGGAGACATCCAGATTTCGCTCAATCCGGGGCACGCGCCGACCGCAAATTACGTCAAGCTGCTGCGGCAGCAGCTGCCGCGCCGATTCCCCGGTATGACCTTTGCGTTTCTGCCCGCCGATATCGTCAGCCAGATCCTCAATTTCGGCGCCCCTGCGCCGATCGACCTGCAGGTGCGTGGTAACGATCTGGCCGCAGACTATGCCTATGCCGGGAAGCTGCTGGCGCAGGTGCGTCACATCCCCGGTGTGGCCGATGCCCGCATCCAGCAGTCTGCTGCACTGCCGACGATCGATGTGAACCTCGACCGCACGCGGGCCCGATACACTGGGGTGACCGCAGCCGACGTGACCGATAGCCTGGTCGTCAACCTCGCCAGTTCCATTCAGGTTGCGCCCACGTACTGGCTCAATGAGAAGAACGGCGTCACATACCCGATCGCGCTGCAGACCCCGCAGTACCAGATCGACACGCTGCCGAAGCTGCGGAATCTGCCGATCAACGCCAGCGGAGCGCCTACCACCGTGCTCGGCGGCATCGCTGACATCCGCCGTAGCCACGGCGACGCGGTGGTCTCGCAGTACGACATCGCGCCGATGGTGGAGATCTACGCGACGACGCAGGGGCGCGACCTGGGGGCGGTCTCGAGGGATATCCAGAAGATCATCGCCCAGAACCACAAGGACAAACCGAAAGGCGCGATCGTCGCGCTGGTAGGCCAGACAGCGACCATGAACAGCGCGTACTCGGAACTGCTGTTTGGTCTGCTCGGCGCAATCGTGCTGGTGTATCTCCTGATCGTGATCAACTTCCAGTCCTGGAGTGATCCCTTCGTCATCATCACGGCGCTCCCGGCAGCGCTCGCCGGCATCATCTGGATGCTGTTTGCGACGCATACCACGCTGTCGGTACCGGCACTCACGGGTGCGATCATGTGCATGGGCGTGGCGACCGCTAACAGCGTGCTGGTGATCAGTTTCGCTCGCGAGAAGCTCAACGAGCTCGGCGATGCGACGCAAGCCGCGCTCGCAGCAGGATTCGTGCGGTTGCGCCCAGTGCTGATGACGGCGCTGGCCATGGTGATCGGGATGCTGCCGATGGCGTTGGGCCTGGGCGAAGGCGGCGAGCAGAATGCGCCGCTCGGCCGTGCAGTGATCGGCGGGTTGTTCTTTGCCACCGTCTCCACGCTGTTCTTTGTCCCGGTGGTGTTCAGCATCATTCACCGACGCTACCGGCCACAGCCCTCGCCGGAACCCAGCTTAGGAGGAACCCATGTCCCAGCCTGATCGCGATACCCGCCGTCCCCTGCTGCACCGGCTGCGCTGGGTCGGCGGCGCATTCTTGTTCGGCGCGGTGGTCGTTGTGGCTCATGGAGTGATTTCGCGTGCGGCGCAGAGCGCGCGCCTGCGCGCGCTGACCGAAGCGCAGGCCGTGCCAACAGTGGCCATCGTGACACCCACCGATGCTCAGGATCACGCCGGGCTGGAATTGCCCGGACGCCTGGAGGCCTACATCCGCGCGCCCATATATGCGCGCGTTCCCGGGTATCTGAAGAGCTGGCGGCACGACATCGGCGACAAAGTAAAAGCCGGTGACGTGTTGGCCGAAATCGATACGCCCGATCTCGACCAACAGCTCACGCAGGCGCGAGCCGACCTGAGCGTCGCCAGAGCCAATGCGAAACTCGCGAAAATCAGTGCCGAGCGCTGGCAGTCGCTCGCCGGCACCGATGCGGTAGCCCAGCAAGACGTGGACCAGCGCACTTTCACCCTGAACGCCAATATCGCCCAGGTCAAGGCGGCGCAGGCGAGCGTCGACCGCCTCATCGCCGAGGAAGGCTTCAAGCACCTGATCGCACCATTCGACGGCGTCGTTACCGCACGTGAAACCGACATCGGTGCGCTGATCAATGTCGGAGCTGCCGGGGGCGCGGAGCTGTTCGTGGTCTCCGACACCAGCAAGCTGCGTGTTTACGTCAACGTGCCGCAGAACTACGTGCCGAGCGTGCCGCCAGGCACCAAGGCCACGATCCGCGTGCCCGAACACTCCGACAAGACCTATAACGGAACGGTGGAGGCTTCCGCCCAGGCGGTCAACGCCAGCAGTGGCACGACGCTGATGCAGCTCATCGTCGACAACAGCGCCGGTGAGATGATGCCCGGCGACTACGCCAGCATCCGTCTGCAAATTGCAGCTGGCACCCGGGTGCTGCGCGTGCCCTCGAGCGCCCTGATTTTCGACGCCAAGGGGCTGTCGATCGCCACCGTGGACGCCGACAACCACGTGCTGATCAAGCCGGTATCGCTGGCACGTGACCTGGGTGCGGTGGTCGAGATCGCCTCTGGCCTGACCGCGAATGACCGCGTGATCGAAAATCCACCCGATGGAATCGGCACGGGCGCCAGCGTGCGGCTCACCGGTGTGGGACCGCTCGACGCTGACGCTCGCCAGACGAAGCACCAAAATGAAAAAGGTTAACGGCATACAGTCGTGCGCCGCAGCCCTGACGCTGCTCCTTGGCGCCTGCTCTCTGACGCCGCCGCTCGAGACGCCGGTCGTACCCACTGCGGCCGCCTATAAGGAAATCGGACCGTGGACGCAGGCGCAGCCGGGCGACCGCCTGCCGCGTGACAGCTGGTGGACGCTCTACGGCAACGCGGAGCTCGATGAGCTGCAGAAGCGGCTAATCGCCGGGAACCCGACGTTGGCCGCCGCGCTGGCCAATTACGGACAGGCGCGGGCGCTCAGCGACCAGGCACGCGCGGGGCTATTTCCTACCCTGGGTGTCGGCGCCAACGCCGAGCGCGCGCGCGAATCGATCAACGACCCGCTCCGGGGACCCACCGCTCCGACCTACTACAACAACAACACGCTAGGCGGCAGCGTCAGCTACGAGCTCGATCTGTGGGGGCAGATTCGCAACGAAGTCGCCGCCGGGGAGGCCAACGCCGCCGCGGCCGCCGCGGATCTTGAGAATGCCCGCCTTTCGCTGATCGCGCAGTTGGTCGACGATTACGTTCAGCTGCGTAGCCTCGACCGCGACAGCGCGATCCTCGACGAGACGGTGAAGACCTACACGCGCGCTCTCAGTCTCACCCGGCAGCGGCACGACGCCGGCATCGCACCCGGCCTCGACGTCTCACAGGCGCAGACTCAGCTCGATACGGCACGCTCCCAGGCGGCTCAGACCCTCGCGCAGCGCGCGCTGATGGAACACGCTATTGCGGCGCTGCTCGGCGTGTCGGCCTCCACCTTTTCCATAAAGCCCGAGATCGTCGCCATCAACCTGCCGCAGGTTCCCACCGGCGTCCCGAGCACCTTGCTCGAGCGCCGTCCGGATATCGCGGCCGCGCAGCGGCGCATGATTGCGGCCAATGCGAACATCGGGGTCGCGCGCGCGGCGTTTTTTCCTGCGCTCACACTCGGCGCTCAGGGGGGCTTCCAGAGCGGCGGTTTCTCGAACCTGCTGAGCGCGCCGAGCGCTTTTTGGGCGATCGGACCGAGCGTCCTGCTGAGCGTGTTTGACGGCGGCCTGCGCCGGGCGCAAGTCGCCCAGGCGCGCGCCGAGTTTGACGCCTCGGCCGCCAATTACCGCGGCACCGTCGTCAGCGCGTTTCAGCAGGTCGAAGACAGCCTCGCCACCCTCAATCACTACCACGATGCCGCTCTGCAGGAGAAGGCGGCGGTTGATGCGGCGCAGCGTACCCTGGACTTATCCATGCTGCTGTACGTCAAGGGGGCGACCGATTATCTGACCGTGGTCACCTCCCAGACCGCCGTCCTGCAGACCCAGCTGGACGCGCTCAATCTCGATACCCTGCAGCTGCGCGCGAGCGTCGACCTGATCCGTGCGCTCGGCGGTGGTTGGGAGGATTCCGCCACCGCACGGACCAGCAAGACGATGGATCCGCCTGGCTAGGCACCCCGACCTCGAGCCGCTGATTTTCAGCGCTCAATCGATAGAGTCGGACGCTCGGACCAGGCCGCCGTTGCCATTGTAATGTCCGCGCGGTTCCGCGAAATGCTTGCGCAAGCTCCGCCGCGCAAGCTGCCACCTGTAGACAAAATCGCGGAGGCACTCGTGAAAACCTACCGATGGCTCACTCTCGGTGCAGCGCTGCTGATCACTCTGTGCGAAGTGCTGCTCTTTAATAGCGAGGTAGTCGGAAGCCCGCCGAAGCAAGCCAGTGTTGGCGCAGCTGTGAGCACTGGCAGCGGCACAGACGCGCAGCGCTCTCTTAGCGGAATCGCCTCGCTCTACTGGGCGGCGGCAGGTGCACAAACTACCGAGCGAGTCCGTTGACATTCCGGCCGTCGGGATAGTTACCGAATCGGTTCGCCCCTCGCGCCGTAGAACGCAAATGAGGCGATCCACTTGCCGGCCACGCCTATCACGATACCAACTACCGTATCGAAAAGGCGGAGCAGCGGTTGCTTCCACGCCTCTGCGGGGCTCAACACCGCGACGGCCATCACGACAATCGTAGTGACGGCCGTCGCAATAATGTCCTCGCGACGATCCAGCAACACCATCACGAGTGTTCCCCCGACCAGAAGTACGCCCATGCCCGCGGCATTCGCCGGGAGGAACCACAGGTAGGGCAGACAAAGTGCGAAACTCACGGAGGTTGCGATGACGCGTCCCGCTCCCGCGGACAAGCTATGCTGTCGTGAGTCGCGAAACACAAACGCCGTAGAAACCGCTGCCCATATCCCACCGACCAGATCGCTATGTCCTTCGACTGCGGGATTCGCCAGCTTTGTCGTGGCCATATACGAGATCAGGCAAGCGAGCGCCATCGCGACCGAATACACAAGATCCCACGCGGACGGCTTCTTTAGGATGCTCACGGATACCGCAGTTGGTGTTGTCGCGGGATTTGGTGTTGCATCCTACACTGCTCAAATGCGGGGTGCCTGCAGTTGACGCATGCGCAACAGAAGGCGCACAGTCGATAAATAGTGATAGATCAGTAGAAGACTGCGTTTCCGATTCGTACGCCGCAGCGCGACATCGGTATCCAAGCGTCGGATGTTTCTGCGTTGCAGGTAGGTTTACGCGACGTCAACGGGAGCTATCATGAAAAGAATCGCTCGCCTTCGCGTATCTGGCGGCGGATCTCGACGTCTTCTGCGCCTTGGAGTGCTGTGCGCCTGCGCAGCACTGCCGATTCTATCTGCTGCCGACCCGAACGGTCCGGACGCGCGGGCGCTGTTGGGTGCGTCGGCCGATAACTCCAACTGGATCCTGCCCGCCCGCACCTACGCGGGTAATCGCTACGCGACGCTCACGCAAATCAACAAGACTAACGTCGGGGATCTGGGTCAGGCCTGGGTGACCAATCTTGCTGACGACGGCGAACAGGAGGCGGCGCCGATCATTTGGAACGGCCGGATGTACGTCTCCACACCCCATGGTGGTGTGCTGGCGCTGGACGCCACTACCGGCAAGCTGTTGTGGCAGGCGCCCTACAATCCGGCGTACGTGCTGCTGTTCGCAGTAAACCGCGGCGTCGGACTGGCCAGTGGCAAGGTCTTCATCGCTACCCAGGACTGCAGGATTCTGGCTCTCGACGCCGCAACCGGCAAAAAGGTGTGGGATGTGCAGGGCTGTCGCGATACGAGCAATAGCTGGTATTCGATGGCGGCCTACGTCTACAAGGACCAGATCATTGTCGGCACCGGAGGCGGCGATAACGGCACGATTGGGCTCGTCAGTGCTTTCAGCATCCAGAACGGCAAACGGTTGTGGGATTGGCACAGCATTCCGGGCCCGGGTGAGCCCGGCCATGAGACCTGGCCGGGCGAGTCCTGGAAGCACGGCGGCGGCGCCGTGTGGAGTGGGCTGGCCATCGATCAGGATACCGACACCTTGTTCGTGGCTCCGGGTAATCCCGGTCCGGACCTGATCCTCAAGGGACGGGAAGGCAGGAACCTGTATACGAACTCGTTGGTGGCACTCGATATCTCCGGCAAGAACCCGAAGATGAAGTGGTACTACCAGCTGGTGCAGAACGATACCCACGATGAAGATCCGGCGATGATTCCAGTCCTGTTCGATGGTCGCGTCAGTGGTCAACCGCGCCGGCTGGTTGCGATCGGCGACAAAGCCGGCAACTTCGTCATCCTCGATCGCCAGACCGGAAAAGTCGTGCATCGGCTGGCGGTGAGCAGGCAGAAAGGCCTCGACACGGTGCCCACGACGCAGGGAGATGAGGTCTGCCCGAATCACGGCGGCGGCATTGAATGGAATGGCGGGGCTTACGATCCCGACACTAACCTGTTTCTGGTGCCGAGCACCGAGGAGTGCGGGATCTTCAAGATCGCCAGCGACGCTACGCCGCAATACATCCCTGGCCAGCCTTACGAGGGCGGGGCGCTCCCCAGGCGCCAGAATGCAACCGGTGTTCTGAGCGCCGTCGACGTCGACACCGGCAAGCTGCGCTGGCGCAATGCCCTGCCGTATCCCGCCGAGGGCGGCGTTCTCGTCACATCCACCGGGCTCGCCTTCAGCAGCGACGTTGGCGGTAATCTCTACGCCTTCGATGCGGCGACGGGCCACCAGTATTGGAAGAGCGCCACCGGCTCTTCGATCGTCGCGCCACTCTCTGCGTACAGCGTCAACGGCATCGAGTACCTCGCCGTCGTCGTTGGCGAAGCGGGCAACCAGCAGACACCCAATCTGCCTGCTACTGAGG
The DNA here is from genome assembly GCA_036008385.1 of Steroidobacteraceae bacterium. GTDB lineage: Bacteria > Pseudomonadota > Gammaproteobacteria > Steroidobacterales > Steroidobacteraceae > 13-2-20CM-66-19. The sequence goes on from DASYNX010000013.1 coordinate 96,988, forward strand.
GCAGCCGCGTAATGGCCTACACCATTGGGAATGCCGCCCCGGTCGTCAACAGCAGCGCCGGCCAGGTCGCGCTGGCCAAGGCGTCGATGGGCCCTGGCAGTGAGTCCGAAGGGCCCGCTGAAAGATCCACCGGCTCGGCGCCCTACACGAAACAGCAGGTCGCGCAGGGTGGCGAGATCTACGCCAAGGAATGCGCCGTTTGTCATGGCGCCAGTTTGCAGGGTGTCTCAGCCCCCGCATTGACAGGCCCCGGTTTTGGGCGCTCACACCTCAACGGTTCACAGTTGCGCACGGTAGTCGTTCAAACCATGCCTCTGACGGCACCGGGCTCGCTTAAGCCGGATGAATACGCCGCCGTGATGGCCTACCTTCTGAGCTACGACTGCGTGCAGCCAACCGGCGGCGGACAGCAGGAATTTCCCACCGGGGATCTGCCTGACTTGCAACATGTTGAGCTTGGGAGCGCGTCTTGCCCTCCGAAGTGAATCGGTGACTGCGAATCGCGCATGCGCCGAACCGCATGATGTGCGATCAAGTCGTTCCCCGCCGATGTTCGAACACCGAGTTGCGCGGCGCTCCGATCGACTATTGCGTACTGGTCCACTAGGCAATTGCCCCCTTCGGGGGCTAGACTGCAAGATGGTCGTACGGTCGATTGTCGCGAAAATGCATCGACGGTCTCTTTCGTGGGTTCTATCGCTGCTGCTGCTGGTTGCGCAGCACGGGGCGGTTTTGCATGAGCTGAGTCATCTCAGTCACGGCACGCCCACGTACGGCGCAACGCTCGATCGAGATAACCCGCCGCTCGAGAAGACAACCTGCCCGACCTGTCTGGCGTTCTCGCAGGTTGCAAACCCGGCGACCGCCTCCGCGATTGTCTTGGCCGCCTGTCCGGCCGCGCTTACCCCGACTCTCGATCCCCGCTACGCAATCGTCGGCGCTGACACTCCGACACCCCGCAGCCGCGGCCCCCCGCAAGTCTGAACTGACGCTTTCGATCCTGGAGGATGCAGCCCCGCGCCAGGCGGGCGCTGCCCGACGTTTCAGTTCTTGCGGAGCAGTTCATGGTCAATTCCGGATACCCGGCCGCCACGCGTGGCGTGGTCGGCGCAGTCCTGTTTCTTTTCGTCGCAGTTCTGTCCGCCCCGATGGTCCACGCGGCGGACGGTGAGGCCAATTCCTCCGCTGGCGGCACTGCCAGTGCCGCTGGCGCAGCCGACTCTGCGGCCGGCGGGAGCAGCGACGCTGCCGCGTCCGGCACGGGCGGCAGCGTGGCGACAGTGGTCGTCACGGCGAGGCGGCTCAACGAGGCGCGTGCGGAGATCGAGACGCAGACCGGCGCGTCGACCTACACGATCGACAGCGCCGCGATTTCCGCCATGCCCCAGGGTGAGAACACACAGCTCAACCAGGTCCTGTTGCAGTTGCCAAGTGTGGTCCAGGACTCTTTCGGGCAGCTGCACGTGCGCGCTGACCACAACGACCTGCAATATCGGATCAACGGCGTCATCCTGCCCGAGGGCATCAGTGTCTTCAGCCAGACGCTGAGCCCGCGGCTGGCTTCGTCCCTGAGCCTTATCACGGGCGCGCTCCCGGCGGAATACGGCCTGCGCACCGCTGGGATCATCGACATCACGACCAACTCCGGCCTGCTGCAGCCGGGCGGCGAGGCGTCTGTATATGGCGGCAGCCACGGAACCTTCCAGCCGGCGGCCGAATACGGCGGCAGCTCCGGCAATTTCAGCTACTACATGACTGGCGACTACAAGGAAAACGACCTGGGGATCGAATCACCCGACGGCAGCTCCAATCCGCTGCACGACTTCACGAGACAGGTGCACGGCTTCGGCTATTTTGACTACATTCTCGATCCGAGCAACCGCCTGTCGCTGATCCTCGGCACCGCTGACGGCGCGTACCAGATTCCGAATCAGCGCGGGCTGCAGCCGACTCTGGGCCTGGACGTCGAAGGCACCACCCAGTTTCTCAGCGATTATCTAAGCGAGACCCAACACGAGGCGGCGCAGTACGCAGTCGTGAGCTGGCAGCACTCCCAGGGTGCGCTCAACTGGCAGACCTCCCTGTCCGCGCGCTATACCACGCTGCACTTCACGCCCGACTGGACGGGCGATCTGCTCTACAACGGCATCGCCCAGGACGCGTACAAGAGTGACACCGCTATTGGCTGGCAAACCGATGCCGCCTACAAGATGAACGCCTTTCATACGTTGCGTGCCGGGACGTATTTTCAGCACGACAGTTCCAAGAGCGACACGACCTCGCAGGTACTGCCCATCAATGCCGCCGGCACGCAGACCAGCAACATTCCGCAGACCGTCATCAACAACGGTACGCAGGCACAGGAGATCGAGAGCGTATATCTGCAGGACGAGTGGCAGCCCCTGTCACCGCTCACTATCAACTACGGCCTGCGCTTCGATCACTACAGTGCCTATTCCAGCGGCAGTCAGCTGAGCCCGCGTATCAACTTCGTCTGGCAACTCCAGTACGGGACGACCGTGCACGGCGGTTACTCGCGTTATTACACTCCGCCGCCATTCGAGCTGATCGGCAGCACGAGCGTACTGCAGTTCGTCGGCACGACGGCGCTGCCACCGGGCTCGGTCACGCTGGATACCCCCCCCTTCGGTGCGAAGGCCAATTACTACGACCTGGGCGTACTGCAGAAGCTCCTGAACAACACTCTGACACTGGGGGTCGACGCCTACTACGAGCAGGCGCAGCATCTGATCGATGAAGGGCAGTTCGGCGCGCCGATCATTCTCACGCCGTTCAATTATCGCTACGGCCTCATCGGCGGCGTGGAGTTCACCGCCAACTACTCGGTGAGCAACTTTTCCGCCTATGGGAATCTGTCTTTCCAGGCCGCCCACGGCAAGGACATCGAGTCGGCACAGTTCAACTTCAGCCAGTCCAAGCTCGACTACTCGGTCGGCAACTATATCCATCTCGATCACGAAGGGCGGGTGGCGGCCTCGGGCGGCGTCTCGTACGTGTGGCTCGGAACACGCTTCAGTGCGGACATGTTGTTTGGCACCGGCTTGCGCTCTGATCTGATCCTTCCGGACGGTGCCGACGTCGTCCCGAACGGCGCTCATCTTCCCAGCTATGCCCAGGTCAATCTGGGTGCGAATCATGAGTTCCGGCTCGCCGGCTCGAATGCGCTACGGGTACGTTTCGATGTGGTCAACGTGGCCGACAAGGTCTACCAGATCCGCAACGGCACCGGCATAGGTGTCTTTGCGCCGCAGTACGGACCGCCGCGTGGGTTTTACGGCGGGCTGGCGTGGCTATTTTAGGGGTCTCACCTAGGGAATTTCGGCACAGGTATTTATAGCGCGCGCTGTCGCCGGCGGTAGCGTGGCGCAATCGGCCGGCGGCTACTCGCCGACGTAGCTGATCCGCCAGATCGAGTTCGAGCCGTCGTCGGTCACGAGCAATGAGCCATCGGGTGCGGTGGTAACGCCTACCGGACGGCCCCAGACCTGACCGTTCGCGAGCACGAAGCCGGTCAGGAAGTCCTCGTATTCTCCGCTGGCCTTCCCGGTCTGGTGCAGCGGCACGCGGATAACCTCGTAGCCGGTGCGAACGGACTTGTTCCAGGAGCCATGTTCGGAGGCGAAGATGTCTCCCCGGTATTCATCGGGGAACTGCTGGCCCCGGTAGAACGCGATCTGCAGAGAGGCATTGTGCGGCTGGAGCAACACGTCGGGCGTGATGACACGCTCCCGGAGCTCTGGGCGCTTGCCGAGATGACGCGGGTCCTGGTGCGGACCCATGTACCACCAAGGCCAGCCGTAAAAGCCACCCGCGCGGACCGAGGTGATGTAATCAGGCACGAGATTGTCGCCGAGGCCGTCGCGTTCATTGACAGTGGCCCACAATCGCCCGGTGGGCGGATCAACAGCCAGGCCCGATGGGTTTCGGATTCCGGACGCGTAAATGCGCATATGCGAGCCGTCGGGGTCGAAGGCCAGGATATCGGCGCGATACTTTTCCGCCGGAGTCGAGTCAGGATCATCGACGTTCGATCCTGAGCCTACCGCAACGAACAAGGTCTTACCGTCGGCAGAAAAGACGACGTCCCGCGTCCAGTGTCCGCTACCGTGCGGAAGGTCGACGACGTGTGCAGCGACGCCAGTTGCCTTAAGGTCACCGTTGCGGTACGGAAAGCGCATGACCGAATCGGTATCCCCCACGTAGATCCACTTCGGATCGGGGCCGGGGGGATAGAAGGCAATGCCGTATGGCTTGTTGAGATTTCCCGCGAACACCTCGGAGCGCTCGGGCTTGCCCCCGACGGTCAGCCCCCGGAAGGCGCGGATCCGCCCGCCGCCGCTTTCCGCGACAAAGACATCGCCATTCGGTGCGACACGTATGACGCGCGGTGTCGCGAGACCGTCCGCGTAGAGCCCGACCTTGAAGCCGTTGGGAGCCTTCGGCCACGCGTCGGCCGGGCGAGCGACGATGGTCGGTCCGTTGCCGGCTGAGCTCGTCGCAAACGGCGCCGGCAGATCGCTCACCGCGATCTCGTGCACCGCGCCTGGTACCTCGAACCGGAAATCAGTGAACGGTGCGGGCGGAGAGGGCGCGGAAATCGGTGTCGTGAGTGCGGCAGCGGGCGCCGGCGCCACGACGGGTGTACTGACCAGCGTCTTCAGATAGGTGACGAGCTGCCAGCGCTGTTGTTCGGGTAGCGAGGCCCATGACGGCATCGCGCCGCTGATGGATCCTTTGGTGATAAACCAAAAAACCTCGCCGTCCGCCGCGTTCTGCACTGGCCCGTGTGCCAGCGCCGGGATGTTGCCGGTCCCTTCCGCGCTGGGCCCATGACACGCGGCGCAGTGGATTGCATACAGTTCGCCCCCCGCTTGTGCCGCCAGCGCCTGACCGCGGTAGGGGTTCTCGAGGCCCGCGGCCGAGAGGGGAGCATGGTGAAATGCGGGCGGATCTGCCCGCCCCACCTGCGGCGGCAGTGCGCCCAAGAATCCGCCGCTGACCATGACAAGCGCTGGCCGCCAGGCGAGTCGGTCTCTTAAAGCATGAACCAATCCATTGCAGTGCCCAGCCCAAACAAGCGCTTTCACTATCCTTCTCCGAATTATGAGAGTGGGAGTCGTGATTGCTGCGCATCCTCGGCCACGCAGCACTCGATGCCTTCACAGGGGACTCCGGATAATCCGTTAAGCCTTGGACGGAATTGAGGTTAGGCACGGCTCGTAAACGGCGTATTGCGACTCCGAGGGGCCACATTTCGTTTGCAACACTCATCCGAGGCATCCCGGGCACGCGCACCGTACGCCGTGAATCGCCTGCGCTCGCTACGACGGTGAGGGCACTGGCGGGTAGACTCCTCACGCATACGATGCTTTTGAAGGACAACCCCATGGCGGGTAGTAAGGTTCTGCTTCGAGCGGAAGGACTCCGGCGCGAAGCCGGCGGCAAGACCATTGTGCGCGATGCCAGCTTTGCCCTGGCAGCAGGGGAGGTGGTGGCGATCACCGGGCCGAGCGGGTCGGGAAAGTCGAGCCTGCTGCGCCTGCTGAACCGCCTGGACGCTCCGAGCGCAGGCCGTGTGCTGCTCGCCGACGCCGATACCGCCGTGCTGGATGTGCACGAGGTGCGGCGACGTGTAGGCATGGTGATGCAGCAGGCGAACCTGTTTCCGGGAACGGTGGCGCAGAACGTGGGCTATGGGCCGGCGCTGCGTGGTGTTGCGCTGCAGGCGGGTGAGGTGGAGGAGCTGTTGCGCACGGTCGGCCTTGCGGGGTACGCGAAGCGCGACGTGGCCGCCCTCTCCGGTGGCGAGGCACAGCGGATATCGCTGGCCCGGACGCTCGCGAATCGTCCGCAGGTGCTGCTGCTGGATGAGCCTACTTCGGCGCTGGACGAGGCCGCGAAACTGGTGGTGGAGGAGGCTCTGCGGGCCGCGATGGCGCAGATGGCGGGCGCATGCCTCATCGTGACTCACGACGCGGTGCAGGCGGCGCGGCTGGCCCAGCGCACTGTACTGATGCAGGGTGGCGTGCTGCGCGATGAGGCGGAAAAAAACGCACCTGGAGACCCAAATGTTTGATCAGTGGGTGCATTCGCAAGTGGCACTGGGACTGGCCCAGGCGATAGTGGTGTGCGCGCTGGCGCTGGCCGTGGCTTGGCTGGGACATCTGCGCAAGCTCGAACTGGGACGCGAGACCGTCGTAGCCCTTGTGCGCGGGCTGCTGCAGATGTTGGTCATCGGCCTGGTGCTGGTGTGGCTGCTGAAAGGCGCGGCCTGGTGGAGCATTCCGGCACTGGCGGCGATGTGCGCCACTGCCGCATGGATGGCGCAGCGCAAGGTGCAGTCCGTGCCGCATTCGTACTGGCTGTGTTTGCGGGCTATTGGGAGCGGATCGACAGTGGTGATCGTCACCATGGTGCTGACGCACGTGATCGCCTACAAGTCGACGGCGCTTGTGCCGCTGGGATCGATGATCGTTGCCGCCTCAATGAATACCTGCTCGCAGGTGCTGGAGCGTTTCGCCAGCGATCTGAAGCTGAATGCCGGGCGCGTGGAAGCTGCGCTGGCATTGGGCGCGAGCTCGTCGGAGGCGGCACTGCCTTACGCGAAAAACTCGACCAGCGCGGCGCTGATCCCGAGCCTGAACTCGCTGCGCTCGCTAGGGATCGTATGGATTCCGGGGTTCGCGGCGGGAATGCTGCTGGCCGGAAGCGACCCGGTATATACCGCCATTTATCAGTTCATCGTAATCGCCATGCTTTATGCGGCCAGCGGACTGACGGCGCTGCTGGCGGCGTCGGGACACGAGCGTGTGGCGTTTGAAGAAGAACGGTTGGTAGCTGGTCGGTGACGGGTGGAGCAGCGTTCGCGCGCGACGCGACATCGAGCAGATCGTCGCCCCGCAACATGCCGACCGGGGGCCATACCGTTCCGCATCTCGATCTCGAAAGCGCGAAAAGTGCCGCCCGGGATGAGCGGGCAGCGCCGGCAATGGACTATAATTGAGTCGAGTTCCCATGACCCTGCGACCCTGGCTATTCTCAGGTTGCTAAGGTCATTCTCCTGATGGGGATGTCGCCGGTGTCGGAACTACTTGCACCTTCCTCAAGCCTAAGCAGATCTCATATACCGCCGTGGGTCGTTGAGCTGCGCCCCCACCATTGGCTTAAGAACGTCCTCGTCATCGTTCCACTTGCGGCAGCCCACCAGCTCCATGACGTGCCCTCCCTGGCACGCGTTGCGGCAGCTTTCGTTGCCTTCAGTTTATGCGCCTCGGGGCAGTACGTGTTGAATGATCTGTGGGATCTCGCAGCCGATCGCGTGCACTCAACCAAATCCAAGCGTCCACTAGCCGCGGGAACTCTTTCGCGTGGTGCAGGCGTGGTCTTGATGGTGCTGGCGTGGACGGGTGCCGTCCTCGCCGCCGCGACGCTCGGTGTCGCCTTCTGCGGGGTGCTCGCGGCATATCTCGCGCTGATGTTGGCCTATTCCTGGCGCCTAAAGCACGTAGCGGTCCTGGATGCCATCGTGCTCGGCGCAGGGTATGCGGCACGCGTGGCAGCCGGTGGCGTGGCAGTTGCGATCCGTCCTTCAGCGTGGCTCATCGCTTTTTGCGTGTGCCTGTTCTACAGCCTGGCTCTGGTAAAACGATACGCAGAGTTGGCGCAAAATCGCGAGCGCGACGGTCCCTGCGCGCACGCGCGCGGCTACCTGGGGGTCGATCTGCCGTTAGTGGCCATGTTTGGGATCGGGAGCGGATACCTCGCGGTCTGGGTGCTCGCCATGTACCTGACGACCGAGCACCCCGCGCGCGTTCTCTATGACCGGCCGCTCTTTATCGGTGTAACCGGAGTTCTGCTCGCATACTGGATCAGTCATCTCTGGCTCGTGGCAAACCGCGGGAAGCTCTCGGATGACCCGGTCGTGTTCGCGATCCGCGACCCTGTTAGCCGGGTTTTAGTCGCGCTGATGGGAGTCTTCGCGTGGCTCGCGGTCTAGGCATCGGCCGAACCGCGTACTTGAAGCGACGGATGCTAGCGCTCGCAGTGTCACTGGCGGCAGGTTGGTCAATCTTCGCGGCGTCCGCAGGCGATGCACCCATCACGATTGTGGACCTGCAGCCGGATCGAACCGTGGTGCGCGCGCAGATTCGACGCGGGGCAGACGAGACAGGGTCGGCGAGTCTCACGAATTTGAATCCGCACATCAACAGTTGGTTCGTACTCACGCTTGACTGGCCGGCGAGTGGCGATCATCAGAGCTTTCATCTGGAAAATGCCGATTCGCAGAAGTCGCTCAGCTTGTCAGTGGATCCCGAGGGGTCACTGCGCCTCGAAATCGACGGCCCATCGAACCCCTGCCAGCTGAAGTTCTCGCGCGGCAGTGCCTCCGGTACGTTTGAGGAGGCGCGCAAGTCTGGGCTGCCCTATGTGCCGCTATGTGACGGACGGTTATATCTGCGAAATCAAGTCGTGGGCCGAGCGACTAAACTCGAGAAGGTGACCGATTTCCTCCGCTCTCATGTTTGGGGGGGCGAGAAGTTCGTCTCGCTGGTCAAGAAAGAAGTGTATCGGGATAGATTTCTCGAACAAGCAGCGTCGCAGAGCAACGCGCGCTCCGTGGCAGCCCCCAACGAGGCTCCCGCGCCGGCTGTGCGCGATGCGGCGCGAACATCTTTTGCCATCGTGCCGCCGAACCTTGGCGTTGAGATCGATGGACAGACCCAGTCGATGGTGGAGGGCGAATGGTATGCCGTCCGCGATCTGGCGGACGTGTTCGTGAGCGTCATGACACCGGGTGCAATCGCGCCGACGATTTTGCATGACCGCAATACGAGCGTCAGTGACTTGGGTTCGGTGGAGGCGGCGGCGCTCGTGTATCTCGTCGCCTTCGAGCTCGAGCGTTTCGATCTGCACTATGAACTCGGGACTGAGCATCCAAGACTCGGATGGTCGCCGCGACCCCCGCCCGCGGCGCAAGATCCGCGCCTCCCCGGTCCGGACGGCATCGATACGGCCGCGCCGCTCGCGCGGACGGGCATGGTGAGTCCTCCACTGGCCGCGCGTACCGTGGCCACTTTTGCGGGTGGCTTCAAGCGCGACCATGGTGCGTTTCGTTACGGACCCTTCGCCGAGCGCAATCACGGTAGCCACTACGGGTTTGTCGAGGAGGGCGTCGTTTTCAGCACACTCCAGCCGGGGCTAGCCACGGTCTGGACAACCCCGACGGGTGAGGTGCAGTTGCAAACGTGGGCGTCGCAGGATGGCGCGCTTGTCTCGGGGATTCGCGACGCTCGCCAGAACGGCGTGCCGCTAATCGAGTACGAGGCGTCCCAACAAAAGAGCAGCCCCGGCGCCTGGGTGAATCGCTGGGGCGAAGGGAATTGGTCCGGATCGGCGAATGAGGACTTGCGCACCGTGCGGGCGGGGCTCTGTCTGCAGGAAGCCCACGGGCACCGGTTTCTGATATACGGGTACTTTTCAGACGCCACGCCTTCCGCAATGGCGCGCGTTTTTCAGGCGTACGCATGTCGGTACGCGATGCAGCTCGACATGAACGCGCTGGAACATACTTATCTCGCGCTCTATGTGGTGCGCCGGGAAGAGCGCGTGGTCGAACATCTTATCGAGGGGATGGCGGTTCTCGACCAACAGTCGAAGGGCGAGCTCGCGCCCAGATTTCTCAGCTTCCCGGATGATCGGGACTTCTTTTACCTGACTCGTAGGGGCTCACCATGATGTGGCGACGGACTTTGGCAGCCCTCATGCTTCACAGCCTGCTGTGGAGCGCTCTCGCACAAGCGCAGACCTCACTCGCCGAGCAGAATCAACGGCTGTTCCACGAGCTCCAGCAGGTGCATGGACTTACTGATGCGCAGATGAGCAAGATCCGCTCCATCTTCGCTGGATCTCGGGTCATAGGGCAGGGCAACCCCGCGATCACGCGTCATCCCATGACGCCGGATCAGTGCCGCGCGCGAGTGCAGGAAAGCGGTGCCACCTATGCAAACCCGACTTTCGAGCGCATCTGCGGTGCGAAATTCATGGCACCCCTCTTCGACCCCTCACACGAAAGTCCCGAGAGCAGCACGGCCTGTATTGATCAATTTGAGTTTCCGGATATTCCGTGTGAATACCCAGTCGTCTGGGTGAAGGCCAAGGAAGCCGCTGAGCTGTGTGAGGCCGAGGGTAAGCGGCTGTGTGATGCGCATGAATGGGAGGGCGCATGCGATGGGCGACTGGAACCGCCCGATTATCCCTTCGAGCTGGCAAAGGGCGTGGATCCCGAGGTTGCGATACGCAACATGCGACTGGCTCACAACCGTCAATATGCGCCATCGCAGCGTTGGAGCTACGGATCCACCTACCAGCGAGGCATTTGCGCAACGGGCAGCACAAAGAGCGCAGATTGCAACGGCGGAAGCTGGCCCCAATGCGGATCCAACACCTACCCTGCGGGATCATTCCCGGCCTGTCACAGCCCGCTCGCTGTATTCGACCTCAATGGCAATGCGGCCGAGCATATGAACCTGCCGATCGCACCGGATCAGATGTCGAGCCGGGGCAGCAAGACGCTTGGCTACACGGAAATGAAGGGCAGCTGGTTCATCTTCGATACCTATCGTGCCCATGAGGATTGGTGCAGGTGGCGCGCGCCATTCTGGCACGGTACACGTGTGTTGGCGTCCAACAGCCACGCCAACTATCACTTGGGGTTTCGCTGCTGCAGCACACTCACTAAATCGCCCTGAAGCTGGCGACCGATGCGGGCACCGTCCCCACCCAGTAAAAAAGTCACGGCGGGATCTCTCAGGGCGTCAAAGAATTCGCGCGCAGCACCGTTTACATAGATGATGCGGCTCACGAGCCGCACACCGTGGCTGTAGTCGGCGTACTGGGCACCGTGCACCGTGCTCAGGGGTTGGATCGGGTGGTGCGCGGCCCAATGCCATCCGTAGATCGCGACCCGCCCTGGTATGCTCAGGAGCCGATCAGAGAGTACAAGATCTTTCTTGTGACCGGCGGTGAGTACATCCTCCGGTGCAGCTCGCAAGGCCCGCTGTTCCGCGATCAGCGTATCGTGTCTTACCAGGTATGCGGTGCTTCGCATCTCATCGCTCGCTGGCAACGGTTGCGGGGCGAGCTTGAGGTCGGCGGCCTCGTAAATCGCGTCGACCAGGCGCGCGGTCGGCAGCACGGAATCAAACTCCGTGGCAACGTACAGCGCTGTGGGCAGGCCCATGGGCACGATCAATGAATCACGATCAGAACCGACCGCGAGGTAGTCCGGCATGACGCAAAAAGTCACTGTCAGCGGAGCACCGTCCCGGCCGCGACCCGCCAGGGTGACGGGCGCCAGGTGCCGCAGGTGTTCGGGCAGATTGCCGGCGAGTAACTCGCTGCGAACTTCGGCATCGCGGGCGGACCCCTCAAGGTCCCCGACCTGGCGTGCGAACTCCCGACCCCCGATCGAGCCCGGGGCCGTCCGCGGAATGCGAAGCTCGGCGTTATGACAAGCCTGGGCAGGCAGTGCCGCCTGGGCCTGAACGCTGAAGATCGCACCGGCGGCGATCGCCACAGCTGATCTTTTTCCTGGCACGCGCATTTTCCCCCACGCAGTCCCATCCAATGGGCCGTGCAGTAGACGAATTCTACCCGAATAGCCACCGGATAGACCGCTGGCAAGTTAACAGGTCAAAAGGAGCGGGGGGAACGGCTGGCTATCGGGATGCCAGCTGAACCAGGCATGAACCGAACACAGAGGCGCAGGGGCGGACATAGAGTTTGCCACGCGCCGAACCCTGGAGCGGCGCTTCCGGTGTCAGCGCACTGTCGGTCACTACAACCTGGCTGAGATGTGGGTTCGCACAGAGGGCATGCAGGCCCTCGGTACTCGCTACATGCGTGATGGCGGCCCAGACCCGCAAGGCACCGGCATCGTGAAACGCCGCCGCCGCCCTCAGAAGCGTCTCGCCCGTCGCGCACAGATCATCGATCAGGAGCACGTGTCGCCCCGCGGCGTGACCCACGATCTGGTGCCCGGAGAGGTGCCCCGCGGCCCGACGCTTCTCCATGAACAGGAGCTCGATTGCCCGGCCGAGCCGCTTTTCAAGGTGTTCACGAAACAACTGCGCCCGTTTGATGCCCCCGATGTCCGGTGCGGCGACCGCAAGCGGATCGCTGAGCTGCTGCTCGGCAAGCCAATCGACAAAAAGCGGCCGTGCCGTCAGGTGATCGACCGGTACGCGAAACGAATTATCGAGCGCGGCAAGATCATGCACATCGAGTGCAACCAGATGAGTCATTCCGGCCGCCTCCAGCAGCTCGGCCACATAGCGCGTGTGCACCGGCTCACACGTTTCGGTGCGTCTCTCCTGGCGAGCATAGGCAAGATAAGGGATGACAGCTATCCGCGCACGCGCACCCGCATCGCGCAGGGCGCCGAGCAAAAACAGCAGACGCACCAAACGAGCCGCTATCGGCGCCTCCGCCGTCGGCGCGAGCGTTTGCACGACGCACACATCCCGATTCTCGATTGTGACCAGGGGACGCAGGCTGAATTCGCCGCCGGCGAAGCGCCGCTCCTCGATGGCCGCCCACTCCCAATTCGCCGCCTGCGCGATGGCGCGTCCGAGGGCCTCGCTTTCCGGTGGAGCTATGAGGCAAGGGGGCATGATGGGCGAGGACTCCGTGGTGGGCATTTGGCCTGCATCGCCCTAAAGCGGCAGGCGCAGGAAGAGGCTCTCAGGGAGAGCCCGTATGACGAACATGATCGGCCGCCAGAACCACGGCAGGTATACCGTAGTACGTCTGCCTTCGAGGGCGCGAACGATGCTGTGTGCGATGCGGTCGGGCTTCGCCCATAGCACTCCCTTGCGAAAGGCCGCAGTCATCGGCGTATCCACAAAGCCGGGTTTGATCGTGAGCACCGCAACGCCGCAAGGGCGCAATCGTTGGCGCAACCCGGAAAGGAAAATCGTAACCAGCGCCTTGGCGCTCCCATAGACATAGTTGCTGCCGCGACCGCGATCTCCAGCCACGGATGAGATGACCGCGATGGTGCCGGCACGCCGCTGCTCCATGCGATTCGCAAGGCGCGTGAGCAGGGCAACGACTGAGATCGCGTTCGTGTGCAGCTCGCGCACCGTCAACTCCACCGAGCTCTCGCAGCGCTTCTGATCGGGTAGGGTTCCGTAGGCAATCAGGGCGATGTCGATAGCGCCGAGAAAACCTTCGGCCCGCTCGAGCATAGCCTCATGTCCGGACAAATCGTTGGCATCGAGTGCCTCGGCGGCGATACGCGGACAGCCGCGCACAGTGAGGTCCGCGGCGATCTCCGCGAGCATTTGTTCGTTACGCCCGACCAGATAGAGCGCATCGCCCCGAGCCGCCAGCAAACGTTGGGTCGCCTCAGCGATCGCGGAGGTGGCACCGATGATGAGCGTACGGCTCACGCGCGCTCCGCCGCCGGTGCCCCGCCGTTCCGCACGACTTCGCCCTGGGTCACCCGCCGCCAGAAACCCGAGGAGAAAATCGGATCGACGTAGCGCTCGAACTCGCCCCAACGCAGATAGGTGTCGCGGAAGAGCTCACCCGGCATCCGGGCATCCTTCGCCGGATACAGCCGACCGCCGGCCACGGCGACGATCTCATCCAGCTCTCTGAACAAGCGCTCGATCCGAGCTCCCCTATTGGGAAAATCAAGCGCCAGAGTCACACCGCACCTCGGAAAAGACAGCATGCCAGGTGAGGTCAGGCTCCCGAACTGTTTCAGCACGGCGAGAAACGAGCCCTGGCCGCTACGTGCAATCTTCTCGAGGAGCCGCGCCGTCATCTGCGGCCCTGACTGCCCGGGTATGACACATTGATACTGATAGAAGCCACGTGGACCGTACAGCCGATTCCAGTTAGCGACGCTGTCCAGCGGAAAGAAGAAGCTCTGAAAGGACTCACGCCGGCGCCCCGTGGCGCCGGGTCGATGATAGTACAAGAAGTTGAAGAGCCGCAGCGTCGCAGTGTTGACGAGTGAGAAGGGGGCCGTGAACGGCACGGCCACGTGCCGCATGCGCAGCTTTGGGTGCTTCATCGGACTTGCCGAATGATTCGCCCGCTCGAATAATCCCCGGCCCAGACTTTTTCCGCGAGAGAGGCAGTCTACCCACGCGACGGTGTACTCGAAGTCCTGGTCGGAGACCTCACTGAGGCGGAAGAATTCGTCGAGATTTGCGAACCTGATGACCTCGAGACCCATCCCCGCGCCCGGGATGCGTCGCAATTGCAATTGCGCGTAGGTGATGAGGCCCGTTAACCCGAGTCCTCCAATGGTCGCCCCGAACCAATCCGCGTTTGTCTCCGGCGAGCACGTCAGCCGCCGACCATCCGAGCGCAGCAGCTCGAACTGTCTGACGTGGCGTCCAAAGGTCCCGGCCCGGTGATGATTCTTGCCGTGCACGTCATTCGCGATAGCCCCCCCGACCGTGACAGCCGATGTCCCCGGTACAACCGCAAGAAACCAACCGGAAGGGACCGTCAACCGCAGGATGTCTGCCAGCAGAACGCCTGCTTCGCAAGTAATGACACCCGCGTCGCGATCGAAGGCGATGAAGCGATCCAGGGATCGAGTCAACAGCAGCGCCCCGCCCGGGTTGAGACAGCTGTCGCCGTAACTGCGGCCGTTGCCGTGGGGCAGGATGGTGGAACCGACGGGAATGGCTGGAAACCCATCGTAGCGGCTTCGCAGCCCATACAGGACGTATGACGAGCGAATCAGGTTTCCCCACGAGGAAACGCTTTGCGAGACCATCGAGTCTACCTTGCCACGAGGACCGTGATCGTGGCCAGCACTTCTCCGGTCGCAACCCATTCGAGTCAAGGGGTTAGGGCTTCTGCAGAGATCTCGCTGACGCTTATGCCTTCGGTTTCAGAACTGTTCCGGATCGATCAAGATCTCGCGCTCTTACCATGTCGAGAAGTGCACGGCGGCCTTGCGTCAGCTCACCCACGGTGCATGACACAATGAGCACTCGCACCGGTCAGTAAGCCACAATGGTCGCGTTGCACGAGCACGGTCATGAACAGTGGCTGCCACCCTTATCGCCTTGAGGATAGAGATGAATCATCCACAACCGGCGCCGGTAAACATCAGCCCTCTGGCAGGCAAGCCCGCCACGGCGGCAATGCTGGTGGACGTGCCCCGGCTCATCACGGCCTATTACGCCGAGGTGCCCGATTACTCAGTGCCTGAGCAGCGAGTTGCGTTTGGCACCTCGGGCCATCGTGGCTCCGCGCTCGCGGGGACGTTCAACGAGTGGCACGTGCTGGCCATCAGTCAGGCGATTTGCGATTACCGCAAGCAGCAGCATATCGACGGCCCGTTGTTCCTCGGCATTGACACGCATGCTCTTTCGGTCCCGGCCTATGCCAGTGCACTCGAAGTGCTGGCGGCCAACAGCGTGCAAGTGCTGCTCGCGGCTAAGGACGAATACACGCCGACGCCGGTCATCTCGCACGCCATACTCACCTACAACCGCGGCCGAGACGCAGGGCTTGCCGACGGCATTGTCATCACCCCGTCGCACAATCCGCCCGAAAATGGCGGCTTCAAATACAACCCGCCAAACGGCGGACCGGCGGATCAGGACGTCACAGGATGGATCGAAGCGCGGGCCAATACATTTCTGGAGAGTGGTCTGCAGGGCGTAGAGAAAATGGCTTTCGGCAAGGCGCTGCGCGCCGCAACCACGCACCGGCATGATTTTCTTAACGCTTACGTCAACGATCTCGCCCAGGTGCTCGATATGGAGGTAATCCGCGGCTCGAAGCTCCGGTTGGGTGTGGATCCGCTCGGCGGCGCGGGCGTGCACTATTGGGGCCCGATTGCGGAGCGCTATGATCTGAATCTCACGGTGGTGAACCAGGTCGTCGATCCGACCTTTCGGTTCATGACCGTGGATTGGGATGGCCGGATCCGCATGGATCCGTCCTCGCCCTATGCCATGGAGAGCTTGATTGCTCTGAAGGACCGCTTCGACATCGCCTTTGCCTGCGACACCGACCACGACCGGCATGGCATCGTCACCCGAAGCAGCGGACTGCTCGCGCCTAACCATTATCTGTCGGTCGCTATTTTCTACTTGTTCCAGAACCGGAAGCAGTGGAGCGTTCAGGCAGCTGTGGGCAAGACGGTCGTCAGCAGTGCGATGATCGATCGCGTTACGGCCAAGCTCGGCCGCAAGCTTTACGAGGTACCGGTGGGTTTCAAGTGGTTTGTTGAGGGCTTGCTCGACCGCTCCCTGGGATTTGGCGGAGAGGAAAGTGCGGGCGCATCGTTTGGCCGTTTCGATGGCAGTGTCTGGACCACTGACAAGGACGGTATCGTCCCGGCTTTGCTGTCGGCGGAGATTACCGCGCGCATGGGGCGCGACCCGGGCGAAATCTACCGTGAGCTCACGAGCGAACTCGGCGAACCGTTTTACGATCGTGTGGAAGCAAGCGCCACTTCGGAGCAAAAGAGACGATTGGCGAGCCTCTCAGCACAGCAGGTGAAGTTCGCCGAACTGGCGGGCGAGAAAATCCAGACCATCCTCACCCGTGCGCCCGGCAACGACGCCCCCATCGGTGGATTGAAGGTGGTAGCCCAGGATGGATGGTTTGCGGCACGCCCGTCCGGCACCGAAGACATCTACAAGATCTACGCGGAGAGCTTCCGTGGAGCCGATCATTTGCGCCACATCGTGACGGAGGCACAGACCATTGTGAGCAGCGCGCTGACCACGCCGATGTAGCAGTCGACGATTGTCGGCCAATTCCACTCTGGGTCTAAAGGCCATGAATAGTGCGACACGGTTGAGCGGTCCGAACCAGCGTCTCATGACGGTGGACATCGAAAGGTTCGATGCTCTGTCCGAGCTCGCCTTGGATATGCGCTCGGCGTGGAATCACGCCACGGACAGGGTCTGGCGACAGCTTGATCCTGTGCTGTGGGACTTCACGCACAACCCTTGGGTCGTCCTGCAGACAGTTTCGCGCGAGAAGTTGCAACGTGTGTTAGGCGAGCCTGCGTTCTGTAAGGACGTCGACAACCTGGTGCAAGCCAGGCGGCGAGCTGCGCAGGCGAGCGCATGGTTTCAGGAGACGCACGCGAATTCTGCGCTGACCTGTGTGGCGTATTTCAGTATGGAATTCATGTTGAGCGAAGCGCTGCCCATTTATTCGGGCGGCCTCGGCAATGTGGCCGGGGATCAGCTCAAGGCCGCCAGCGACCTGGGCGTTCCGGTGATCGGCGTGGGTCTGCTATATGGCCAGGGCTATTTTCGCCAGGTGATCGACAAGGTCGGAGCGCAGCAGGCGCTCTTTCCGTATAACGACCCCGGCCAGTTACCGATCACGCCGTTGCGCCAGGCGAACGGGGAGTGGGTGCGATTGGAAATCGCGTTGCCGGGCTATTCAGTCTGGCTGCGCGCCTGGCAGGTCCAGGTCGGTCGCACGAAGTTATACCTGCTCGACAGCAACGACGCCGCAAATTACCCCGCGCATCGCGGCATCACCAGCGAGCTGTACGGCGGCGGCCCGGAACTGCGCCTCCAGCAGGAACTGCTGCTGGGGATCGGCGGCTGGCGGCTACTCGGCGCGCTGGGCATTCAGCCCGAAGTCTGTCATCTCAATGAGGGGCACGCGGCCTTTGCCGTATTGGAACGTGCCTACACCTTCATGCAGGAGAGCGCGCAGCCTTTCGAGGTCGCACTCGCCGCCACTCGCGCGGGAAATCTGTTCACCACCCACACTGCAGTGTCGGCTGGTTTTGACCGTTTCGAGCCGGCTCTGATCAAGGAATACCTCGGGGGTTATGCCGAGCAAAAGCTCGGCATCACGTTGAACGATTTGCTTGCGTTGGGGCGGGCGAATTCGAGCGATGCTGATTCTTCCGAACCCTTCAACATGGCCTACCTGGCGGTTCGCGGCAGCGGTGCCGTCAATGGCGTGAGTCGCTTGCACGGGAAGGTGAGCCGACGCCTCTTTGAGCCTCTTTTCCCGCGCTGGCCGGAGGCAGACGTCCCGGTGGGTTCCGTGACCAACGGCGTGCACGTGCCAACCTGGGACTCAGCCTCCGCGGATGAGCTGTGGACGCAAGTCTGCGGCAAGAGCCGCTGGCTGGGTACGACAGAAGTCCTGGAGCAGGTCATTCGACGTGCCTCCGAGGCAAGCTTGTGGGGTGCGCGCAGCGCCGCTCGGAAGGCACTGATCGAATATGCGCGAGCGCGACTATCGCGGCAACTGCTCTCAACTGGGGCCTCTCCCGAGGCGGTTGAACGGGCTAAACGGCTGTTTGACCCTGACATTCTGACGGTGGGCTTTGCACGCAGGTTTGCGACCTACAAGAGACCGAACCTGCTGCTGCACGATCGCGAGCGTCTGCTGCGCCTGCTCAGCAATCCGCAGCGCCCGGTGCAACTGATCATTGCCGGCAAGGCGCATCCGGCGGACCAGGCGGGCCAAGCCCTGATCCAGGAATGGGTGCAATTCATCCGCCGTCCCGAAACACGCCCCCATGCGATTTTCTTGAGTGACTACGACATGCTGTTAACCGAGCATCTGGTGCAAGGCGTGGATGTCTGGCTCAACACGCCGCGGCGACCGTGGGAGGCCAGCGGCACGAGCGGCATGAAGGTGCTCGTCAACGGCGGCATCAATCTGTCGGAATTGGATGGCTGGTGGGCTGAGGCCTACACGAGCGAGGTCGGGTGGGCGTTGGGCGACGGCCGGGAACATGGCGAGGATCCAGCCTGGGATGCTCACGAGGCCGACGCCCTGTACGAGTTGCTCGAGCGGCAGGTGGTGCCGGAGTTTTATGCTCGCGACGAGCGCGGCATCCCGGTCGCATGGGTCAGGCGAATGCGGGAAAGCATGGCGCAATTGACCCCACGCTTCTCCACCAACCGCACAGTGCGCGAATACACCGAACAACACTACCTTGCGGCTGCGGGGGCTTACCGGCAGCGCAGTGCCAACAAAGGCGCAATTGGCAAGCAAGTCGTCGACTGGCAACATACGGTGGATCAGAAGTGGGACGCATTGCGCTTCGAGAACGTGCAAGTGCAGAGCGACGCGGACCACCACCGGATTGAGGTGACGCTCCTTCTCAATGACCTCGATCCGACCGCGGTGCGGGTTGAGCTCTATGCAGAGGGCCTCGATGGCGGCGATCCGGTTCGACAGGAGATGCAGCTTGTGCAAACGCCATCTGGCGCGCCGCTCCGTCGCCTCTACCGCGCCACGGTAACGGCGACGCGTCCAGCGAGCGACTTCACCGCGCGAGCGATACCGCAACGCTCCGGGGTAGCGGTGCCGTTGGAGTGCGCGCGAATTCTCTGGCAACGATGACTACAGCGCAGGAGTTTAGAGAGTAACTGGCCCGGGAGCCTCGGCTTGGCGGAGCGAGGCGAGCCTGGCGTGAATCGCCTGAACGACGACAGATCCCTCGCCGACGGCGGAGGCGACTCTCTTCACCGAGCCCGAGCGGACATCACCCACCGCGAACACACCGGGCAAGTTGGTCTGAAACACGTTGAACGGCACGGCCGCATCGGCGCCGCAATCCTCTCCAGTCAAGATGAAACCACGGTCGTCCAGACGCACCGCGTTTTTGACCCAGCCGGTGCAGGGGTCCGCACCGATCATGATGAAGAGCCCGGCGACGGACCGCTCCGCCACGTGGCCTTCGCCATCGCGGATCTTGACGCTGCGGAGATGGTCATCGCCTGACAGCTCGATCACTTGTGAGCCTGTTTCGATGCTGACGTTTGCGGCGTGACGCAGACGCTCGATGAGGTATTGAGACATGCTGTCCGACAGGTCGCGGCCACGGTGGACGAGGCGCACACAGGAGGCGCGAGAGGCGAGGAACATTGCAGCCTGGCCTGCGGAATTGCCTCCGCCGGCGACCACGACCTCCCGGCCCTTGCAGGTCCGAGCCTCCAGCTCGGTGGCGGCGTAGTAGAGACCTGCGCCTTGAAAACGCTCCTCCTCAGGCACTCCGAGCTTGCGGTAGCGGGCGCCGGTCGCGATCACCACTGACCGCCCGAGGAGATAGGTGCCGTCATCCAAAGTGACCTCGTAGTACCCGGGACGGCTGCTGGGCTGAAGCTTCTCCGCGCGGCGTGGGACGGCCACGCGCGCACCGAACTTGATCGCTTGCAGCTCCGCCCGGAAGGCGAGGTCGGCGCCCGAGACACCGGTCGGAAATCCCAGGAAGTTTTCGATTCGGGAGGAGGCGGCCGATTGGCCGCCGATCGCCACGTCGTCGAACAGGATGGTTCGCAGTCCCTCAGAGGCGCCGTAGACCGCCGCTGAAAAGCCGGCCGGTCCAGCCCCGGCAATGATCAAGTCCACAGGATCACTATCGCCCGCGGCGAGTTCCAGTCCGAGGGCGCGTGCCACTTCCGTCACGGAGGGCTCCTGCAGGACGTATCGACCGCGGACAATTACCTTTACGGCGGAGCCCTCAAGCGCGCGTGCGCGGATCTCCTCCTTCTGAACGGGATCGGCAGGGTTCAGCCAGCGATACGGGATGCGGTTGCGTTCGGCATACTCGAGCAGCCGCTGCAGAGCAGGTGCCCCCTCGTGGCCCACCAGCGTCAGGGTGCCCTGTTGGCGTTGCATCAGCAGCAGGCGCCGCGCGGCGAAGGCGGGCAGCAGGACGTCGCTCACTTCCGGATCGACTTGGACCAGCTCGGCGATCGTCTGCGGCGCGACCACCAGGACCTCGCCCGGCAGCGCGGCGATGCAGTCGGCGAAGGACGTCTGACCGAAGAGTAGCGCCAGTTCGCCCGTGAACTGCCCGGGCTCCATCACCCCCAGCACCATTCCGTCGGGATCCCGTATCTGCAGGGTGGCGGAAATCGCGTACACGAGCGGGTACTGGCGGTCTTCGACCCGGTATAGGGCTTCGCCGGCAGCTACCGAGCGCCGCTCCCCGTGAGTCTCGAGCGTGGCGACCACTCGGTCCGGCAAACGCGAGTTGGCCCGCCTTTTCAGTTCCTCATAGTTGAGATCTTCGAACACTACTTCGATCTCCTCCTTAACAGTCCGTCGCGGGGTTGGCCTGCTAGGCCGCGTGACTTAGCACGCCCGACGCTGCAGACAACCAGCAACCCGAGTCACCCCGCTTTGCTCTTTTGCACGTTCAAGGCCGCGACCTGTGCTGCCGAGATGCCTTCGAGTGCGAGTCCGTAGGACAGGCTTTCCTGGAGGCGACGACGGAAGCGAGTCGAAAGCGCCATGCGTGTATACCGCAGCGTCAGCGGGTTTTGCTTCTTGAGATATCGCGCCAATTCCCAGGCTCGGGGAAGGAGGGCCTCGCGACGGACGACCTCATTGACGGCGCCGTACGCGCTGGCTTCTGCCGCACTGAGTTTTTGGCCGCTCAGCAGAAAGTACCGGCCGCGAATCTCCCCGATGACTTCAGGCCACACGACGTGCAAGCCGTCGCCAGGCACGATACCAAATGCCGGATGTGGTGCATCCTGAAAGTACGAGCCCTCAGCGGCAAGGACGATGTCGCAAAGTAGCGCGTACTCGGAATGCACGGTCACCGGACCGTTGACGGCCGCAATCATGGGCACTTCGATATCGAGTATGTACTCGAGGATCTTCGTACCCTCGCGCAGGATCTTGTCATAGCCCGTCGGGGTGAAGAAATCGAACCCGTCAGGCGAAATCCGGGTGCAGAACTCGTCGCCCGTACCGGTGAGGACCACGACGTGGTTGTCCGGATCGTCGCCGATGTCGCGGAATGCGTGAAGCAGCGCCTCGTGCACGTAGCCGTTGAACTCAAGAGGGCCGCCTCGAGTATGCAAAGCTACCTCGAGGATGCCGTCCTCTCGCTTCATCCGCACGTTCTCATATTTTTCGCGATAGGTCTCGAACGCATGGGTCTTCATCGTTGCCTCCGGTCAGTCAGCAGCGAATTTTTCATGGCTGAAAGCACCAGCAGCAGCCGCTTCGGGTCCGGCCGGCCGGTGTAATCGGGTTTCAGGTCGCCGTACGCTACCACTCCGTCTGCGTCGAGCACATAGCGTCCGGGCATCGGCACCACGGTCCAGCTCGGGCCACCGTTGATGCGCGAGAGACCGTGAGAAGACTCGGTGAATTCCTCGGCGGCCTCGCTACCGGAGCGCGAGCCGACGACCCTCGGGTCGCGTGATCAATTCGTTCTCGCTGCAAATGCTCTGTTTCTGGGTGGCATCTACGAATTGCAGCAACAAATGCGTGCCGGTGATCTGACTCCCCAGAGGGGTGATCGTCACGTCCAGCACATGGCCATCGCGCGGGGAGCCCAACGGCCTGACACAGTGTCCGCGGTCCGCAATGCACTCACCGGTTTCCAGGGCGCGCCGCAGCGTCGTGACCAGAGCGTTCGACCGGCCAAGAAATTCCCCGAACGGCCGACCACGCGCCTGATCGACGCGGAAGCCCAGCGCGTCCTGCGCGGCTACGTTTGCGTAGATCACGCACAGCTGGGCGTCGAGCACGAGGACGCCGATCGAGAGCGCATCGAGCAGATCCGCAGGCTCGAAATGCGAGAGCACCGAGGGCGGGTCATATTCAAACGCCAAGGGTCGCTCGCTGCCTCTTGATGGATGATATGTGCGCCTCGCCAGTGCGCAGCGCCTCCGCCGACGTGTGAACCGAGTAGTAGCCGAGGACGAGACCGTGCGGGTGCGGAGCAGCCGAGCCGAGGACGAACTCGGTTTCGGCTAGCGCTTCGAATTCGACCGC
This sequence comes from Steroidobacteraceae bacterium, assembly GCA_036008385.1. Taxonomy (GTDB): domain Bacteria; phylum Pseudomonadota; class Gammaproteobacteria; order Steroidobacterales; family Steroidobacteraceae; genus 13-2-20CM-66-19. The sequence goes on from DASYNX010000013.1 coordinate 119,782, forward strand.
TTCGTTCGACGGCTCGAAGGCCGCGAGCTCCCCGTGCCGCAGTTCGTCAGGCGCCGACAAGACGCCCGATGCGATAGCCACCCAGAGGACGGTGTGGCCCGCCGGGGGCTCGTAACGCCAGCGCTCGCCGGCCTTCAGGCGTACCACGAGATAGTTGATCGGCGAGGGGGACGCGATGACGTTCGATGCGGACCCGTAGCTGCCGAGTAGCACGCGCGCCGGCCCATCTTGCGGCACATCGTCAGGAGCCTGATAGATACTTATGGTGGGACCCAATTCGAGTTTCGGCGGCAAGGCGATCCACAGCTGGAAGCCGCGCGTCCGACCTGCTTTGTCGAGCCCGCCGCCGTGCCACATGCCGCGACCCGCCTGCATCCATTCCACACCGCCGGCGCGTAGCGTGCCTGTCGCGTTGTCCGGATCGATATAGCTGAGCGCACCTTCTGCGACGTAGGTCAGGGTGGCGATACCCGAATGGGGATGGAGGGGCCCATCGAACGGCGGCCCCTCATGGTCGAAGAGGTCGAGAAACACGAATGGCTTCAAGAGCTCGCCGAAGTCGGACGGGCTCATCAATCGCGTAACGGGACCGTGCGTTCGGCCACGCGTTCGCCGCGCGATCGCGCGCCGGCGCGGAAACGTTGATCTAGCTGGATTAGCGGCCATTGGGCTTCCTCTCATGGTTCCGGGATAAGAGGCGCGCGCACGGCTAAGCCGCGTCGGCGCGCGCCCGCTTCAAAGCTGCGCTCCACCACAGCAGATCGTCGATCAACGCCTTGGCAGGCGCCTCGAGATCCGCCAATCCAGCGTCGACATCGCCGCCCTGGTAGTGCGCCCACAGAGTGGCGACCGGGATGTGGACCGCGGAGCGAATCGGGGCAAGCTGCAGCTCGATCGCGTTTGCGCGCAGCTGCTGGACGGCGCGAGCACCCATGGCAGAGCCGTAGCTCACGAAGCCCACCGCCTTGCGATTCCACTCCGGATAAACCCAGTCGATCGCGTTCTTGAGCACCGCCGAGGGGCCGTAGTTGTATTCGGGGGTGACGATGACGAAGCCGTCGGACCGCGCGATCGCGGCGGTCCATTTCTTAACGACCTCGTGCGGGAAGGGCGGGCGACCCGGCCACGCCGGCGTTAACGGCTGATCGAAGAACGGCATCGGATAGTCGCGCAGATCGAGTAGCCGCGCGTCGAGGCCATCGCGCATCCTCAGGTGTTGCCAAATCCATCGCGCGGGCTTTTCTGAGAACCGGCCCTCGCGCGTACTACCTACGATTACAGAAATGGTGATCATATGTTGATGCTCTACAGGTTGAAGTCGAGGTTCCTTGGAAAAGGGGGATAATCGTGGCGAGCGCGGGCGGATAAGCGGTCAAACACGGCCACCTGCACCACGGCGCGTTGCTAATACCGACGATCGCAACTGCTTGCGGGCCCTTCAACTGCTCAGCCATGATTACTATATTGACATCAATATAATTGATATCAATACTACTACAAAGAAATTCTAAGGATAGAACTTAAATGCAGGACACGTCGGGGGTTCACATCTGGCTCGTGCTCATCAAGGCCTATCACGCCCTGGCGGCTCGGGCCGAAGAAAGCTTGAATTTAAGCGAGGCGGGTCTCGGCGACTCGGATTTCCGAGTCCTCGAAGCGCTGCTCAGCAAAGGTCCATTGCCCGTCAACACGATTGGTCCCAAAGTGTGGCTCACGCCGGGATCAATCAGCGTCGCGGTCGATCGGCTGGAGAAAAAGAAGCTGGTCAAGCGGCGCACCACCGATGACCGGCGCGTGCGCCTGGTCGAGCTCACGGCCAAAGGGCGCGAACTGGTCGCCAGAACCTTTCACAGGCACGCGGCCGTCATGGAGAAAGCCTGCAGTCTCTCCAAGGAAGAGCGGTTGAGCTTGCTGGAACTCCTTAAGAAATTGGGAAAGGGCGCGGAAAACAGATCCCAGGGCTGAGGACTCGCTCCGAGTCCAGGCTGTCTCGACCGGCTTCGCCGAGAGAGAAATCGGGCAATAGCAACCTGCCCATCTATACCTTGACGACGACCTTGCCGATATGACGGCCGGACTTCAGGTACTCCAGCGCCCCGCCGATTTCCCGCATCTCGAATACCCTGTCGATCACCGGTCCGATGCCAAGGTGCTCGATCATTCCAACCATGCGTTCGAACATCTCGACCGATCCTGCGACGACGCCTTGCACGCGCAGAGTCTTGGCCAGTAACGGCAGCATGTCGAAGCGCCCTCCGGCGCCCGTCAGCAAGCCAATCAAGCTAATGGAGCCGCCGGTGGCGGCGGCTTTGATCGACTCATCGATCGTGCCAGCGCCGCACGTTTCGACAATGTGGTCCACGCCAGCGCCGCCAGTGAATTCAAGAACGGCGCGGCTCCACTCGGGCTCTCGTTTGTGGCGGATGACGTGCTCCGCGCCCAATTCCTGGAGCCGCTCAGCTTTCGCCGGGCTCCCGGTAATCGCGAGAACTCGAGCACCGGCAGCCAGGGCGAACTGCAGCGCGAAGGTGCTCACTCCACCGGAGCCTTGCACGAGTACGGTCTCTCCGGGCTTAAGGTCGCCGACCTCGAAGAGCGCATTCCAGGCTGTCAAAGCCGCAGTCGGGAGCGTCGCTGCTTCCTCGAACGAGAGCGCATCGGGTATGCGAACGAAGCCTCGTTGATTCCCGGTGTAGTACGTGCCAAGCACCCCATCGATCGCGGCACCGAGAGCGGATTGCAAGGTCTCGGGTTTGAACGGCCCCGCGGTCCAATCCGGCATCTGTGCCGAGGAGACGCGGTCGCCGATCCGGAAGCGATCGACCGCCCGTCCGACCTCGGCCACTTCGCCGGCGCAGTCGGAGAGTGGGATCAGCGGCAGGCGGACGTCAATGACGCGACTGCGGTGCAGTCCGAGTGCGATCTGGAGGTCACGGTGGTTCAACGACGCGGCGCGCACCCGGATGCGAATGTCATGGTGTCGGAGGGGCACAAGCGGCCGCTCGACCATCCGCAAGTGTTCGAGCCCGAAAGCATCGAGCTGTGCGACGAGATTCGCTTTTTTCTCATGCGCACTCATCATCTGCGTCTCCATAGCGGCGGCTGCAAGGTGTCGGGACTCTACGTTAGCCCGCGACCGCAAAGAACCTGCCGACCGTTGATGCAACGTTTCATGGGGGGAAATCCGCCGACCGCGCACTCCGGTAGATGAGGAGTGAACTGGCGCGAGCGCATGCTGCATCACGTTTCTTCGTGCGAAACGGTGTATTCCACGCTGGAGGATTGTTGCGGGCAGGTGGCCGGCTTTAGCCTCTAGCACATGGGTTCTTCAGGTGATGCGGCCTCCTGTCACATCGGGATGAGGCGGCAGGCTCATATGAACGAGCGAAAGGTCCTGCTGAGAGCGGTCGACGGTACCTGGGAAGGCTGGCGGTGCATGGCGATGGAGGAATTCCTGCAACGAGTCGATCTGGACGTATGGAAGGCGGGGCAGGTGTTGGTCGGCATGGTTCTGCCGCCCAGGCGGCGGCAAATGCCGAATTGATTCCGCGGATCCTGGTGTGCGGCGCCACGGGCGCGTCACGGTACCGGTTCAGCAGTCGGGAATCACCGGCTCTGAGCCAGTTTGGGCATTGGCACCGTGGCCGTCCATTCGATCACAAAATCGATGAAGGCGCGGATTTTCAGGGGGAGGTAGCGGCGGCTGACATATACCATATACAGCGTCGGCGCCCGCAGGGGATAGTCGGTGAGAACGGCCGTCAAGACTCCCTTGAACTCCGCTTCTTCGAAGAGGATGTCCGGTAACGGCGCAAGACCGATGCCGGCCGCCACGGCGTGGGCCACGCCGCCCATCGAGCGGTAGCGCAAGACGACGCGGAGCGGAACTTCGATTTTTCCTTTCGGCCCCGTGAGAGTGATGGCATCGAGGTTACCGACCGCCACGAAATCATGGCGGGCGAGCTCCTCCGGGGACTTGGGGGTGCCATTGCGCTTCAGATATTCGCGTGACGCCGCGATGAAGAAGTGTGCCGTCCGCACCGGCCGAGCGATCAGACCCGCCGGGAGCGAAGCCTCAGGTGAGACCCGCAGGGCTAGATCGTAACCTTCCTCGACGAGATCGACGCGCCGGTCTTCGAACGACACATCGACCAGGATCTCCGGGTAGCGGCGACGGAACTCGGCGAGCGCATCTGCCAGGCGTTGCCGCGCGAACCAGCTGGGACATGTGACCCGCAAGGTGCCGCGGGGGGCGCTACCGAGCGAGCCGAGTTCCAGCTCGGTGGCTTCGAGATCGTCCAAAATGGTCTTACAGCGCTCGAAGTACACGCTGCCCGCCTCGGTAAGGCTGAGCGTGCGACTGTTGCGATTGAGGAGACGAACTCCGAGTCGCTTCTCGATGTACGCCACGTGCTTGCTGACCATCGCGGTAGAGAGGTCCATGCGGTCGGCCGCAGCAACGAAGCTACCCGACTCGACTACCTGGCGGAACACCTTGATGCTGGTCAGCGTGTCCACCCGCATAGTGTACGCCAGGGCCCAAAAGTGAAAAGCTCACACCTGCCAGGCCGGGTACGCGAATGGTGCCGTGCGTATCGGACCTGTTGGGCTCAGCGCGTGTACTGCTGCCAACCGCCGCCGAGCGTCTTGTAGAGCGTCACCTGATTGGTCAGCTCCGCCTGGCGGACAGTGACCAGCCCCTGCTGGGCGGCGTAGAGCGAGCGCTGGGCATCCAAGGTGCTCAAGTAGCTATCGACACCGGACCGGAAGCGCATCTCCGCGAGACGGTATGCGTCGGCATCGGCCGTCACCAGGGATTCCTGCGCGCGGCGCTGGTCGACGTACGTTCCGCGGGCGCTGAGCGCATCCGACACCTCGCGGAACGCTGTCTGGATGGTGAGCTCGTATTGCGCGACGGCCACATTCTTCTCGATATGCGCCAGATCGAGATTCGCGCGGTTCTGCCCCCCCGTAAAAATAGGCAGAGTGATCGTTGGCGCGAAGCTCCAGCTTCCCGTTCCGCTGCCGAAGAGGCCCGCCAGCCGGTTGCTCGCCGTGCCGCCGGAGGCGGTCAGTTGGATACTGGGGAAGAACGCCGCACGCGCTGCGCCGATATTGGCATTCGCAGCTCGCAGGGTGTGCTCAGCGCTCAGGATGTCGGGCCGATGCGTAAGCAGGTCCGAGGGCAGGCCCGCGGGTACAGCCGCCAGCAGTCCTTCGGCGTTCATGTCCTTTCCGGGTGGAAGATTCGTCGGGATCTCCTGCCCCAGCACGAGCGTCAGCGCATGGGTGTCCTGCTCGAGCTGGCGCCGATACTGCGCCAAGCTCGCGCGTGCGGCATCAACGGCGCTCTCCGCCTGACGGAGGCTTAAGAGCGTCGTGGTATCGCGCTCGTACATCGCTCGGGTGAGCTCGTAGGACTCGCTCTCGCTTTGCAGCGTCTCGTGCGTGATCTTCACGAGCGCCTGATCGGCGAGCACCGCGAAGTAATCCGCCGCAACCTCGGCGACCAGGCTGATCTGCGTGCTGCGTCGCGCCTCGCTTTGGGCGAGATACTGCTCGAACGCCTGCGTGGTGAGGCTGCGCTGTCGCCCGAACAGGTCGAGCTCGTAGTTGGTGAAGCCGATTCCGGCGGTGTAGTAGTGGAAGGTGGTAGCTGCGCTCCCGGTGGGCACCTGGGGGCTAGTGCCGCCCGATCCGCCGACTCCCCCGAGCGGTAGCGCGCCGTTCGCCGGCAGCCGCTCGGCAAGTCCCGAGCCGGTGGCGGAGATTGCTGGGAAGAGATTGCCACGCTGTACGCGGAACTGCGCTTCCGAGGCCGATACGTTCAGCACAGCGATGCGCAGATTGCGGTTGTTCTCGAGCGCGATCTCAACAAGGCGCTGAAGGGGTGGATCGGTGAAGAAGTCCCTCCAGCCGATCTGATCGAGTGAGGCATCAGGGGAGGCCGTACCACTCGCGTTTACGGCGTCCGCCGGCCAGCGGTTCGGGACCGGGGACTGCGGCCGTTGGTAGTGCGGCATCAGGTTGCAGGCGCTGAGGGCTGCGGCGAGCGATGCGATGATGAGGCGCTTCATGGTTTATTTCCCTGCGGCCTGCGCAGCCGGCAAACCGGGCACTGCGTCTGCGCGGTGCTGCCTGGATTCGGCGAGGCGCAGCACCGCAACGAAGAACGCCGGCACGAGGAAGATCGCGAGCACCGTGGCGGTGATCATTCCGCCCGCGACGCCCGTGCCGATGGCGTTCTGGCCGCCCGATCCAGCCCCTGAGGCGATCACGAGCGGCGCGACACCGAGGATGAAGGCGAAGGAAGTCATGAGGATCGGCCGCAGCCGTTGCCGCGCGGCCTCCGTCGCCGCATCGATCAGATTGCGACCCGCTTCGTGATTCTGCTTGGCGAACTCCACGATGAGGATCGCGTTCTTGACCGCGAGGCCCATCGTGGTGAGCATCCCTACCTGGAAGTAGATGTCGTTGTTGAGTCCGCGGAAGAGCGTCGCGAGCGCGGCGCCCACGATTCCGAGCGGGATGACGAGCAGCACCGCCGCAGGAATCGCCCAGCTCTCATAGAGCGCGGCGAGACACAAGAACACGACTGCGAGCGAGAGCGCATACAGGAAGAGCGCCTTGGAACCGGCCTGCTTCTCCTCGTAGGAAAGTCCCGTCCAATCGTAGCCGATGCCGTGCGGCAGCTTCGCCGCGAGCCGCTCCATCTCGGCCATGGCCTCTCCGGTGCTTCGCCGCGGCGCCGGTTCGCCGAGGATCTCGACCGAGGAGAGGCCGTTGTAACGCTCGAGCTTCGGCGAGCCGTGCATCCACACCCCGTCGGCGAAAGCGGAGAACGGCACCATCTGCCTGCTTCCGTTCCGCAGGTACCAGCTTGTAAGGTCCTGCGGCAGCATCCGCGAAGGGGCATCGCCCTGGATGTACACGCGTTTCAAGCGCCCGCGGTCGATGAAGTCGTTGATGTAGTTGGAGCCCCACGCGCTCTGGATCGTGTCGTTGATGTCGGATATGGTGAGTCCGAGCGCGCTCGCTTTCTCGCGATCGACCGATAGCCGGTACTGCGGCTCATCGTCGAGCCCGTTGGGGCGCACACGGACGAGCAGGGGGTCCTTCGCTGCGAGGGCGAGCAGCTGGTTGCGCGCCTGCATAAGGGCCTCGTGTCCGAGGCCGGCCTTGTCAATGAGCTCGAAGTCGAAGCCCGTCGCGTTACCGAGCTCGAGCGCGGCCGGCGGGGGGAAGCCAAATACCATCGCTTCCGGCGTGCCGGCAAAGTGTTTGTTGAAGCGCGCAGCGATCTGCTGGACGCGATTGCGCTTACCCGGTCGTTCCTCCCACAGCTTGAGCGGAACGAAAGCGAGCCCCGCGGTCTGGCCGTGCCCGCCGAAGCTGTAGCCGCTGACGATGAACACGCCGTCGACCGCTTGTTTCTCTTGCGTGAGGAAGTAATGGCTGATGTCATCGAGCACGCCGAGCACGTGGGAGTCGGTCGCGCCCGGCGGCGCCGTGACCTGCACGAACATGAAGCCCTGGTCCTCCTCCGGCAGGTAGCCGCCCGGCAGGCGCTGGTAGCCGAGCGCGGCGACGCCGGCGACGATGAGGAGCGCCACGAGTGCGCGCGCTGGACGGCGGGTGATACTCGAGACCTGCTGCCCGTAGCGCGCCTGTGTGCGCGTGAACACGGCGTTGAACCAGCCGAAAAAGCCGCGCCGCTGCACCGATTCGTGCTGGGAACCCTTGAGGAGCGTCGAGGTCAAGGCGGGCGTGAACACCAGCGCGACCAACACCGACAGGATCATCGAGGAGACGATCGTGATGGAGAACTGCCGGTAGATCACTCCGCCCGAGCCGCCGAAGAAGGCCATCGGCACGAACACCGCGGACAGCACGAGCGCGATGCCGACCAGGGCACCCGTGATCTGCTCCATCGAGCGCTTCGTCGCCTCCTTGGGCGGCAGATGCTCCTCCTCCATGACGCGCTCGACGTTTTCCACGACCACGATCGCATCATCGACCAGGAGCCCGATGGCGAGCACCATGCCGAAGAGTGTCAGGCTGTTGATCGAGTAGCCAAACGCCGCGAGCACCGCACCGGTGCCGAGCAGCACCACCGGGATGGCAATCGTCGGAATGAGTGTCGCGCGCACGTTCTGCAGGAAGAGCAGCATGACGAGGAACACGAGCCCGATCGCTTCGGCGAGCGTCATCATGACGTCCTTCACCGAATGCCTGACGAAGGGCGTCGTGTCGAGCGGATAGACGACTTTGAGCCCGGGCGGGAAGATGGGCTCGAGCCTCGCGATCACGGCTTTGACCCCCGCGACGGTATCGAGCGCGTTCGCGCCGCTCGCCATCTTGATCACGAATCCCGCTGCCGGATCCCCGTTCCATTTGGAGATCGTCTGGTAGTTCTCGCCGCCGAATCCGAGGCGCGCCACATCACGCAGCCGCACCTGACTGCCGTTGGGCTCGACGCGCAGCAGGATCTGCCCGAACTGTTCCGGGGTGTGGAGGTAGGTGGGGCCGATGATCGTCGCATCCAGCTGCTGCCCGGCGACTGCCGGCTCCCCGCCGAGCTCACCGGAAGCGACCTGGATGTTCTGGGCCTTGATCGAATTCGTCACATCAACTGCCGTCAACCCGTAGTTGTCGAGCTTCGCCGGGTCGAGCCAAATGCGCATGGCGTACTGCGCGCCGAACAGCTGGAAGTTGCCGACTCCCGGCGCCCGGCTCACCGGATCCTGCACGTGCGAGGCGACGAAGTCGGCAATGTCATCGGCCTGCATGCTGTGGTCTGTCGAGACGAAGGCGGCTGCCATCAAGAAGTTCTTGGCCGACTTTGCGACCTGCACGCCCTGCTGCTGCACCGCCTGAGGCAGGCGCGGGAGCGCGAGCTGCAGCTTGTTCTGAACCTGAACCTGCGCGATGTCGGGATTCGTGCCCTGCGCGAAGCTCAGTGTGATGGTGATGCTGCCGTCCTTGTCACTCTCCGAGGACATGTAGAGCAACCCATCGAGGCCGGTCATCTGCTGCTCGATCGGCTGCACCACGGTACCTTCGACAGTCTCGGCGGAGGCGCCGGGGTAGGTGACGGTGATGGCTACCGAAGGTGGGGCGAGCGGCGGAAACTGCGCGACGGGAAGATTCAGCAGCGCAAGCACGCCGGCCATCATCACGAGGATTGCGAGAACCCAGGCGAAGATCGGTCGGTCGATGAAAAAACGAGCCATGAGACTCCCTCGAGGGTTTGGGACCTTATGTCAGCGTGCGGCGAGCGCGGGTCCGGAGCGCGGCGGAGCGGGATCGTGCGCGGCGACCTGCTGGCGCACTGCGACCTGCACGCCGGGCTTGACGCTCTGCAGGCCGCCGACGATCAGACGGTCGCCAGCTGCGAGGCCCTTCGTGACCACCCATTGGTCGCCGATGGCCCGGTCGAGCTCGACGCTGCGCTTTTCGACCTTGTCGTAGGCATCCACGACGAGCGCGGTGGCCGAGCCGTTGGGCGCATGGGTGATGCCTTGCTGCGGGGCGAGAATCGCGCCGTCACGCACGCCTTCCTCGATGGTCGCGCGCACGAACATCCCGGGGAGCAGAAGTTCCTGAGAGTTCGGGAAGATGGCCCGCAGAGTCACTGAGCCCGTGCCCTGATCGACGGTGACCTCCGAGAACTCCAGCGTCCCCGAGCGCTCGTAGTGGCTGCCGTCTTCCAGGAGAAGTTGCGCCGGTGCCTGGTTGCCATCCATACGGCGGATCTGCCCGGCAGCCAGTTCGCGCTTTAACCGCACGATTGTCGTGCTCGGCTGAGTGAGGTCCACGTAGACCGGATCGAGCTGCGTGACGGTGAGGAGACTAGTCGCCTGGTTGGCGGTAACCAGCGCCCCTTCGGTCACCGAGGAGCGTCCCGTGCGGCCGCTGATAGGGGAGTACACCTTGGTGTAGGCGAGATTGATCTCGGCTGTGCGCACCACTGCCGCACCGGAAGCCACGTCCGCCTCGTCCTGCAGCAGCGTCGCCACCGCATTGTCGTAGTCCTGACGACTTACGGCGTGCGCCTCGGAGAGCGCCTGGTAGCGCTCCGCGGTGAGCTTCGCCGCCGTGACGGAGGCGCGCGCATGGGCGAGCGTTGCGCGTGCGCTGGCGAGAGTCGCCTCGTATGGTGCGGGATCGATCTGGTAGAGCTGCTGCCCCGCGGCGACGAGATCGCCCTCCTTAAACAGCCGCTTGAGCAGGACACCGCTGACCTGCGGGCGCACCTCGGCAATGCGGTACGCCGACACGCGGCCCGGCAGGTCGGTCGTCAGTGACACGGGTCTGGCGTGGAGATCTACCACGGTGACGGCGGGCTTCGGCGGCGGCGGCGGGGCGTGCCTGACGCAGCCGCCCCCGAGCACACTCAGTGCACCGAGCAGCAAGCTCAGGATGAAGCGATTCTCTGGTGTCAGACTCATGTGTCAAAACTCCTGAAAATCCCGTGATGCGCGCCGTTGCCGGTTACTCTCGTTCGGTTGCCCCGGGCCGGCGCTCGAGCCGTGTGCAGGAGAAAGTTCCCTGCTCAGCGCCATGTAAGGTATGAGCCGCTGGTGCGCCGAACAATCGGCTTCGCGAAGATGCAGCGTTTCTCGAGAGTGAATGCCGTGCGGCCACCGCTGAATCTCTGTGGCCGGGACGACATGAACGATGATGTTGCGAGGATTGGGAGTTGCTTCAGCGCGGAAAAAAGAGGCCGGCGCCGCGTGCCTGTACTGCGGTCAGCGCTCGCCGCGCACGGGCGGCAAGCCACGCGCGGTGCCGGAAGGTCCACACCGAGAGCGCGATCAGGCTGCCGCCGGGAAGAACGAGCTCAATCGCAGCGTACGATCCGATCTCGCGCATCGGGCCGGCGAGGCGGGCCTTCCACCTTGTGCGTCGAGGCGCCACCGCATTTTCCCGGATGCGCATTCCTTTTAGCCCCGGAGTCAACCCTGAAGCCCCAACTGGCGCTCGAGCCGTGAGCGCGAGATGAGTCCGCGCACCAACGGTCGACCCTTGTCCACACGCTCGACCACAATCAGATGGGTCGCGGCCGTGCTCTTGAAAAACGCCACCAGGTCGGACACGCGCGCACTGCCGAGTGTCTGCCAATCGAACTTCGCGACCTCGTCCCACCGGGTCATGATGTGACCGACCTCAATCTCATCGTGACGGCGGAAGCCCGATGCCATGAGAAACTGCAAGGGTCGCTCGCCCTGGATGTCGGACGAGGTGATGAGCCCGGTGACGACTTCGCTTTGCACGACGAGTAGTGCACGCACCCCGGTCCGGATCATCTGCCGCAGGGCATCATCGATAGTGGACTCCCTGGACACGGTCAGCGGATGCTCCCAGACAAAATCGGTTAGGACCCGTAGCGCTGGGTCCGTGAGCGCCACGCGCACTTCGGTTGGTCGGAGAGATCGCGCTTTCCGGAAGCCGGGGCCATCGGCCAGTTGGCGCACCGATTCGCCGAAGTGACCGACCGGCCTGGTGATCGCCACTTGCGGGTCAGCGCGCGGCATTTTTTTGTCCCTCGAGAGATACTCACGCATGGATTTACTGTAGGAACGCGTGGCGCTTCGAACAATCGCTCATCCGTAGATGCTGCGTTTCACGAGCGTGCAATGAGTGATAAGGAGCAGGAATTGAATTCGGCACCGCAACGCGCTGCCCGGCGATCGTTCCGGGCGTGGCACGCCGAGTCAGCCGGCTTTCAACCGTCTGTCAATTCTCGAGCGCGGCGAAACTCCCGATAAAGGAGTCATCGGCGGGGCACATCGGTCCCCCAGAGGCGGGCAGCGGCTCGACCACACGTTCGCCGGTCACCGCGTGAACGCGTACCCAGAGTCGATCAGCCGTCGCACAGCTCGCGGCGTATTCAAAGAGCGAGCGCTGCGCGTCCGGATCGAAGTCAAAGGCGCTCCGCAGCGGATAGGAAGCCGGGATCGCCGCATAGTCGAACGAAATCCCGCGTTGGCGGACCGCATCCATCGTCGATTCCAGCTTAGTGCGCGTTAAGTGGCTGAGTCCCGCGGAAAGGCTGCGGCTGAAGACAGAGAATGCGTTGGCATGGGTGCGGCGCGGGCGATTGCGGAGTGGCCCATCGACGATGACACGCACGATGGTCGACTGCGGTCCTGTCGCCGTCGATTGCGGCAGATCTTCCGGCGCTGGCGCAATGAAGAACGGCAACGCGACGCCTCCATCGACATGCGTTTCCGCGCGCATCCGGCCCTGGCTGCGAAACTTCACCATCACCGGCGGAAGCATTCCGGGAACACTCGCGGAGGCGAGGAGCACGCTCTGGAACAGCGCGTTCGCGTTCCTACCGCCGTGGAGTGCGATTGAGCCGAGGTCCCAGATCACCGGCTCGCCGCTGTCGAAGTCGGTAGTCGCCACCAGCAGCAGGCGGCCCTTCGCCGCCTCAACCGCGACGGCGGCGATCATGGCATCGTCCGCGTAGCGCGCAATCAGGCGCCGCAACGGCTCACCGCTGTAGACACTCGATCCGAACACCGCGCCGAGCCCGCGCGGCTGCAACAGTCCATCAGTCACGCCGGTCGTGAAGATCGCCCCCATTTCCGCGTCCCATGAAGGGCCGAGGAAGGCGAACGGCGCCACCAGTGCGCCCGCGCTGACTCCGGTCACGACGGTAAATTCCGGCCGCGTCCCGCGGTTCGTCCAGCCGGCCAAGGCGCCCGCACCGAAGGCGCCGCTCGCGCCGCCACTGGAGAGGGCGAGTATGCTCAGCGGCCGTTCACCGAGCGCCGCCCGAAGTCGCCGGGCAACTTCAGTGGAGGACAGGAGCTCGAACTCGCCGTTGGAGTTGAGAGTGCGGACGTGGAATGCGATGTCTTGTGGTTCGATTTCGTCCGCCGCGGACACGGGAAGCTCTGGCCCGAGCGAGGCGCACCCCGTCAACAGCGCCATGGCGGAGAAGAATGCGAGACCTGACCAAGTATGGTTCGTGGCCGACATGGTCATGCGCCGCAGGCGGTGGGGACCTCACTGTGAAACCTGAACCGTGATGCGCTGCCTGAGGAATTCAGGGACATGAGGTGCATCCTCAGGCCGCGCCGGCTCGTCGTTCAATTCCATTTGCACTTCGCTGTCTATCACGGCCATGCCTCCTTCCCGGCATGCCTCACAGAAATCTAGAAGGGCCGGCATCGGCGGGATAGTGGTCTGCGGGGATAGGGTCCCGCAGCACTAATGGGATACCTCGGAAATCACGGCCCTCGCGTGGCGGTAGGGACCAACCGAGGGCTCTCTCTCGAAGGAGATGGGGTCTTCGCCCTCCAGCGGGAGAGAAGCACGGCGCCTTCCCGCGAGCGTGAAGGCGATCGCAAGGATCACGAAGACCGGAATCGCGATCAGCAAAGCCGCCGCGGTGCGACAGATAACGCACATGGCATGCCTCCAGGGCCCGGTGTCCGGGACCGCCGCTCGAGGCGTCGAGACCTAACGCCGCGAAGTAATGTCGGTGCAACTTCATGGCTTGCAGACTAGGCCCCGCTCGCTGCGGGAACAATCCGCACGCGATGGATGCAGCGTTTCACAGCAGTAAACCAGCACCTGCCGGGGCGAGCAGCGTTTCCTGACATGAAACGCCGCGTCAACCGAACGGGTGTTGTTTCAGAGTGCGGCTGCTCCAAAGCATATCCACATGTGGAGTTGCGTGCTGATGTTGTCCGCTGCGGCCGCCTTGGGCAGCTCGGCGATGGTCGAGCCCCCACGCGGTGCAGTGCCGCAAATCAACGGTGCGCCGCGCGAGGCAAGGTCGTTTGACTCAAACGCGCAGAACTTCGATCCGTTCCTCGCCGACCTCGAGGAGCGTACCTTTCGCTTCTTCTGGGAGACGGCGAATCCGAATAACGGCCTAATTCCCGATCGCTATCCGACATCCTCAGTCGCCAGCATTGCCGCGGTCGGCTTCGGCCTCACCGGGTATCCGATCGGCGTCGAACGCGGTTACATCACGCGGGCGCAGGCGCGGCAGCGTGTGCTGATCACGCTACGCTTCCTCGCCCATGCCCCGAACCAGCACGGCTTTTTCTATCACTTTCTCGATATGAAGACCGGCGCACGTGCCCATGGGAGCGAGGTGTCGACGATGGATACGTCGCTCCTGCTCGCGGGCGTGCTTTTCTGCCAGAGCTACTTCGACCGGCAGCATCCGCAGGAGATTGAGATCCGCAAGCTCGCCGATGAGATCTACCGGCGTGTTGACTGGACGTGGGCGCAGCCCCGCCCGCCGGCGATCGTTCTCGCCTGGACGCCGGAAGCAGGATTTTCGAGCCTCGACTGGATCGGCTACAACGAGGCAATGCTGGTCTACCTGCTGGCGCTCGGCTCGCCGACGCACCCGATCAGCGCGACGGCATGGACGCTGTGGACCAGCACCTACAACGGGCACTGGGGCACGCTCTACGACCAGACCTACCTCAGCTTCGCGCCGCTATTCGGGCATCAGTACACGCACGTCTGGGTGGATCTTCGCGGCATCCGTGATGGCTACATGCGCGAGCGCGGTCTCGACTACTTCGAGAACAGCCGCCGCGCGACCTATGCGCAGCGGCGCTATGCCATCGCCAATCCGCAGCGCCGGCAGGCGTACGGCAAGAACGTCTGGGGTATGAGCGCCTCAGACGGCCCGGGATCCGCCAGTGCGCCGTCCCTGGGCAAGACGACGCTCTTCCTCAATTACGCGGCTCGCGGTGTGGGCGTCGATGGCATCGTCGATGACGGCACCATCGCGCCCACCGCCGCGATCAGCTCGCTGCCGTTCGCACCGGAGATCGTCCTGCCTGCGGCACTCGAGATGTACCAGCGCTTCGGCGCGTCGATCTATTCGGCGTACGGATTCCGCGATGCATTTAACCCGAGCTTCCCGGCATCGACGCAGCGGTTGCGAGGGGCGAAGGATGCAGGCTGGGTCGATCCGGATTACCTAGCCATAGACCAGGGACCCATCCTGGCGATGATCGAGAACTATCGCAGCCAGCTCATCTGGCGCGTCATGCGCTGCGATCCCCACCTGCGCCAGGGTCTCGAGCGAGCCGGGTTCTCGGGCGGTTGGCTCGAAAGTCAGCGACCATCGCACTCTGCAGGTCTGCCGTGTCTTTGCGCGAGCCGGGTGTATTGTTCGCCCTGAACGCCAGGCTCACCACGAACACAGTCAGCGACATCACGACGAGCAACGCGACTGTTGAGACTGTTGCCGCGATCAGGGCCAACACATGAAACACTGATGCCTCCTTCGATGCGCGCCACTGCACCGGCTACGCGCGCCGCTCGGCCTGCAAGCAAGCGACCGCACAGAGTTCGATCGCTGCCACAAGAAACCGGGCGGAAGGGAGTATCCCTTCCCTTCCGCCCGGCGGAGTGAACGAACGCCGTCTGGGGGGAGAGCATGCGATTCGTTCATGGACAACAACGTTGCGTAGATGGGGCGACGAGATCGTCCACGCGCTCACTGTATTTGCCGCTCGCACTGGCAACAATGCATATCTGATTCATGCAGCGTTTCATTTCGGTAAACGTCGGAAGTTCACCGGGCAGACCGCGCCCTACTGTGTAGAAGCACCCCGCCGAGCTCGGCACCTCGTCGGCGGCCGGCACGCTCGCGGGCGATCACGGGAGGGCGGCGACGGCGAGCGGTCGGGGCTCGGGAGTCTGAGAAATACGTTCCACGAGGAAGTCGCGGAAGGTGCGAATCTTGAGCGGCAGATACTTGCGGCTGACGTATACGAGATACAGCATCGACTGACTGAGCGGATACTCCGTCAGGACGGGCGTCAAGCGGGTCTTGAACAACGGTTCCTCGAGCAGGATCGCCGGCAGCGGTGCGAGGCCGATGCCGCTCGCGACGGCGTGGGCCACGCCGAGTGCCGATCGATAGCGCAGTACAACTCGAACAGGGATTTCGACCTTCCCATTCGAGCCTATCAGCTGCAGGGAGCTCGCGTTGCCGACCGCCACAAACTCATGCCGGGCGAGCTCTTCGGGTGATTTCGGCGCTCCATTGCGCTTGATATAGTCGGCAGAGGCGGCCAGAAAGAAAGAGACGGGACGGACGGGTCGGGCGATGAGGCCTGGTGAGAGCGAGTCCGAGGTCGTCACGCGCACGGCGAGGTCATAGCCTTCCTCCACCAGATCCACGATGCGGTCATCGAAGGAGACATCGACTATGACCTCCGGGTAGCGGCGGCGGAATTCGGCAAGGGAGTCTGCGAGCCGTTGTCCGGGGGCCCAGCTCGGGAAGCTGATGCGTAGCGTTCCGCGGGGCGCGCTGTTCAGCGAACCGAGTTCCAGCTCCGTCTCCTCGAGGTCCTCCAGGATCGTTTTGCAGCGTTCGAAATATACCTTTCCGGGCTCAGTGAGGCTCAGGGTGCGGCTGTTGCGATTCAGAAGTCGCAGCCCGAGACGCTCCTCGACGTGCATCACATGCTTGCTGACCATCGCCGTCGAGATATCCAGCCGTTCGCTTGCGGCTACGAAGCTGCCGGACTCAACGACCTGCCGGAACACCTTGATGCTCGTCAACGTATCCACAACGGTAGCCTACCGCGGGACAGCTGCAGAACCCTCTCCCAAATGGCTGGGACATCCAGCCCCGAGCGGGGGAGTCAGGCCCCCGGGTGGAACACACTCCGCCCGTGCGGTCCAGGGGCGGCGCCCCGGGCCTCATGAGCTCCGTGTGGCGGATCCCAGCACGAACGATGTCTCGCCGCTCGCCTGGGCCTCGATGACGCCGGCGGAGTCCCCGAACAGTGCGAACAACTGCTCCCAGTGGACTTGCTCGCCCGCCTGCAGCTGGAGGCTCCCGCGGTCGACCGCGAGCCAGGTGACGTTGTGCCGCTCGGGTGCCGCGTAGCGGAAGTGCTGACCGTCCTTGAGCTGCACGCGAAAGCAGTTGACGTCTGAGGGAACGTGACGCACGCGGCTGCGCGCCCGGCCGAACCGTCCCAACAACACCCGCACCGGGCCGTCCTGTTCCACGTCATCCGGCGCGATGTAGTCGCTCGGGGCGGGCGGGTCCTGTGGTGCACGCTGCGCAATCCACAGCTGGAACGCCCGCAGCGGCTCGTGCGATGCCGGTCCAACCTCATGCCATACGACGCTCCCGGTCCTGGTCCAGGCGAAGCCGGGCGCGGAGACTTCGCGTTGCTGCCCGCTCGCATCCTCGAGTAACAGCTCTCCATTCAGTACCACCGTCAGGGCCGCGATGCCGGAGGGCGGGTGAATGCCGAACAGAGACCGCGATCGCTGCGCGGCCTCGGCGTAATTAAGCAGGACGAACGGCCGGGTCAACTCCCCGATGCCCCATGGAGTGATCAGGCGAGTGATCGGGCCGTGCCTGCGGCCATTGGTGAGCAATGCAGTGCGGCGTACAGCCGTTGTCGGGACCGATGCACCCTGCGGATGCGGGCTGCTGTTGAACGTGGCTGGACCGAACATCTCTCATCTCCTTAGAACCGGTAACCGAGACTCAAGGTCGTCTCCGCGGTGTTAAGCTCCTGTCCGTATTCGCTGACGAGCTTGCTCAGGTAGCGATAGCGCGTATCGAAAGCGATGAAAATGTTGTCCCTCAGGTAGTACTTCGCGCCGAGCCCGGCGTTCGCGGTATACCCGTAGCTGTCGCTGATCGTCGCGGGCCTGCCGTTCACGAGGCCGTACATCGAGTGGTCGAAATTCGCCCACGCGTACCCGACGCCGATGACCGTGTAGGGGATAAGCGGGTGGCCCGCGAGGTCGAGGCCCGGGACGATGTCCCATTCCAGATCGAGGTCGACCGTAGTCAGCCCGAGATTGCTTGCGCCGTTTGGCACGTGCGCGGCACGGCTCGGGCTGTAACCCGCAGAAAGCTGAATGCCCCAGCTCGGGGTGAGGTGGTAGCCATAGCGCGCACCGAAAGTGGCACTGTCATCGAGGCGTGGCTGGTTGCCCGAAAGCGGCTTTTCCAGGAGGTGGTCACCAAACACATAACCAGCATAGACCTGCACGTCCTGGGATCTTGCCTGCGCCCGCGCGAACTCGCCGTGCACAGCGAGCACAGCCGCGGTGCCCAGACCTAACAACATGACCCGACGCTTCATCTCAGTGCTCCTTCCAGATCGATTGCCTCTGACCCGGCGAACCTTCGCAGCGCACTCACCGTACGGGCCGCCTGTGGGGGGAACAATCGGTCTTGAGGAAATGCTGCGTTTCACACCAACGCAGGGGCAGGAAGTCAACCAGCGGACAGAGGCCGCTGCGGCCATCGGTTAGATCCGCGGATGCTTCCATCGGACGATGCGCAACCCGCGCGCGGTGCTGCTTGTTGCCGACCGTCATGGCATGAATCCGCCGTGACTCGGGATAAGGCGGAAAGCCTGCGGAATCAACTTCGGTCGAGCACCCAGCCCAGGTGCGTCACTGCATGAACCAGCCGTGACTCACGATCAGCGATTGTCCGGTGAGTGCATTCGATTCGAAGGAAGCAAAGAACAGCGCGGCCTCGGCGACATCGCGCACGCTCGTAAATTCGCCATCGACGGTGTCCTTGAGCATCACGTCCCTGATGACGGCATCTTCGGAAATGCCGAGCGTCTGTGCCTGCTGCGGAATCTGCTGGTCGACGAGCGGCGTGCGTACGAATCCGGGACAAATGACATTGGCACGTACCCCGTGCTTCGCGCCCTCTTTGGCGACCGTCTTGGCAAGTCCGATCAGGCCATGCTTGGCGGTGACGTAGGGCGCCTTCAACAGTGAAGCCTCCTTTGAATGCACCGACCCCATATAGATGATGCTGCCGCTTCCCTGCCGGTACATGTACCGCAGTGCCGCGCGCGTGGTCAGGAAGGCACCATCCAGATGGATGGCGAGGAGGCGTTTCCAGTCCGCGAAGGGCAGCTGCTCAAGCGGCGCGACGATCTGTATCCCGGCGTTGCTGACCAGGACATCGATGCGGCCGAAGGCGGAGACGACGGCAGCTATCCCGGAGTCGACGTCCGACTCACTCGTGACATCCATCGCAATGCCCAGGGTGCGCGCAGCCGAGCTGCGCAGCTCATCGGCCGTTGCCTTCGCTGCCGGTGCGTTCCGATCGGCGATCACCACTGTGGCGCCCGCCTGCGCGAAGGTCCGGGCAATTTCCTTTCCGATGCCGCTCGCGGCACCGGTAATGACGGCCACTTTGTTTTCCAGTTGCATTCACATAACTCCGTTTCCGCTCGAAAATGAGCTCTTCGAACGGCATTCGATGTGCACGAGCTTGAGCCGCACGCCGCTCATTCACGCCCGTTTTGCGCGAGATCGAAGGTCATGACGCCCTCGTGATTGTGGGGTCTCTCGAGCACTTCGGGATGGCGCAGGGTGCGCACCGTATCGTTATAGCCCGCGCGCCAATGGTCCTCCATGCTGAGACGCGAGAACTCGTAATCCTTGGAGTCACCTTCGTAGTGCTTGGCGCGATAGATAAGCTGCACAAGGTTGTACACCTTAGGCTCCGCATGCGGTTTCAAGACCGCGAGCTCGGCACTGTCCTTGAGCTCGTCCGGGAGTTTCTGCAGCAGGGTCGCCACGGCGTTGCGCATCTTCTGTGTGAACTTGAACCGGTCGGAGTTGCTGCGCGTGCGACTGGAGTATTGAATTTCCTTCTGCCGCGTCGTCACTTCCAGCATAGTGCGTGGTAGCGTGCCCCGGGCGCTCCACAGGTCCACCTGAAAGGCGAGGGTATCCCGCCGCGGCTCGCTCTCGAGCACCCACTGCAGGGGCGTGTTCGAGACCAGGCCACCGTCCCAATAAAACTCGCCCTCGATCTCGACCGCCGGGAATCCCGGCGGCAGCGCGCCGCTTGCCATCACGTGCTCGGGTCTGATGGTGTGAGTCGTGTTGTCGAAGTACAGGAAGTTGCCTGTGGTCACATTCACGGCACCGACGCTGAAGCGCGTCTCGCCGGCGTTGATGCGCTCGAAATCGACCAGACGCTCGAGAGTCGCCTTAAGCGGTGCGGTATCGTAGTAGCTGGTCGCCTCGACGCTCCCGGGAGGCTGGAGCCACGCGCTCGGCACGCGGGGGGCAAAGAAGCCCGCGGCCCCGGCGACCGTAGCAGCGCCGGCGCTCAGCTGGTTGAGCGCTCCGCGCGCGAATTCCCCGCGCACGGCCCAGGGTGGCACGGCGAATGGTGCCATGGCGCCCCACGCACCGCCTGCGGTGATGAGGTTCCAGAACTCGCGCAGCTTCTCGACCCGTTCGTCGGGTGGATTGCCGGCAATCAGGGCGGCATTCACGGCACCGATCGAGATGCCCGCGACCCAGTCGGGCGCCACGTGGGCTTCCGAAAGTGCCTCGTAGACACCGGCTTGATAAGCCCCGAGAGCACCGCCCCCCTGTAGGAGCAGCGCAATGCATTCGAACGGAGGCCGAACGAGGTGTCGGTGGGTCTTGTGGGCGGCTTTGTTTGCTGTGGCACGCGCGGACATGATGGTGATACTCGCCTTTGATGCTCTTACGGTATGAGCGCTGCGCACGCGGAACAATTCACGGGAGCGAAATGCTGCGTTTCGCGGCAGTGAGTTTACGCAGCGGCGCGACGCCCCGGAGCACCGCTCTCTCCGATGAGAGAGCACCAGGACCTCCAGGCGGAAGAGTTATCTATGCGTGCCTAGTCGACTTGGTTCCGGTAGGTGAGGCCGAAAGAGCACTTGCAGAGATGATGTTGGCTTTGCCAGATCGAGCCCACCGCTCTGCATCGCGTCGTTTACTGCGATGAAACGCTTCGTCAACAGCGTGCGCGTTGTTCCTCATGCCGGCGTCTCAAAGGATCGCCGGCATGCGGTTAGGCGTATTCCTTTACGGGGTACTGTTGTTCGAGTTCAGGCACGCCCGCAGCGATCGCGTATCAGCGGACTTTTTGCGACACGCGGGCAATCAGATCGTCCACCCTCGAAAGGAACAGTTTCAGAATCGGAGACGTGTTCAAATTGCTGTAGCCGATGACGAGATCGATCGTGGGCACGTCGCCTTCCAGGGGGCGACTGATCACAGACCAAGGAAGGAAATTCTGCGCGTAGGCGGGTAACAGCGCTACGCCGCGCGTTGATGCCACCAAGGACATTGCCATCGCCAGGTTGTCCACCTCGTGATCCGGCGTGATATCCATTCCGGAGCGCTTCAAATAGTCGTCGATGACAGTGCGCAACACAGGGGCCGTGTTCGAGACGTGGATGAACGTCTCGCCGACTATCTCCTGCACACTGATGGTTTCATGCGAGGCAAGGCGATGATCGCTTGGAATGATGACTACCAGGGGCTCTTTGGCCACAGTCTTGAACGTCAGATCAACCACTTGTGGTTCGGGGCGGAGGAACGCCAGGTCGAGCTTGCCTCGCATGAGGGCTGCGGCGAGGTCCGGGGAATACTGGCTAGAAACCGTGACCTCGATATTGGGCAATTCGTCGCGCAGGATGCGCATGGCTTGCGGGAGCCAGTCCATCTCTTGGCCGGTGAGAAAGCCAAGGGCAAAGGTCCGCTTTGCCGGTTGAGCAGCCCGCCGGGCCGCTTCGCTGGCCGCATCCACTTGAGCCAGCGCTAGCCGGGCATGGTCGAGAAAAGCGCGGCCCGCCGCGGTCAACTCCACGCCGTGGGCGCTGCGGCTCAGCAGCTCAGCCCCGACCTGGTACTCCAGATCCCGGATCTGCCGGCTCAGCGACGGCTGCGAGGTGTGCAGCTTTCGCTCGGCCGCCACCGTAAGGCTGCCCGTCTCGGCGACCGCGATGAAGTACCGGAGATGTCGCAGCTCCATCGTTTGTCCATGCCTGTGAGGTATGCCCCAAGCTTATAAAGTCCTTTTCAACTCTGCCACTAGCCCCTAGATTTTCTGGTGCGGCGGCGACATGGAAACCTTCCTGCGGCGCACGTGGCGCCGCCACTCCATACGCCACAGGTCATGCCGCGCGCGATCACTGGCTGCCCCAAGGACACGACTCATGAGACTCACAGGCAATACCATCCTCATCACCGGCGGCGGGTCGGGTATCGGCCGCGGCCTCGCCGAGGCCCTGCATAAGCTGGGCAATAAGGTCATCATCGCGGGTCGACGGCGTAGCCATCTCGACGCGGTAATCGCGGCCAACCCGGGCGTGGAAGCGATTGAGCTCGACATCACCGATGCGACGATCATCAACAAAGTGGCGGCGAAGTTGATCGCCCGGCATCCCGATCTGAACGTCCTCATCAATAACGCCGGCATCATGCTGCCGGATGCCGCGGCCGGGAAAATCGACGACGCCCTCCTGGTCGCCACGATCACGACAAACCTGATGGGACCGATTCGCATGACTTCAGCGCTGATCGAACACCTCAAGGGTCAGCGTGACGCCGTCGTCGCCTACACCAGCTCCGTTCTCGGTTTTGTGCCGCTGGCGGCCACTGCGGTGTATTCGGCGACCAAGGCAGCGGTCCATTCGTACGTCCTGTCGCAGCGCTTCATGCTGCGGGACACGACCGTTCGGGTTCTCGAGATCACGCCGCCCTGGGTGCGCACCGAGCTCATGAACAGCCAGGAAGCCGAACAGGCCATGCCGCTCAAGCAGTTCATCGAAGAGACCATCGCGGTACTGGGGACCGACGCGGACGAGATCCTGGTCGATGCGGCCAAGGCGCTTCGAGGCAATGCCGGTCCAAACGAACACGGCTTGGTGAATGGTTTCAACGCGCAGATGATGGCGATCTTCGCCGGCGGCTAACGCCGTCGGGCCGTTCCCGGAACGAAATTAAATGACGACAGAAGCTGAGACGATTCGCGGGTGACGGCACCGGCCGTCGCGGGGGGCGATCAGTGTTTTAAGGAAGCAAGCGGCTCATGATGGGCGATCGCCTGTAACGTGGCGCGCAGCGTGGCGGCCTCGGACCGTCCGAATACATGTTCGAACGTATCCTGCGCGACCCGCCACAGACGCAGACCCTCCCGGTATTTGGCCTTGCCTTTCGAAGTCAACGCGATGTGGCGCCGTCGACGATCCTCTACGCCCTCACGCAGGACAACGAGTCCCTCGCGCTCGAGGGGTCTCAGATTGTGACCGAGCGAAGAACGATCGATCGCCAAAGCATCCGCAAGCTCCGCAAGTGTCGGTGGGTCCGTCGAGCAGTACGCAAGCTCCGCCAGGATTGCAAGCTGGGTCGACCGCAGGCCGCAGGGCTCGAGCGCCGCATCATAAAGCTGCGTCAGCCGTCGAGATGCCTGGCGTAACGCCGTCGCGTTGCACGGAACGGGGCGAAAATTTGCCTTGCGATCGGTTGTCATGGTGGCGCGAAGCAAGGCTAGGGCATATGCCCATATGATGCAAGGGTTCGAACAGCCGCTTCTCAGGAGCAGCCGTTTGTTTCGCCGTGTTGGAGCCGGCGATGAAGACCTCTCCGATGAGCTCACGCGGATGAATGGCTTGACTTGCGGTGAGCCGGTAGTCGCTCGGCATCAGGACGATGAGCGGCCCGCGGTCCACGACGTGATAAGCCAAGGTCATTGCCCGCGGCCACTCGATAACCGCTCCATGCCTTGGAGGTATGCACCCAGCTTACAAAGTCTTTTTCATCACCGCTATACACGCCTACAGTCTCGCGCATGAAAGAAGGGTTGCCGTTAAGCAAGCCCTTGTTGTCGCGGGTGTTATATGCATCAGCCGGTCGGTTATATGCGTCGGCCGGCGACAAGGAGTGACGCAATGAACAAGCAAGTCGTTCTGATCACAGGAGGCCTCACCGGCATAGGTCGAGCCGCCGCGGTCGCCTTCGCCAAGAAGGGAGCGAAGGTGGTGGTTGCCGGGCGGCGTGATGAGGCCGGAAAGGCGCTCGCTAAGGAGCTGCGCTCTTTCGGCTCGGAGGCCGAGTTCATCAACGCCGACGTCCGCAAGGAGGATGACGTGCGCGCTCTGGTCGACAAGACCGTCGCACGGTTTGGACGCCTCGATGTCGCGGTGAACAATGCGGGCACCGAAGGTCAGGTGGGCCCGATCACGGACCAGACCGCGGAAAGCTACGCCGCGACATTCGATACGAATGTTCTCGGCGTGATCCTGAGCATGAAGCACGAAGTGCGTGTCATGCAACGACAGGGCAGCGGAAGCATTATCAACATCTCCTCGACCTACGGGCACAAGGGTGCGGCGGGGGCCTCCGTCTATGTCGGCAGCAAGCACGCCGTCGAAGGCATCACCAAATCGGTGGCACTCGAGATCGCCAAGTCCGGAATCCGTGTGAACGGCGTGGCGCCTGGTCCTACGGATACTGGCATGTTGACCCGTTTTACGGGCACGCCGGAGAACAAGGCGTCTCTGGTGACGACTGTCCCGATGGGGCGCCTCGGCGTCTCGGAGGAGCTTGCCAACGCGATCGTCTTCATCGCATCCGACGAAGCTTCTTTCATCACCGGCCATATCCTCGACGTCGACGGCGGTAAGACCACCAATTGATCCAGGTTCGGGCGCGGAGGCTTGCGCCGCGCCCGGGGGCGGTCTTTCCGAGGCACGCTTCTCGCAGCTTTCACAGCGTCCCGACGCCTCCGCCTTTGACCGCTTCGCGTGTCGGATTCAGTGCCAGAGGGAATCTCAATGACCCAACACAGTCACCAGACCGCGCCGTCGCAGTTCGCGGACGCGGCGGCGCGACACCTTTCCTCATGCGCGGTGACGAGCACTTTCGGTTAAGGAGAGGACCCGTGAGTACCTATCCCAAATCTTCCAGGCTTCTGTGCATATTCCTTTTGATTCGTTCTACTACGGGCACATGCCCATAATATGTACCGTTGACATGTTCCTGCGGGACTCGATTCTGAGCCCAAGCTGGAGGATGCCGTGATTGCGACCCGACCGTTTCCCCCGCGAGTGCAGCCGTCGGGCCCGGGAGTAGTTAATGTGGATCGTTAAGGTTGCTCTACAGCGACCGTACACGTTTTTCATGCTCGCGGTGCTGATCTTGCTACTTGGCGCCTACGCCATCGTCGCAACCGCGACCGACATCTTTCCGAATATCCGCATTCCGGTTGCTGCAGTCATCTGGCGCTACAACGGCCTTTTGCCTGAAGAGATGGCCAATCGAATTGTACTGTTCTCCGAGCGTGTGGCTCAGACGACCGTCAATGACGTTGAACACACGGAGTCGCAGTCTGTCAACAGCGTTGCGGTTGTAAAGTACTTCTTCCAACCCGGCGTCGACACCGCTCTCTCCCTCGCGCAAATCACCGCGATATCCCAGACGGAGCTGGTCTTCGCACCTCCCGGTACGACGCCGCCATTCGTGCTCTCCTACGACGCTTCGAGCGTCCCGATCCTGCAGCTTGCCTTATCGAGCGACACCTTATCGGAGGCGAAGCTGTACGACCTTGGCAATACCATCCTGCGCACGCAACTCGCCACTGTCGCGGGGGCGTCGATTCCATTTCCCTACGGCGGCAGGCAGCGGCAAGTACAGGTGGATCTCGATCCGCAGGCGTTGCGTGCGAATGGACTTGCGGCTAATGACGTTGTGAGAGCCATCGGCGAGCAAAACCTGATTCTGCCTGCAGGGACTCAAAAAATAGATGGGTTCGAATACTTCATAAAGCTCAACGCCAGTCCGACGCAGATCGAGGAGCTCAATGACCTCCCGGTGCGCTCTCGAAACGGCACGGTGACCTATATACGCGACGTGGCGCACGTTCGAGACGGCTATTCACCGCAGACCAATATGGTGCGGGTCGACGGCCGACGCGCTGTCTTGATGAACGTGCTTAAGACGGGAAAGGCTTCCACCATCGACATCATTAACAGCATCAATGAGAAGCTGCCGGGGATTCGAGCCTCATTGCCCCCAGAACTCAAGATTGCCGCGACGAGCGATCAGTCCGTGTTTGTACGCTCGGCGATTTCAGGGGTGATCCGCGAGGCGGTGATTGCCGGCGCTCTCACGGGGCTGCTCATATTGCTCTTCCTGTCAAGCTGGCGCAGCACGCTGATCATCACAATCTCGATTCCCCTGTCAATTCTTGCGTCAATCGTCTGTCTGTCGGCACTGGGGGAAACGATCAACATCATGACATTGGGAGGCTTGGCACTCGCGGTCGGAATCCTGGTGGATGATGCAACCGTCACGATTGAGAACATCAACTACCACCTCGAGCAAGGCAAGGACGTCGAGACGGCGATCCTGGACGGCGCCCGTCAGATCGCGCTGCCGGCATTCGTGTCGACATTGTGTATCTGCATCGTCTTCATCCCCATGTTTCTCCTGGCAGGAATTGCCAAGTTCCTATTCGTTCCATTGGCAGAAGCCGTGGTGTTCGCGATGCTAGCTTCCTACGTGCTTTCCCGCACGCTGGTTCCGACGCTCGCCAAATTCTGGCTTAGGAAGCACGATGACGGCGACGGCAGTAAGAGCAGCAATCCGCTCGCTCGCTGGCAAACGAGGTTCGAGCGGGGTTTCGAATCCGCCCGCAACCGCTATCGAGCCCTTTTGGAAGCGGCGCTGCAGCGTGGCGCCCGCTTCGCCAGCGTGTTTTTTGCCTGCACGGCGATCACCGCTCTCATCGCATTTCCCCTCGGTCCCCTTCCCGGATTAGGACAAGAGTTCTTTCCGAGCGTTGACGGGGGCCAGATCAAACTTCACATGCGGGCGCGCAGCGGGACCCGCATCGAGGAAACGGCGGCGCTGACCGATGCGGTGGAAGGGACGATTCGTGAGGTGATCCCCCCCTCGGAGATCGTTAATGTCGTGGACAACATAGGGTTACCCTATAGCGGTATCAACCTCGCCTACAGCACCTCGGCGCCGGTCGGACCGGGCGACGCTGACATCTACGTTAACCTCAAGCCTCATCACCGACCAACCTCAGATTACGTGCGTGAACTGCGCGCAAGGTTAGCCACGGTCTACCCGGGATCCGCATTCGCTTTTTTGCCGGCCGACATGATCGGGCAGATCCTGAACTTTGGTCTGCCTTCGGCGATTGACGTACAAATTGTTGGTTTTAATACGCAGGGGAATCGTGATTTTGCCAACCAATTGCTGCAGAAGCTGCGATCGGTACCTGGTGTCGTGGACTTGCATGTTCAGCAGGCGGGAGACTACCCGCAATTCAACGTCGATGTGGATCGCAGTAAGGCGCAGCTCCTGGGACTGACCGAGCAGGCCATTGCCAGCAACCTTCTTGTCTCACTGTCCGGAAGCTTTCAGACGTCCCCTTCGTTTTGGGTTGATCCGAAGAGCGGAACGCAGTATCAGGTCGCCGCGCAGACTCCGCAGTTCCAATTGCAGAACCTCAACGATCTTGGCAATACCCCGCTGAACGGGCCGCGGGCTTCGTCGCAGATACTTTCAAGCATCGTAAACGTGCACCGCAACGTCGCTCCCGCGGTGGTGACCCATTACAACGCCACGCCGTCGATTGACATCTTTGGCGCGGTCCAGGACTCCGATCTGGGATTCGTGGCGTCGCAGATCGACGCGATAGTGGCTAAGGCGAAGAAGGACTTGCCGCGGGGTTCGAACATCGTGGTCCGGGGTCAAGTACAGACGATGCGATCCTCCTTCAACGGACTACTGATCGGGCTCATTGGCGCCGTCATTCTGGTCTATATGCTGCTCGTAGTTAATTTTCAGTCGCTTGCCGATCCACTCATCATCATTACGGCCCTGCCTGCCGCGCTCGCTGGCATCGTATGGATGCTGTTTCTCACCGGCACGCCGGTGAGTGTGCCAGCACTGATGGGAGCAATCATGTGTATGGGTGTCGCGACGGCGAACAGCGTGCTCGTCATCAGCTTCGCGCGCGAACGCATGAACGCCGGTGACAGCGCTTTCGATGCTGCACTGCAAGCCGGTTTCACGCGTTTGCGTCCCGTGGTGATGACGGCCGCTGCGATGATTATCGGCATGATCCCAATGGCCTTGGGCTTGGGCGAAGGTGGCGAGCAGAATGCGCCGCTGGGGCGCGCCGTGATTGGCGGCCTGATTCTTGCGACGGTCGCGACGTTGTTCCTCGTCCCGACGGTCTTTTCAATCATCCATGGTCGCAAGTCCGCGCGGGGGACCGCGCTAGCGGAGATCGCACATGGCTGAATCGTCGCTGGTTTCGTCTGCCGGTACGCTACGGCGCAAGATTGGACGGTTTCTTTCTGTTGCGCTGATAGTTGCGGTAATGCTGGCGACGTGGGGAGAAGCGCAGCGACTCATGGCGCGCAACGCTCTGCGCCAGAGGGCCGCCGCCGAATCCATGCTAACGGTCGCTACCGTAAGGCCGACACGCACGGACGAGGGGGAGAATTTGGTACTTCCGGGCACCGTGCAGGCCTACATTGAATCGCCCATCTATGCGCGCACGAGCGGCTATCTCAAGTCTTGGTATACGGATATCGGGAGCACCGTGCGCAAGGGCGAGCTCTTGGCCGAGATTGACACACCCGAGGTCGATCAGCAGCTTGCGCAGGCGGTGGCGGATCTGGCCACTGCTCGGGCCAACGAAGCGCTGTCGAATACCACTGACAAGCGGTGGCGGGAGCTGTTGGCGACCGAATCCGTATCGCAACAGGACGCCGATGAAAAAGCCGGTGACGCTGCCGCGAAGAGAGCAACTGCCGCATCCGCTGCTGCCAACGTATCCCGGCTGCGGGAGTTGGAGTCATTCAAGCGCGTCTTAGCGCCGTTCGATGGGGTGGTTACGGCCCGCAATACCGACATCGGCGCACTGATCAACGCCGGTCAAAGCGTCGGTTCTGAACTGTTTCGAGTGGCCGACACTCGCAAGCTTCGGATCTATGTGCAGGTTCCTGAACCCTATGCAGGGGCTGCACAGCCCGGAGTGCGGGCGGAGCTAAAGTTCAGTGAGCAAGCGGGTAAATCCTACACAGCAACCACAGTGCGCACGTCCAACGCTCTGGATCCGACGTTGCGAACTCTGCAAGTCGAGCTCGAACTGGACAACGCGCGGCATGAGATCTTCCCGGGTGCCTATGCGGAAGTGCACTTCAAGCTCCCCGGCAACGCCCGCTCCCTGCGCCTGCCTGCAACTACAGTGCTGTTTCGGGCACCCGGCCCGCAAGTCGCCACAGTCGATTCCCATAACAGGATTCAGCTGAAGAGCATCGTCCAAGGGCGAGATTTCGGCAGCAGCATCGAGGTCATGGAAGGACTCGTTGCCGGCGATCAGGTGGTGGTCAACCCGCCGGACTCGATCATCAACGGTGTGTCCGTGCACGTGTTGTCCGCGGCGGCCGGTCAGCAATCAAAGCTAGCCAAGACCCCATGAAAAGCTTGCTGCGCACGATCGGCCTCTCGCTACTCCTCGCAGTCGCTGCCTGCTCCTTTGCGCCGACCTACCACATTCCAGCCAGTGCGCCGCCGAGGAGTGAGTACAACGAACAGGGGGACTGGCTGCGAGCACAACCCCTTGACGATCAATCGCGCGGAAGCTGGTGGACGATATTCCACGATCCACAACTCGATGCCCTCGAGCTTAAAGTAAAGGCCTCAAATCAGGACTTGCAGGCTGCATTCGCGCGTTGGCAAGAAGCGCGCGCGACGACACGCATCGCCCGGTCCGCTCTCTTCCCGACGCTAAACGCGGGGGCATCCGCAGCACGCGCGCGCGTCTCGAAGAACGCCGCCTCCTACCTCCCTGGAGAGGAGCCCACGTTCAACAACTTTGATGTCCAGGCGGATCTGTCCTATGAGATCGACGTCTGGGGGCGCATTCGTAACACCGTCACGGCAGCGAAGGCGAATCAGCAGGCAAGCGCCGGCGATCTCGTCAGCGTCGAGCTGGCGGTGCGCGCCGAGTTGGCGACCGACTATTACACCCTGAGAAGCCAGGACGCCGAGAAGTCGTTGCTAGCCAGAACCGTCGCTGATTACACCAAGGCACTTGAACTTACCCAGCGGTTGTATAAGGGCGGTGCGGCGGCGCAAACCGATGTCGACCAGGCCCAAGCGCAACTGGAAAGCGCTCGCACGCAGGCCGCCGAGATTGCCCTAGCGCGGTCGCAAACGGAGCATGCCATCGCCTTGCTGGTTGGTGAGAATCCCACGGGCTTTCACATCGACGCCCTGCCATTGCCTCCTGACACGGTTCCGCCACGCCTGGAACCCGGCCTACCATCGACATTACTCGAACGCCGCCCGGACGTAGCGGCTGCGGAGCGACGAGTTGCCGCCGCCAATGCCGAAATTGGCGTAGCCCGGGCGGCGTTTTTCCCGATATTCGATCTGTTCACCGCGATCGGCTTTGACAGCAGCAACACCTCGACTTGGCTGAATGCCCCAAGTAGGACCTGGTCCGTCGGGCCGACGGCACTCCTCACGGTCTTTGACGCGGGACGACACAAAGCGCAGGCCGAACAGGCGCATGCGCGGTACGATGAGCAGGTAGCGAACTATCGCAATACGGTGCTTACTGCCTTTCAAGAAGTCGAAGACAATCTTGCGGCGTTACATCGATTGGAGGAAGAGAGCGTGAGCGAGGCGGCGGCGGTGACGGCCACTGGCAGGGCCCTCGAACAGGCGCAACATCGGTATAAGGCCGGGTTAGTGACGTATCTGGAGGTATCCTCGACGGAGACAACCGCGCTTCAGGCCCAGCTTACTCAGGTGAGCATATTGAACCGACGGATGACCGCCAGCGTTCTGCTTATCCGAGCGCTTGGCGGCGGGTGGCGGGTGACGCAGGTCAAAGAGGAGTCACTGGCACGGAGCGACGAATCGCCCTCAATCCAACGGCCTACCGGTTGAGCAGAGATTTCCGAGGCACCCAGCGCAGACATTCGTGTGAGGCGCGAGTCAAGTCGATGGCGCCGATGAAACAGATTGGCATTCTACCGGGAGACAGCTGGTGTACAAAGCTTCTGACCTCCTCGTAGCCGCCCTCGAGAATGAGGGTGTTGATCGGATTTTTGGGATCCCGGGGGAGGAAAATCTCGACATCGTCGAGTCCATTCGGAAGTCCACGATCCAGCTGATCTTGACCCGACATGAGCAAGCCGCGGCATTCATGGCGGCTACCTATGGCCGGCTCACCGGCAAACCGGGGGTTTGCCTCACCACCCTCGGACCCGGAGCGTTGAACCTTTCGACCGGCGCTGCGTATGCGCTGCTCGGAGCCATGCCGATGATCATGATCACCGGACAGAAAGGTATTCTCTCATCTCAGCAGGCGCGCTTTCAGATGGTGGACATCGTCGCGGCGATGAAGCCCCTGACCAAACTTTCCCGTCAGATCGTTTCCCCGTTAATGATCCCGACTCTGGTGCGTGAGGCGTTCCGCGTGGCGGAGGAGGAGCGGCCGGGTCCTGTTCACCTGGAGCTACCGGAAGACATCTCGGCCGAAAAGTGCGAGGAGGTGGCTTTGATCCCTCCGCACCCGCTCGACCTTCCCCTGGCGAGCGCGGAGTCTCTCGATCGCGCTGCACGGATGATCGTGCAGGCTGAACGTCCACTGTTGATGTTCGGGGCAGCGGCCTCACGACCACGGTCGACGTCGGAGCTCGGACAATTCGTGCTGCGCACACGAATTCCCTACTTCACGACGCAGATGGGTAAGGGCACGGTGCCGGGCGAAACCGAGCTCTACATGGGTACGGCCGCCCTCTCCGAGCGCGACTATGTGCATGAGGCCATAGAACGCGCCGATCTCATCATCACCATCGGCCACGATACGGTGGAAAAGCCGCCCTTTATCATGGGCGTGAGAGGGCCGACAGTCATCCACGTTGGATATCTGCCGGCGAATGTTGAGCAGGTCTATTTCCCCCAAGCGGAAGTTATCGGCGACCTTGGCCCGTCACTCAGGCTCCTCGCGGATCGCATCGAAGGCAAGATCCCGCACGCACAAGCCCTCCTGCCGCTGCGGGAAGGCATCTTAAAGCGCATTGCCGCGCGCGCTACCGAGGACCGCTTCACGCCGCAACGATTGGTGCATGACGTTCGCGAGGTGATGCCGGCCGACGGAATTGTCGCCCTCGACAACGGGATGTACAAGATTTGGTTTGCGCGAAACTATCGAACCCGGGTGGCGAATACGCTGCTGCTCGATAACGCCCTGGCGACAATGGGGGCGGGGCTGCCGTCAGCGATCATGGCCGCGCTGCTGTATCCGCAACGCCGCGTCATGGCCGTCTGTGGCGACGGCGGCTTCATGATGAACAGCCAGGAGTTGGAGACGGCGGTGAGGCTCAAGGTCAATCTTGTCGTTTTGCTCATCGAGGATTACGCCTTCGGCATGATCCGCTGGAAGCAGGAAGTCGAGCACTTTCCGGACTTTGGCATGACGTTCAATAATCCTGACTTCGTCAAGTACGCCGAAGCGTATGGCGCGAAGGGAACGAGAGTCAGCGTAGTCGGTGAGCTGCGCTCCACGCTGGAGAACGCGTTCGCTACCGGAGGCGTACATCTCGTCATCGTGCCGATCGACTACTCGGAAAATAGGCGGGTTCTTGCCGACGAGTTGCGTCAACGACTGCCGGTAGCGCAGGAGATGTGAGCATGGCGCAGAAGCTTCAGGTCGTTCAGGCCTTTGACCGGGCCGTCATCACGGAGATTCCAGCGGACGACGCCGAATCGCTGGAGACCAAGCTCGATTCCGCGACACGGATGATGCGAGAGCGCGATGGCTGGCTCAAGCCCCATCAACGCAGCGCCATACTGCAACGCACCGCCGGCTTGTTGGAAGCGCGGCAAGCATACTTCACCAAGCTCATCGCGCGGGAAGGCGGCAAGCCACTGACGGACGCCGCCGTCGAAGTGCTTCGAGCGATCGATGGATTGCGCGATGCCGCCGAGGAACTCCGCAACTTTGCCGGTCGGGAAATCCCGATGGGCCTCACGCCGGCGAGCGAGGGGCGATGGGCTTTCACCACAAAGGAGCCCATCGGGGTGGTGGCTGCGATATCGGCCTTTAATCACCCACTGAATCTGATTGTTCATCAGGTGTCTCCGGCCATCGCCGTCGGCTGCGCGGTAATCGTTAAGCCGGCCGCGGCCACGCCGCTCTCCTGTCTTGAGCTCATCGCGCTTTTTCGAGAGGCGGGGCTTCCCCAGCCGTGGTGCCAGAGCTTCGTCACGGGTGACAACGCGCTGGCGGAACGCCTCGCGACGGATCCGCGCGTGGGCTTTTTGAGCTTCATCGGATCCGCCCGTGTCGGATGGTACCTGCGCAGCAAGCTCGCTCCGGGCACGCGCTGCGCCTTGGAACATGGCGGCGCCGCGCCGGTCATCGTCGATCGCAGCGCCAAACTGGAGCGGATCATCGAGCCCATCGTGAAGGGCGGTTATTATCACGCGGGCCAGGTTTGCGTCTCAACGCAACGGATCTTCGTCCACACGGACATCTTGGCCGATTTTGTCGCACGCTTCGCGGCACGGGTGGGATCCCTCCGTGTCGGCGATCCCCTTCTGCCAGAGACCGAAGTCGGGCCTCTCATCAATCCGCGAGAAGCCGCTCGAGTGCTGTCCTGGATCGACGAAGCGGCCTCTGCTGGAGCGCGCGTGATTGGCGGAGGGCGCAGGTCCGAGACCACACTCAATCCAGCCATCCTGCTCGACCCGCCGGTCGCGGCGAAGGTATCTCAGCTCGAAGTATTCGGCCCCGTGACCTGCGTCTATGGGTTCCAGGAATTCGACAAGGCGATCGAAATCGCCAATGACCTGCCTTTCGCCTTCCAGGCCAGTGTGTTTTCAACGGACATCGGCCCTGCCATGCGCGCCGCGCATCGCCTCGACGCATCTACCGTTCTGATCAACGACCACACGGCGTTTCGTACCGATTGGATGCCGTTTGCGGGACGGCACCAATCGGGTTATGGCATCGGTGGCATACCGTGGTCGATGCAAGCGATGTCGCAGGAGAAGATGCTGGTCTTGAGGCAGGACGGGTAGCGTGCAACCGCTGCGGCTCCGCCATAGATGGTCGCAAGGGGCAAACCTAACGCGGGTTTAACGAGAAGGCGTCAAGCAGGGACTGCATCTTCGCGTCGGCTGCAATGTAGAGAAAACCACCGGCCAGCCCAAAATTCTTCAGAAATTCCCAAAAATGCAGATTCCACTCGTTGCCATTGAATGAAAAACTCCAGAAGTTGTGGAACAGAACCGCAGTGACGATCACGTAGAATATGAACAGCAGGGCCGCCTGCCGGTGGTAGAAGTTGAGCAGAATGCAAACAGGCCCGATCACCTCAAGCGCGCCGCCGAGCACCAACAACACCGCCGCGGCCGAAGGCGGCAGCGGTACCCACCCCTGGGTGGCTTGGGCCATCGCCGCGTGGGGATCGAAGATCTTTTGGAGCGCACTGAATGGGAATAGCAGGACCAGACAAAGGCGGGCGATAAAAGCCAGTGATTGAGTTTGTTGGATCATCAGTCGCTCCGCGGCAGAAAAGAAACGTTAGGCCGAGATCTTTTTGGCTATTCCTCTATCAGGCGTATCGCGTGGCCATTCGGATCGCGGACCAACACCGCTTTCTTAAAGCCAAGTTGAGCCTGCGCCTCAGTGGGAATCGACACTACGTCCGGGGTGATGAACTGCACGCCCGCCTTCCGCAGACGCTCGGTGAGCGCCTGGATATCCTTGGTAACCAGTGACGTCTGCCAATGCCAGAGATCGTTCGCCCTGGTGTCGGCGGGCATCGGCCGACCGCCCGTGGGCGTCTTGTACTCGAGGAACTCGATGTGTGGAGGCGCCGAGACCGGCATCATCTCTGTTACGTGGCACGTGTCATTGAACAGGTTGTCAAGGACTTCCTGCGTCGCTCCGGTGTTGAGCGTAAACCCGCCAACCTCGAGCCCCAGCAAATCCCGGTAGAAGGTCACGCCCTTCTCCGTGCTGCCCACGGTCAATGCCGTATGGCTAAGTCCGAGGAACAGCTTGTTGGTCGGCTTGTGGAAGGATGGCTCTCCTTTGCCGGGCGGGTAATAAAGCAATTCCAGATCATGACGTTCCGGATCGTGGAATTTGATCGCCTTGATACCGGCGGCCCCGGGATTCGTTTGAGGGATGGTGATCGGATACGCGGAAATCTGCTGGACATTGTTTTCTTGCAGGATCTTGTACGCCGCGTCCATGTCGCTGACGACGATGGCCATATGTTCGAACCACCCATCGTTGCTGTACGAAGGCACTGGGATTGGTCGCCCGGTCGGCGGTGAGACGTACTGGGTGAGCTCAACAATCTGGTCACCTAGTTTGAGATGGACGATCCGCATGTTCGCATTGAAAACGCCTTCCATCTTGCTGTACTCGCTACCAACAATGCGAAAATCCGCGACCTTCTCGAACTGCAGTACTTTCGTGAAGAAGTCCGCCTCCCGGTCGACATCCGCGACCGTGAAGCCGATCATTTTCACTTGCTGCACATCGCCGGACAAACGGTCTCGCGCATGACCCGACGATGCCACTAGTAGAGCCAGGACGCCGGTAGCCAACAGGGCCCGGGATACGTCGACGATTCGCACAGTCGCGCTTGCGCCCGCGCGGCGCCATTCGTGCGTGTTCAGCGGGATGCACTTGTTCATGACAAGAAAAACTTTGTCGAACGTTGATTCGAGTAGACCGCGGATCCCCTCGAACAGGCGGTGATGCTGATCCGCTATCAGTACGCAGGTTGCCGTCACCGCAGACATGACCTGCCCATTCGATGGCGAAAAGCCCACGAAGTCAACTATTCTCCCCGAATCGTTCACGCACGTGTTGGTTCAAGAATGACTTGCATGTCAGACTCACGCGTATTGCGGCGATCGCCGCCACCGAACAAGAACGA
Organism: Steroidobacteraceae bacterium; assembly: GCA_036008385.1. Taxonomy (GTDB): domain Bacteria; phylum Pseudomonadota; class Gammaproteobacteria; order Steroidobacterales; family Steroidobacteraceae; genus 13-2-20CM-66-19. The sequence goes on from DASYNX010000013.1 coordinate 155,553, forward strand.
ATGACAGCATCGCCATCACGAGCGCAACCGCTGCGGCTCCACCATAGATGGTCGCAAGGGGCAAACCCGCCTTTCCCAGCGGCCCCACGCCAAAGGCGGCGATGCCGTAGCCAACCTGGTAGACACAGATCAGGCCACCGGCGACCGAGGCGGCGATGCCGGTCAATTCCAACTGTGCGAAACTGATTACCAGCGGGAGGAGCGCCGAGCATCCCAGTCCTGCCACGGCAAATGCCACTAGGCCAAGCCGGGGATGGCCGCTCTGAAGGCACGCCGTAACGATGAATGCGGTGGCGACGACCAGAGGCAGTATGCGAAAGACACGTTTCGCGGGCCACCACTTATCGAGTGCGGCGAATAACACCCGTCCAGCGGTGACGGTAGCCCAGAAAACGGTCAGTGCGAGCGATGCGAGAGCCGTGCTTGCTCCGAGCCGCGTCTTCATATAGACCGAAGCCCAGTTGCCATTCATCGTTTCGCAAATGCCGTACAGCAGCGCAAATGCGGCAAAAGCCCAGAACCTCGCGGGAAATTTCGCGTCACCCTGGCGTGTTTCCGTATCCTTTGTCTGTTGTGTCGCGTCGAGGGGTAGAGCGGTACTGAATATCAGCAAAGCGAGGATTGCCGTCGCGACGAATATGGGCATACCCCACCACATTCCCAAGCCGACGAACAAGAGCAATAAGATCGGTGCCAACATCGTGCCCAGCCCGAGCAAAGCGTTCAACGCGAGGACTGCCTTCTCGACCTTTTGCGGGTAGAACGCCGCGGCAAACGTATTAAGTGCCGGCACGGTAAACCCGAACCCCAGCCCCATTGACGCGGTAGCACACAGCAGGAGGTCGTAGACGAAACCATGCTCGCTCATAAAGAATCGACTGCAAACCAGCAACGCCATCGCCAACAGATTTGCACATAGCCCCAGCAAATATATGCGCTTGGCGCCGAAGCGACGCGTCAGGCCGGCGCCAAGCAATGACGACGCGACCGCCGTAATCGCTTGCGGCACGAACATTCCACCGTATTGCTGACTGGTCAGGCCATAGTCAGAGGCGCTCGTGAACACCACGCTGGCTGCCGGAAACGTTACCAGAGCCACGCCCTGAATCACGGCAGCCGTGTAGACCGCGACAATTTCCGGGCGCGCAGCCATCTGATCGCTGATCGCTACCGCGTTCCGTGCCCGTTCATTGCAGCCTTTCGAGACGCAGCGTCAGCCAGTTACCGCTTCATTTCCATGGCGGCAGATTCGGGCATCATATTCGCGTTGAGATTCGCCATGATCCAGACTGATCCACTGACGACCAGTGTTACGATTAGTAGGCCGAACGCGACCGCGAGTAGGTCATTGTGGCGGTCAGGTCGATCACAGGAAGGGATCTGGCTCCTCAGCAGCAAGGTCCGCACGGTTGCAACGTTCTCCCAAATCTAAGATGGGCGTGTGCATGGCACGTGTCAAGGCGTCCCGAATGCGCGGCTGGTGAACCAATGCAAATCGCGGGTGCCGTATTTTGCGGATTGTCCTCAGCAGTTGTCGCACCCGCAATCACAACCGCCCTTGGCGTCGCGACGTTCCGCAACGACGCATTTTCACTACGCCTACGCTTGCGGTTGAGGTCCTGCCGACGGGAAAGCGCACTCCTTTGGCGGCGTACAGTCCGGTCACGACGTTGACTCTGCCCTGCGCGAGCTTCTCCGGATGTCGATGGGCTCGCCGCGAAGCACATCGCGTCAGGGCTCAGCATCTCGCCGCCGGTTTCTTCTTGAGCGTCGCTTTATAGGTGGCTACGTTTGTGTGGGAGCACATCAGGTCATGCCGAACTGCGGGTTGAGCACTCGGCGGAGATCGCGCAAAATCCCCTGGGAAAAACTGTCGCGTTATCGGGAACCTGTCTGTGGGCGAATGTCAGGATATTAAGATACGTCTGCGCGGGGGAAAACCACTCAGGAGAAGCCGAAATGAAGGGAATTACCGTAGAACCGCGCAAGGCCCAGAGCGCGCGCCTGGAAGACATCCCCGAGCCAGACGCACGTGGCGGCTCTGTCCTCGTGCAAGCCATCGCGGTCGGGGTTTGCGGGACCGACACGGAGATCGTGGAGGGCAAGTACGGGTGGGCGCCTCCGGGAAACACACGCCTCGTACTCGGGCACGAATCCCTCGGCCGGGTCGTGGACCCGGGCCCGAGCAGCGCGCTGCAGGCGGGGGATCTCGTCGTCGGGATCGTGCGGCGTCCCGACCCGGTGCCTTGTCCGAACTGCGCGGTGGGTGAGTGGGACATGTGCCGCAACGGGCAGTACACCGAGCGTGGCATCAAGGAGATCGACGGCTTCATGTCCGAGCGCTGGCGGATCGAGCCCGAGTACGCGATGAAGATCGACCGCTCGCTCGGCCTCTTGGGAGTGCTGCTCGAGCCGACGACGGTTGTCACCAAGGCGTGGGAGCAGGTCGTCGCGGTGGGCCACCGCGCCTACTGGGAGCCGCGCCGCGTGCTCGTGACCGGTGCTGGCCCCATCGGTCTTCTTGCCGCCCTTGTAGGCAAGCAGCGTGGGCTGGAGGTCCACGTCCTCGACCTCGCAGAATCAGGACCCAAGCCGGAGTTGGTTCGCGCCTTGGGGGCGAGCTACCACACCGGCCGTGTCTCGAGCTTGGGGTTCGAGCCGGACGTGATCATCGAATGCACTGGCGTCGGGCAGGTCATCAAAGACGTGATCACAGGAGTCGGTTCCGGAGGCATCGTGTGCCTCACGGGTGTGGGGACCGGCGGATCCGTGGGTGGCTCTGCGACGGCTGACGTCGCAGCCGCGGCAGTGCTAAAGAACAACGTCGTGGTCGGCAGCGTCAACGCGAACAAACGGCATTGGTACAAGGCGGGCCAGATACTCGCACATGCAGACCGTGAGTGGCTTGCACACCTCATTACTCGCCGTGAGCCGCCGGAAGCATTCGCGCGTGCTCTGCAGCGAGAGCCGCAAGACATCAAGGTGGTCATTCAGTTTGCGGAGGCATGAGCGTGCTGATCCGATCCGGATCACGCCGGCCGTGTGCCATTGCCCACTCCTGCTGACGCTCCGGTGCCAATAGACTGATCATGCCATCACTGTCTGTCGACGTTGGTTCGAGCCACGAATGGCTTGAGACCGACGGGCTCGGTGGCTTCGCCTCAGGCTCCGTCGCCGGGATACGCACGCGCCGCTATCACGCGCTTCTGCTCACCGCGACGACGCCACCGACCGGAAGATTGGTCTTGGTCAATGGTTTTGATGCGTGGCTCGAGACCGGCGGTGGCCGGTTCGATCTAAGCTCTCAGTGGTATGCACCGGGGGTCATGGGCGGCACTGGTGCGCAGAATATCGAAAGCTTCGCGTCGACCCCATGGCCAACGTGGGTGTTCAGATTCGCTGACGGTACGCGGGTACAGCAGGAGATTTTCACTGTTCACGACTCACCTGTCACCTGCATCGCGTGGAAGTTGCTCTCGACCGGAGGCGCAGCGAAGCTCGCGGCGCGGCCATTTCTCTCGGGCCGCGATTACCATGCGCTTCATCACAGCAACCCCGCATTCCGTTTTGAAGCGGAGGTGCGCGCCGCGTGCGTATCATGGCAACCGTACAACGGCGTGCCGGGCGTTACGGCACTCAGCAACGGCGACTACGTTCACGACCCGCACTGGTACAACAACTTTCTGTACGAGGCGGAGCGGGCGCGGGGCCTCGATTGCGAAGAGGATCTTGCGACACCAGGCACTTTTTCATGGCGGCTCGACAGCGCAGAGGCCGCCCTGATTTTCACGACGAGCGATCATGCGACGGGCACGCTGACGCGTTCCGAGCCGCTCGAGCTACTGGCGCGTGCACGCCGGCGCGAACAGGATCGCCGGGCACAATTCGTTTCCCGGCTTCACGCCTCGGCTGACGCATACATCGTACAACGAGCGTCGAAAACAGGTGCGTCCGGCAAGACGATCATCGCGGGCTATCCTTGGTTTACCGACTGGGGGCGCGACACGTTCATCGCGCTGCCCGGATTGTGCATCGCCACCGGGCGGCTGGACGAAGCGCGCGACATTCTCATTGCGTGGGCAGCGACGGTGTCCGAAGGCATGCTGCCGAACCGCTTCTCCGATCATGGTGAGCAGCCCGAATTCAATTCGGTGGACGCTTCGCTCTGGTTCGTCGATGCCGTGCGCGAGTACCTCGAGGCGCGCAGTCGCGGAAAGCGCGGCGCACCCGCAGCCCACGAGGAGTCGATCCTGCATGAGGCTGTCACAAAAATCCTCAAAGGGTATTCGCGGGGCACGCGTTTCGGGATTCGCGTGGACAGCGATGGCCTCGTCGCGGCGGGCGAAGCAGGCGTGCAACTTACCTGGATGGACGCCAAGGTTGGCGATTGGGTCGTCACGCCCCGAATTGGTAAACCGGTGGAGATCCAGGCGCTATGGCTCAAGGCGCTGGCGTTCGCAGTGCAATTCGATTCGCAATGGCAGGAACCAATGCAGCGCGGCTTACGCTCATTCCGCGAACGATTCTGGAACCCCGAGCGAAATTATCTGTTTGACGTGGTGGACGTGAACCATCAGTCCGGTTTGAACGATCCTGCGTTGAGGCCGAATCAGGTATTCGCGGTCGGCGGCTTGCCACTGGCGATGATCGACGGCGCGCGCGCGCTTAAGGTCGTCGACGCGGTGCAGCAGCATCTGTGGACTCCGGCCGGGCTGCGCTCACTCGCGCCCGCTGAACCTGGATATGCCGGGCGTTATGAGGGCGATGTTCGTCAACGGGATGGCAGTTACCATCAGGGGACCGTCTGGCCATGGTTGATGGGGCCGTTTGTCGAAGCATGGTTGCGCGCTCATGGCAACACTGCGCAGACGCGCAAAGAGGCGCGCACGCAGTTTCTCGAGCCGCTGCTGGCAGGACTGGGCGTGGCAGGTTTGGAGCACATCAGCGAGATTGCCGATGGCGATCCGCCCCATACGCCGCGCGGGTGTCCGTTTCAGGCATGGTCGGTTGCGGAGGCATTACGGCTTGAGCGCGTGGTTCTGGTCGGGGAACGACCAGGGCGCCCATGAGGAGCCAGGAAACTCGCATGTCGCCAAAACCAGCGCCAAAGTCCACCGCGAAGATCTCCGCAGAGAAACGTCGATTGGCGAACGACAAGGCGGGCAAGGAGAATTGGCGCGTGTGGGGCCCATATCTCTCCGAGCGTCAGTGGGGAACGGTACGCGAGGACTACAGCGCCTGGGGAGGTGCGTGGGACTACTTGCCGCACGACCACGCGCGCAGCCGCGCCTATCGTTGGGGTGAGGACGGCATCGCCGGATTCAGCGATGATCATCAGTATCTGTGCCTGTCACTGGCATTGTGGAATGGCAAGGACCCGATCCTCAAGGAACGGCTGTTCGGGCTGACAAACTCCGAAGGCAATCACGGCGAAGACGTAAAGGAGTTGTACTACTACCTGGATGGCACACCGAGCCACTCATACCTGAAGATGCTCTACAAGTACCCGCAGGCGGCTTTTCCCTATTCGCGGCTCGTTGAGGAAAACCGCAGGCGCGGCACCGAACAAACGGAGTTCGAGCTGTTGGATACGGGCTTGTTCGATGACGATCGCTACTTCGATGTGTTTGTCGAATACGCAAAAGCTGCGCCCGACGATGTCCTTCTGCGGATCACGGCGCACAATCGCGGGCCCGATGCTGCGCCGCTGACGCTGCTGCCGCAACTGTGCTGTCGCAACACCTGGTCGTGGAACCCGGGCGTAGCGAAGCCGACGCTGGTCGGCCGGCGAGGCGTCGTCGAGGTCCAACACGCGGAACTGGGCGCGTTCCGACTCGATTTGGATTCTGCACCGGCGCTGCTGTTCTGCGACAACGAGACCAATGTGCGCCGCCTGTTCGGGCTGAAAGAGGCGAGCGGCTATTTCAAAGATGCCTTTCACGAATACGTCGTGCACGGCAAACACGATGCCGTGAATCCAGGACAGACCGGCACCAAGGTCGGCGCGCTTTATGAAATGAACGTGGCGCCCGGCGGCGCGGTGACGGTGCGGCTGCGGCTGTCGCCGGACAAAGGGGCGAAACCCAAGCAGCGGCCCTTCGCGGACTTCGACGCCATTTTTAGCAACAGCCGCCGGGAGGCGGACGAGTTTTACGTCGAGCTGCAACAGCGGATCGTTGACCCCGATGCAAAGCTGGTGCAACGCCAGGCGTTCGCCGGGATGATCTGGAACAAGATGTTTTTCCATTACAGCGTGCAGGAATGGCTCGACGGTGACCCGCAGCAACCGCCGCCGCCGCCGGAGCGCAGGCACGGGCGTAATTGGGAGTGGAGGCACCTCCACAACACCGATGTAATCTCAATGCCCGACAAGTGGGAGTATCCCTGGTTCGCCGCGTGGGACCTCGGCTTCCACTGCCTTACCTTTGCGGTCATCGACAGCGAGTTCGCCAAGTCGCAGCTTCTATTGTTGGCGCGTGAGTCCTACATGCACGCCAATGGCCAGTTGCCGGCTTACGAATGGGCATTCGGGGATGTCAATCCTCCAGTGCACGCGTGGGCCGCATGGCGTGTGTTCCAAATCGACCGCCGGCAGCGACAAGAATCAGACTCGGCATACCCTGGCGATCTCGAATTCTTAAAACGCATCTTCAACAAGCTCATGCTCAATTTCACCTGGTGGGTGAATCGCAAGGACGCGCAAGGGCGCAACATTTTCCAGGGGGGCTTCCTCGGTCTTGACAACATTGGCGTATTCGATCGTAGCAGTCCGCTTCCCACCGGCGGTTTCATTAACCAGGCAGACGGTACCAGCTGGATGGCGATGTACTGCCTGAACCTGTTCCGCATGGCGCTCGAACTGGCATTGCACGATCGTGCGTATGAAGACATCGCCACGAAGTTCTTCGAGCACTTCCTTTCCATCGCCGGCGCCATCAACGGTGTCGGAGAGGATCGTTTGGGCCTGTGGGACGACTCGGACGAGTTCTATTACGATCAGCTCGTCTTTCCAGATAACAAGCACGTCGCGTTGAAAATCTACTCAGTCGTCGGACTGATTCCGCTGTTTGCCAGTCAGGTGTTGGAACCCGAGGTGCAACGGCTGCCGGAGTTTTCCGCCAGAATGGAATGGTTCCTCAGGCATCGTCCGGACCTCGCCAATCTGGTCTCCAATTGGCATATAGCCGGTCAAGGCGACCGGCGCTTGCTTTCATTGCTGCGCGGTCGCCGCATGACGGCGCTGCTGCGCCGGATGCTCGACGAAAAAAGCTTCCTGTCGGAGTATGGCGTGCGCGCGCTGTCGAAGATTCACGAGCAGGAACCCTTCCGTTTTGAAGGAGGCGGGACGAACCACGAAGTCGGTTACTGGCCGGCTGAGTCTCGTAGTGGATTGTTCGGCGGCAACTCGAACTGGCGCGGTCCCATTTGGATGCCAATCAACTATCTCATCATCGAGGCCCTGCAACGATTTCACTTCTACTACGGTGATGACTTCAAGGTCGAATGTCCGACCGGGTCCGGAAAAATGCTCACCCTGTACGAGGTGGCCGAGGAATTGGGGCGTCGTTTGTCGCGCCTGTTCCTGAAGGGGCCTGATGGCCAGCGGCCGGTGCTCAAATATCATCCCAAGCTTGCCAACGATCCACACTTCCGCGATTACGTTCTGTTTCACGAGTACTTTCACGGCGACTCTGGCCGCGGCGCTGGGGCATCACACCAGACGGGCTGGACCGGACTGATTGCCAAGCTGCTGCAACCACACACGACCGAAATAGCTACCGTGCGCGCCGCGCTCGTAAGTGCGGCGCTGTCGGCGCTGTCCAAACGCAAAGGCGGCCGCCATGAGTGATAGCTTCGACATCATTATCATCGGTAGCGGTGCAGGCGGCGGTACGCTTGCGTTCAAACTCGCGGCGTCCGGGAAGCGCATCCTGATCCTCGAGCGTGGTGCGTTTCTTCCCCGCGAGAAGGAGAATTGGGACACGACCGAGGTCTTCGTCAAGAACCGATATGTGTCCAAGGACACGTCGTATGACAAGGAAAACAATGCATTTCAGCCCGGCGTTCACTACTTCGTCGGTGGAGCGACCAAGGTGTTTGGCGCAGCGCTTTTTCGGTTGCGTCAGCAGGATTTCATTTCCCACCGAACCGCCGACGGAATGACCGCGGATTGGCCGATCCGCTACGAGGATCTGGAGCCGTATTACTCACAAGCGGAACAGCTCTACCATGTCCACGGCCGGCGCGGCGATGATCCCACCGATCCGCCCGCCAGTGCACCCTATCCCTTTCCGCCGGTGAGTCATGAACCGCGTATTCAGGAAATCGCCGACGCCCTGACGCGCACCGGCCACCACCCCGCGTACGCCCCGTGCGCCCTCCTTCTCGACGAGGCAGACCCAAGCAACAGTCGCTGCATTCGCTGCAACACGTGCGACGGGTTTCCCTGCCTCGTACACGCCAAGGCTGACGCGGAGACCATAGCGGTGCGACCAGCGCTACGGCATTCGAACGTAACGATGCTTACCCATGCTCACGTCCGGCGACTCGAAACCAACGCAAACGGACGCCAGGTGACACGCGTGATCGTTGACCGCAACGGTCAGCAGGAAACGTATACAGGCGATATCGTCGTGGCGTCCTGTGGGGCAGCCAATACCGCGCGCTTGCTTCTGATGTCAGCCAGCGGAGCACATCCTGCGGGGCTCGCCAACGGTTCAGACATGCTCGGCCGTCACTACATGTTCCACAACGCCCTGGCACTGGTGGCACTTTCCCGGCGCGAAAATCCTACCGTGTTCCAGAAGACACTGTCGATCAACGACTTTTACTTCTCCGCTCCGGATTGCGCGTTTCCGCTCGGAAATATTCAGATGCTCGGAAAGTCGCAGGGACCGATGTTTCGCGACGACGCGCCGCGGTTCGCCCCTGGCTTCGCTCTCGACAAAATGGCACGCCACGCAGTGGATTTCTGGCTGACTTCCGAAGACCTCGCGCTTCCGCAGAACCGAGTCACCTTGAATGCACAGAATGAGATTCAGCTGCACTACGAATTCACCAATGTCGAAGCGATCAAACGCCTGCGATCCCAGCTGCAAACCATGCTCGAGCACATGGACATGCATCCACATCTGATTCCAAACAGTCTCTATCTTGGAAAGCATATTCCTATTGCCGGCGTTGCCCACCAGGCCGGCACCTGTCGTTTTGGAATCGACCCACGGACGTCGGTCCTTGACGTCAACTGCAAGGCGCACGAACTCGACAATCTGTATGTGGTCGACACGAGTTTCTTTCCGAGCATCGGCGCGGTGAATCCGTCATTGACGGCAATGGCCAACGCGCTTCGCGTCGGCGACCATCTGTTGGAAAGACTGCGATGAATGGCCGCTGACCCGGCATGGGGCCGCATTGAGCGCGGCTGAAAATGCAATGACTCTTCAAGCAGGCGAAACGCAATGAACCTCAAAGGCAAAGTCGCCATCGTTACCGGTGGCAATAGCGGCATCGGTTTGGCCATTGTCTCGGAGCTCGCGAAGCAGGGCGCCGACATCGTCATCGACTATGTGGTGAATCCCACAGCGACCGAGGCGCTGGAAAAGCAAGTGACCGCGTTCGGCACTCAAGCCATCGGAGTGCAAGCTGACGTCAGCAAGATTGATGACTTGCGAAAGTTGGTTGACGCTGCCGTCAAAGCGTTTGGTCGCATCGACATCATGGTCAACAATGCCGGCGTCGAAACTCGTACTTCAGTGCTGGATACCACCGAAGCGCAGTATGACAGGGTGCTCGCCATCAACCTGAAAAGCGCGTTCTTCGGGATCCAGCTGGCCGCACAACAGATGATCAAGCAGGGTGGTGGCGGCCGCATCATCAATATCACCTCGGTTCACGAAGATTGGCCCATGCCGGGCAATACAGCATATTGCTTATCGAAGGGTGGAATGCGGATGTTAACGCGTACCGCGGGCGTGGAGCTCGCACCTCACAACATTCTCGTTGTTGGCGTGGGGCCTGGCGCAGTGGCAACCCCGATCAATACTTCAACGATGAACGACCCCGCGCAGCTAGCCAGGCTCGACGCGGTTATTCCGCTTGGCCGCATGGCACAGCCGGAGGAAATCGCCAGCATCGTGGCCTTTCTCGCAGGCAGTGGGGCGAGCTACATGACCGCGACGACGGTGTTTGCTGATGGCGGCATCATGCAATGTAGTCCCGGACTGTAGAGAGGGCTTATGAACTATCAGGATCGACATGTCGTGGTGACGGGGGGCACTGGCGCATTGGGGACAGCCGTGGTCAGCGCGCTGCTCGAGGCTGGGGCGGTGTGTCACGTTCCGTATCGCAGCGATAGCGAAGCGAAACGCTTTCCTTATGCGGAAAATAAAAAAGTGTCGCTGGTCGCTGTGCGAGACCTCGCAGATGAGGCCGCCGTCACGGCATTCTACGGCGACTACGACCAGCTCTGGGCTTCGATTCACGTCGCCGGCGGCTTTGCCCAGTCCCCGATTGCGAAGAGCGACGCGGCGCTCCTTATGGGCGAGCTCATGACCAATCTGGTGTCGGCTTATCTGTGCAGTCGGGCGGCCATCGCCGCATTCAGACGCGCGGGGAGCGGCGGTCGCATTGTCAATGTTGCCGCACGGCAAGCATTGGAGCCGCGCCTCGGCGCCAACGCCACGGCCTATTCGGTCGCGAAGGCCGGCGTCGCGACGCTCACAATAGCGCTCGGCGAGGAAGTCGCGAAGGATGGCATTCTGGTTAACGCGGTTGCACCGTCTATTTTGGATACGCGGGCGAACCGCGAGTCGATGCCGAAGGCGGATTTCGATGAGTGGCCGAAGACACAGGAAGTTGCAGCGCTGATTACGTTTCTGGCGTCGCCAGACAACAAGGTGGTACGTGGGGCTGTGGTACCGGTCTACGGCAAGGCCTAGCGGCGTCACTGCGCAACCGCCGGGTCAATCTGGTCTGGGTCGGAGGCTGAATAAAGCCAGGTCTGCCCGACCGCGGGACGATCCGTACAGACTCGGCGGCTAATCCATAACTCATTGATTTTATGGCGCTCCCTACGGGATTCGAACCCGTGTTACAGCCTTGAGAGGGCTATGTCCTGGGCCTCTAGACGAAGGGAGCGTGCCGGCGGGCCTCGCGCAGAGCGCGGTATTATAGAGGCCCATCCCGATTGCTCAAGAGAAAGCCAAGGAATTGAACTTGCCCGACGCGTCGCTCGCGACGCCCGCCGCGGAGCCGCGGATCATCCCGCGATCCGAGCACACGATTTCCCGCTCCCACATCTCACCGAATGCGTTGCGCGTGCTGCACCGGCTAAGCGATGCGGGATTCATGGCGTGCCTGGTCGGCGGCTGCGTGCGCGACCTGCTGATCGGCATGGAACCGAAGGACTTCGACGTCGCTACCGATGCGCTGCCGGAGCAGGTGAAGCGTCTGTTCCGCAACTCTCGCCTGGTGGGGCGCCGCTTCCGCCTGGCACACGTGTTCTTCGGACGCGACATCATCGAAGTGGCGACGTTCCGTGCGACCACGGCGCCCTCACAGGGAGATGAGCCGCTGCCGGAAGCGGATCCGGAGGACGGCGAGGCGCCGGAGCTCGATCCAACACCGGAAGCAGAGGAGCTTGGCGATGCACCGGCTGAGGCGGCGGAACGCACGCCAGCCGATCGCGCCGGGCGCGGAGCCAGCGAGCCCGATGAGGATGTCGACCGGCGCATCGATCGCACCGGACGCATTCTGCGCGACAACGTGTACGGCACCATCGATGAGGACGTCTGGCGGCGCGACTTCACCGCCAACGCGCTCTATTACAACATCGCCGACCTGTCGCTGCGGGACTACGTCAACGGCGCCCGGGACATCGCCGCGCGCACGCTGCGGCTGATCGGTGACCCGGAGACGCGCTTTCGCGAGGACCCGGTGCGCATGCTGCGCGCGGCGCGCTTCGAGGCGAAACTTGGGTTTCAGGTCGATCCGGCTACCGCGCAGCCGATCGCGGCGCTGCGCGGGCTGCTCGCGGGCGTGCCGCCGGCGCGGCTGTTCGATGAAACGCTGAAGCTCTTTCTCAGCGGGCACGGCGCGCGCAGCTTCGAGGTGCTGCGTCGCCGCGGCCTGCTCGCGACTCTGTTGCCGTCGGTCGATGCCTACTTCGCGAGCCACCCCGGAAGCGTGGTCGAGAAGCTGCTGCTGCAGGGCCTGCGCAACACCGACGCGCGCGTTCTCGCCGACAAGCCGGTCACGCCCACTTTCCTGTTCGCACTCCTCTTATATGGGCCAGTCGCAGGGCTCATCGAGGCGGCGCCGCCGGCACGCTGGCATGAGCTGGCTACGATCCTCGACGCCTGCGACCGGGCGACACGCGAGGCGAGTGCGCGCATCGCCATCCCCAAGCGCTTTGCCCTCGGAGTGCGCGAGATGTTCGCCCTGCAGCCGCGCCTCGAGCACCCGCGCGGCCGGCGCGCGCTGCGCCTGCTCGAGCACCCGCGATTCCGCGCCGGCTATGACCTGCTGCTGTTGCGCGCCGAGTCAGGCCTCGCCCCCGAAGCAATGGCGCAGTGGTGGACGCGGGTGCAGGAAGTGTCGGTGGAAGAGCGTGGCCGGATGGCCGACGCACTGGCCGGCGAGGCCGGGACGCGCGGCCCCCCCGCGCGTCGCCGCCGCCGCCGCCGCGCCCGCACCGCCAGCTCCGCCTGACCTATCAACATGGAGAGCTGGCAGCCGGCCTACATCGGCGTCGGCAGCAACCTCGCCGACCCGCGCCGACAGGTACTTGCCGCCTGCACCCGGCTTGCGCAGCTGCCACTCAGCCGTCTGGTGCTGACGTCACGCCTGTACGGCTCGCGCCCGCTTGGGCCGGTGGTGCAGCCGGCCTTCGTGAACGCCGTGGCCGGCATGCTCACACAGCTCGATGCGCTTGACCTCCTCGGCGAGCTGCGCGCGATCGAGACGGCCATGGGTCGACCGCTCGAGCGCGAGCGCTGGGGGCCGCGGGTCATCGACCTCGACCTGCTGTCGCACGGGCGCGAGCGGCGCACGAGCCAGGCGCTGACGCTGCCGCATCCGGGGATAGTGGAGCGCAATTTCGTTCTGTATCCTCTGGCGGAAATCGCCCCCGATCTCGAGCTGCCCGGACTCGGCCGCGTGGCCGAGCTCGCTGGCGCCCTCGCGTCCGACGGTCTCACCCTGTTGTAGGTCACATGGCGAGCGAAGCGGCCCACAATTTCATCGTGGTGGAAGGTCCGATCGGGGTCGGCAAGACGAGCCTCGCGCGGCGCTTGTGCGAAAGCCTCGCGGCACATGGCATCTTCGAGCAGTCACAGCAGAACCCGTTCCTCGAGCGCTTCTACCGTAATCCGCGCGCGGCGGCGCTGGCGACCCAGCTGTATTTCCTGCTGCAACGCGCGCAACAGCTCGCCTCGCTCCGGCAGGCGGATCTGTTCGCGCCGGTGCGCGTAGCGGATTACCTGCTGGAGAAGGACCGGTTGTTCGCGCGGATCACGCTCGATGAAGCCGAGTACGCACTCTACGAGCAGCTGTACACCAAGCTCGACATTCAGGCGCCCCAGCCCGATCTGGTGGTGTACCTGCAGGCGCCAGTGGACGTGCTGCTCGAGCGCATCGCCAGGCGCGGTGTCGACTACGAGCAGTGCATCGACCGGCACTACCTGGAACGGCTGAATCAGGCCTACGCGCGCTTCTTCCACGAGTTCGAGGCCGCGCCGCTGCTCATCGTCAATGCCGCCTCCATCGACCCGATCGCAAATCAACGTGACTATGACGAGCTGCTGGCGGCCATCCAGCGCATGAGCCGCGGGCGGCTCTACTACAACCCGCTGCGCAGCCGCGCGATCTAGTACACTCGCACACCGCATGTACACGCACCTGCAACGCGATGCGAGCCGGCCCCCGGTGACGCTGGCGACGCTGGCGCGCATGAAGGCCGACGGCGAGAAGATCGCCTGCCTGACCGCATATGACGCCAGCTTTGCCGTGCTGCTCGACAGCGCCGACGTCGATGTAGTGCTGGTCGGCGACTCGCTCGGCATGGTCATCCAGGGACACGACACCACCGTGCCAGTCACCATGGACCACATGGTCTATCACACCGCCGTGGTGGCGCGCGGCCTGCACCGCCCGTTTCTGATCGCCGACCTGCCGTTCATGAGCTATTCCTCGCGCGAGCTGGCGCTTACCGCCTCGGTACGGCTCATGCAGGAGGGCGGCGCCAAGATGGTGAAGCTTGAGAGCGGCGGCAAGCAGACCGAGATCGTCGAGTTTCTCGCCGGCCACGACATCGCGGTGTGCGCTCACGTGGGACTCAAGCCGCAGTCGGTGCACAAGACCGGCGGCTTTCGCGTGCAGGGCCGCGAACGCGAGACGGCCGCGCGCCTCGTCGATGAGGCCCGCCGCCTCGAGGCGGCGGGCGCCGACATGGTGCTGCTCGAATGCATCCCCGCGCAGCTTGGCAAGCTCATCACGGCCGAGCTGCATGGGCCGGTGATCGGCATCGGCGCCGGGCCCGACACCGACGGGCAGATCCTCGTGACCTACGACATGCTCGACATCACCACCGGACGCAAGCCGCGTTTCGTGCGCAACTTCATGGACGGCGCGCACGACAACCTCGATGCGCTGCGCCGCTATGTGCGCGCCGTGAAGCAGCGCGAATACCCCGCGCCCGAGCACTGCTTCTGAAGCGCAGGGACGGCGCGCTTGGACACCGTCACGACGATCGCCGCCGTCCGCGCGCAGGTGCGCGGCTGGCGCAGCGCGGGACTACGGGTGGCTTTCGTGCCGACCATGGGTAACCTGCATGCCGGGCACATGAGCCTCATCGAGGCCGCGCACCGTCTCGGCGACCGCTTTGTCGCCAGCATTTTCGTCAATCCGATGCAGTTCGGCCCCAACGAGGACTTTGCGCACTACCCGCGCACGCCGCGCGAGGACGAGCGCATGCTCATGGCGGCCGGCTGCAGCCTGATGTTCATGCCGGAGGTCGGTGAGATCTATCCGCACGGCTCCGAGCGCGCCACCCGCGTCGAGGTGCCGGCCCTGTCGCGCATCCTCGACGGGGAGTTCCGCCCCGGTCATTTCGAGGGCGTGAGCAGCGTGGTCGCGAAGCTGTTTCACATCGTGGAGCCGGATGTAGCGGTGTTTGGTGAGAAGGATTTCCAGCAGCTCACGGTCATCCGCCGCATGGTGGATGACCTGTGCATGCCGGTCGAGATCATCGCCGCGCCAACGGTGCGCGACGCCGATGGCTTGGCACTGAGCTCGCGCAACCAGTACCTGACGGACGCCGAGCGTGCCATCGCTCCGCAGATCTATGCCACGCTGCAGACGGCCGCCACCCGCCTGCGCTCGGGCGACGCCGACTTCGCCAGCATCGAGCTTGCGGGGTTCCGCGCGCTGGAGAGCGGCGGATTTCGTCCGGATTACTTCGCGGTGCGCCAGGCGGCGGACCTGAGCGCGCCTACCGCCGCGGCGCGCGAGCTCGTGGTGCTCACTGCCGCGCGCTTAAGTCGCGCCCGGCTCATCGACAACGTGCAGGTCAGGCGCCCGTAGCGAGTACCGTGCCATGCAGGTCTCTCGCCCCGACCTCGCCGACCGTCCCTACACGATGACGCTCGAGCATGAGATGACCGCCGCGCCGGCGGCACTCTATCGCGCCTGGACGCAGGAGTTCGACCGCTGGTTCGCCGCTCCCGGGACGTTACTGATGCAGCCGCAGGTCAACCTGCCGTATTTCTTCGAGACGCATTACGCCGGCGAGCGTCATGCGCACTACGGACGCTTCCTGCGTTTCGAGCCGGGCAGGCTCGTCGAGCTCACCTGGGTGACGGCAGCGGGAACCCGGGGAGCCGAAACGGTGGTGACGGTGGAGCTCGCGGCGCTGGCGCGCGGCACGCACCTGCGTCTCACACACGCTGGTTTTCCCGACTAGGCCCTGTGCGAGCGCCACCGGGTCGCGTGGCCGCAGGTGCTCAGTCATCTCGATGAGGTACTGAGCGCCTAAGCTGCTGCTCGAGCGCCCACTCGACATGCTCGCGCACCAGCGGCGAGGCGTCCGCCCGGCGCTCAGCGAGCGCGCGCACCGCCTCTGCCGAAGCGGGCGCGTTGCCGAGAGCGACCGCGATGTTGCGCGACCAGCGCAGGTAGCCGATGCGGTAAATGGCCGAGCCGCGCATGCGCTCTTCGAACTCCCGCGCGGTCCAGCGGAACAGCTGCGCGAGCGCAGTGCCGTCCAGGTCATGACGAACCTTGAAGTCCGGATGCGCCGCCGCGCGCGCGAACTTGTTCCACGGACACACCAGCTGACAGTCGTCACAACCATAGATGCGGTTGCCGATGGCGGCGCGCAGCTCGAGCGGTATGGCGCTGCCGTGCTCGATGGTGAGATACGAGATGCAACGCCGTGCATCGAGGCGGTAGGGCGCCACGATCGCCCCGGTCGGACACGCCGGGATGCACGCCCGGCAGCTGCCGCAGTGAGCGCTGGCACGCTCGTCCACCGGCAGCGGCAGGTCGGTCAGGATCTCGCCGAGGAAGAACCACGAGCCCGCCTCACGCGCAATCAGGTTGGTGTGTTTGCCGATCCAGCCGAGTCCGGCATCGCGTGCCAGCGCCTTCTCGAGCACCGGCGCGGTGTCGACGCACACGCGGTAGCCGAAGGCACCGATGCGCTGCTGCAGCTCGCGCGCGAGGGCGGCGAGCCCGCGGCGCAGGATCTTGTGGTAGTCGCGGCCGAGCGCGTAGCGCGACACGTAGCCGAGTGTCGGGTCGGAGAGCACCGCGTGCGCCTCGCGGGCGGCCGCGGGCCAGTAATCCATACGCGCGCTCACGACGCGCACCGTGCCCGGGGCGAGCCGCGCCGGGCGGCTGCGCATCAGGCCGTGGCGCTGCATGTAGTGCATCTCGCCGTGAAAGCCGTGGTCGAGCCACCTGAGCAGGTGGCGCTCGTCCTCGGGAATGTCGATGCTCGCGACGCCCAGTGCGCCGAAGCCGAGCGCGGCGGCACGCGCGACCAGTTCGCGCTTGATGGCACTGAAGTCGACCGCGTGCGAGCCCGTCATGGCGCTACCACGCCTGCCAGTATAATGACCGCATGGCGCTGCCCATCGCTTTGTACTCCACGGCGCAGGTGCGCGCACTCGACGCGCACGCCATCGGCGAGCTGAAGATCCCCGGCTACACCCTCATGAAGCGCGCCGGGGAGGCGGCGCTGCGCTACCTGCGGACCCGCTGGCCGATGGCGCATCGCATCGTCGTCGTGTGCGGCAGCGGCAACAACGGCGGCGACGGTTACCTGCTGGCGCGCTTTGCACAGGCCGCAGGGCTGTTCGTCACCGCACTGAGTGCGACGCCACCCGAGCGGTTAACCGGCGATGCGCGCCAGGCGTACGAGGACTTCAGGGCGAGCGAGGGGGTGATACGCGCCTTCGCCCCCGAGCAGCTCGCCTCCGGCGAGGTCATCGTCGATGCGCTACTCGGTACCGGGTTGTCCGGAAGCGTGCGCCCCGAGCTCGCGGCGGTCATCCGCGCGATCAACGCTGCGGGCCTGCCGGTGTTCGCCCTCGACGTGCCTTCCGGACTCGACAGCGATGCCGGCGCGGTGCAGGGCGATGCGGTGCGGGCCGACGCGACGGTCACTTTCGTGGGACTTAAAACCGGACTCTTCGTCGGCGCAGGACCGGAGTTCGCCGGCACGGTGTTCTTCGATGATCTCGAGCTCGGCGCCGCGGCGCCGCCGGGAATCGCCCCGCGTCTCACCCGCATCGTCGAATCCGAGATCCACGCCGCGCTCCCGCGCCGGCCGCGCGCGGCGAACAAGGGCGACTTCGGGCGCGTCCTCATCGTCGGCAGCGGCAGCGGCATGCCGGGTGCGGTGCGTCTCGCCGGCGAGGCCTGCCTGCGCGTGGGAGCGGGACTGGTCACGGTGGCGGTCGCGCCGGAAAACGTCGCCGCGATCGCAGCCGGAAGGCCCGAGCTGATCTGCATCGGAGTCAGCGGCGAGGGCGCACTCGCCGAGGCCACGGCGCGCGCCGACGTCATTGCCGTGGGGCCGGGGCTCGGGCGCACCCCGTGGGCGCGCAGCGCGCTGCGCACCGTTCTCGCCAGCGCCCGGCCGCTGGTGGTCGATGCGGACGCGCTGAACCTCCTCGCCGAGGACAGCGCGGCGCCCCGGGCCGAGTGGATCCTCACGCCGCATCCGGGCGAAGCCGGGCGGCTGCTGGGTGTAAGCGCCCAGGACATCCAGCACGATCGCCTCGGCGCGCTCCAGCGGCTGCTCGAGCGGTTCGATGGCACGGTGGTGCTCAAGGGGGCCGGAACGCTAGTGGGGGCGCGCGGCCGCACACCGGGGCTGTGCGAGCGCGGCAACCCCGGCATGGCCACCGCCGGCACCGGCGACGTGCTCACCGGAGCGATCGTCGGCGTTCTCGCGCAGTGCCACGATCCCTGGGCGGCGGCGCGCACCGGGGTGCTGGTGCACGCCCTGGCGGGGGATTCAGCCGCGCGCGGCGGCGAGCGCGGCGTGCTGGCGAGCGACCTGGTGCGCGAGCTGCACCACTACGTCAATCTGTGAACGGTGCGGTGCGCGCCCACACCAACACTGCTCAGGACACTGAGAGATTCGGCTGGCAGCTCGGCAGCGCGCGCCCGGCCGCCGACCCGGAGCTCGCGGTGCTGTATCTGAGCGGCGAGCTCGGCGCCGGCAAGACCACCTTCGTGCGCGGGTTCCTGCGCGCGCACGGGATTGCCGAAGCGGTACGCAGCCCCACGTATACGCTGCTCGAGCTCTATCCGGCGGGCGCCGTTACGCTGCTGCACATCGACCTGTACCGCCTGCGCGCCCCAGGCGAGCTCGAGTCCCTCGGACTTCGCGACTGGGCGCGGCCGGCGTGCCTCTGGCTCATCGAATGGCCGGAGCGGGGGCGAGGCCACCTGCCGCCCGCCGATCTCACCCTCACGTTCACTGTCGGCGCGAGCGCGCACGACATCGAGGTGACGGCTGATACCGAGCGCGGCCGCGCGTGGCTCAAGCTGTTGCCGTCACCCGCGGGCGGCTGACACCTGCGGGATGACCCCCGCGGCGCGCCGACCAGGCAGGGCCCCGATGGGTCGGGTTGAAAAGCGGCCCCCGACTTTGTAGATTATCCGGTAGATAGCGCTAAGAACTTAATGATTAGAAAGGTATTTCTCAGGGGATTCGGCGCCTTAGGTCTCGCGGGCCTCGTTGCGACCGGGACCGCCGCGGAACTGCGCGCCATCGCGCTCAACGCCACGGCGGACTTCGCGCAGGTCACGCTCGACCTGACCGAGGCGCCGCCCCAGAGGCTGTTCACGCTCGATCATCCCGACCGGGTGGTCATCGACCTGCCGCACACACGCCTCGCCGACGGGGTGCACGTGCCGGCAGCCAGCGGTGTCGTGACCGCGGTGCGCCTCGGCAGTCAGCCGTACGGCACCCTGCGGGTGGTGGTGCAGCTGCGCAGCGCGCTGCCGGCGCACGACACGTGGGGAACCGGCGCTGAGGGGCGGCGGCTGGTCCTCACTTTCGGCGAGCCGGTCGTCGCGGCCGCGCCCGAGACCGGCCCGAAGATCGTGCGTGCGCTGCACGCCCCGGGGGACGGGAGCCGTGACGTGATCGTCGCAGTCGACGCCGGTCACGGCGGTGTCGATCCGGGTGCGATCGGGCGCGGCGGCACGCGCGAGAAGGACGTGACGCTCGCCATCGCGCGCGCGCTCGCGGTGCGCATCGATGCCGAACCGGGAATGCACGCCGTGCTGACGCGCAACCGCGACGAGTTTCTCGAGCTGCGCGAGCGTATCGCCCGCGCCCGCGCGCTGCGGGCGGACATGTTCGTCTCGGTGCACGCCGATTCAATCGTCGACCGCAGCGTCGCCGGCGCCTCGGTGTACGTGCTGTCGGTGCATGGCGCTTCCAGTGAAGCGGCCCGCTGGCTCGCCGAGCGCGAGAACGCGGCTGACCTTCTCGGCGGGCCGCGGCGCGACGGGGATGACGCGCTGCGTCCGGTGCTGATCGACGAGACCCAGAGCCAGATCATCGGGCTGAGCGCCACCGCCGCCGAGCAGGTGGTGAGCGCGCTGCAGGGAGTGGGCGATGTCCGCAAGGCCGAGGTGCAGCACGCGGGCTTCGTCGTGTTGAAATCGCGTGAGATCCCCTCGATGCTGGTCGAGACCGCGTATATCTCCAATCCCTCCGAGGAACGGCGTCTGCGCAGCACCGAGCAACAGACGCGCCTCGCCGAGGCGATCGCCGCGGGCCTGCGCAGCTACTTCCTGCAGAACCCGCCGGACGGCACGCGCTTCAAGCAGGAGCGCCGCAGCACGCTGGCGAGCGCCGCCGACGCGACCGGCACCACCACCCCCTGACAGCGCGGCGCAGCCGCGCCACATCGCCGGCAGCGTGCAGCGCCCGCCCGGCGCGGGCGCCTGTAAACTCCGCTCCCATGCCCATCCGTGTCCTGCCCACAGAGCTGGTCGATCAGATCGCCGCCGGCGAGGTGATCGAGCGGCCCGCTTCGGTCGTCAAGGAGCTCATCGAGAACAGCCTCGATGCGGGCGCGACGCGCATCGAAATCGACATCGAGCGCGGCGGCGTAGGTCTCGTGCGGGTGCGCGACGACGGGACCGGCATGGCGGCCGAGGAGCTGCCGCTCGCGCTGGCGCGGCACGCGACCAGCAAGATCGCTTCGCTGGCGGATCTCGAAGCCGTCAGCACGCTCGGCTTTCGTGGCGAGGCATTGCCGTCGATCGCATCGGTGGCACGGCTGCGCATCGTCTCGCGCAGCGCGCTCGCTGAGCAGGGCGCCGAGTTAACGGTCGACGGCGGCGTAGTCACGCGCGTGCGGCCGGCGGCCCATCCGCGCGGCACCACCGTCGAGGTGCGGGAGCTGTTCTTCAACGTGCCGGCGCGGCGCAAGTTCGTCAGGAGCGATGTGACCGAGCTCGGGCACATCGTGCGGCTCACCGAGCGGCTCGCGCTGTCGCGCTTCGACGTGAGTTTCCGGCTGCGTCACGGCGTACGCGTGCTGCTCGACGTACCGGCCATCGCCGGCGCAGGAGCCGAGCCGTCACGGTTCGCGCAGGTGCTTAGCCCGGAGTTCGCCGCCGAGGCGCTGGTGGTCCGGCATGCTGCCGGGCCGGTGATGCTGTCGGGCTGGGCGGGACTGCCGACGCGCTCGCGCGCGCAGCCCGATCAGCAGTTCTGGTTCGTCAACGGCCGCAGCGTGCGCGACCGCCTGCTGATGAACGCGGTGCGCCTCGCGTACCGCGATGTGCTCTATCACGGCCGTCATGCGGCCTACGTGCTCTACCTGACGCTCGCACCGAGTCTCGTGGACGTGAACGCGCATCCGGGCAAACTCGAGGTCCGCTTCCGCGACAGCCGCCAGATCCACGACTTCGTGTTTCGTGCGCTGGAGCGCGCGCTGGCGACGACCCGGCCGGAGCGGCTCGCGCCGCCCGCGGGTGCGCTCGGGCAGGACGTGGTGGGGCAGGGCGCGGCGTATGCTGTGACCGAGCCGTCTGGCGCAGCCACGGCAGGCCGTGCGGACGACGGCGCAAGCGGGCTCATGAGCCGCACGGGGGCGCTGCCGCTCTATCAGCGCGCGCGCGACCCGTGGGCCCTCGCCGCGGCGATCGACGCGACGGCGCCAGCGCCGCCCGCCGCTGCCGCAGACTATGCGGACGATCATCCGCTCGGCACGGCGCTCGCCCAGCTGCACGGCGTCTATATCCTCGCGCAGAACCGCGCCGGTCTCGTGCTGGTGGACATGCACGCCGGACACGAGCGCGTGCTGTACGAGCGACTCAAGTCCGAGCGTGCCAGCGGCGCGAGCCCCCCTTCGCAGCATTTGCTCGAGCCGCTGGTGATCGCTCTCAAGGCGCACGAGCTGGCGGCGCTGCTCGAGCAGCGCGCGCAGTGGGAGCAGGCCGGCTTCGAGCTCGACGCGCTGTCTGCGACGCACCTCGCGCTGCGCCGCGTGCCCGCATTCCTCAGCACCGCGGATATCCCGCGGATTGTCGCCTCGCTGGTCGAGGGCCTCACCCTGGATGCCGACACGCATCATCTCGAGAGTGCCGCCGACCGGTTCCTCGGCACGCTTGCCTGTCGCTCCGCGATCCACGCACACCGGCGCCTCACGCTGCCGGAGATGAACGCGCTGCTGCGGCAGATGGAGGCTACCGAGCGTGCCAGCCAGTGCAATCACGGGCGCCCGACCTGGACGCGCCTCACCCTGCAGCAACTCGACCAGTTGTTCCTGCGCGGGCGTTGATGCGGCGCGAGCTTCCCGACGGGCCGGCGCAGGTCGTCTCAGCGGACGCCGCTCAGCCGCCGCAGCGGCTGCCGGTGTTTGTCCTGACCGGGCCCACCGGCGTCGGTAAGACCGACTGGGCGCTGCGTCTGGCGCAGGTCGCCCCGATCGAGATCGTGAGCGTGGACTCGGCACTCGTCTACCGCGGCCTGGACATCGGCACGGCGAAGCCCGCGAGCGCGCTGCGCGCGCGCGTCCCGCATCACCTGATCGACATCTGCGAGCCCACCGAGAGCTATTCCGCCGGACGGTTCGTGGCCGATGCGTTGCGCACCATCCGCGAGGTCCACGCCCGCCGACGCGTGCCACTGCTGGTGGGCGGAACGATGCTCTACCTGCGCGCACTGCTCCACGGCCTGGCGGAGCTGCCGCAGGCCGCGCCGGCACTGCGGGCGCATCTCGAAGAGCGCGCCGTCCGGCACGGCTGGCCGGCGCTGCACGCCGAGCTCGCGGCGCTTGATCCCGTGGCCGCGGCGCGTATCGCGCGCACCGACAGCCAGCGCATACAGCGGGCACTCGAGGTCTGCTATAGCGCCGGACGACCGATTTCCGAGTTGCAGCGCACGACGCGCAGCCCGCTCGCCGACTGGCCGCTGCGCTACTGGGTTCTGGCACCGCGGCAGCGCGCCGTGCTGTACGAGCGGCTGGCGCGGCGCTTCGCGGATATGATGGCGGCGGGTTTCCTCGAGGAAGTCATCGGCCTGCGGCGGCGCGGGGATCTCACCGCCCGCCAGCCGGCCATGCGCGCGGTCGGCTACCGGCAATTGTGGGCCCACCTCGAGGGGGCGTACGACCTCGGGGAGGCCGCACGGCGCGCGGTTGCGGCAACGCGCCAACTGGCGAAGCGGCAGCTCACCTGGATGCGGGGCGAGCCGCTCGGGCAGTGGCTGGATCCGGACGCCGCCGAGCTGTCGTGGAACCGAGACATATGTCAAGAGTTGGGCAAGCTCGGGCTCTGAAAGAGGTCTTTACGGGAATCCGCGTGTTAAGATCTATTGTCGGTCCCTCGCCCGTGGCGGGGGCATTAGCTTGCCCGGATCGCGGAACAAGGAAGTTCAGCTGCGGTCTGTCTGTGCTGGCGAACAACTCGAAGCTGCAAGAACAAGGAGAACCCGATGGCCAAAGGCCAATCCCTCCAAGACCCTTTTTTGAACGCCTTGCGCAAGGAGCGGGTACCCGTATCGATCTACCTGGTGAACGGCATCAAGCTGCAGGGGCAGATCGATTCCTTTGACCAGTTCGTGGTGCTGCTGAAGAACAGCGTGAGCCAGATGGTCTACAAGCACGCGATTTCCACGGTGGTGCCGGCGCGCAACGTGCGCCTCAGCACCGACGAGGGCGGTAGCGCCCCGGAGACGCCCGCCGAATAATGTCCCCGCCACGGGAAGCCTGAGTGTTCGAACGCCCACGGACCGGTGAGCGTGCAGTACTGGTGCGCCTGGGGCTGGGCGCCCCGGTCGATCCTGAGGATCTGCAGGAATTCACGCAGCTGGCCGTGTCCGCCGGTGCATTGCCGGTGGCCACCGTCACGGGCCGCCGCGAACGGCCCGATCCGCGCTACTTTCTCGGCAGCGGCAAGGCCGCGGAGCTCGAGCGCATTGCGAAGGACAGCGCCGCCGACATCATCCTCGTCGACCACGCGCTCTCGCCGAGTCAGGAGCGCAATCTCGAGAAGCTGATCGAGCGGCGCGTGCTCGACCGCAACGGGCTGATTCTCGACATCTTCGCGCAGCGCGCCCGCAGCTTCGAAGGCAAGCTGGAAGTGGAGCTCGCGCAACTGAAGCATATCGGCAGCCGCCTGGTGCGCGGCTGGACACACCTCGAGCGGCAGAAGGGTGGCATCGGCCTGAGGGGGCCGGGCGAGACGCAGCTCGAGACGGACCGGCGCATCGTCGCGCAGCGGGTGCGCGTGCTCACGCGGCGACTGGCGCGGATCAAGCAGCAGCGCGAGACCGGGCGGCAGACGCGTGCCGAGATTCCCGTGCCCTCGCTGGCGCTGGTCGGTTATACCAACGCCGGCAAATCCACCCTGTTCGGCGCGCTCACCGGCGCCGATGCCTATGTCGCGGACCAGCTGTTCGCGACGCTCGACCCGACCGTGCGGCGCATGCGACTGCCGGGGGGCACCATCGTGGTCGCCGCCGACACGGTGGGCTTCATCCGCGATCTGCCGCATGAGCTGGTGGCCGCCTTCCAGTCCACACTCACCGAGGCACGCGCGGCCACCCTGTTGCTGCACGTAGTGGACGCGAGCAACGCGCGCCGCGCTGAGCAGACGCGCGCGGTCGACGAGGTGCTGGAGGAGATCGGGGCGAGCGGCATTCCGCAGCTCCTCGTCTACAACAAGATCGATCGGCTGGACGGTACGCCGCGGGTCGACCGCGATGCCGACGGCCGCGCCACGGCGGTATGGATCTCCGCCGAGCGGCGTACGGGACTCGAGCTGCTCGCGGGTGCGGTGGCCGAGCGGCTGGCGCGTTTCGCGCGGCGCGCGCGGCTCCTGGTGCCGGCGAGCGCTGGCGCGCTGCGCTCGCGACTGTATGCCGCGCAGGCGGTGCGCGGCGAGAGCTCCGCCGCCGACGGCTCGATCGAGCTGGCCGTGGAGCTGCCGGACTTCGAGCTGCTGCAGCTGGCCCGCACCGCCGGCGTGCAGATACTCGAGGTGCAGGACGCGCTGGCGCCTTGTGTGCCCGGGAGCACCTACCTACAATCGACCGCTGCCTCGGGCGCGAGCAAGCTGCGCTGACATCGCGCCAACTCCTATGGCCTGGAATCAACCAAGCGGTCCGAACAATCAATGGGGACGCCGGCCCGGCCAGGGCGGCCCGGACCTCGATGAGCGTCTGCGCAGCTGGCAGCGCAGGCTCGAGTCGCTGCTACGCCCGGGCGGCCGCGGCGGCGACAACAGCTCGCTGCTGCTGCTGGCAGTGGCGGTGGTGTTCCTGTGGTGGCTGGGAACCGGTGTCTACCAGGTGAAGCAGTCCGAGCGCGGCGTGGTGCAGCGCTTCGGACGGCTGGTCGAAGTGACCATGCCGGGATTGCACTTCCGCCTGCCGTGGCCGATCGAGAGCGTCAACGTGGTCAATGTCGCGAGCGTGAACTCCAGCGACTTCAAGTCCCGCGTGCTCACCTCCGACGTCAACCTCATCGACCTGCACTTCGCCGTGCAGTACCAGTTCACGGATCCGGTGAAGAAGCTGTTCCGCGTGCGCGATCCCGAGCCCACCTTGAGCGAGGTCTCCGAGAGCGCCATTCGCGAGATCGTCGGACGCAGCACCCTCGATGAGCTGCTGGTCGGCTCGACGCGCCCGGAGATCACGCGCCGCACCAAGGAGCTGATCCAGCGCGTGCTCGACTACTACAACTCCGGCATCACCGTCACCACCGTCAATCTCCAGGACGTGCAGGTGCCGGAAGCCGTGATCCCCTCGCAGCGCGACGCCAACAAGGCGCAGGCCGACAAGGAGCGGCTCACCCTCGAGGCCGAGGCCTACGCCAACGGCATTCTCCCGGTGGCGCAGGGAGCCGCCGCGCGCGTCCAGCAGGATGCCCTGGGCTATCGCGCGAAGGTCACGGCGCTCGCCGAGGGGCGGGCCGCGCTGTTCGCTCAGATCGAGGCTGCCTACCAGCAGGCGCCCGAGCTGACGCGCCGCCGCATGTACATCGATACGGTCGAGGGTGTGCTGGCGCATGCCCACAAGGTGCTCATCGATGGGCATGCGGGCAACAACCTCATTTACCTGCCGATCGACAAGCTGCTCGAAAAGAGCGTCAATCACGAGCCGGAGCAGGCCACGGAGCCGGCGGCGAGCAGTACCGGCAAGGAGCAGGACCAGGTCACGATCGAAGCGCGCTCGCGGGGAGAGCGCTGACATGAGCTCGCGCCTCTTCCCGTGGTTCTTTGTGGTGGCGGGGCTGCTGATATTCGTCGCGTTCTCACTGTTCACGGTGAGCGAGACCGAGTACGCCATCCGCACGCGTTTCGGCGCCATCATCGATACCCGCTATCGCCCGGGGCTGCACCTGAAATGGCCGTGGGACATGGTGACCCGCTTCGATCGCCGCATCCTGTCGGAGTCCTATACCGGCGAAACCTTCCTCACCAACGACGGCCGTGGCCTCATCGTCGACTTCTACGTCAAGTGGCGCGTGAAGGACCCGGCGCTCTACTACATCGCGGCCGGCGGCCGCGAGGATCTCGCCGGGCAGCGCCTGGCGGAGATCGTCAAGGACGGGATCAAGAGCGTCGTGGCGCAGCGCACGCTGCAGCAGATCGTCTCGGCTGAGCGCGCGGCCGTGACCGGGCAGATGTTCGGCCAGGCGAGCCGCAACGCCGAGAGTCTGGGCGTCGACCTGGTGGACGTGCGCGTGCAGCGCATCGATCTGCCCGACGAAGTGGCGGCGCGCGTGTACGAAAGCATGAAGCAGAGCTTCGCCAAGACCGCGAACCGCTTGCGCGCCGAAGGCCAGCAGGAAAGCGCCACGATCCGCTCCACCGCCGAGCGCCAACGCACGGTGATCATGGCGGACGCCGAGCGCGATGCGCTGCGCATTCGCGGTGAGGGCGATGCGGCCGCCACGCAGACCTATACACGCGCCTACTCGAAGGATCCCGAGTTCTACGCCTTTTACCGCAGCCTCCAGGCCTATGAGCGCTCGCTCGGCAAGGAAGGCGACCTGCTGGTCGTAACGCCGGATGGTGAGTTCTTCAAGTACCTGAAGGATTCGGGCAAAGCGGCCGCCCCGCGCCGTTAGCTGCCCGAGGCGGGAATCCCCGGTCTCCGTGAATCTCACCGACCTGCTCGCCGCGCTCGGCCTGTTCCTGGTGTTGGAAGGCATCGCCCCGTTCGTGAATCCCCAGGGAGTGAAGCGCGCGTTCGCCAAGCTGCTCGAGGTGCAGGATCGCGAGTTGCGCATCGCCGGCCTCGGCAGCATGCTGGTCGGGGTCGTCATCCTGTTTCTGGTGCGCTAGGGGTGCAGCGCGTGGGAAAATTTGTCGTCGTCATCGGCACGCAATGGGGCGACGAAGGCAAGGGCAAAGTCGTCGACCTGCTGACCGAGCGCGCCGCGGCCGTGGCGCGCTTCCAGGGCGGACACAATGCCGGCCACACACTGGTGATCGGCGGTCGCAAGACCATCCTGTCGCTCATTCCGTCGGGAATCCTGCGTGATCAGGTGCGTTGCTTCATCGGCAACGGCGTCGTGCTGTCGCTCGCTGCACTGCTGACCGAGAGCGAGATGCTCATCGAGCAGGGCGTGCCGGTGTTCGAGCGGCTGGGAGTGTCGCCGCTGTGCCCGCTGATCCTGCCCTCGCACGTGTTGCTCGACCAGGCGCGCGAGCGCGGACCCCAGGCGCTCGGTACCACCGGACGCGGAATCGGGCCGGCGTACGAGGACAAGGTGGCGCGGCGCGCGCTGCGCGTCGCGGACCTGTTCCAGCGCGATCGGTTCGCGGCGAAGCTCGGCGAGGTGCTCGACTTTCACAACTTTGTGCTGCAGCACTACTACCGCGCACCAACGGTGGACTTCCAGAAAACCCTCGATGAGCAGCTGGCGATGGCCGCGCGCATCGCACCATTGGTGACCGATGTGACGCGTGCGCTGCAGGAGCTGCGCGCCGCGTCCGCCAACGTGCTGTTCGAGGGTGCGCAGGGCGCCATGCTGGACGTCGACCTCGGCACTTATCCGTTCGTCACCTCTTCCAACACCACGGCCAGCTTTGCCGGCACGGGTACGGGCCTCGGACCCCGGGCGTTCGACAGCGTGCTCGGCATCCTCAAGGCCTACACGACGCGCGTGGGCGCCGGACCCTTCCCGACCGAGTTGTTCGACGAGTACGGCGAGCACCTGTCGCGCGTCGGTCACGAGTTCGGCTCGGTGACCGGCCGGCGGCGACGCTGCGGCTGGTTCGATTCGGTGGCACTCAAGCGCTCCATCGTCAACTCGAGCGTCTCCGGGCTGTGTATCACCAAACTCGACGTGCTCGACGGACTCGACACCATCCGCGTCTGCGTCGGCTACCGCGCCAACGGTCAGCTGAGTCCCGAGCCACCGATGAACGTCGAGGGATACGCCGCTATCGAGCCGGTGTACGAGGAGCTGCCGGGTTGGCGTGAGTCGACCGTCGGCGTGACCGCCTACCAGGACCTGCCGGCCAACGCGCGGCGCTACCTGGAGCGCCTCGGAGCCCTGGTCGGCGTGCCCATCGACATGATCTCGACCGGACCAGACCGCGAGCAGACCATCGTTCTGCGGCACCCGTTCGGAGCGTGAATCTGACCGCGCTCCGCGGCGTGCGCACGTTTCCGCCGGCCGTTTGGGTTGCCCTGACGTCGATCATGCTGCTGACGTGCGTACTGGCGGCGGGCTGCTGGCGGGTCTACTCCAACACCTGGGACGAGCCGGAGCACCTGGCCGCGGGTGTCGAGTTGCTCGATCGCGGCAGCTATGAATACGACACCGAGCACCCGCCGCTGGGACGTGTGGTGCTCGCCCTGGGCCCCTGGCTTGCCGGCGCGCACTCCTTCGGCACGCCGCCGCCGGAGGGCACGCCGGAGGGCGTGGACATCCTCTACACGGGCGGCCACTACTGGCAGTATCTCACGCTCGCCCGGCTCGACATGCTGCCGTTTCTCGCGCTGCTGCTGTTCACCACCTGGCTTTGGGCGCGGCGCCTGTTCCGCTCGCACGGCGCTGCGCTGCTCGCGCCGCTGCTGCTCGCCACGGTGCCGCCGGTGCTCGGGAACGGCGCCCTCGCGAGCCTCGATGTGCCTGCGGCGGCGACGATTCTGCTCGCGCTCTATGCCTTGCAGCACTGGCTGGTCACGGCGCGGCTGCGTGACGCGTTATTCTTTGGCCTCGCCGCCGGCGTCGCGATCGGCACCAAGTTCTCGGGCATTCCGTTCATCGGCCTGGCGCTCGTTGCACTCGCGCTCGCTCGCGCGGCGCTGACCCGTACGGCCTTGCCGACAGCAGGCGCTGGGCCGCTGCGCGCCGCGGGTGACCGGGGTGCGCGCTGGCAGACGTGGCTCGCCGGCCTCGCCATCGCGGCGCTCGCGGTGCTCATCCCCGTCTGGCTCGCCTATGCGCCACGCGCGCCGAATGCGGCCCGAGTGGCGATGCGTTTCAACTGGGCGGTGTCGTATCTCCTCGCGCAAGGAGGCGTGGATCACGCCTTCGGCACGCTGCTGTCGCACCTGTGGTGGCTGCCGCGAGAGCTCAAGGACCTGGTGAACGGCATTGTCGCGGTCAAGGCCCACAACGACACCGGCCACCTCGCGTACCTGCTCGGGGAGCTGCGTCGCGACGGCTGGTGGTACTTCTACCTGGTGGCGCTCGCCGTGAAGACGCCGATTCCGATGCTCGTTGGCGGTCCTGTGGGACTCGCCCTGCTCGCCGGCGACGGCTGGCGGCGCCGCGACGCCTGGATGCTGGCTCCGCTGGTGTTGGTGCTTACCCTGCTGACCTTCGCGAGCACTTTCAGCCGCATCAACATCGGCGTGCGCCACATTCTCATCGTGTACCCGTTCTTTGCCCTGGGGGGTGCCTGGGTCGTGGTGCGCGCCTGGCGGCGGATCGCGGCTCTGCGTGAGCGGCGCGCAATCCTGGCGGCGCACAGCGCGGCCGCGGCGTTGTGCCTCGCCGTGGTCTGGCAGTTGAGCACGCTGTGGCGCGCCTATCCGGACTACCTGCCGTACTTCAACGAGGCGATCGCGCATCCGGAGCGCGTGCTCGTCGACTCGGATCTCGACTGGGGGCAGGATCTGTACCGCCTCGAGCGACGCTGCGCAGAGTTGCGGATCCGGCATCTGAGTCTTGCGTACCGCGGCACGGCGCTCCTCAGCCGCGAGCCGCTGCCGCCACTCATGGTGCTGCCGGGACGCCGGCCCACGCACGGCTGGGTGGCGGTGTCGCAGCTCGCGCGCACGCGCAACCCCATCGATTACGCCTGGCTGAACCCGTATCAGCCGGTGGAGCGCATCGGCAAGACGATCGACCTCTATTACATTCCCTGAGGCGTTCAGGACGCCGGCGCCGCCGCTGCCGCACGCAGGCGCGCGATGCGCGCAAGCGGTGGGGGGTGCGAGTAGTAGAAGGCCGCGTACACCGGATCGGGTGTCAGGGTGCTGGCGTTGTCCCGGTGCAGCTTGACGAGCGCAGTGGCGAGCTCCGCGGCGCTCGCGTGGCGCGTTGCGAAGGCATCGGCCTCGAACTCGTGCCGCCGCGACCACAGCGCGGCGAGCGGGGTGAGGAAGAACGTGAACGCGGGTACCGCCAGCACGAACAGCAGCAGCGCCGCGTGCGTCGAGGGTCGCGGCACACCGAGCGCGGCGTAGAAGGTGGACTGCCGGGTGAGCCAGCCGAGCACGGCGAGTCCGATCAGGCTCCCGGCAACCGAGAGTGCCAGGCGCTGGCGCACATGCCTCAGGCGGAAGTGGCCCAGCTCGTGCGCCAGCACCGCTTCAACTTCGCGGTGACCCAGCCGCTCGAGCAGCGTGTCGAAGAACACGATGCGCTTGTGCCGTCCGATGCCGGTGAAGTAGGCATTGCCGTGGCTCGAGCGGCGCGAATTGTCGACCACGAATACGCCCCGGGACGCGAAACCACAGCGGGTCAGCAGCGCCTCGATGCGCGCCGTGAGCGCCTCGTCCTTGAGTGGTGAGAAGCGGTTGAAGAGCGGGGCGATGAAGGCCGGCCACGCCCACGACATGAGCAGCATGAACGCCAGCCAGAGAGCGAAGGCCCACAGCCACCACCAGCGCCCGGCGCGCTCCATCAACAGCAGTATCGCCACGAGCAGCGGGCCGCCGAGCCCCACGGCCAGCGCGAGGCCCCTGGCGAGATCGGCCAGGAACAGCGCCGGGGTGGTGCGATTGAATCCAAAGCGCGCCTCGAGCCCGAAGGTGCGCCACGCGGCAAGGGGCAGGTGGAAGAGCTGCAGGATCAGGGCGACGGTGGCGACCACCGCTGCGCCGAGCCAGGGCTGCGCCAGCGCCGTGGCTCGCCACAGCGCATCCACCGCAGCGATGCCGCCGCCGACCGTGAGGGCGAGCGTCAGCGCGGTATCGAGCACGGTGCCGATGCGACCGAAGCGTATCTTGGCGATGGTGTAGTCGGCCGCCTTGCCGTGCTCAGCCGCGCTGACGCTGTCGGCGAACGGCGCGGGCACCGCATCGCGGTGCCGCGCGACCGCCGCGAGCTGGCGCTGCGACAGCCACAGCTCGAGCGCCGTGCCGAGCAGCACCAGGAGAACGAAGAGCGCGGTGAGCCAATGCATCGGGCCGGAGTGTAGCCTTGCGGCGGCAGCTAGCGTGCGCGGACGCGCCGTCCCGCGGTGACCCGCGTGAGCGCAGCCGGCGTACGGCGCGCGCGCTTGCGTCCAGCCGCGCGGCCGCCGCCGTCCTCGAGCTGCTTCACCAGCAGGGCCGCCGCCGTGGCAAAGCGCGCTACGTCCCCGTAGGCGCGTGCGACCAGCATCTCGCCCTCGAGCGCGCCGACCAGCATGCGCGCGGCTTCCGCCGGGGCTGCGCGCACCACCAGCGTGCCGTCGCGCCGGCCGAGCTCGAGCACGCGCGTGAGCCAGCTCTCGTTGAACTCGAAGAACACGCGCAGCGCCTCCTGCATGGCGGCCGGGAGCGTGCGGTACTCGGCGGCGACCATGCCACACAGGCACATGCGCTCGTCGGTCAGCACGTCGCTGTAGAGCTTCACGTACGCGTGCAGCCGCGCGCGCGCATCGGGCAGGGCGGTGCCGATGCGCTCGAGCGCCTGGGCGAAGGATTCGGTGTAGCGCGTGACCAGAGTGCGCCCGAGCTCCGCCTTGGTGGCGAAGTGGTAGTGCAGGCTCGCCTTGGTGATGCCGAGCTCGGCGGAGATGTCGGCGTAACTGAAGCCGTTGAAGCCGCGCGTCTGCACCAGCCGCTCGGCGACGTCCAGAATGCGGTTGCTGGTCGCATCGGCGGCCGGCCTGGGTGCGTTCATGGGAGTTGATGGTAGCATGTCACGCTTGCACTTACCTACTAGTTGGTAGAGAATCCGGCGACCAAGGCGGAAGTCACCGCCGGCAGGGGGACAGTCATGCAGACAACCGAGCACAAGAGCTTCGCGAAGCCCGACGAGACACGCGAATTCCCGCACGGACGGGCGGAGATTCTCCGGGTCGGCAACGGCGAGGTGGGCCGGCTGGTGTTCCAGCCCGGCTGGCGCTGGTCGAACGACGTCAAGCCGATCGCCAAGACCCACAGCTGCACCGCGCCGCACTTCCAGTATCACGTGAGCGGGCGCCTCGCGATCCGCATGGACGATGGCACCGAGTTCGTTGCCGGTCCCGGCGACATCACCTCGCTCCCGAGCGGCCACGACGCCTGGGTGGTCGGGAACGAGCCGGTGGTGGTGGTCGACTGGTACGGCGCGAGCAACTACGCCAAGCAGGCCTGAGCGGGCGCGCCGCCCGTCAGCGGGCGACGAAGCCGGAGCTCAGCAGGCTCGCACGGAACTCGCGCGCCACGCGCGCATCGGGACGGGCGCATCGCGGGTCGACCCCCGGTGCGGGGATGCGCGCGAGCATGTCGCGGATGACGTTGAGCCGCGCCTGGTGCTTGTCGTCGGCGCGCACCACGACCCAGGGTGCCTGCGGCTGGTGGGTGCGTAGCAGCATGCTGTCGCGCGCGCGGCTGTAGTCGCGCCAGTGCTGCTGCGCCGCTTCGTCGACCGGACTGATCTTCCATTGCTTGAGCGGATCGCGGCGTCGTGCGCGCAGCCGCCGCGCCTGCTCGGCGCGGGTGATGTCCAGGTAGTACTTGAGCAGGTGGATGCCTGAGCGCACCAGCATGCGCTCGAAATCGGGCGCGGCCTCGAGGAAGGCCTCGTGCTCCTTGCGGGTGCAGAACTTCATCACGTACTCGACGCCGGCGCGGTTGTACCAGCTGCGGTTGAACAGCACGATCTCCTGCGCCGCGGGCAGGTGGGCGGTGAAGCGCTGAAAGTACCACTCGCTCTCCTCGCGGTCGCTCGGCTTGCCGGGTGCGACGACCCGCGCCTCACGCGGGCTCAGGTGCTCGAGGATGTGTTTGATGGTGCCGTCCTTGCCAGCGGTATCCCGCCCCTCGAGGATCACCAGCACCTTGCGCCCGCGGGCGATGACGTGGCGGTGCAGCTTCACCAGCTCGATCTGCAGGCGCCGCAGCTCGCGCGCATACTTCTTCTTGCCGAGTGTGGGGACGGGCCGCGGGCCCGCTGACGGATCTTTCCTGGCCATGACCTTTCCGATCCCCATGTTGACCGCGCGGGACGGGCGCCTCACGCCCATTATTGGCAAGCCGCGCTCGCGGCGGCTACACCTTGTCGATCCTGCGGGGTAGGTGCAGGCTTGAGGGCCCGCCAGCTGAGGAGAGCGCAATGCCGAAACCCAAGGGTGAGCCCGCGGTGGTGGTCACGAAAAACGGCCCGTATCTGGTGACCGGCGGGGTGCCGCTCGCCAAGCAGACCATCGTCGCCGACCGCGAGGGCGGCTCGCACGAATGGCAGCAGGGCGCCGCCTTCCCCGCGCAGGAGAGCTACGCACTGTGTCGCTGCGGCCATTCCGCCAACAAGCCCTTCTGCGACGGGACGCACAAGAAGATCGGCTTCGACGGCACCGAGACCGCCAGCCGCAAGCCCTACCGCGAGCAGGCCGAGCTCATGGAGGGCCCGGCGCTGTCGCTCACGGATGCGGAAGCGCTGTGCGCCTTCGCGCGCTTCTGCGATCCCAATGGGAAGGTATGGAACCAGGTCGAACGCACCGATGAGGCCAAGGTTCACACGCTGTTCGTGCGGCAGGTCAACAACTGCCCCTCGGGGCGACTGGTGGCCTGGGAGCGCTCGACCGGCAAGCCCATCGAGAACTCGCTCCCGGTGTCGATCGGCGTCATCGAGGATCCACCCGAGGGGGTGAGTGGCCCGTTGTGGTTGCGCGGCGGGATCCCGGTGACCTCCGCCGACGGCTTCGCCTACGAGGTCCGCAACCGCGTCACGCTGTGCCGCTGCGGCGCCTCGAAAAACAAGCCGTTCTGCGACGGCTCGCACGCTGCGGTCGGATTTCGCGACACCAAGTAAGCGCAGCAGCGCGGATCAAGCCCATGAGCATCTACGACCAGGACCTCGACCGCAATCCCGCCAACTTCGTGCCGCTCTCGCCGGTGAGCTTCGTCGAGCGCAGCGCCGAGGTGTTCGGCGACCTGCCGGCCGTGGTACACGGCCGCCGTCGCTACCTGTGGCGCGACACGCGCGAGCGCAGCGCGCGTCTCGCCGCCGCACTGCGCGCCCTCGGGGTGCGGCGCGGCAGCACGGTGAGCGTGATGCTGGCCAACACGCCCGAGATGGTGGAGGCGCACTACGCCGTGCCGGCGCTGAATGCGGTGCTCAACACGCTCAACATCCGTCTCGACGCGGCATTGCTCGCCTGGCAGATGCAGCACTGCGAGGCCGCGGTGCTGATCACCGATGCCGAGTTCGCACCGGTGATCGAAGCGGCGCTGCGCATTCTGCGCGCCGAGCACGGTCGCGATGCGGTGGTGATCGACGTGTGCGACAGTGAATCCGCGACCGCCGGGGCGCGGCTGGGAGAGTTCGAGTACGAGGCGCTGCTCGCCGCCCACGCGCCGCTCACGCGGCTCGAGGGCCCGCAGGATGAGTGGGACGCGATTGCCGTCTCCTACACCTCCGGCACCACCGGCAACCCCAAGGGTGTGGTCACGCATCACCGCGGTGCCTACCTCAACGCCGTGAGCAACGCGACGGCCTGGAGCATGCCGCACTTTCCGAAGTACCTGTGGACGCTGCCGATGTTTCACTGCAACGGCTGGTGCTTCCCGTGGACGCTGGCGCTGCTCGCGGGCACTCACGTCTGTCTGCGGCGCGTGGAGATCGGCGCGATTCTCGAGGCCATGCGCACGCACAGCGTGGATCACTACTGCGCCGCGCCGATCGTGCACAACATGCTGATCAACGCCGATCCCGCCGCCCGGGCCGGCATCCGCCAGCGCGTGCGCGGCATGGTTGCGGCAGCGGCGCCGCCGGCGGCGATGATCGAAGGCATGGCGGCCATCGGCTTCGATCTCACGCATGCCTACGGCCTCACCGAGACCTACGGGCCGGCGGCGACGGCGGCCAAACGTGCGCACTGGGCCGCCGCGAGCATTGCCGAGCAGACGCGGCTCAACGCTCGCCAGGGCGTGCGCTACGAGCTGCAGGAAGGCATGACCGTGCTCGACCCCGCGACCATGGCCGAGGTGCCCGCCAACGGCGAGGTGCTCGGCGAGGTCATGTTCCGCGGCAACATCGTGATGAAGGGCTACCTGAAGAATCGCGAGGGCAGCGCCCGGGTCTTCGCCGGCGGCTGGTTTCACACCGGGGATCTCGGCGTGCTCGAGCCGGATCGCTACGTGAAGATCCGGGATCGCAGCAAGGACGTGATCATCTCCGGTGGCGAGAACATCAGCTCCCTCGAGGTCGAGGACGCGCTCTACCGGCACCCGGCGGTGATGGCCTGTGCCGTGGTGGCCGGTCCCGACCCGAAGTGGGGCGAGACTCCGCTCGCCTTCGTCGAGCTCAGGCCCGGCGCGACCGCCACGGCGGCCGAGCTGATCGCGCATTGCCGTGCACATCTGGCGGCCTACAAGATTCCGCGCGCGGTGCGTTTCGAGGAACTACCGAAGACTGCGACCGGTAAGATCCAGAAGTTCCTGCTGCGCGAGCGCGCGCGCTCCGCCAGTGCCATCGAGTGAGGAAGCCACCATGAATGCGAGCGTGAGTGCAACCCTCGAGCCGCCGGTCAGGCGCGAGCGCGATGCGCGCGGCATCGTCACGCTCACCCTCAATCGAGCGCAGGCCTTCAACGCGCTCTCCGAGGACCTGCTGGGTGCCCTGCAGGCGCAGCTCGACCCGCTCGCCACGGACGAGCAGGCACGCGCCGTGGTGCTCGCGGGCGCCGGCAAGGCCTTCTGCGCCGGTCATGACCTGCGGGAGATGCGGGCGCAGCCCGCGCTCGCCTACTACCAGCGCCTGTTCGCCCAATGCAACCGCCTCATGCTGACGCTCAGACGCCTGCCCATTCCAGTGATCGCCCGTGTGCACGGAGTGGCCACCGCCGCCGGGTGCCAGCTGGTGGCGCAATGCGACCTCGCCGTCGCGTCCACCGAGGCGAGATTCGCCGTGAGCGGCGTGAACCTCGGGCTGTTCTGCTCGACGCCCGCCGTGCCGCTGTCGCGCAACATCCCCGCCAAGCAGGCGTTCGAGATGCTGGTGACCGGCGAGTTCATCGACGCCGCCCAGGCGCTCGCGCGCGGCCTGGTCAACCGCATCGCCCCGCCCGCGCAGCTCGATGCCGAGGTCGAACGGCTGCTCGCGAGCATCCTCGCCAAGCCGCGGGTGGCGATCGCGCTCGGCAAGGAGCTGTTCTACCGCCAGGCCGAGCTCGGCATCGAGGCCGCCTACGCTGCCGCCGGGCAGACCATGGCCTGCAACATGATGGAGGCGGCGGCGCTGGAAGGGGTGCAGGCCTTCATCGACAAGCGCGCGCCCCGCTGGGCGCCCTGAGGGTGACCGCCGCCATTCGCCCGCGACCGTTGGCGGCGGCCGCGGCGGTGCTGACGCTGTTTGGCCCCGCTGCCGCGTTGCCTGCGCAGAGCGCGGTCGCGCCGGCGGCGGCGGCCCCGTCCGACGTCGCGCTCACGTCCGATGTCATGGTGCCGATGCGCGATGGCGTCCGGCTCGCGACCGACCTCTACCGGCCGGCGCGCGCCGGCCAGCCGCTCACGGGCCGCTTCCCCGCGCTGCTGATGCGCACGCCCTATAACAAGGAGGCGCGCGCCGGAGCGTTTGCGCACTACTTCGCCGCCCACGGCTACGTGGTCGTCGTGCAGGACGTGCGCGGCCGCTACAAGTCCGAAGGGCACTGGCGACCGCTCTACGACGACGGTCGCGACGGCTACGACACCGACGGGTGGATCGGGCAGCAACGCTGGTCGAACGGTGGCATCGGCACGCTCGGCACCTCTTACGAGGGTGGGACGCAGCAGGCGCAGGCGCTCGCGAACGCGCCGCACCTCAAGACGATGATCCCGCTGTTCTCCTTGTCCAACGTGAGCCGGTACGGCATCCACCACAACGGCGCCTTCGAGCTGCGCTGGCTCAACTGGGTGTTCTCCATGGGCGACCCGGGCGGCGAGCCTAACCTCGTCGCGGCCGCGCGCGCCGCGAGCGACCCCGCGGCTGCAGCGGCGCTGGCGGACCTGGTGCGCCACGTGCCGGAATACCTGCGCGCGCTGCCACTGCGGCCGCTCACCACGCCGCTGAAGTTCGCACCGGACTACGAGACATGGCTGGTGGCGGCCATGGGTCACGGGGGCGCCGACCCGACGCTCGCCGGTATGGGGGTCGAGGTTGCCGACCATCTCGATGATTACGCCGACATCCCGGTCTACCACGTGACCGGCTGGTACGACTCCTGGACACTGCAGGTAGCGAACCTCAACTACGCAGGCCTCGCCGCGCACAAGAGAAGTCTGCAGCGGCTGATCGTCGGGCCCTGGACGCACAGCCGGCCGAACCTGAGCTATGCCGGCGAGGCGCAGTTCACACCGGAGGCGGCGATCGATCTCAACGCCTTCGAGCTGCGCTGGTTCGATCACTGGCTCAAGGGCGTCGATAACGGCATCGAGCGCGAGCCGCCGGTGCGCCTCTACGTCATGGGCGGGGGTGATGCGCACAAGACTGCGGAAGGGCGTGTGTTCGTCGGCGGACACTGGCGCGATGAGCGCGAGTGGCCGCTCACGCGCGCGCGGGCCACGCCGTACTACCTGCAGGCGGGCGGAGTGCTCTCCACCGACGCCCCGGCCGCGCAACCGCCGCTTACCTACCGCTTCGATCCCAGGTCCCCGGTGCCGACCCTCGGCGGCAACATGTCCTCGCAGGGTGTGCTATCGAGCGCCGGCGCGGTCGATCAGCGCTGCCGGCCGGATCTGTGGACCTGTACGGACGGCACGCCGCTGTCGGCGCGCAACGACATCCTGGTATTCCAGACCGCGCCGCTCACGGAGGATCTCGAAGTGACCGGTCGCCTCATCGTGAAGCTGTGGGCCGCGACCGATTCGCCCGATACCGACTTCACTGCCAAGCTCATCGATGTCTATCCGCCGAACGCGGATTTCCCGGGCGGAATCGATCTCAACATCGGCGACAGCATCGTGCGCGCACGCTATCGCAACGGCCCCGCCCAGGCGCAGATGCTCGAGCCCGGCACATCCTACGAGTTCACGATCGAGATGTATCCGACCTCGCTCATCTTCCGGCGCGGGCACCGCATCCGGCTCGACATCTCGAGCAGCAACTTCCCACGCTTCGACGTGAATCCCAACACCGGTGAGCCGCTCAACGACAACCGCCGCTGGCGGATCGCGGAGAACTCGGTGTATGTCGATCCGGCGCATCCGTCGCGCATTCTGCTGCCGGTCGTGGCCGCCGGCACACAGCAGGCAACGTCGCGCCCGCCGCGGTGATCCGAGCGCGGCGTGATCCGCGCGCCGTGATGCCCCGGACGTGGTCGTTTATGCACTAGATGCAGAGCTGCCACTTCAGTCGAGCGGTCACCGCGGTTGGTTTCCGGAAT
The DNA here is from genome assembly GCA_036008385.1 of Steroidobacteraceae bacterium. Classification (GTDB taxonomy): domain Bacteria; phylum Pseudomonadota; class Gammaproteobacteria; order Steroidobacterales; family Steroidobacteraceae; genus 13-2-20CM-66-19. Next base: position 194,553 of record DASYNX010000013.1, read on the forward strand.
TTCAGGATCACCTGATCCGTGCGGCCGCGGATTGCGGGATCAAACACCCGCAGCTCGTGGTTGTCCTCGCGGTTGCGCAAGAGATCGCTTTGCGCCTCGAGGTGCAGTCCCGCGGCCTCGAACGTGCGGATGATGACCTCCGGGTCGATGCGATGCAGCGTCTCGGTATCGCGAACCTCGGAGCCGGCTTGCGCCACGTGGTCCACCACCATCAGCACGCCGCCGGGCTTGAACGCTGCGACGATCGAGCGGGCGACCTGCGGCACGTCCGCCGGGCCCATGAAGGAATCGTAGAGGTCGTGGTAATTGAGCGAGGTCCACACCAGATCGAGCGCCTCGGGAGGATGGAAGCGCGCGACTGGTTGGGTAAGCAGTGTCACGTTGGCATAGCGCGCATCGCGTGCGAGCGAGCGCGTGCCTTCAGTCTCCGCCGGCGCGCAGTTCTTGAGCTCCTCTTCGGGCACGAAGGCATACACATGGCCCTGCGCGCCGACGATGCGGCTGAAGAGGCGCGTGAAGTAAGCGCCGCCTGACATGAAATCGCCCACCCGGTCGCCGGGCTTCACGCCGGCGAAGGCCATGAGCTCGGCGGGCCGCCGATCGGCGTCGCGGGCAAGGTGCTCGGGCGGGCGCGCCGGGTCGGCGACCGCGCTCGCGACATAGCCGGGAACGACGGGAGCGGCAACGGCGGGGAAGGCGGCAATCGCCGCGTGCCCCGCTCCCAACACGGTCAGCGACGCGATCAGCAGCGCGGCGCTGGTCTTTGCATCTGTCATGGGAATTCTCCGCGAGTGGCTGTCCTCGGGGGACTCTACGAGTTAAAGTGCGCTTCAAGTCAAGCAGGCGGGAACGACAACATGAGGGAACTGTCCATTGGCGAGGTCGCGCTTGCGAGCGGCGTGGCGGCTTCGGCACTGCGCTACTACGAGAAGGCGGGCCTCCTGCCCGCGCCGCCGCGCCGCTCGGGGCAACGGCGCTATGACGAGCGCGTATTCGGGCGCATCGCGCTCATCAGGCTGGCGTTGGAGGCGGGCTTCACTGTTAGCGAGGCGCGCCTCTTTGTGTCGGGATTCTCGGCCGACACGCCCCCGGCGGCACGCTGGCGGCTGCTCGCGGCGCGCAAGCTCGAGGAGCTGAACGCGCAGATGGAGCGCGCACGCCGCATGAAGTCACTTCTCGAGACGAGCTTTCGGTGCCGCTGCCCGCGGCTCGAGGACTGCGAGAGATACCTGGGCGCCGTTAAGCGCCGCGGCGGTACTCGGCGCAGCGGCAGCAGCTGCGCCTAAGGCTGCCCGGCGCTGCTGCTTTCAGCGGGCTGGGAGCCGGCGAGGCCTTCCGCAAACGGCCGACTCACGTCTATGCGCTGCGTGACCGGCGGCATCGGGTACTTCAGGCCGCTGGCGCAGTTGAACAGCACCACCCGGTCGGTCGGCGCGATCCGGCCGGTTTCGGCGGCCTCGAGGTAGGCGGCATAGGTCGCCGCACCCTCGGGGCTGAGCAGCAGCCCGTCGGCCGCCCCCACGTGGCGGCGCGCCTCCTCGATCTTCTCGTCGGTAACCGCCAGCGCGAAGCCGTGACTGTCGCGCAGTGCCTTGAGGATCAGGAAGTCGCCGAGCGCGGCGGGCACGCGGATGCCTGCCGCGAGGGTGTGGGCGTTCTCCCACGGCGTCGCGGTGCTCGCCCCGGAATCGAACGCGCGCACGATCGGCGCGCAGCCGCTCGCCTGCACGGCCACCAGGCGCGGCAGGGGATCCGAGATCCAGCCGAGCTCGCGCAGCTCCTGCCAGGCCTTCCACATGCCGATTAGCCCCGTGCCGCCGCCGGTCGGATAAAACACCACCTCGGGCAGCTGCCACTCGAGCTGCACGGCGAGCTCGAGTCCCATCGTCTTCTTGCCCTCGATGCGATAGGGCTCCTTGAGCGTCGACATGTCGAACCAGTCGAATTGCGACTTGCCGGCCGCGACCAGCCGTGCACAATCGTCGATCAATCCGTTCACCCGCCACACTTGCGCGCCCTGCAGCGCGATCTCGCTCAGGTTGATCTCGGGGGTGTCGTCGGGGCAGAAGCAGAAGGCCTCAATGCCGGCCCGTGCTGCGTAGGCGGCGAGCGCAGCGCCGGCATTGCCGTTGGTCGGGATGGCTGCGCGCTGCACGCCGTGGAGGCGGGCCATCGACACCGCCAGGCACAGGCCGCGTGCCTTGAACGACCCGGTGGGGAGGCGCCCCTCGTCCTTGACGAGCGCGGGGCGGAAGTGAGCGGGACGCCGGCTGTTGGCGAGCGGCACGAGCGGTGTCTCGACCTCGCCGAGGCTGACGATCGCGGCGGCCTCCGGCACCGGCAGCAGCTCGTGCCAGCGCCATAGTCCCGGCGCGCGGCGCTCGATGGCCGCGCGCGGCACCTCACGCCTGAGGCTCGCAAGGTCGTAGCGGGCGAGCAGAGGCTTGTTGGCCGCCGACAGACCCTGGAGCGTGGCGATGTCATGACGCTGCGCGGTGAGACTGCACTCGAGGTGTGTCGCGTACGAATAGCGCACTGGCGCTCCGCCTTCACTTCATGCGTGACCGCGGCGTCGTCCGAAGGCCGCTCGCTTTGTGATACAAGGGCGCGATGAGCCCGGAGCCATCGCGCAGCGCGCAGCCGCAACTGGTTCGCGCCATCGGCCGCTGGAGCATGGTAGCACTCGCCGTCAACAGCATTCTGGGCAGCGGCATCTTCGGACTGCCGTCGGCGGTCGCAGGCCTCATCGGGCGCGCGAGCCCGCTCGCGGTACTGCTGGCCGGCGCAGGGATGGCGGTGATCGTCGCCTGCTATGCCGAGGTGGCCTCGCAGTTCACCGAGACCGGTGGAACCTACCTCTACATCCGGCGGGCGTTCGGACGGCTCCTGGGCCTGCAGGTCGGCTGGCTGACACTGCTCAGCCGGCTCACCGCCTGCGCCGCCGGCGTCAACCTGCTGGTCGCCTACCTCGGGGAGTTCTGGCCCGATGCGACCCAACCGGCGGCGCGACTCGTCGTCATCACCGCCTTCGTCGGCTTTCTCGCGGCGGTCAACTATCGCGGCGTGGGTGCGGGCACGCTGATGAGCAACGCCACGGTGGTCGCGAAGCTTCTCGCGCTCGGCGCGGTGTGTGCGGCCGGCGTCCTCTGGCTGAGCACTCATGCGGCCGTGAGCTCGCCCGAGGTGGTACCGACCGCGGATCGCTGGCTCCAAGCCATGCTGCTGCTCCTGTTCGCCTACGGGGGCTACGAGGCGGCGCTCAATCCGATGGGGGAGGCCCGAGACCCGCGCCGGGACGCGGCGTTCGCGCTGTTCGTCGCGCTCGGCGTTCTCACGGCGCTCTACTGCATGCTGCAGTTCATCGTAGTCGGCGTGCTCGCCGATCCGGCGCACAGTCAGCGGCCGCTGGCCGATGCGGCGCGGGTCATCATGGGACGGCCGGGCGCAGCGCTCATCGCGGTCGGCGCGCTGGTCTCGGTCTACGGCTACCTCAGCGCCAACATGCTCACCGTGCCGCGCGGCCTCTTTGCGCTCGCCGAGCGCGGCGACTTTCCGGCCGCCTTTGGCGCCGTACATCCGCGCCTGCGCACCCCGTACGTGTCAATCGTCGTGTTTGCGCTCCTGGTCTGGGCGTTCGCCCAGTTCGCGAGCTTCGCGTGGAACGTGACGCTGTCGGCGGTGGCGCGCCTCTTCTATTACGGCGCGATATGTGTGGCGGTGCCGGTGCTGCGGCGCAGGCAACCGGACGCGGCGGCCCTGCGGCTGCGCGGCGGCCTGACCCTGCCCATCGCGGGCGTGGCGATCTGCGCGCTGCTGCTGACACAGGTCGACTTCAGCAAGTCGCTTATCCTGCTCGCGACGGTGGGCATCGGGCTGCTCAACTGGGCGATGGTCCGGGACCGCTCGGCTACGGCCTGACGACTGACGAGCAGGTGCACGGTGGTAATATCCTCTCGCATGGGAGGCCGGCAGGGCGAAGCGACGCACTGGCGGGACGAGCTGCGGCGCGCTGTCACCGCGCTCATTGCGCTCAAGATCGCTGCGCTCGCGCTGCTGTGGTGGCTGTTCTTCTCGCCCGCACACCGCACGGAAGTCGACGCTGACGGGGCGAGCCGCCGGCTGAGCCTCACCCAGGGGCAGCTGCAGCAAGGGGTGCTGCGGGGCTCGTCGCAGGCCGCTCCCGCCGCGGGAGAGACCGAGTGATCGATACCACCGTCGTGACGCTGTCGCGGGCGCAGTTCGCGCTCACCGCGCTCTATCACTTCCTGTTCGTGCCGCTGACGCTCGGGCTGTCCATGATCCTCGTGATCATGGAGTCGGTCTACGTCATGACGGGACGCGAGATCTGGAAGCGCATGACGCGCTTCTGGGGAGTGCTGTTCGGCATCAACTTCGCCATGGGAGTGGCCACCGGCATCACCATGGAGTTCCAGTTCGGCACCAACTGGGCGTACTACGCGCACTACGTCGGCGATATCTTCGGGGCACCGCTCGCGATCGAGGGCCTGATGGCCTTCTTCCTGGAGGCGACCTTCGTGGGTCTCTTCTTCTTCGGCTGGGAGCGGCTCTCGCGGGTCGGACACCTGGTGGTCACGACGATGGTGGCGCTCGGCTCGAGCCTGTCGGCACTATGGATCCTCATCGCCAACGCCTGGATGCAGTACCCGGTCGGCGCGCACTTCAACCCCGAGACCATGCGCATGGAGCTCACCTCCTTCAGCGAGGTGGTGTTCAATCCGGTGGCGCAGGCGAAGTTCGTGCACACCGTGGCGGCGGGCTACGTGACCGGCTCGGTGTTCGTGCTGGCGGTGAGCGCCTGGTACCTGCTGCGCGGACGCAACCTCGACATCGCGCGCCGCTCGATGGCGGTGGCGGCGAGCTTCGGGCTCGCCTGTGCGCTGTCGGTCGTCGTGCTGGGCGATGAATCCGGCTACGTCGCGGGCGAGAACCAGAAGATGAAAATCGCGGCGATCGAGGCGGAGTGGCGCACGCAGTCGCCACCGGCGAGCTTCACCGCCTTCGGCTTTCCCGACGTGCAGACGCACGTCACGCACTTCGAGGTGAAGATCCCGTGGCTCCTCGGGCTGATCGCGACACGGTCGCTGGACAAGCCGGTGCTCGGCATTGCCGATCTGGTGGCGCACGCGCGCACCCGCATCCGCAACGGCATCGAGGCCTACGCGGCGCTCCAGGAGCTGCGCCTCGACCCCAGCGATCCGGCGGCCAGCGAGCGTTTCGCCGCGCACCAGGACGATCTCGGCTACGCGTTGCTGCTGCTGCGCTATGTCAAGGACCCGACCACGGCGACGCCCCGGCAGATCGAGCAGGCCGCCTGGGGGACCGTGCCCAATGTGCCGGTGCTGTTCTGGAGTTTCCGTGTGATGGTGGCGCTCGGCCTCTTCTTCATCCTGTTGTTTGCGACTGCGTTCTGGCTGGCCGCGCGCCACCGCTTCGGGGAGAACCGCTGGTTCCTGCACGTGGCGTTCCTCAGCCTGCCGCTGCCCTGGGTCGCCGCCGAGCTCGGCTGGATCGTCGCCGAGTACGGGCGGCAGCCCTGGGCGATCGACGGCGTGCTGCCGACCTTCCTCGGCGCCTCGCCCGTGCCGGCCTCGAGCGTCGCGTTGTCGCTCGCGGGCTTCCTGCTGTTCTATTCCGCGCTCGCCGTGGTGGACGTGTATCTGCTGGTGCGCATCATCCGCCGCGGCCCCGACGGGCTCGGCTACTGGCCGCCGCAGCACCCGGAAGCGGCGGCGCGGTGAAGGGGAGGCCGACGTGCCCGACTATGCGACCCTGAAGGTGATCTGGTGGCTGATCCTCGGCGTTCTCCTCATCGGCTTCGCGGTCATGGACGGATTCGACCTCGGCGTCGCGACGACCTTCCGCTTCCTCGGCCGCACGGACGAGGAGCGCCGCGCGCTGCTCGAATCCATCGAGCCGGTGTGGGAGGGCAACCAGGTATGGTTCATCCTCGGCGGCGGCGCGGTGTTTGCGGCCTGGCCGCTGCTCTACGCAGCTTCGTTCTCGGGGTTGTATCTCGCCATGTTCCTGTTGCTGGCGGCGCTCATCCTGCGCCCGGTGGGATTCAACTTCCGCGACAAGCTGCCGGATGCGGCCTGGCGCAATGTCTGGGACTGGGCGCTGCTCATCGGCGGGGCGGTGCCGGCGCTGCTGTTCGGGGTGGCGTTCGGCAATCTGTTCCTCGGCCTGCCGTTTCACTTCGATGAGCTGCGCCGCCCGGTATTCACCGGCGGATTCTTCGGCCTGCTGCATCCGTTCGCGCTGCTCGCGGGCGTGGTCAGCCTCGCCATGCTGATCATGCACGGCTCGGCCTACGCCGCGCTCAAGGTGGGCGAACCGATGTCTGCGCGTGCCGCCGCCTGCGGGCGGGCCGCGGCACTGGTGTTCGCCATTGCCTTCATCGGCGCGGGCTTCTGGGTCGGTAGCGGGCTCGACGGGCAGCGAATCGTCGGTGCAGCGAGCGTGCACGCGCCCGCCAATCCCCTGATGAAGCACGTGGTGCAGATGAGGGGGGCCTGGCTCACGCATTTCCGCCTGCACGGAATACTGTGGCTGGCGCCGCTCGGGGCGCTGGTCGCCGCGGGGCTGACCTGGTCGCTGCTCGGCGCGCGGCGCAGCGGGGCCGCCTTCCTCGCCAGCTGCCTCGCCGTGGCGGGGACGATTCTCACCGCCGGCATCGCACTCTTTCCGTTCCTCATGCCCTCGTCCACGCATCCGGACCAGGGGCTCACGGTGTGGGACGCCTCGAGCAGCCGGGGCACGCTGTTCATCATGCTGCTCGCGGTGCTGGTGCTTCTGCCCGTGGTCCTCGCCTACACCGCCTGGGTGTACCACGTCCTCAGGGGCCGCATCACGCTCGAGGAGATCTGGCGACACACGGGCCCGTACTGATCAGGGAGCAAGCGCATCATGTGGTACTTCAGCTGGATACTCGGGCTCGGGCTCGCACTCACCTTCGGCGTGCTGAATGCCATCTGGTACGAGCTCATGGATCGACCGGAACGACAGGACACGAACGGTTCCTCCAGTGAGCAGGGGCCTCGCTGACGGGCTATCTCGTGGAGCCCCTGGTACTTCCGTTGCGCTCGAGCTCGAGGTGACTTGTCACAACCCCCCTGACACCGGGGACGTCGCGCGTGATCTGCCGTGCGCGATAAATCGCGTCCGCAGTCCAGACGTAGCCGCTGAGGTAAGCCACGCCCTCGTCCACCCGCACATCGACGTGACGGAAAAAATACGTCGGATCCTCATTGAGTGCGACAGATACACGGTTCGCGGCGGCTTCATCGGTGCCGGAGTCGGTGTTGGCATTCGGTCGGGCGGGCATTGTCCGCGGGAGAGGGCTCGAGCAGGCCATCAAGCCGACGAGCGCGCCGATCACCGCTGCCCCGACTCGACGCGCGGAGCGCCGGCACTCGATCCGTACGGGACTGCTCACTGCGGCGCGCCTCGCTAGCCGCTACCGCCTGTCCGCTGCGGACGCTCCAGCTCCATGCGGTTCACCACGCGAGTGACTCCGGGAACGCCACGCGTGATCTGCTGAGCGCGATAGAGCGCGTCAGTCGTCCAGACAATACCGGTGAGGCTCGCCACGCCATGGTCGATGCTGACTTCCACGTGGCGAAAGAAGAAAATCGGGTCATCATTGAGAGCCGCAGACACCCGACTGGCGGTTGCAGCATCGGCCTGTGCCTGGGCCGGGGAGCCGGCCGGGGTGTTCGCGCAGGCGACGGCCAGGACTGATGCAGCGAGCACGATGCACATCGCGCCCGCTCCGCGGGCGACTGACATCCTCAACACCTTATGGAGGTCTTAAGCGTAAGACCGCCGTCGTTGCGCTCGGTTCGGTCTGGCTAGCGCGAGACCGGCGAGTTGCCGAGTCCGTTGCGCTGCAGCTCCAGGTCGTTCACCACCCCGGTGACGCCGGGGACGCTCTGCGCGACGCGTTGCGCCTCGTTTAAGTCGGGTGGGTCCCAGACATAGCCGCTCAGGTGTACCACCCCCAGGTAGGACCGAACGGAAATGTGCTTGGCGTAGAGCTCAGTGTCATCTGCCAGCGCACTGTCCACACGGGCCTCGATTTCCTTGTCCGCTGCCTTCTGAGCGTCGGTTCGAGGCGTATGTGTACAGGCGAGCAGGCTGCCGAGCAGCGTCATCGCAAGAGCGGCGCGACTGGCGCGGTTCGTTAGTAAGGGCAAATCTTTCCTCCTTCCTGCCGTCATCCGATGGTACCTGAGACTCGTTGTCGCAGCGAGCCGGGCAACGGGTCAGTGCAGCGGGTTAGTCGTGGTCCCAGGTACCCTGGATCAGGTCGATCTCATTGATCACGCGCTGCTTCCCGGCGATGCGGCGCGCGAGTCTCACCATCTGCAGGATTTCGAACGGATCCTCGGCGAAGCCCGTGAGCCGCACGACGCCGTTTTCGGCACTAACGCTGATGTGCTCGGTGAACAAGTATGGGTCCTTCTCCAGCGCCCCCTCCACCTTCGCTGCCAGCACCGCGTCCGCCTCACGTGTGGCGGTGATTACGATCTCCGGCCGGACCTCGCTGCGTGTCGGCGCTGCAATGGATGTCTGCGCGAGCGCGCCCGGCCACGCGACCAGAGCGGCTACTCCCAGCGCTGCCGCTGTGAGTGAGCCGCCCGGGTCGCGCCGGGCCTCCACGGGAGGCCTTCGCACTCCCGGGAACTGCGAGCGCCTCAGAACTTGAAATTCACCCCCGTCGAGACGCCGATCGGATGGCAGCCGCCCCAGGTGGTCGGACCGAAGCTGCTGTAGTCGATGAACGTCGGATGCGTCGCATCGTGGCAGTCGGTCTTGATCCCGTGACCGCCGGCGCCGATGTCGTAGTGCGCATTGATGTTGTTCACGGTGTCGGCGGCCTGCAGGTACCAGGTCAGCTGCTTGTCGAGCTTGTGCCACCAGCCGACGGTGTACATGTTCGCCGTGTTCTGGCCGACCCCGTACGGATTGAAGTTGTGCTGTCCGCCTGGGTCGCCCTCTGATGCACCCGCGTGCGCCCAGCCCGCAGCGACACGATCCTTGCCCCCGTTGAAGTTATAGTCGAGTGCCACCCAGTCGCCGGTACGCTGCCGCTCGTTCTGGTACTCCAGGAAGAACGGCACGTTCCGCTTCAGCTCTTCCCAGATGTAGGAGATCGAAAGCCCGAAGGGGAAGGTGTACTGGCCTCCAACCTTGAACGCATATTCGTTGGCGGTGTCGTAGAACGCGTTGTACTCCGGCGTGCCGGCCGCAGCCGCGCCCGGGAACTCCGCGCACAACGTGTTGTAGTCCGTCCAGTTCAGCAGCGTGAGGCTGTTTGTCCCGGGGGCGGGCGTCGCGCAGCCATTCGGCCCGGGGGGGCCGAGCAATGCCCCGTACTGCGGGTTGTTCGAGCCGACGCCGTCGCTGCTGCGGTTCACCCCGCCGTGCAGCTCATACGCGGCGGTGAGGTACAGCCCGCCCAGCTCGTACTTGATGTCGAAGCTGTAGCCGTAGTTGTAGCCGCCGTCGTCGCAGTTGAGCGGCAGGTTGCCGCTGCCCGCGAGGTTGCCGCCGTAACAGTCGGTGCCGCCGAGCGACACGATGTTGTTGTACGGATCCGGATTCTGGCCGAACTGATAGGCGGCATCAAAGCTCACACCCTGCCAGGTAGGCGAGTTGTACAGCACCACGTGGTCGGCGCGCGTGCCGAACTCGATGCGGTTGTCGCCGCCGGTGTTGCCCATGACGACGGCGTAGTCGCCGAGGCCGCCTGCGAAAGGATTCAGGCGATCCGTCGAGGTCTTGTACGGCATGTACATGGTGCCGAACTTGAGCTTGCCCCAGGTCTTCTCCTGGAAGCCGATGTACGTGTCGCCGAGCCCGATGGCCCCTTGCACGGTGTTCGACTGCTTGGTCCAGGTGTTCTGCAGCCCCGGCGCAGCCGCAAGGTTGAGGGCCGTCGAGACCTGGTAGATGAAGTCGACGGTCGAATCGTCGATCTTGTGCGTGCCGCGGTAGCCGACGTTCGAACCGTTGCTGGCCATCATGGCCATCCAGCCCACCCGCCCGAACGGGTTCGGGCCCCAGTTCGGCGTCATCTTCGGCGTAGTGTTAAAGGTGCAGGGCAGAGTGCCGCCCGGACCTGTGCAGCCGGCAATGCCGAACGCCTCCATGTTCTGCATGCCCTTGGTGGTGCCGTCGATCGACATGTCCAAGGTGCCGTAGAAGCCCTTCATGAAGTTATTGAAGGACTTGTCCGCCGCATCCACCTTCTTCTGGGCGGCGGCTACCGTCTGTACCGCGGTGGTCGCCTGCTGCTGCGTGGCCTGGACCTGCTGCTGGGTCTTGGCCTGCTCCTGCTTCATCTGCTGCAGCTGCCGGTTGAGCTCATCGATCTGTTGCTGCATCTGACGCATGCGGTCCTGCATGCCCTGGTCGGCGGACTGCGCCGAGCCGGCTTGTGCCGCGGCTCCTCCTGGATAGCCGAACAGGACCACTACCGCCGCCAGTACCGCGACCAGTGATCTGAGCACTGTGGTGCCACACATAACGATCCCCCTTGCGAATGATTGAACTTCAGACCTGCGACCTTGAGAAACTTCCTCCAGACGTTCCTGCTCCTTCATGGACGCGCGCACCGGGGCTCATACCGCCGGTATGAGCCCGGCACCGCGCGCCCAGCGATACTTCGCCCCCAACACCGCCACCGGGATCTCGGTCGAGTAGGCATAGGCCGGGATGCCGTGCTGATAAAGGTGTTCGGCGGCTTCCTCCACCTCGATGTCACCGGCGAGCGAGGCGACCACGGGCTTGACGATGCCCTGCCCGCGCAGCTGCTCGACCACCTCCACCATGAGGCGCGCAAACACCATGGGCGGCGTGATGATGGTGTGCCAGTAGCCGAGGATGAGCGCGTGAATGCGCTCGTCCTCGAGGCCCAGGCGCACGGTGTTCTGATACGTCGTGGGCGGCTCCCCGCCGGTGATGTCGACCGGGTTACCGGCCGCACCAAAGGGAGGAATGAACTTGCGAAACGCCGCATCCAGATCCGGCGGCATCGCCATCAGCGTGAGCTGATTGTCGACGCAGGCATCGGAGAGCAGCACGCCCGAGCCGCCGGCACCGGTGATGATCACGACGTTGTTGCCTTTCGGCGTGGGCAGAAGCGGGATGCCGCGGGCGAAGTCGAGCAGGTCGCGCAGCGAGCGTGCTCGGATGACACCGGCCTGGCGGAATACGTCGTCGTAGATCTTGTCGTTGCCGGCCAGTGCGCCGGTGTGGGAGCTCGCGGCGCGGGCGCCCATGGCGGTGCGGCCGGCCTTGAGCACCACCACCGGCTTCTTTTTCGACACCCGCTTGGCGACCTCGGCGAACGCGCGACCGTCCTTCAGGTCCTCCAGGTGCTGGCAGATGATCTGGGTGTTGTCGTCCTGCTCGAAGAAGGTGAGCAGGTCATCCTCGTCGATGTCGGACTTGTTGCCGAGACCCACGATGGCCGACACCCCCATCTTCGCCGAGCGCGAGAAGCCGATGATCGCCATGCCGATGCCGCCTGACTGCGAGGACAGGGCGGTGGTGCCCTTGACGTCATAGGCGGTGCAGAAAGTCGCGCACAGGTTCTTCGGCGTGTAGTAGAAGCCGTAGATGTTCGGTCCCATCAGGCGGATGTCGTACTTGCGCGCCACCGCGACGACTTCCTCCTGGCCGGCGACGTTGCCGGTCTCGGCGAACCCGGAGGGGATCAGCACGGCGCCCGGGATTTTTTTCTCCCCCACCTCGACCAGCGTCTGGGCGACGAATTTAGCCGGGATGGCGAACACCGCCACGTCGATGACACCGGCGACGTCCTTGACGCTCTTGTAGGCTTTGCGGCCCATGATCTCGGTGGCGTTCGGGTGGATCGGATAGATCGCCCCCT
>DASYNX010000014.1:0-81161 GCA_036008385.1 Steroidobacteraceae bacterium
GAAATCGTCGGTCAGGCCGCGGCGGGCGCGGTCTGACGCTCGGTAATCGCGTTGAGGAACTTGACCGATGCCATCTCCAGGCTGTCGATCAGCTCGGTGGTGCGGGTCTGCAGCCACGCGTGGATGAACAACAGCGGCACCGCGGTCATGAGTCCGAAGGCGGTGCAGTTCATCGCCACCGAGATGCTCGCCGACAGCAGGTTGGCCTTCTCCGCCGGATTGACGGTGGCGACCGCCGCGAACGCGCGGATGAGGCCCATGACGGTGCCGAGGAGTCCGAGCAGCGTCGCGAGGTTGGCGAAGGTCGCGAGGTAGTGCGTGCGCTTCTCCAGCTTCGGCACCACCTCCATGAGGCTCTCCTCCATCGCCTTCTCGATGTCGTCGCGACGGCGTGCCGACTGAATACGCGCCAGCCCGTAGTTGAGGATGTGGCCGATGGCCGACTGCGATTTCGCGGTCGCCTGCGCCACCTGGCGGAAGTTGCCCTGCGAGAGCAGTGGCACGATCTCGTTCCACAGCCCGCGGTTACGCGCGGCCGCAGCGGTGAGATAGATATACCGTTCGATGGCGATCGCCAGACCCACCACGAACACGATGGCGATCGGGTACATGAAGTCCCCGCCGCCCTGGAAGAACCGTACGATCAAATTCCACAGGCCCATCTGACACTCCCGCTCAAGAAATGACGCCACTCAAGCACAGACACTCGCCAAAACTGAATGACATAAGCCCAAAAAGCTGCGATCTGGCTCTCATCTGCGATGTTGCACCCCCCATATTTCAGGGGTTGCTCCCCGAACCCTGCACCGCGCCCGCTTTTGGAGCGCTGCTGCCGGGCTTGAGACCCTCGTAATAGCGGTTTTCCCGCTGGAAAACGTCGCGGTCCAGGGGCTGGAGCACCTCATCGAGCAGACTGTTCACGGGCTTGCCCACCAGGTCGCCCAGATCCGAGCGCTTCCACGGCACGATGTACAGAACTTTCGGCAGCTCGCGGTTGCCGGTGATCTCGGTGGTATCGAGCTCGAGGCGGTCGGGACCCTTGCGCGCCGCCGCCTTGGATGCGGGCGCCTTGCCGCGCGCCGCAGCCGGCTCCTCGGACGCGGCGCCGCCGGGCTGTGCGGCCGCGCCGGGGGGCGTGGCGGCACTGGCGGCAGACCCGGCGCTACCGGTCGGCGCAGCGCCAGCGGGCACAGCGGCAGCACCCGGGGCGGACGGCGCTGCGCGCGCCGGCTCTTCGGGCGTGGTGCTGACGGCCGGCTCGAGCTCATCCGGCCGGGGGATCTCGCGGGCGGGCGCCGGTGAAGCGGGGGGCGTCGCGGGTGACCCCTGCTGAGCGCTCGCGAGGAACGGCAGCGTCCACAGCACCGCCGCCACCGACCAACATGAGGCTCGCATCGTCAACCTCCTGCCCGGGCTGCCGCGGCTCCGGCCGCGGTGTTGCCGGGACTCGCTCCCTGCGCCTTGGGTGCTGGTGCGGGCGCCGCCGGGGCCACATCGCGCGGCGCTGCACCCGGTGCCTGTCCGGGCGTTCCGGCCGGGCTCTCCGGCGCCGCCGCTCCGCCCGGCGTGTCTGCGGCGGGCCGCTTGACGGGCGGCATCCCCAGGCGCTGACGGAGCTCCGCAATCCAGCCGCTCACGGGCTTGTCCTCGCCGGTGATCTGCTTGTACTGCTCGAACGCCGCGAGCGCGCGATTCGGATCACCCAGATAGAGATCGCTGAGTACTCCAAGGTTCCGCCAGGCGGGCGCATAGCGCGGGTCCGTGGCGATCGCCTGCTGGTACGAGGACGCCGCGTCCTTGAATTCTCCGCGCATGCGCTGCGTGACACCGAGCTCGGTCCACGCCAGCGCGTTGCTGCTCTCGCGCGACACCGCGCTCTTCAAGGTGGCCTCGGCCTGATCGAGGTGGCCGCCCTTGCGCTGCAGGATCGCCAGGTCCACCAATGGCGCGGCGAACTGCGGATACTGGAGCTCGACCTGCTTGAAGCCGAGCTCCGCTTCGACTGCATTGCCCGCCTGCATGAATTTGACCGCGCGATTGAAGTCGGCGCGCGCCGCGGGGGGAACGTCCGGGTGAACCGCGGCAGGCGGTACGGTCTCAGTCGGGACTGATCCGGGGGCGCCAGCCGGCGCGGTACTGCCGGCGGCGGCCGGCGACGCCGGCGTGACGGGCTTGCCCGCAGTCGCCGGTGCCGGCGCGGCTGAAGCGCCGGAGCCCGCGGCGGCAGTCGCCGCCGGCCGCTGGCTGCGGGTGCGCGTGTGGCTGCACGCGGCGAGCGCGGTGAGCGCGAGCGCGCACAAGAGGCCCGCGGCCGCGCGCCGCCAGCGCAGCGCGCGCGCCTGCCGCCCGGCGCTGCGCTCACTCGAGAGCGGTAACGACATCGTGCGTCACCTCGGTCTTGCCGTAGCGCGCCGGCTTGAGCTCCGCGAGCGCCTGGAAGCTCTTGCGCACCCAGTCGTCGTACACGCCGTCCTTGGCGCGCGCGGCGTTCACCTCATGCGCCTTGATCGCCTGCTCCTCGAACGGGAACACCTGCTCCTCGAGCAGCGAGTTGTATTCCTCGAGCTCCTCGCCCTTGAGGTTCTTCGGGCGCTCGGACGCCATGATGTCCTTGGCGAGCACGCTGTAGAGGTCGGCCATCTCGTAGGTCGCCGCGGTGGTCACCTCCGCGACCTGGTACTCGGCGGCGCGCCGGTAGCCGTCCATGGCGGTCTCGAGCGCATCGCGCTTGACTAGCAGGCTCTTCTTGAGCGGGGCGGTGAGGCGCACGGCGCGGAACGCATCGCGCGCGGGTACGGCGAGCGCCAGCTGTGCTTTCGCAGCCAGGTAGTGGGTGCGCTCGGTGCGCTGCGCGCCGGCCTGCTCGTCGGCGCGGATGATCTCGTGGTACCAGTGATCGCGGCGCACGTGATCGCCACTCTTGTCGGCATAGTCCGCCAGGCGCTGGCGCGCCTCCTCGGCATCCGCGACCGGGTTGGGATTGGTGTCGACGAATTTCTCCAGCATGCCCATCGCCTTGGGCGTATTGCCGGCCTTGGCGTACAGGTCCGCCGACTGCATCAGCGCCTCGCGCTGCACCGCGTGGTCCTCGGCGGGGTTGGCGGCGATGTGCTCGAATTCCACCGCCGCCTCGCCCGGTCGGTTGGCGGATGAGTAGGCGACGGCGAGCTTGGCGGTCACGTCCCGCTGCAGCGGGTTCTGGGGGAACTGGCGGCGGAAATCCTCGAGCACGCTGATGGCGCGATCCCACTGCTTGAGGCTGATGAGCTGCGCGGCGGCATCGTACTCGGCGTTGGCGCGCACCTTCGACTCGGGCGCGACGCGCGCGACGCGCAGGTAATCCTCCACGGCGCCGCTGGCGTCGCCGGCCTTCTGCTTTGCCTCGCCCTGCTTGTACACGCTCGCCGCCAGCCGCTCGGTGAGGTCGGTACGCATCTTCTCGTCGTTGCCGGCGAGCGCGCGTGCCTGCACGAAGGCGGGCTCCGCCTGGGCGTACTCACCCTGGTCGTAGTACGACTGCGCGATGATGGTCCAGGCGATGCGCTGCTTGGCGGGGTCCACCGCTGGCGTTCGGGCGAGGATCATGCGCGCGACGCTGATCGCGCGCGGCCGGTCGCCGGCGGCGAAGATCTCCTCGGCGGCGCGCGTCAGGACGCCGGCGCTGTCGGGATGCTCGGGGAACGTCTGGGCGAACTTGATGCTGGCGTCGGTGGCGCGCTTGTGCAGGGCGTCCTTGTCGGCGCCGCTCAGGCCCTCTTCCGCCTTCTGATAGGAGACCAGGCTCGCGTACGCAGCGGTCGCCGACTTGTCGTTCTTCGGATAATTGTAGGCGGTGTGCTCGTACTCGCTGGCCGCCTCGCCATACGCGTGGCTCTCGAACAGCGCCTCTGCCAGCAGATAGTTGGTCTGCGCCGAGTCGGCATCGTCGGGGAACGACTTGAGGTAGTCGCGATACCAGTGCGCCGCCTCCTGGTAGTCGGCCACGCGCTTGGACTTCTGCGCGCTGGCGTGGAAGTAGGTGGCCACGTCCTTGAGATTGACCTTCAGCTCCTGCACCACGCGTGGGTTATCGGCACGGCTGCGCGTCTTCCAGTACGGCGAGTCGAAGTTGTAGCGCTCGACGAACTCGTGCTTGCCGTCGAGCACCAGCTGGCTGAAGCCGCCCTTGCCGTAGGCCTCGATGGCCGCCATGTCGAGATCCGGCGCGTGGTCGCTGTAGGGGTCGCGCGCCACGTAGGCGCGGTACACGGTGGCGGCGTCCTGGAAGCGCTGCTTGTCGACGTACAGATCGCCGAGACGCGCGTACAGCAGCCAGGCATAGGGGCGCTCGCCGCGCTTGCGCATGTACTGCTCGAGCGATGCCGCGCCGTCGTTGTAGGAGAACACGATGCTCATGACGCGCAGCGTGTCCTCGACCAGCTCGCGATCGGCGCGCTTGAGGCTCTCGAGGCGTACCGATTTGCCGGGAGTGGTACCGAGCTCGCGGTCGAGCACGCCGCCGAAGGACGGCAGGCTCTCGAGCGTCTCCGACTGCTTGAACAGCGACCAGCCGTGTTTGTAGAGGCTCTGCTGATAGAACCCGGAGGCGCTGCCGCGCGCGATCACCTCCGCGTAAGCGTGCTCGGCCTCCGGATAACGCTTGGCGGAGAACAGCAGCTCGCCACGCCGGAACTGCACCTCATCGAGCTGCGGGCTCTGCGGGTACCGCTGCACGATGCGATCGAGCGTGGCGAGCGCGGCTTCCGGCTGGCCGGTAGTCTCGTAGGCGCGCGCCAGCTGGTAGAGGACCTGGTCATTGCGTGCATAATCCGGGTACGCCTTGAGCAGCGTGGTGTAGAGCTTGATGGCCTCGCCGCCCGCCAGGTCGACCGCCGTCACTTCCTTCTCGAGCCGCTCCATCTCGCCGGCGTCGAGGTTGAGGTCGCCCAGGCGGCGCATGGCCTCGGCGCGCAGCTTCGGGTCGGTGTTCTGCAGCTCGAGGAAGCGGCGGTAATTCTCCATGGCGCGGGTGCTGTTGGCGCTCGCGGCGGTGTCCTTGTGCACCTCCACTTTCTTCTTGGTGAGATCACCGATGGTCCGCGGCGGCGCGCCGCTGCCAGAGGACTGGCCCTGCGCCGGCGCCGCGAGCGGCACAGCGAGGCACACCGCCGCTGCCACCACGATGGACAGTATGGCGCGCGGGCGCTGCGTGCTCATCGGTGCGGTTCCGGAGTGGCCGGGGGCGTCGCCCCCGGGGGCGTGCTGGAGCCGCCTGCCCCCGGCGCCGCCGCGCTCGCGGCACCCTTCTGCACGGGTGTCGGGGCCTTGTGAGCTGCTGCCTCCGCGTTGGCGGCGCGGTCGTACATGGTCGCGAGCGCGAAGCGCGCCTGCACCTGGTAGGTGGCGAGCCGGTCTTTCTGCTCCCCGAGCTCCTGGACCGCGACCCGGGCGAGATAGGCGCTCTGGCGCTGCTCGGCGTCCGCGAGCCGCAGCTGCAGTCCGTCGATGCGCTGGCGGAGCGAGGCGACCCGTGCCGCAAACTCCCCGGTGTTCGCCGGCATGTTCTTGCGGGCGCGCTCGACGCGAATCCAGCGGCTCTGTGCCTCGTTCAGCGCCAGGTTGAGATCCTTGAGGCTGCGCTGCTCCTGCCATAGCCGCGCGCCGTAGGCCTCGTTCAGCCGGAAGTACAGCACGCCCTTGACCAGCGCCAGGCGCTCGCGCAGCTCCGCGTTCTCGGGCGTGTCGGGGGCAGCGGCGAGCCCGGCTTCCACGCGCTGTACCCGCGCCCACTGCTCGCGCTCGGCTTCGGTGCCGAGCGCCGCCACGTCGCCCTGCGCCTGGATGGTGTGCAGCTGGTTCTCGAGCGCCGCACCGCGCTGCTGCAGCTGCTCCACGGCGCCCGACGCCAGCAGCGCATCGGTGCGCGGCAACCGCTCGGCATAGGCACGCTCGCGCGTGTCGATCATGTCGCGGAAGGCCTCCATGCTGTCGCCCCAGCGATCGAGCGTGCCGTTCATATACACCAGGTCGCGGTAGTTCTTGATGCCCTCCTGGAAGTCGTGGCCCGCCATCAATACGTACAGGTAGGGCGACTCGGCCGTGTCGGGGAGCTTCTTCAGGTCCCTGAACCAGCCGTGGGGCGCCAGCGGGCTGGCATCCGCACTCTGCTCAGTGAGCACCGTGCGCAGCAGGTCCCCGTGCTCGATGCGGTCGATCGCCTGATCCAGCCGCACATTCTCGGACTCGAAGGAGGTGACGGCGCTCTCGTAGTACTCCGCCGACTGCGCGTTGGCGTTGAGCTTGCTGAAGGCGTAGGGCACGGCGAGGTAGGACTCCTGCACCGCTGCATCGAGCACGTTGCGGCCGCGCAGCTCCATCCACGGCGTGAGCGCTCCCTGGTAGTCGCCGAGCGCTGCGTCCGCCCAGCCGGTACCGAGCAGCGCCTTGTTGGAGTACGGGCCGGTGAGACGTACGCGCTGCAGTGCCGGCAGCGCCTGCTGCGGCTGGTTGGCCTGCAGGCAGGCGAAGCCGAGCGCCAGGTTGGCGCGGTCGCGCAGCGCCGCGAGCTCGGGCGTATTGCCGGCCATGGTGCCGACACTGACGAGGAAGGGGGCGGCATCACTCAGGCGCTGTTCACGCACCAGCGCCACGCCGAGATTGAAGCGTGCGTAGGCAGAGGCGATCGGGCCGCCGCCGCGCCAGCCGGTGAGCAGGTGGATCGCCTCGTCATAGTGGCCCTCGTGCATCAGCACGTTGGCGAACACCAGCTCCTTCTGCGCCTCGAGATTCGGCGACATGCGCCCGTTGATCTTGCGCAGTGCCGCCTCTGCCTTGTCGAGGTAACCGCGCACGTACCAGATCTGCGCCAGGTAGAACCAGGCGCGATTGCGCACGCCGGTGGGAACATCGCTGGTGAGCAGCCGCTGGAAGATATCGCCCGCCTCGTTGTGCATGCCGAGCGACAGGTACAGCCCCCCCGCGAGCAGCTGTGCATCGCCATCGTCGTGGGGCATGCGGTGCCACTGCTCGTACGCGAGCAGCTTGGTGAGCGCCTCGAAGTCGTGCGCGTCGTCGTTCTGGAAGTACTCGAACAGCACGTCGCCGTAGTGCAGGTCGTGGATGCGCGTCTCCGGCAGCTTCTCCGGGTCGTGCCGGCGCGCCTCCACCACGCCCGCGCCGAGCACGGCGAGGATGGCGGCGAGCAGCAGCGCGCGCGTGGGCGGCCTAGGCGTCAATGGCTATTCCCAGTCCTTGATCTCGAACTCCGGCTGCAGCTTCCTCTGCCGGTCGTCGATCTTGAGCTCGAGGTACTTGGCGCCGACGCCCTTCTCGAAGCGCAGCGAAGCGCCGCGCTTGTAGGCGCGCTCGTTGGGACCCTTGCCGCTGAAAAAAGCGACCAGCTCGTGGTGCCCGACCTTGAGATTGCCGACGTACAGCCGCTGCACGCCACCCTTGAGAAGTGCGTCGACCTCGCGTGGCGTGTACAGGTAGTTGATGACCTCCTTCTGATCGATCTTCAGCTGCACCGCGTCGAGCGCGAAGAAGTCGCCGACGTCCATCGACAGGAACACCGCCACCTGGGTGTTGGCCGGGAACAGCAGCTCCTCCTCGAGCACGAACAGATCCCGGTTGAGATCGACCACGTCCTTCTTGAGGCTCTGGATATCGGTGTCGAGGCTGCGCGTCTCGGCAGCGCTCTCCGCGGGTGCAGGTGCCGCCGCGGGATTCGCCGGCGCCGCGGCTGCGCTGGCTGGGGCGGCGCTGGCGGTGGCAGGCGGTCCCGCCCAGGCGAGCGGACCTGCGGGCATGAGCCACACGCTCACCAGCAGGCCAGCGAGCCGCACAGCGTGCCGGCGTCGGGAGACGACCGCGGCCGTCGCACGGGAAACGATCCAATCAGGCATGGGAGTGGTTCCGATCATTCGTTCAGCAGAGCCCGCAGTTGTTGCAGGTAGAGCCCATCACTCGCGGCACTGTAATCGCGCAGCGCGTAACGCACGTTGCCGCCGCGGTCGATCAGCACCGTAAACGGCAGATTGTCGACCTGGTAGCTGCGCGCGACTCCCTTGCTCGGGTCAAGCAGCAGCTGAAAGTCCACTCGCACCGAGCGCGCGTACTCGATCGACAGTGCCGCATCGTCATCGACGCCGATGCCGTAGACCGTCAGTCCCGCCGAGCGGTAGGTGGCGAGGCTGCGACTCAGCGCAGCCAGCTGCGTGCGGCACGGCGTGCAGCGGCTGCCCCAGAAGCTCAGCACCACGACGTCGCCGCGGTGCTCGGACAGGCGCACGTTGCTGCCGGCCGCCGCATGGAGCGCAAAGTCCGGCGCCGCCTGCCCGATGAGCCCGTAACCGGGCTCGGCCTGCGCCAGCAGCGCGGTGCCGCCGAGCGCCAGCACGACGAGCCACAGCCGGCGCAGCGACGGCGGTGGGCGCCCGGCCAGCCGCGCCCGGGCAATGCGAGCCCTCGCCACCTGACGCCACGCCGGGCCGTTCGGCCGTTGCCAGCTCAATAATGATCCTTCGCCACGGGGTGCGACCTGCGCCCGCGTCAAGCGCGCAAAATTGCACAGCGCACTTAACACTGTCAACGAACCGGGCGGCGAAATGAGCAGTGTAACCGCGGGGTTCCCGGCCCCGCGGGCGGCGTCGTCATCGGGCGACAGGGCCGGCCGCCGGGCGCAACCGCGGGGCGGTGCACCCGCGGCGCGCGTTACACGATCGGCTCGAACACCGTGAGCGCGTCCAGCTGGGCGGCCGTACCGAGCGCGGTGCCCGGGATATTCTGGAACACGGTCGAGTACTGGCTGGTGGTGCCGAGCAGACCCATGTAGTTGAGGATCACCACCTGCACCAGCGTGGTGACCGAGTTGCCGGCCGGGCTCGAGCTGCTCACCACGTTGCCGGAGGCGCTGAAGTAGCCGATCTGCTGGCCGGCGGCACCGTTGAGCAGCTTCGGGCGTCCCGTGGGGTTGTACACCAGGAAGAAGGTCGATGCGACGCTCGAGTTGTCGCCCTGCCAGCCGAGCTTGTCGCGCCCCGCGGTACTCGAGTCGACCATGCCGTTGGAGTTGAGCGAGCCGTCGCTGAGGACGTAGATCATCACCGGCTTGTTCATGCGCGCTGCGTACTCGAGCACCCCGCCGATCATCTGGCCCGCCTTGAAGTTGCGCATCTCGCCGGTGGCGCGTGTGCCGTCGTGGTAGTCGTAGCCGCCCATGGTGATGGTACCGGCGCCGGCGAAGCCGTTGATGACCAGCTTCATCACGGTCGCGGTCGCGCCCGTGTCGGAGTCGCTGTTAATCTGCGCGGCGCTGAAGCCGGTGATGCTGGTGAGCTTGGTGTCCTGCGTCGGATCGAGCGCCGAGGGTTTGCCGAACACGTCGGCGGTGTTGGCCGACTTCACGTAAGCGCAGCGCACCTGGTTCTTGATGGCGGCGTCGTCGGTCGGATCGCTCGCCGGATAAATGGAAACGCCCGGGGTCGAGCCGCTCGGCGCGCTGAGTGCGCCGGTAAAGGCGGACACGTCGGCCGGGCCCGACTGCGGCGTGGTGCCGGTGCTGATGCGCGCCTGCGACTCGATGGTTGCGACCGCCAGCGGATCCACCTTGCCGCCCGGAGGGATCGGCACGAGGGCCGTCGCATCCGAAGGCTGGGCGATGGTGGTGGGTTGCAGCGCCGGGTTGATCAGCGCCATCGGCGCAACCGAGTTGCCTCCCGAGACGGTCGACTGCGTGCCGCACAGCGTCATCAGCTGCCCCTTCGCCCCGGCCATGGCGATGCCGTACATGGGGTTGTGGGGATTGTCCTGGGTGTCGTTCTGCGACATGGCGCACAGCACCGCGCCGCTCGTGCCTCCAGCGGTGGTCGCCGCCGCAACGCTCATGATGCCGCGCTTGATGGCGCCGTCCGCCTGCCACAGCAGTCCCAGCGACGGGTCGATGTTGGCGGTCGAGCTCGGCACCATGTTGCCCGGTACGCCGAGCAGCTCGTAGCCGGCGGTCGAGAGAAAGTTCGTCTGCCCGCCCTGCTGACCGACGAGCACCTCGGAGCCGACCAGATTCGCGCCGCCCGCGAGATCGAAGACGATGAAGGGCACGCCGGCGCCAGCGCTCGGCACGTTGCATTGCGCCGCGGTCAGCAGCGCCTGAATATCGGGCGAGAGTGTCGCACCGGCGCGGTTCGCCTTCAGCAGTGCGCCGAGCCAGGCCGGGCCGATCACCATCGCCGAGCCGGACATGAGGCCGGCAGCGAAGAAATCACGGCGCGTCACCGGGCGCGGATGATTCTCGTGCAGCAGTGGCTCGCCGAGCGCGTGTGCGCGGGGGGGCTTCTTGCGGATGAGCATCTGAGTATCTCCGTCTCAAATCACTGCAGAGTCACGGCGGCGCTGCCGAGCACCGCCGTACATGCGGCGATGGTCGCCTGCGATACGGTGGCGGCGCTGTTGAGCGTCGGTACGCGCGTAATCAGCGCATTGACCTCGCTGCTCACCGCGCTCGCGGCCTGCGGGTTTACGTTGGTGCCGAGGGCATTGCTGAGCAGCGCGTTGATGACGGTGGCGCGCTGCGTACTGCCGCTGGCCCCGAAGAAGGTCGAAGCGGTGAGGCCGAGGCTGCCGTCCAGCCCGCCGTTGAAGAACGTGTGGGTCAGGGACGAGTTGCCGAGCATCTCACTGCAGTACGCGTTGGCCATCTGCGACAACGCGGTCTGCTGTGAAGGCACGAACGCGGCGATCAGCGGGCCTGCGGGCATCGATTGCTGCGAGGTGTTATAGAGCGCCGACACCACCGGATCCTTGGTCGACACGCCGGTGATGCGCGCGAAGGAGTTGTTGGCGCGCTCGAAAGTGGCGATGCCGAAGTCCGGCTGCGGTGAGTTGTTGGGGGCCGGCGGCGACACCGGCACCACCGGATCGACGTAGGCGTGCACGTGCGAGCCGAGCTGATCGAACGACAGGAAGAACAGGTCCGCCGTCGGCCCCAGGGTGACCGGTACCACGGTACCGAGGCTCGACAGCAGCTGCCCGTTGGCGGCCGTGTAGTTCGGGCCGCCGAGGGACGTCGACACGCTGGTGAACGCCTGGCCGGCGGGCGCCAGCGCGCCGTTCACGCCGAGGCGGATGCCGCTGATCGGCAGCCCGCTCGGGACGGACGCGGTCTTATCGAGGGTGATGAACTTCGGCTGCGCGAACAGGTAGCTGTAGTTGTCGTACTGGCTCCCGGTGAACAGGATGTACGACTGCGGCACACCGGTGAGCGAGCTGACGCCGAACAGCAGGTAGTACCGCTGGCCGACACCGGCGGCGAAGTTCTGCTGGATCTGCGCCGGGGTGAGCGCGCGGTTGTGGATGGCGACGAACTTGATGACGCCCTGCCACTGCCGCTGGCCGGTCACCTCGTTGCCGAGCACCAGCGCGAAGGTGCTGTCCCAGTTGGCGAACGTGCCGCCCTTGTTGGGATCGGCATCTCCGGTCCACACTCCGTTGATATAGATCTTCTGGCCGTTGACCGGGTCGTAGGTCAGCACCACGTGCTGCAGGGCCGCCTGTGCCGCGCCGTTCGCGGTGGTGGTGGTGAGCGCCGGCATGCCGTTGGTGTCGGTGACGCTGCTGCGCGTCATGGCCGCGTACTGCATGGCGGCCTGGCCGAGCGTGGCATCGCGCGTGGTGTTGCTGCCCGAATAGCTGACGACGTACGCGCCGGTCTGCGTGACGTTGGCCGGCGCCACCCACGTTTCGAAGGTGTATTCGCCCGTGCCCTGGATCATGGAGGCGAACTTGGAGCTGGCGCTGGTGGAGGCCTGCGCCTTGCCGCCCATGCCGATGTCGATACCCCAGCCGCCGACCCAGCTGAAGTTGCCCGAGAGCTCGAGGTCGGCTTCCGGCGAGACGCCGCTCGTGTCGTAGGCGGTACTGCCCTGGCCGGTCTCGAACATATACATGGCAATGACGTTGGCGTTGTAGCGGCTGCCGCCGGCGGCGATCGTGCCTTGCGAGAGGGTTAGCGCATTCGAGACCACCAGCGACGGGTCGATCGGCGTCACCGGGATGCCGTTGGCGAACGCGGTGATCTGGGCCAGCATCGCCGCGGCGCTCCCGGGGCAGTCCGGGGCGCCGCCGGAACTGGGCGTCGCCCAGCAATGGTGCATGTCATCGGCCAGGCGCTGGTAGAAGCGCGACAGGTTGGGCGTCGACAGATTGATCTTCGGCTGCGCCGCCACGTACGCCGCCTGCAGGTCAGCGGGATTCGGGTCGGCGAAATACGGCTGCTGGGCAGTGGCCGAGCTCGGGTTGTGGCAGCCGGAGCAGAACTGCGTGACCAGCGGGTACACGGTCTGGGCATAGCTCGGGTTGCCGTCGGTCGCCGTGGCCGGGAACTGCTTGCCGCCACCAGCCGCCTGCACCGGCGGGGCGACCAGCTGGATGTTGCTGGTGGAGGAGGAGCCCGAGCCGATCCAGTTCTCGATCCACACCAGCATGGTGGCCGCGCAGGCGGAAGGGTCCGCCACCCAGCAGTTGTGCCCACCGCCGACCTTCATCACCAGCGTCGACTGCGATGGGTTGGTGAGGTTCACCAGCGGCAGCGCCGCCTGGTAAGCCAGGTTGACGTCATCCGAGCGCGCGAACATCGGCGACTGCCCACCGGCGTGGTGACAGCCGCCGCAGCGGTCCGACGGGGTGATGTTCTGCCAGAGGTTGAGCTGGAACGCCAACACGTCGGCGTTGGCGGCCGCCGGGCCGGTGTAGCTGTTCACCGTGGCGGTGCTCGGCGGTGCGTTGACCGTGACGCCCGGTCCGCCGCCGCCGCCGCACGCGGCGAGCGTCGCGAGGACCAGGAGCGCGGCGGCGTGCCGCAGTGTGCGCGCCGCGCGCTTCAGCTGCGGATCCGACACAGCGAGGGTTTCAACAAAATTGCGGTTCATTGCGGCGCTCCCTTACTGGCCCGGGCAGGCGGCAGCGACCTGCTGGAACACCTGCTTGAGCTTGTAACCGCCCGACTGGAAGCTCGACGTGATGCTGGCGACCGTGGCCGTGTCGGCGGTGCTCACCGGTGCCCGGAAGCACACCGCCTGGAACACCTTGGTCACCTGGCAGGTGGCGAACTGCTGGGCCGACTCGATCTCCTGGCCCAAGGACTTGGCGCCGCTGCCGCTGCCGGGGAGCGAGGCGCTCCAGCCGAGTGCGGCGTTGATGCCCCCGCGCCAGCGGTTCGACCAGCTGTCGTCCGGGGTCACGAAGCCGTACACGAAATTGGTCGAGTTGATCAGGTACTTCGGCTGCACCATTCCTTGCGTGTACACCATCGTGCCGGTGTTCATGACGGCACCGACCGTGCCATTGAAGTTGTAGTAGGCGAATGCCTGCGCCATCGGGTCCATGCCGCTGTGGCAGCCGACGCAGGTCTGCAGGAACACACGGCTGTCGCCGCCGGGGGAACGCGCCACGTCCTGACGAACGCGATCCGTCGGGCGCGTCGTGTCCATAAGCGTCTGCATGTCGTTGCAGAAGTGATTGATCATGGTGAAGCGGAACATCGCGCGGTTGGTGCCGTTGATGAAGAACGCGGCCTCCGCGGCGTAGGTGGTGATCAACCCGGCGGTCGCAGCGGTCGGTGTCCCGTAAGCTCCCGACTGCGTGGTCTGCTTGAGCGCGGTGCTCAGGTCGACGCCGTTGGCTTCGGCCGTGGCGTAGTGGGTATTGTTCGCGTTTGACGGCGCCGGCGAGACGCCATTCACCGTATAGAGAATGTCGGCGGACAGGGCCGTGTTGAACGGCACGTCATCGCGCACCATGCCGATCACGGTGGCGGCGTAGTCGTTGAACGGCGCGAACACCGTCTGGTCGCGATTGGTCCAGGGAATGACCCAGTTCTTCAGCGTCACGTTGTAAAAGTTCGGCGCGGTGGCCGGAGTCACCGCAATCAGCGCCGCGTTGACGAGCCGCGGGTCGCCCGCGGAGAGGGAAGCCGTGCCCGCCGGACATGGAGCCGCGCCGCACAGTGCGGTTTCCATCTGCGCGAGTACCGCCGGCGAGGGCGGCACGCCCGCGAGGCGCTCATAGATGCGCTTCGCCTGCTCGTTCGGACCCGCAGAGACAGGCTGCGCCAATTGCGCCAGCAGCAACACCGAACCCGCCAGCGCGATACGCCGCGCGCGGCCCGCGTCGACCTGTGCCTTGTTGGCTGTGACATTCATGGCGCTCATCGCCTCCCGAAGCTGACCGATACACGCAACAACTCCCGATGCGCGTAGCGGACTATACGGATCCCTGACCCCGCCCCGAATGTCTCAACCAAGTGACGTCGCTTTCCGCCGACAATTTGAGTTGTAGGTGTGCCGCACTGCTCAATGCGCGGCAAACTGCGAGTCCGGTCACGGCGTGAGTCCGGTCGAACGACTACCTAGTAGCTGTTCGCCCCTCCACACGCTGGGGTGTATGTAAACCGCGAGTGGCGGCGACGCGCTGTGACGTGATCGGCGCTATCAAGATTCGTATGTTTATAAGTCATTACCACGACGATGAATTACGTTACATTCACGGCCCGCGGAAAATCCGCGGGCACACGGAGGCCCACATGAGCGCGCGCGGCTGGCAATACCTCACGCGGTGGGCGCGGCGCGTCCGGCCGCTGCCGCGGTATGCGACGGCCCTGCTCGTGACGCTCCTCGCCGGTTGCAACGGCGGCGGTAGCGTCAACATCTCCAACAGCCAGTCTCAGGATCCGGCGACCGTCGACTATCCGATCTTTTACGTCAAGCGCACGGTGCCGACCAACAACGCCGGCATCCTGATTCAGGACGATCTGCGCATCATGAGCGATGCGCTGCCGTCCGCGGATCTGTGGATGCGCGCCGGCGCCTCGGCGAGCGCGCCCGAAACCAACGTCACCGCAGGCATCACCGCTGCCGCGGCGGCCAACGGACAGTTCTGGGACGTGAAGGACGTCGACACCTCCGCCGACGGCACGCTGGTGGTCTTCGCCATGCGCGGGCCGCTCACCCCCAAGCAGAACCTGAAGAAGGCGCCGGGCTGGCGCATTTATCAGTACACCATCGCCACCGGCACACTCGCGCCGGTCATCGATCCGTCCACCGATCCCGACCCGGTGACGGTCAACGACGTATCGCCGCACTACCTGCCGGACGGCCGCATCGTGTTCTCCACCACGCGGCAGGATCAGTCGCAGGGCGTGCTGCTCAATCAGGGCGACCCGCAGTTCTCGGCACAGGATGAGGACCGCAACGAGCCGGCGTTCGTTCTCGAGGTCATGACCACGGACGGCAGCATTCAGCCGCTGTGCCGGGCAAAGATCTGCCAGACCTCGTTCAATCAGAGCCACGACCGCGACGCGACCGTGCTCGCCAACGGCCGGGTGCTGTGGAGCCGCTGGGACAACATGCCCGCGGCCGGCCGCAACCAGATGTCACTGTACTCGGCCAACCCCGACGGCACCGATCTCGAGCTGTACTACGGTGCCAACAGCCACAACACGGGAACGAACAACAGCGTCGTCGAGTTCGTGCACCCGCACCAGATGCAGGACGGCCGCATCCTGGCGATCATGCGCCAGTTCACCGGCGTCGATGACGGCGGTAACCTGGTGATCATCGACGGCACGCACTACGTAGAGAATACGCAGCCGCTGCTCGCCAACGCGACGCTCAAGGGCCCGGCGCAGGCGCCGGCCACCACCAACGAGGTTCTCACCCTGCCGGGGCCCTCTCCGGGCGGGCGTTTCAACTCCGCCTATCCGCTGCAGGACGGCTCGGGCCGCATCCTCGTCAGCTGGAGCCAGTGCCGGCTGCAGGACCCCACCCAGACGCCGCCGGCCATCCTTCCCTGCACCACCACGAACCTCGCCAATACCAAACTGGTGACCGCGCCGCCGCTCTACAGCGTGTGGATGTTCGACCCGACGTCCAACACCATGATGCCGATCGGGATCCCGGCCGCGGGCGTGATGGTGACCGACGTCGCCGTGGCGCAGCCGCGGCCGCTGCCGACCCCCATCCCCGACCAGACGGGCAGCACGACCCTCAACCAGAACTGGGTGAACGCCAATGTCGGCGTCATAGATATAAGGAGTGTGTACGACTTCGACGGCGTCGATACCGCCAACCCCAACATCGCCGCGCTCGCCAATTCCAAAGTGACGCCGCCGGGGGCGCGGCCGGCGCGCTTCATCCGCCTGGAGAAGGCGGTCGCGATTCCCGACCAGACGCTGCTGAAACTGTCGGCCGCCGCCTTCGGCGCCAGCAACTACATGATCGAGATCCTCGGCTACGCACCCATCGAGCCCGATGGCTCAGTGCGCATCGAGGTGCCGGCGCAGGTCGCGCTGCGCATGAGCGTGCTCGACTTCAATGCGCGGCGCATCACGCCGGTGCAGGGCGTGTGGCTGCAGGTGCAGCCGGGCGAAGTGGTGTCCTGTAACGGCTGCCACACACCGCAGGCGGGCGCGCAGAAGCCGGTCTCGCACGGACGGGAGGGGCTGTTCAACTCCGCCTGGGCCGGCGCCGCGGCCGCCGGCGTGCCCTTTCCGAACACCATCAGCGCGCCGATCACGGTCGGCACCACCACGCTGGTGCCGTTCATCCCGACCGCCGCCGGACAGACCATGGCGCAGGCGCGCATGGCCGAGAGCTGCGCCAAGGACAACCCGCCGTGCGCGCAGATGGTGCCGAGTGTGAATGTGATCTACCAGGACGTATGGACCGACCCGGCGCAGGCCACGCCCGGCAAGTCGATCTTCTACCGCTATGACGACGCGACGCAGTTCTTCACCGCGTTCCCGACCACGGCGCTGTGCGTCACCGCGTGGTCGTCGAACTGCCGCATCGAGGTCAACTACCCCGAGCACATCCAGCCGCTATGGGACGCGCCGCGACCGAATCCCCCGGTAGCCGGAGTCAATAACACCTGTACGCAGGGGGGCTGCCACAATCCGCTGAACGCGATGGGCGCCGCGCAGACCCCGGCGGGCCATCTCGACCTGACCAATTCGGCCTCGGTCAACGTGGCGCAGGAGTTCACCTCCTACCAGCAGCTGCTGTTCTCGCACACAGAAACGCAAGTTATCATGGGCGTTACGACGACACAGACGTTCGGTCCGTACCTGAATGCCGGGAGCGCCAATGCCGGGCTGTCGAATCAGTTCCTGCTGCGTTTTGCGCCGCCGGGGATTTCCAACAGCCCGACGCACGCCGGTTTGCTTACTCCTGCGGAGCTTCGCTTGCTGTCCGAATGGCTGGATATAGGCGCGCAGTACTTCAACAACCCATGGGATCCGGCGGTACCGCTAAATTGAGCGAAGGACGGACTTGACCAGGCGTGCGCGCGAATGTGCGCTCGCGGGCATCGTGTTGCTGGCTGCGCTGCTCACTCCTGCGGTGGGCGGTGCGCGCGAGTACCTGCAGCTGTTCGTCACCCAGCCGTACCTGGAGCTGCACACCGGTCCCGGGCGCGGCTACCCGGTCTTTAACGTCGT
Organism: Steroidobacteraceae bacterium; assembly: GCA_036008385.1. GTDB lineage: Bacteria > Pseudomonadota > Gammaproteobacteria > Steroidobacterales > Steroidobacteraceae > 13-2-20CM-66-19. Next base: position 17,468 of record DASYNX010000014.1, read on the forward strand.
GCCGCGCGAGGCGAGCGTCGATGTGCTATTCCGGCGCACTGACTGGTTCCGGGTGCGTACCGAGCGCGGCGTGGAGGGCTGGGCATCACTCGATGACCTGCAAAAGACGGTGCTGGCCGACGGCTCGCCCTTCAAGCTCGACCTGGGTACCCGCGCCGAATTCGCCGATCACCGCTACGAAGCCGGGATTTTCGTGGGCTCGTACGGCGGCGCTTCGCTGGTGTCGGGCTATGCGGCGCTGTCGTTCAACTCGCAGCTGCACCTCGAGAGCGCCCTCGGGGAGTGCTACGGCCGCTACTCCAACTGCACCACGATCGATCTGGGGCTGGCACACGTGATCGCACCCGAGGCGCGCTGGTCGCCGTTTCTCACCATCGGCGGCGGCTGGGTGCACACCTCGCCCAAGGCGACGCTGGTGCAGACCGCCGATCGCACCGAGCCCTCGGCCTACGTCGGCGGCGGCATACGCTTCTATCTCACGCGGCGCTTCTTCCTGCGCGCCGAGTACAAGGCCCACTGGATCTTCACCAACCGCAACCAGAACGAGGAAGAGGACGAATGGAAAGGCGGATTCGCGTTCTTCTTCTGATCGCGGCCCTGGCCGCGCTGTCCGGTTGCGCCTCGGTGCGCAATTGGTTTCACCACGGGTCCAAAAGCACCACGGGGAGCAACGCCACGGCCGATCAGTCGCAGGACCAGAACGCGCCCCCGCCGCGGGTCATCGAGCCCGAGGTGGCGCGGCGCACGATCAAGGTGCCGCGAATCCGCAGCTCCAACTGGGAGCTCGGCGCCCAGTACGGCGCGCTGTCGATTGAGGATTTTGGCACCCACTACTCCTACGGCGCCACCCTCGCCTACCACGTGAGCGAGGACTTCTTCTTCCAGGCCGAGGTCGGCCGCTCCACCGCCGGGCAAACGAGCTTTGAAACACTCAGCCAGATTCAGTTGCTTACCCCGTCTGAGAGGCACTTCACGTATTACGACCTCTCCCTGGGGTACAACTTCCTGCCTGGCGAAGTCTTTATCGGTCGCGGCATCGCCATGACGAGCGCTTTTTATCTCCTCGGCGGTGCCGGTGGCACCGACTTCGCCGGGGACACGAAGTTCACGGTGAACGTGGGTGGCGGCTACCGGGTGGTGCCGGCGAACTGGCTGGCAATGCACGTCACGGTGCAGGACCACATCTTCCAGACGAGCGTGCTGGGATACACCAAGCTCACCAACAACCTCGAGGCGCTCTTCGGTGTGACCGTCTTCTTCTAGAGGAATGCACCATGAGGAACGTTATCACAGCGATTGTCGCGGCACTCGCCATGTCGCTCCCGGCGCTGGCCGACACGAGCGGCCCGGCGCCGCAGTTCACGCTCGCCGCCAAGGGCGGCAAGGACGTGAGCCTGGCGCAGTACCGGGGCCAGGTGGTGATGATCAATTTCTGGGCGAGCTGGTGTGGCCCGTGCCGCCAGGAAATGCCGTTGCTCGAAAGCATTTACAAAAAGTACAACAAGCTCGGGTTCACGATGATCGGTGTGAACGTCGAGCCGGACTCGAAGGCCGCCGACGAGTGGCTCAAGCAGACACCGGTGAGCTTCCCGATCCTCTACGACCGCGACAGCAAAGTGAGTAAGCTATACGACGTCGGCGGCATGCCCTGCACCGTGATCATCGACCGCAGCGGACATCTGCGGAAGCTCCATCGTGGCTACAAGCCCGGTGACGAGAACGAGTATCTCGACAGTATCCGCGCCCTGATCCGGGAATGACGGGGCGCACGGGGATTTTGGGGAGCTGAGCATGAGCATAGCGATGAGGCTGACGCGGGCCCTGGCCGCTCTACTGGCGCTCGCAGCGCTGGCCGCCTGCACGGCGCCCACCCCGTGGGTGAAGCCCTACGAACGCGAGCATCTCGCCGATCCGATCATGTCGTTCGCGCGCAATCCGATCTCGAGCACCTATCTGCAGCACGTGCTCGAGACGCGCGAAGGAGCTCACGGCGCCACCGGCGCCGTCGGCGGCGGCTGCGGATGCAACTGACCGGCGGGGGGCGCGCGGCGCGCACCCACTCGGGACCCGGGCTCAGTCCCTTCACGCGCACGCTGCTGGCGCTGGCGGTGATCACCGCGCCGGCGCTCGGCGGCGTGCTGCCCGAAGAGCGCGCCGATGTCATGTATCACTACTACAACGGCGGCGACATCACGGTCGACGGGCCGGAAGTGCTGGTGCGCAAGAACTTCGGCGATACCGTGTCGCTATCGGCCGGCTACTACGAGGACATGATCTCGAGCGCCTCGATCGACGTGAAGCTGTCGGCGAGCCCCTACCACGAGACCCGCAAGCAGGAAACCTACGGCATCGATTACCTGCACGGCAAGACCACCTACAGTGCCGGCTACATCCACAGCCGCGAGCCAGACTACATCGCCAACACCACCTACTACTCGGTCAGCCAGGACATGTTCGGCGACCTCACCACGGTGACCCTGGGGTACCTGCGCGCCTGGGACCAGATCTACCGCGACATCAAGCAGCCGGACGGCGTGATCATCAACGACCCGACGTTCCACGAGCGTGCCGATCACCGCGGTTACTCGTTCGGCATGACCCAGATCCTGACGCGCAATCTGATCGCCAACTTCAACTACCAGAACCTGACCGACCAGGGTTATCTCGCCAACCCCTACCGCAAGATCCGCTATCTGTCCCCGGGCGTGGGGGAAGGCTTCACGCTCGCCGACCAGGTGTACCCGAATACGCGCACCAGCAACGCCGCCGCCATCGCGGCGAAGTACTACCTGCCGTGGCGCGCGGCCCTCGGTCTCACCTACCGCTACTTCCAGGACACCTGGGCGATCCACGCCAATACGGTGCAGGCGGACTACACCTGGCCGATGTGGAAGAACTGGATCTTCAACGGGAGCCTGCGCTGGTACGAGCAGACCCACGCCGACTTCTACAGCGACCTGTTCCCGTACGCGAACTATCAGAACTTCATGGGGCGCGACCGTGAGCTCGCCGCCTTCCACAGCTACACCGTGGGGGCCGGGGCCACCTACCAGTTCCCGAATTTCTCCCAGCTGCCCTGGATCAAGCAAAGCACCTTGAACCTGGACGTCGAGCACCTCACCGTCGACTACAGCGACTTCCGCGACGCGCTGCTGGCCGCCCAGTACGGCGCCGGCAACGAGCCCCTCTACAAGCTCAACGCGAACATCTACCAGCTCTTCATCTCCGTTTGGTACTGACGCCGCCTCGCGCCGGCTGGCTGCCCCAGCTTGCTGCGCGCGCACAAAACGCCCGAAGTGAGTTAAGCTCGGCAGTTAGCCGCTTCCGCCCGGTGTCGGCACGCGGCGACAGTCCTACTGACAGGGGATTTTTCATCATGCACATCCGCACTTCCGTGTTTACGTTGGTGGCCGGCCTGGCGTTGGCCGCGGGCGCCACTAGTACCCACGCCTCCGCACGTGAGGAGGCCCGCCTGCTGATCTCGAGCGAGATCCTCGAGGAGCTGCGCACCGTCAAGGACGACGCGATTCCCGACCGGCTGCTGCAGCGCGCCTATGGCATCGCGGTCATTCCCAGCACGACCAAGATCGCCTTCTTCCTCGGCGGCCGGCGCGGCCACGGCGTGCTGGTGGTGCGCGACAAGGACGGCCGCTTCACGAGCCCGGTGTTCATCACCATGACGGGCGGCAGCTTCGGCTGGCAGTGGGGCATTCAGTCGACCGACATCGTGCTGGTGTTCACCACGCCCAAGGGCGTAGAAGGCATCAACGGCGGCAAGGTAACGCTCGGCGCCGGGGCTTCCGTCGCCGCAGGTCCCGTGGGACGCGAAGCATCGGCGGCCACCACCGCCACCTTCAATGCGGAGGTCTACTCCTACTCGCGCAATCGCGGCGTGTTCGCAGGCCTTGCGGTCGATGGCAGCGTCCTCAGCATCGACGATGGCGCGGATGCATCCTTCTACAAGAAGCCCGGCGTCGCCTCGGGCGACATTCTGTCGGGCAGCGTGACGAGCGACGACGAGTCCGCGCGGCGCTTCATGACCGCGGTGGCCACGAGCACCGCCACGCACAGCTCGGCGCTCGCCGCCGCACCTCCGACGGCCGCGGTGACCGCGCCCGCGGTGGGCACACCCGCTGCGGCTGCCCCGGCGGCGGCCACGACTCACGCCGCCGCACCGGCGCCGGGTGCGACCGCACAGTCGTTCCCGCTGTCCGACCAGCACCCGGGCCAGGAACCGAAGTAGCCGCAGACCTTCTCGGCAGGACGTGCCGGACGCGGCGCCCGCCGCGTCCGTCGGCACGGCGCGGCTAGCGCGCGCGGCTGGCCTGGGGCACGCCGCCGGTCGTCCCGCCGGCGGCATCAGGGGGCGGGGTGAGCTTGCGCCTGAACTCCCGCCGCAACAGCACAAGACTGGTCAGCGCCTGCAGCGTCACGGTCGCGACCGACAGGTACCACACCTGGGTGATCGTGAAGCCCGGGAGCGTCGACAGCAGCACCGCCGGCAGCACGAAGGTCAGCAGGCGTGACGCCGAGCTCGCCAGCGACGGCCAGGTATTGCCGACGGCCTGGAACATCCCTGAGCACGTGAAGATGAGCCCGGTGGCAATAAAGTTCCACGAAATAATCCGCAGGTACGGACCCCCGACCGCCACCACCTCGGCCTGACGGCTGAATCCGTAGATGAACACTTCGGGGTGCCACTGGCACACGAGCGTGATCACTAACATCAGCAGCGAGCTCAGGATCGCGGCGACGCGGAATGTCTCGCGCACGCGCGCGTATTGCCCCGCGCCGAAGTTCTGACCCGCCACCGGGGCGACCGCGAATCCCACCGCCATGACGGGCAGGAACAGCGCCTGCATGACGCGACTGCCGATGCCAAAGCCGGCCTGGGCGGCGGGACCGAAGCCGCGGATCACCCAGTAGACCACGCCCAGGACGACGAAGATCATGAGGAACTCGCCGCCGGCGGGCAGCCCGATATTGAGGATGCGCCCGATAAGGCCCCAGCGCGGGCGCCATAGCTGCGGGTGCAGCCCCACGTAGTGCTCGAGCCGCGCGAAGTAGATCCACAGCAGCCCCACGCCGACCGCAACCGCAATGCTGCTCGCGAGTCCGGCGCCTGCCGTACCGAAGGGATGATGCGTGCCCCAGCCACTGATGAGGATGGGGGCGAGCACGATGTTCACGATCACCGTGAGCACCTGCACGACCATGGTGGGCTGCACGATGCCGGTGCCGCGCAGCCCCGAGCCCATGGTCACCAGCGCGAACTGCAATGCCAGTCCGGGCGTATAGCAGTAGAGGTAGGCGGCACCGGCGGCGGCGGCGGCGGGGTCGGCGGCGACCAGTCGCACGTACGGCTCGGTGAGGAATACCCCCGCCAGCACGGCGAGCACCACGCAGCTCCCCGCCAGCACGACCGACTGATTAAAAATGAGATTGGCCTCGGCCTGTTCCTTGCGGCCAACGGCGTGAGCGACCAGCGCCACCGTGCCGACGCCCAGCATCTGCGTCAGCGCCATGATCACGAACGTCGCGGTGGCACCGGAGGTCACCCCGGCGATGGCCGCGTCCCCGAGCGGAGACACGAAGTAAAGATCCACCAGCAGGTAAAGCGTCTGGAACAGCATGCCGATCGCGATCGGCACGGCCGTCGCCACCAGCTGCCGGCTGATCGGCCCCTGTGTGAGGTCTTTCATCCCTTACGCCAGCTGCGCCAGTCGCGCTCGAGCGCCTGCGCCATGCGCTCGGCCGACCTGGTCAGCCAGTTGTCCTTGCACCTGGCCAGGTCGGTAACGGCGGGTCGCCTCGCGGATATCGGTGCCAATGCCCGCCGCATCGGCACCGTCTCAGGTCTTTAGAACTTCTGCGAGAAATTCAGGCTGATCGTCCGCGGCTGCGACGGCGCGATGTACACCTGATTGTCCACCTGCGGATTGGTCTCGGTGAAGCGCGAGATCTGCGCCCGCTTGTCGGTCACGTTGGTGACGGACAGCTGCACGCGCATCTTGCCGTTGTCGATGCCGGCCGACGTATCGAGCAGTCCGTAGGCCGGCATGTTGCCGATCACCAGGCTGCTGGGCACGATCAGATTCGGTGACGTCTGCGTCTGGTACACGAAGGCCGCTTGCGTGAACGGCGACCAGTCGTTGATCGGGCCGTAGGTGTAGCGCATCACGATGTTGCCCTTGAACTTCGGCACGACGGGCAAGTTGGTGCCGGTCGGCGCCTGGGGTCCGATCCACATGTACTCGCCTCCTGGCGTCTTGACGGCCCCGGGAAAGTCGAAAGCGTAGTACGTCTGCTGCGTCGGACAATTGGTGACGCCCAGCGTGCCGCAGTAATTCTGCGTGAGGTACGGGTTCAGGAACGTGAAGTTGGTGCTCATCATCAGGTGGTCGGTCGCCGCCCACTCGAGCGAGTTCTCGAGTCCCTTGATGGTGGCATTGCCGCCGTTGCCGACGGCGGTGATGCTGGGGGGCACGAGGAACGAGAACTGGAAGTCGTCCCAGTTCTCCCAGAAGACCGCCCCGTTCCAGCGCAGGTGATGGTTGAGCCAGGTCGTCTTCCAGCCGAGCTCGTAGTTCTGCAGATAATCGGCCTGGTAGCTTGCAGCTGACGTCCCCGCGCCCACGCGGTTGGCACCACCCGGGCGGAAGCCCTTCGAATAGGTGGCGTAAATCAGGGCATCCGGCGTCGGCTTGTAGGTCAGCGTGAATTTCGGAACGCTGCCGGAGTTGCTCTGCTCGTTGTTGAGGTCGGTGCAGGGCGCATACTTGGTCAAGGGCGGAGCGGGCGGAGTGCCGCAACCATTGCCGAAGTAATTCGTGGAAAAGCCGTAGAAGCCTATCAGCGAGTTGTCGTAATGGTAGAAGCGGTAGCCGGCAAGGGCCTGCCACTGATCAGTGATGTCCCAGCTCGCCTGGATGAACCCGGCCTTGTCGCGGTCGACGCGCTGCTCGTCGGTGAGCCAGATCGTGTTGCCGAAGTTAGGCTGCGAAAGGAAATCGGCGAACCCGCAGCAATTGGGGCTGGCGCCGCCGCCATTGCCGCCGAAGACGGTGGTGGCGTTGTAGCCCGGCATCGTGTAGTTCTGCCAGATGTTGTGGAGCTGGCGCTGGATGAAGAAGCCGAACGTTGCTCTCACCGGCTTGTCGGCCGGCGTGCTGACGCGGAACTCGTTGCTCCACTTCTCGAAGTAGCCGTCGCCGATCACGTACTCCTGCGGCATGATCGGACCCGTGTTCTGCTTGGTGGTGCCGTTGCCGACCCAATACGCCCCCGAGCCGTAGCCCCGGTCGTAGAACTCCGAGTAGTCGCTGTACTCCGCCACCGTGTGAGAGGTGCGCTTGAAGTAGCCGCCGGCATCCACGATGTCCCAGCCGTTGTACTTGCCTTCCACCGTCATGCTGGTCAGGTACCAGGAGTCCGCGGTGCTCTCAGGGCCAAAGTGCACCAGCTGGAGGTCGCCGACCGCCGGGTCGTAGCCGAAGAAGCCCTTGGTGGTCAGGTTCTGAGCCATGCCGGCCGGCGTCACCGTCCAGTGGTCGCCGAGGTCGAACTTGATCGCCCCGCGGCCGCCGCGGTAAATGGCGGTGTTGTAGTCGTTGGCCGCCCAGGGAGCGTTAGTGATCGCGCCCGCTCCGATCGGCGCGGGCGTCGGGCAGGGGGCCTGCGTGCCCGTGCCGTGACTCAGGCTCCAGCTGCCGGCCGGTTGACCTGCCCAGGTCGGGAAGGTGCGCACGCCATTGATGATGCACCCGTTCGCATCGGTCCCCTGCACATTGCTGATGTACCCGGGATCCTGCTCGAGCCAGCCCACCAGGCGTATCGCTGCCCAGGACGTGATCGGGATGTTGACGAAGCCCTGCAGCTCGTAGCCGCCCCCGGTGTGGTCCACTATGTAGTTGCCGGTCACGTCGTAACCGGCCGAGAACTTCGATGCGTCGGGCTTGTTGGTGATGAGGCGGATGGTGCCGGACTCCGAGCTCGCGCCGAACAGCGTCCCCTGGGGTCCTTCCAGCACCTCGATGCGCTGCATGTCGTAGAGGTGCATGTCGACGGTGCCGTCGATGGTCGTCACCGGGATCTCATCGAGATAGGTACCGACGGTCGGCTGGGAGCCCGAGTGATTGCCGTCGCCGCCGCTGACCACGCCGCGGATGAAGGTGTGCGAGCTCCCCGGCTCGGCGTTGCCACCCTCGCTCGAGCCCACGGACTTCTGATAGGACACGCTCGGGGCGAATTTCACGTAGTCGTCGAGGTTGACGATGCCGAGCTGCTCGAGCTGCTCGCCGCTTAACACCTGGACACTGATGGGGACGTTCTGCAGGTTCTCGACGCGCTTCTGCGCCGTGACGACGACCTCCGCGAGACCCCCGGCCTCCGCAGCCGCCTCGTCGGCCGCGTATGCTCCCGGTACGGCCGCTAGTAGCGTGGCCGCAACAGGAACGCTCCTACGGAGTACGACATGACGATTGTGTGCCTGTTCGCGCGCTAATTTGCGCCGTCGACTACGTGTCATGGTTTGAGCCCCATCTCTAATTGGTTGTGGTAAGGACGCAGCTCCCCAAGTGCACAAGCCTACGCGAAGCAGATCGATTTTCAAGAAGTGAATCGTTCAACCTGGAGCCTGCGGCACCTCCGGGTAGGCTGGGAGGACCGGACCGAGGGCGTCCTCGAGCGGTCCAAGCCACGGCTCGAAATGTCGCCAGTGTTCAAGCGCGTCCTGGAAGATCGGCTGGCGGACCTGCTCGGAGCTCGCGGTGCGCACGGCGCGCTCGTTCTCGTAGAACTTGAGGCACCCCTCCTCGTACGGCAGTCCGCAGTACTCGAGCAGGCGCCGCACCTGCGCCTCGGTGTCGGTGATCATCGACTCGTAGAACACCCGGTGCACCCGGCCGGGCAGCACGGCATCGAAATGGGCCAGCAGCGCGACGTAGTCGCGGTAGTAGCGCCCGAGGTCTTCGAGGTCGTAGGTGAAGCTCTGCCCGCGCGCAAAGTGCTGTTTGAAGCAGGAGAAGCAGCAACCCAGCGGGTGGCGCCGGGCGTCGATCATGCGCGCGTTCGGCAGCAACAGTTGAATGAAGCCGACATAGAGCCAGTTATTCGGCATCTTGTCGACAAAGAAGGGCCGAGCGCTCCGACGCATCAGCCGGGTGCGTGCCAGGTAGCGTTCGCCGAGATCACGCAGCTGCGGCGGGGTAAGTGCCGCCACCGCCGTGACGAAGCCGACCGCCTCGTCCGGGGCGGGATGGGCGATCTCGCGCGCCAGCCGCGGGATATCCGGCAGCTCCATCGTTCCTTCAACCATGGAATGACTCGCGAGGATCTGCTCGATCAGCGTTGAGCCGGCGCGCGGCAGCCCCAGCACGAAAATCGGGTCTGCCGCTTCGACCCCTGAGCCTGCCCGCGCGGCGAAGAACTCGCTCGAAAACAGTTGGCGAAGGCGCCGCACGAATTCGGATTGCTCGGCGGCGGTGTAGGGGTGGGACTTGCGTCGCAGTGCGTTACCGCGCGCGTAGTGAGTGAAACTCTCCTCGTAGAGCCGCTCGTCCGCCGCCGCGGCGTCCTCAAGCGCCTTGGCGAGCGCGAACTCAAAGTGCAGGCGATCCTCGTCGGCGAGGTCCGCGCGCGCCAGCGCGCTGCGTAGCGCTGCGAGGTCCGCCTCCGAGAAGAGGACGGTCTTCAGGTTGGCGAGGCTCCACCACGCCTCACCGAGGGTCGGCTCCATGGCGATCGCGCGCCGATATGCCGTGATGCTGCCCGCCTGGCGGCCGGCGGTCTTCAGTGAATGGCCGTAGCTCATCCACACCTTCGGCTGCTGCGGGAACTCCTTGAGCACCGCTTCGTAGATGCGGATCGAGCCGAGGTAGTCGCCGAGGTTCGCCAGCACCGCGGCCTGCAGATTGCGATAGCCGGGATTGCGTGGCTCCTTCGCGAGCAGACGCTCAACCTCCGGCAGCGCCTGATCCGCCTTGCCCTGGCGGTTGAGCACGGTAGCGTAGTTGTGGCGGGCGGCGTCGAAGCTCGGCGCAAGCTCGAGGCAGCGCTCGAGCAGGTGCTGCGCATCCTGATAGCGGCCCAGCCGTCCCGCGACCTCCGCCAGCATGCGCAGTGCCGCCACGTCGGTGGGGTGTCCCTTGAGATGCGCGCGCAGTCTCGCGTCCGCGTGCGGCAGATCATTCTTCACCAGCGCCGCGGCCGCATCCATCAGGCGCGGATCTCTGTTGGCCGTCGCGATGAAGTGCGCCCGGGCCTGGTCGGCCCCTCCGGCATCACCCTGCGCATCCAGCTGGTCGGCGAGCAGCCGCCAGCCTTCGGGCGAATCGGGCTTGAGAAGCAGCGCGCGGCGCAAGGCCTCGACGGCCTCGGGAGCGCGGCCCACCTCGCCCAGCGCCGCTCCGAGCTCGAGATGCACGGGGACTGCGCGCGGCTGCTCGCCGGCGAGCGGCTCGAGTACCGCAAGCGCTGCCTGCGTCTGACCGGTGATGCGGTGCGCCGCGCCCAGAATCAGTCGGGCGTACGGGTGCCCGGGTGCTGCCTTGAGGATCTCACCCGCCTGCTCCGCCGCGAGGCGCGCGTCGCGCTCGAGCAGTCGCCGGGCGTGCGCGAGTGCCACCTCGAGGGTTCCGACTGGCTCGGCAGCGTTGGTCTCGGAAGGTTCAGTCAAATTCACAGGCCCCGCGCATGCCCCCAAGGCCCGGCAGGCTGGGGAGATCCTAGGGCAAGTGCCGGCGCCGGGATAGTTGTTGAGCGAGCGCGGCCGGCGGGGCATTGGTCAGCCTGGCGGGCCCCCAGTAAGAGAGATAGGTTTCGGGGGCAGGTTGCGGCACATTGGCCTGGCGCGGACTGCGCGAGCGCTGCGGAGTGAACCGTTGAGCGAATCTGCCCGGGTCCTGGGCCGTGTCGGCGTGGCCGGCGGCACGGCCATGGGCGTGCTCGCCGCCATCAGCTTCTGCCATCTGCTGAACGACATGATGCAGTCGCTGCTGCCGGCGTTGTATCCCATGCTGCGCAGCTCCTACCGGCTGACCTTCGGCCAGATCGGGCTGCTGACGTTCACCTTCCAGTTCACCGCTTCGCTCCTGCAGCCTTGGGTGGGCGCACTCGCCGACAGGACGCCGCGTCCCTATTCGCTCGCGGTCGGCATGGGCTTCACGCTGATGGGACTGGTGCTGCTCGCCTTCGCTGGCAGCTACACACTGCTGCTGGTCGCCGCGGCGCTCATCGGCACGGGCTCCTCGGTATTCCACCCCGAGTCATCGCGCGTCGCGCGCATGGCGTCCGGCGGCAAACACGGCTTCGCCCAGTCGTTGTTCCAGGTGGGCGGCAACCTGGGTTCTGCCGCGGGTCCGTTGCTCGCCGCTTTCATCGTGCTGCCGCGCGGTCAGGAGAGCGTGGCCTGGTTCTCGTGCGTGGCGCTGCTCGGCATGGTGGTGCTGGTCAACGTCGGGCACTGGTATAAAACGCACGGCATCACGCGTCTCGCGGCCACCGGCACACGCAGCGCCGCGCCCCGGCATCATGTGGCGCTCGCTCTCACGGTGCTGCTGGCCCTGGTGTTCTCCAAGTACGTGTATCTCGCCAGCATCACCAGCTACTACACGTTTTATCTGATCGAGCACTTCCATGTCTCGGTGCGCAGCTCCCAGCTGCACCTGTTCGTGTTCCTCGCCTCCGCCGCCATCGGCGGCCTGCTCGGCGGCCCGCTCGGTGACCGTCTCGGCAGCAAGTACATCATCTGGGTGTCGATCCTCGGCGTGCTGCCCTTCACGCTGCTGCTGCCGCACGCGAGCCTGTTCTGGACCGGCGTGCTCACCGTGCCGATCGGTCTGATCCTTGCGTCGGCTTTCCCGGCGATCGTGGTGTACGCGCAGGACCTGCTGCCCGGACGCACCGGCACGGTGGCGGGACTGTTCTTCGGTCTGGCGTTCGGCATGGGCAGCGTCGGCGCGGCGGTGCTCGGGAAACTCGCCGACCATGCCGGCATCGATGTCGTCTACCAGATCTGCGCCTTCCTGCCACTGATAGGATTGCTGGCGGGATTTCTGCCCAACGTCCACCGGTACCACGCGCAGCGCGCGGGTTGATATGCTTGGAACGGCATGGCACGCACAGTGGGCAGGAAGCGGCCGCGCGCGGCGGCGCAGGCCGGCGTCTCAGGGAAGCGTCCGGGATCGCGGCTGCTCACGCAACCGGTGTTCGCACAGCCCGAGCCAACGCCCGACCCGACGCTCTTTCGTGTGCGGCACGCCTCGGATGCGCCCGCTTACCGGCGCATCGATGAGCTGAACCGCGAGCACAGGATCGTGCCGCTGCCGTTTCCGGCACCCCGCGGTGTGCCGGAACCGCGGCTGACGCTTACCGAAGTGCTGGGCGGCGACGTACGCACGACCAACGCCATCAACGCCCAGGGCCAGCTCGTGTTCCACGCCACCGGCGATTGCGGCAGCATCCGTGGGCCTGCCACGCAGAACCAGGTAGCCGACAAGATGGTCAGTGACTTTGAGGAGAGCGTGGCGCGCGAAGTGCCGCAGTTCGCGCTGCTGCTGGGCGATATCGTCTACAGTTTCGACGAGCCGCAGTACTTCTACGACCAGTTCTACGATCCGTATCGCGACTATCCGGCGCCGATCCTCGCGCTCGCCGGCAATCACGATGGCATGGTCTCGCCGCTTGCGCACGCCGCAAGTCTCGATGCGTTCCTGCGCAACTTCTGCGCCAGCGGCTTCCTCGTCACTCCGGAAGCCGGCGGCCTGTCGCGCACCGCGCAGATCCAGCCGGGCGTGTTCTACACCTTCGACGCACCGTTCGTGCGCATCCTCGCGCTCTACAGCAATACGCTCGAAGACCCGGGTGTCATCGCAAACGGCACCATCGGCTCTTCGCAGCTGACCTACCTGCGCGCCGCGCTGACGCGTGTGAAGACCGAGGGCTACGCGGGCGCGCTGCTCATCGCGCACCACCATCCGCCCTACACCGTCGGCGGGCGCCACGGCTGGAGCGTGGACATGCTGGCGCAGATCGATGCGATCTGCGCCAGCATCGGTATCTGGCCGCACGCGGTGCTGTCGGGGCACGCGCACAATTACCAGCGATTCACCCGCACCCGGCCCGGAGGTGAGCAGATCCCCTACGTAGTGTGCGGCAATGGCGGACACAACCTCGTGCCCCTCACCAAGGCCGGCGGCCCGGCGCTGCGCACGCCGCAGATCATCCAGGTCGCCAGCGCCGGCAGCGACCAGATCGTTTTCGAAAACTACGACAGCCTCAACTACGGCTACCTGCGGGTCGTGGTGACGCCGGCGCAGCTGCGCATCGAGTATCACCCGGCCAGCGACGGTGCCGGCGCCAAGACCCCCGACGACGCGGTGACGGTGGACCTCGGCAGCAGAAAGCTGACGCAATTTGCCGCCGGTGACGGCAGCTTGGCGCGCGCGGTGCGTGCCGTGCGCCGTCACCGCTGAATACCGTGTGTGCGCGAACCTGACGGCTCACCCATGAGGCTGCTGCCGCGCGCCCTGCTGGATGAGCTGGCCACGAAAGCGGCGGCGAGCTCGCGTGCCCGCGCGCACTACAACATCCACGCCACGCCTCAGGACCTGGTGCAGCGCTTCGTGGTGGTGGCGCGGGGCGATTCCTATTTCCGCCCTCACCGCCACGCGAGCAAGTCCGAGCTCGCCGTGCTGCTGCGCGGTCACCTCGACGTCCTGACCTTCGACGAGCGCGGCCGCGTCGCGGCCCGCTACGCTGTCGGTGAAGGTACCGACAGCATCGCCTACGAAACGGCGCAGGGCACGTGGCACACGATCGTCCCGGGCGCGGACGGCGGCGCTTTCCTCGAAATCAAGGAAGGCCCCTACGATCCCGCGACGGCGACGGAATTCGCCTCGTGGGCTCCGGCCGAGGGCGATGCTGCAGTGGCGAGGTTTCTCAGCTGGCTGCGCACCGCGCAGCCCGGGGACATTCCGCCGTTGTGATGCGCCCGCTTCCGGCGTCTCTCAGCTCTTCGGTCGCAGGTAGCGGTCCAGCTGGTCGCCGCTGACGAGACTCTCGAGGTAGCCGAAGGTCCCCGTCTCCCTGATCTCGCGCGCCGCGGCCATGAGACCCGTGATCGCGGCCCGATACAGCGAGGTGGACAGGCTGATGCGCCGCACGCCGGCGGCCGCGAGCTCCGCCACGGAGAAGGACTTGCCGCGCATTCCAACCATGAAGTTGACCGGTTTCTGCAACGCGCTGCACACGGTGCGCACCGCCGCCAGATCGGGCAGACCCGGTGCAAACAGCACATCGGCGCCGGCGCGCTCGAAGGCCTGCAGGCGGCGCACGGTATCGTCCAGGTCCGCTCGATCGTGGAGGAAGTTCTCGGCGCGGGCGGTGAGCGTGAAGGGAAACGGCAGCCGGCCCGCGGCCTCCACGGCCGCCGCCACGCGCTCCACCGCGTGTCCCATGGCATAGATCGGCGCGCGCGCATCCCCGCTCGCATCCTCGATCGAGCCGCCGACGAGTCCGGTGCCGGCGGCGAGTCGTATGGTCTCTGCCGCGCTCTCCGGCGAGTCGCCAAAGCCGTTTTCCAGGTCGGCAGCCAGCGGGCAGGGACTCAGGGAGGCGATCAGCCGAGCGTGCGAGAGCGCCTCATCGCGCGTGATCTCGCCGTCGAGTCGCCCGAGAGTTGCAGCGCACGCGGCGCTGGAAGTCGCGAGCGCCTGGAAGCCAAGTCCCGCCATGACGGCGGCGGAACCCCCGTCCCACACGTTGGGAATGACGAAGGTGCCCGACTCGTGCAGCGCGCGAAAGCGCACTGCCCGCTCATGTTGATTTTGCATCGGTTCAGCTCTGCCCGTCGGATCAGTGTGGCACAATCGGCGCGCCGGGGTGGCGGATCCGGAGTTAAGACCTCTGCGCGCAGCGCTACTGATACCGTGGGTTGCCGCGCTGTGGCTCGGCGCGGCGGGCGCACTGGTCCTGGCGGCTGCGCCGACGACCCCGCGGCCGATTTGCCACTCGAACCGGGACGCGCTCCCCGCCGTGGAGCGACTGCGCGCGGCGCTGGTGCAGGGGCGTTTCGTCGCCTATCAGCCGACCTCGCTCAAGGTGACGGATGGCCACGTCACGCCCGCCGACCCGTCGAGTATCCGCGCGGACCTGGGCGTGTTGCGCCCGAAGTTCGACGGACTCATTACTTACGACGCCATACACGGGGCCGAGAGCATCGCGGCGATCGCTACGGCGCTGAAGTTTCGCGCGCTCATCATCGGAGTGTGGAATCCGGCCGATGAGACCGAGCTCGCGGCGGCCATCGAAGCTGCGCGGCGCTTTCCGCAGCTGGTGCTGGGCGTGTCGCTCGGCAACGAGCTGCTGTTCGCCAGGCGCAGCGACCCGGCGGCGCTCGCCGCGCTGATCGGCGGCGTGCGCGCGCGACTGCCCGGTACCCCGCTCACCACCACCGAGCCCTTTCATATCTATTACCAGCCCGAGGTGCGGCCGCTGCTCGGCGAGCTCGACTTCCTGCTCGTGAACGTGCACCCGGTGTTCCAGCCGTGGTTCCGCGATGCCCCCGACATCAACGCCGCACAGTTCGTCGTGAACGTGCTCGCGGGGCTGGCGCCGCTCGCCTGTGGTCCGATCGTGGTCAAAGAGACCGGCGTGCCCACGGCGCCGGAGAGTAAGGGCTTCAGCGAAAAGCGGCAGGCCGCCTTCTACGCGCAGTTGCGCGGGCAGCTGCCGCCCGCGCCCGCGCGCGCCTTCGCCTACTTCGCGGCGTTCGATGCGCCGTGGCGTGCCTATGACGCGCTCGCGGTGCCGGGTGCGGCCCCGGCCGTACACCCGGAGGAAGCCCACTGGGGCCTCTACGATGCCGAGCGCCGGCCCAAGCAGGCCGCCCGGGAACTGCCGCCGCTGCCGGGGTACTAGCTCACTTCAGCGCCAGCTCGACCTTCACCCGCTCGCCCGATTCGGGCTTGGGCGGCACGCTGACAATGAACACGCGCTCCGGATTCACCTTGCCGTCGGTGACCAGCGCACCCTGAATCGAGCGCGCGCGGCGCTTGCCGAGCTCCTCCAGATCGCTGTCGGGCACCTGGATGTGATCGATGAGCGCCGCTTTGAGATCGGCAATGGCCGCATCATACGGTGGTGTGTCGCTGCGCTTCGCCTGCTGCACCGCCAGCGCACTCGGTGGCAACGGCGCGTCCTTGCCGAGATCCGCGCGGTACTGCTCGACGAGCAGCTTGAAGTGCTTCTCCGGGTCAGCAAGCGCCAGCTGGCCCGCAGTATCCGGATGCTTACGGCCCGCACGCGTGGCCTGCACGCGCGCCAGCAGCTCCTCACGCAACCGCACCGCCGCCATCCGTGGCCGGTCGACCTGCGCCGAATACTCGATGGGCACATCGAGCTTCAGCTGCGGGCGCTCCGTCAGTGCCTTGGCAATGGAGGTGAGCTGCTCGCGCGCGGGCGGGTCGAGCTCGGCGCTGCCGGCGTCGAACTCGATGATGTTGGGATGCTCGCCGCCGCCGAACAGGTGCCCGAGGAGCGCGAACGGCGCGGTGGCCACCTTGACGATCAGGTTGACGAACATCTTCCAGATGATCGGCCCGACGCGAAACGTCGGGTCATCCAGCGAGCCGTTCATGGGCAGGTCGAGATCGATGACGCCGTTGCGGTCCTTGAGCAGCGCCACCGCGATCTTCAGCGGCAGGTGCACCGCATCGGGACTCTCCACCCGGTCACCGAGCTCCAGTTGATCGACCACGAAGTGCTGCTTGGCGTCGAGCTTGCGCTGCTCGATCTTGTAAGTGACATCGACCGAGAGCTTGCCTTTGTCGATCTTGTACCCGACGAAATGACCGGAGTACGGATTTACGATGGTGAGATCGAGATCCTTGAAGCTCATCGTAATGTCGCTGTAGAGCGCCGCCGACAGCAGGTTGATGTCTCCGCTGATGTGCACCGGCGAATAGCGATCGACCTTGCCTTTGAGCTCAACCTTGGCGCGCGACTGCGGATCGGAGGACAGCCCGGTGATCGTGCCGTGGAGCGACTGGATGCCCACCGCAAAGCTCGGCTTGATCCACAGGTCAGCGTAGTTGGCCGAGCCACTGACCAGGCGCACCGTGCCGATCGACACCGGGAACGGCGTTACCGGAGCGCTGGGTGCGGCCGACGGCGACGACGACGCCCGCCGTGCGCGCGGAATGCGCCTTTGTGTGCCCGGCGTGCCGCTGGCAGTTGCATTCGTTGTGGCGGCCGCAGCAACGGCGGGCGCCGCATCGCCGGATGCCGCACCGCTCGACGTCGCACCGCTCGACGTCGCAGCGCGCGAACCCGCACCCGCAGGAGCCGCAGCCGTCGGGGCCGCGATCGGTTTCGCAGCCGCGCCCGGCGCGGTCAGTATCTGCTTGATGTTAACGGTCTGGTCAGGCGCGATGATCATGCGCACGTACGGCTCGAGCGCGATCACCGTGCCGATCCGAAGGCTCGCCGGGCTCGAGCGATAGCCGATGTCGGCGACCCGCAGCTCCTTCCACTTGATGAAATCCATCTTCAGCGCGTTGTCCACCGTGCGCAGGTCCGACACCAGGGTGGCGCCCTTGACCGCGAGCGCGCCGTCCGCCTGCCGGTCGAGATCGAGCTTGGCGTCGAGCGCTCCCTTCAACAGCGTCATGGAGGTGTATTGCGCGATGAACGGCTGCAGCAGAGTCAGATCGAGCCCTGCGGCCTCGACGTGCGCGCTGACGACGCCGGACTTCGGTGTGACCTTGGCGCTGGCGTCGATCGTTCCCGAGGTGTTGACGTGCGAGTCGAGCCGGATGGCGAGCGTGTCATCGGGTGAGGTGTTGAATCCAGCGATGTGGATGTTCAGCGGGCTCAGCAGTAGCGCCGCGGCCGGCCTGACCTGGCGATCCTCGGCCGACACCTTGAAGCCCTGGACCTCAACATCGGGTGCCGATACGACCCACGACGCGCCGGCTTTGCCCGCGGCCGCCCCGCCGGGCGACGCATCGGAAGCTGCGGCGGGCGGGGCGGCGGCCGGCGCTGACGTGCCGGCTGGGCTCACAGCGAGCAGCTCAAGGAGATTCAGCCGGCCCTGCTCGTCCAGCCAGACCTTGAGGTCACCGCCGGCCAGACTCACCTTGGCAACGTTGACCGAGTGGCGGGTGAGGTCGACTCGCGTGTCCTGCACGTCGATGTGCGCGACGCTTATGTAGTCCTGCGCGCCGCCGCGCGGCCGCAACGCGAGATCGGTCACCGCCGTCGTGCGTACATTCAGCCCGAGCGCGATCGGTCCGCCGGCGCTGCCGAGGTCATAGTCGCCCTTGAAGCGGATGACGCCCGCGCCGATCTCGAAGGGCAGAGTGTCGCGCAGATAGTTCCACACGGTGCGCGCCTTGAGATCGGTGATCTCGAACTCCCCGTGCGAGGAGAGCGGCGCCAGACGCACGTTGCCGCGCCAGTTGAGCCGCTCGCCCTGCGGAGAGGCGGCTTCCAGCGTATAGGCATTGTCGCTGCCGGCGCGGGTGCTGAAGTCGTGCAGCTCGAACTCGATCGGCTTGAAATCGGCGCGAAACGGCGTCGGGCGCGTGCGGTCCTCGATGGCGGCGGCTCCGCCGATCACGGCGAGGCGCTGGATGAACAGCCGCAGCGGCGCCGCTGGCTTGCGCGGCTGGGGCTCGGGCGGAAAGCCCTTGGCGAGGTCGGCGAGATTCACCTCACCGTCCTTGCGCAGCACGAGGCGCACATACGGCTGCTCGAGCGCGATCTCACGCAAGCTGGGACCGAGCCGCCAGAGACTGGCGAACTGCAGATCCACGTGCAGCCGCTCGAACCCCAGCATGGTTTGTCCGTCGGCGTCCGGCAGGGCCACCCGGGTCACGTCGAGCTTGAGCGTGAAGGGATTGAAGTGAATGTCGCCGAGAGTGAGTGTGCGGTGGTAGTGAGTGCGCACGAACTCCATTGCACCGTTGCGCGCGAAGTGGGGCACGGCGAAAAAGCCGACCGCGGCGTAGGCGCCGAGGAACACGGCAATGACGGCGAGTCCGATAAGGTAGCGTCGATACCGGCCCATGATCCCGCTCCCTATTCTTGCGGGTATCGTAGAGCATGCAGGCCCCTGCCACCATGCTGGCAGGGGCTCTGAGGACTCGCGGGGGCAGCGCGCCGCGCGCTAGTGCGCGCGGCGCTCGTACTCAGTCGTCGTGGTGCCCGTGACCGTGGTCACCGTGATCATCGTCGTGATGCCCGTGATCCGGCCGATAGCCAGGCTGATACTCGGCCGATTTCACGAAGTACACCGGTCGATTGCAGGCATGGTACTCGTGGCAGTGCTTCGCCCAGTTCTTCGCGTGTCCCGGCGGAACATGCAGGTAGATGGGCTCAACCGGCGCCGCCACCGCTACGGCCGGCGGCTGCGCGATCACCGGCTGCGCGTAGACCACGGGCGGCGGTGAGCCGTTGCCGATGACCACCTGGCCGTACACACCCGGCACAATCTGGCCGCTGATGGTCCCGTTGATGCTGACAGTCTGCGCATTCGCCAGCGGCATCAGCACCGCGAGCGTCAGCACCGACCGGAGCACCTGATGTATTGCTTTCACGAGCGCTTCCTCCTGGGGAATCTCTGCACACACAGCGCGCACTATGCCAAGGCGCGAAGCGGATGACACACCTCTGGGGCTGAACGCACCGTGAATTGTGAACCACATCGCAATTCAGACGGGCTCGATCAGGCCGGCGTCGTTGGGCAATCTCGGATTGTTCACCCGGCGGCTCACGCGCCAGGCCGCCATCAGCTCCTCCGGATACGGTGCGAGCACTGCCCTCGCCCGCTCGAGAGTGCCGCTGAGCCACTCGTCGTGCGCGCGCTCCGCGAGGATCGCCGGCATGCGCTGCTTGGCGTTGTGAACTTCCGCGAGCAGGCGGTTGGCCGGCACGGTAATCAGCGTGCAGGAGAAAATGTACGAGCCGTCGGTCTGCCGTGAGCGATCCCACAACCCCGCGACCCCGAACACTTCGCGCTCGAGAAGGTGCACGAAGAACTGATCGCGCGAGCCGTCGGTGTTGACGTGTGGCTCATAGAAGCCGCCCATGACGAGAATGCAGCGCTGTCCGCGCCTCCAGGCATCCCGGTACGACGGCGCGCTGTCGATGCGCTCGACGGTGGCGTTGATGGTGGAGGCTTTCAGCGGCACGCCGCCCGCCCAGTAGGGAATCAGTCCCCAGCGCATCTGCGTCGCTTCCCGCTCACCACCGGTCGCGACCACCACCGGAACCTGCTCGGTCGGCAGCACGCGATAGCTCGGCGCGTATTCCCAGCGCCCGCGGCGGATGCCCATGGCCCGCTCGGCCTTGGCTGCCTGCGCCAGGATGTACTTGCCGCACATGGGTTTAACTTGCGGACAGTAAGGCGTGCGCTCCGGCACTGGATGGACGCGCAGCGACGGCAGTGCCCACACTGGGCCGATGCTGCCGTGGAACTCGGTCGAGAGACTGCGCGATCATTTCGGCGACTACATCATCGTCGTCACCTGCCGCGCCTGCCGTCACTCACGCGAGCTGACTCCGGCGTTCCTCGCGCGTCACTGCCGCGCTGGCTGGGACGAGCCGATCGCCAACATCATTGCACGCTTCCGGTGCCGTTGCGGCAAGAAGCTCGTCGACGTGCAGATCGGCTTCAATCGCAAGCCGCGCGGCTGGGTCAAGAATCCCTCCTAGTGCGCAGCAGCCGCTGCCGGCGCCGGGCCGGCATCCTCCGGCCGCCAGAAGTCGCGCGCGATGATGCCGTACAGCGCCGCCGTGAAGCGCTCGCCCTCGGCCTGGGTCATGTGCGACCACTCGGGCAGGTAGTAGCCCTGCAGCTGCGGATAGTCCTGGAAGTGAATCCCGGGCGCACCGGTGGCGGCGAGCAACTTGTCCCAGGTACGGGCGCGAGGAAACTCTCGATTCTCGAAGGCGAGATATTCTCCGGCGCTCGGCATGCGCACGAACAGAATCTTCACTCCGCGCGCGCGCAGCGTCGCCACCGCCTTGGCCATGCGCTCGATCTGCTCCTTCTCGGTCTTCGCGGCCTCTTCCGGCGTCGGGTCATCCTCGGAGGGCTGGAAGTCCTGCAGCCAGATGCGGCGTGCCAGGTCGCGATACTGTAGATCCGTGGCCACCTTGCTCCACAAATGGGTGTTGCGGTCCGCCTCGGACTCGGCGAGCTTGCGTACGCTGATAAACCACACCTTGCCCGGGCGCTCGGGCCACGGCTGGCGCGCGAGCACCGTCTGCAGGGCGTAGTCCGGATCGTCGAACGCCAGGTACGGCTCGATGAAATTCATGGAGAGCCACTGACCGATGCGCTGCGAGGGAGATTCCTTGTGGAAGTAGCGCAGCACGCCGGCGCGGTACTGGTAGCCGCTGAAGAACAGGTCGGGCGCCACGCCGATGATGAGGCGACCGGTGAACTTCGGGTCCGCGGCGAGATCCTCGACCGTCCTGAGCGGTGAGGTGCCCTCGATGGAGAGCTGGATCGGACGCCGGCCGGCGAGACGCTGCCAGACCGGCAGCTGGATGTCGAAGAACAGGCGCGATGCCCCGACGAGCAACGTTGCGTCGCCTTCGCCCGCATCGATGCGGCGCCGCTGTATGGCCCACAGCCCGTCGGTGTTGGCAATGCTCGGGCGCACCCCGTAGCCGCGCCAGTACCATTCCCAGCCCGCGACCAGCAGCCCCACGAGCAGCACCGTGACGAGCAGGATCCGGCCCCACGGCTGCTCGGGCACCGGACGCACCGGCACCGGCTGCGCCACTCCGGGGCGGTCGGCGGCAGTCTGGCGCGCATAGCGATCGACCGGAGCGCCGGAGGGCACCAGCCCCGGCTGTTCGCCCGCCTGACGCCGGTAGCGCGCGCCGCCCGCCTGCGCGGTGTCAGAACTGGAAATAGATGAAGGCACTGCCGGCCCCCTGGACAATGATGATTGCGAACGCCATCAGCGCCCATATCGCGCACACGGCGGCGGCCGGCGCCCGCGCCACGACGGATTCGAGCGTGCGCGCGCGCATCAGCCAGTGCGTCAGCAGCAGCGCTCCCACGATCGCAGTCACCGACAGCAGATAGAAAGTCGAGAGAATGGGGCGCGCCACCGCGTTCTGCCCGAACATGCCGCGCAGCACCACCCACGCCTTGCCGAAGGTCTTGGCGCGGAAGAATACCCAGGTGACATTCACCAGCGTGTAGGTGAGCAGCCCCAGCAGCACGAACACCAGCGGGCCGGGCCGGTAGTTGGCGAAGCGGGCGCGCAGCACCCGCTCGACCGCGAGATACAGCCCGTGCAAGCCGCCCCATGCCACGAACGTCCAGTTCGCTCCGTGCCACAGGCCGCCGAGCAGCATCGTCCCCATGAGCGCGATGTAGGTGCGGCGTGCACCGTGGCGGTTGCCGCCGAGGGGAATGTAGAGATAGTCGCGCAGCCAGGAAGACAGCGTGATGTGCCAGCGCCGCCAGAAGTCGGAGAATCCGACTGCGGCGTACGGGAAGCGGAAGTTGTCGGGCATCGCAAAGCCGAGGCACAGCGCCGCCCCGATCGCGGTGGTCGAATAGCCGGCGAAGTCGCAGAAGATCTGACCGCTGAAGGCGAGCGTTCCCATCCATGCATCGAGCGTGCCCGGGATCTGGTCGCCGTCATAGACGCGCTCGGCCGCACGCGAAAGAAAACTGTCGGCGAGCACGACCTTGTTGAAGAGCCCGAGCGTCATCAGTGCCAGCCCGAAGCGCAGCTGCGCGGCGCTGGCGCGATGCGGCTGCGCGAACTGCGGCACGAGCTCGGTCGGCCGCATGATCGGGCCGGCCACCAGGTGCGGGAAGAACGTCACGAACAGCGCGTAATCGAGCAGGTTCTGCGCCGGCGCCGCGCGCCGCAGGTATACATCGAGCGTGTAGGACAAGGTGGCGAACGTATAGAAGGAGATGCCCACCGGCAGGACGATGTCGTAGTGCGCCGGCTGATAAGCGATGCCGATGCCGGCCAGCAGCGCGCTGAAGTTATCGAGCAGGAACTGCCCGTACTTGAAGTAACCGAGCATGCCGAGGTTGGCGATCACCGACAGCAGCATCCAGGCGTGCCGGGTAGTGGCACGGCGCGCCTTGACCAGTCCCTGCGCGGCGTACCAGTCGACCACCGTCGACACCCACAGCAGGATGACGAACGGCGGGTTCCACGCCATGTAGAACAGATAACTCGCGATCAGCAGGTTGATCTTCTTCGTCGTCCAGGAGAATGGCAGCGAGTGCAGGCCGAGGACGCACGCGAAGAACACCACGAAGGTGAGTGAGTTGAAAACCATGTGCCCCGCCGCCCGCCTTGCGACGGGTCGGCAGTGTCTCCCCCTGGTCGCCGTTGCAACGGCGTTTTCGCATCATCTATGGAACAGCGGCCGCAGGCAATACGGCTGGCGCCTTCGGGCACGCGCCGTGCTCAAACCACGCGCGGCAATTGCCGCAGGTCGCAGAGCTCACCGAGAACGCGCGGCGCGGCCCCGCGCCGCGCGTTCTCGCGCCGTCAGGATGCCGGCGGGGCGGATGCCAACTTCATGGCGACCTCTGCACGGCGTCGCATCTCTTCGGGCTCGACATCCTCGACATGCGTGGCGATGGTCCACACATGACCGAATGGATCCTCGAGCGTGCCCGAGCGATCGCCGTAGAACTGGTCGACGACCGGGCGTTGCGCCTTGGCGCCGGCCCTCAGGGCACGCTCGAACACCGTGTCGACGTCCTCGATATAAAGAAGAATGCTGACGCTCGATCCACCGAGTGAGCGCGGACTGCGATAGCCCGTGGCGGGATGCTCATCGGCGAGCATGATCACCGAATCGCCGATCCTGATCTCGGCGTGACCGATGCGGCCCTGCGGGTCGGCCATGCGCAGCAGCTCGGTCGCGCCGAAAGCCCGCTTGTAGAACTCGATCGCCTCTGCCGCACCCTTGATGATGAGGTAGGGCGTTGCGGTGTTGTAGCCGTCGGGAATCGCTTTCGTGGCCATGGCGTTGCTCCTTCACTGTTCGGTGCTGGTCCTGCCTCGAGCTTACTCCCGAGCCCGCGCACGCTTCCATCCAGTGTTCAGGCGCCGTCGCGGCTGGACGCACCGCCGGGAACAAGCTGCCGGTAGCGCAGCGCGTAGAGCGCTGTGAGGCCGGCGAGAAACGGCAGACCGAATACGAGCGTCAGACGAAACGCATCCGTGAAGGCGGTCGTCACCAGTACCGCGGCCATGAGCGCGGCGCCGAGCAGCGTAGTCGCCGGAAAGCCGCGCATGCGAAAGCGCAGCGGCGGCGCCCCCGCCCGCTCGTGGGCGCGGCGGAAACAATAATGGGTCAGGAAGATCATCATCCAGGTGAACATGGCCCCGAAGGAGGAGATCGCGACCATGAGGATGAAGGCCGATCCGGGGGCCATGACGCTCAGCACGGTCGCGAGCGCGATGCCGATGCTCGAGAGCAGCAGCGCCTGCACCGGCACGCCGCGGCGGTCCAGGATTCCGAAGCGTAGCGGGGCATGGCCGGCCCGCGACAGGCTGAACATCATGCGCGTCGTGATATAGAGCTGGCTGTTCATGGCCGACAGCGCCGCCACCAGGATGACGAAGTTGAAAACGCCGGCTGCGCCCGGCACCTGCAGCGCGCGCATGACCTTCACGAACGGACTCTCGTCGACGCCGGCGGCGGTCCACGGCACGATTGCGAGCACCAGGGTGAGCGTCAGCAGATAAAACAGGATCAGCCTGATGAGCGTTGAACGGAACGCGCGTGGCACGGCGATCTCGGGCTGCGCGGCCTCCCCCGCCGCCACCGCGATCATCTCGATGCTGAAGTAGCTGAAGATCGCGACGATCACCGCCACCCACGCGCCCCAGAGCCCCTTGGGGAAGAAGCCGCCGAGGTCAGTGTAGTTGCTGAAGCCCGCCGGCGGGCCCGAGCGGGCCGTGCCGGTTCCCGCAAGCATTGCCGGTGCCCCCCAGACGAGGTAGCTCGCCAGCAGGATGAAAATCACGATGGCAGTCACCTTGATGGCCGAGAACCAGTACTCGACCACGCCAAAGACGTTCACGCTGCGGGCGTTGACGAGGATCAGCAGCCCCGAGAATCCCACGACCCACAGCCAGCCGGGAACGGCCGGAAACCAGAAACGCATATAGAGCGCGACCGCGGTGACCTCGGTACCCACCGCCAGCACGACGCAGGTCCAGTAGGCATAGCGCACCAGGAAGCCGGCCAGCGGGCCGACGTAGTACTCGGCGTAGGCGCCAAAGGAGCCGGAGGTCGGGTGCGCGACGGTCATCTCGGCCAGGCACCCCATCAGCAGCAGCGCAACCAGTGCGCCGACCGCGTAGCTCACCAGCACGGCGGGACCGGCGAGACTGATCGCCAAGCCGCTGCCGAGAAACAGCCCGGTGCCGATCGCCCCGCCGATGGCAATCATGGTCATGCGACGCGAGCTCAGGCTGTGGCGCAAGCCGCGCTCCCGCTCGATGATGGTCTCGAAGCTCCGCCGCTGATCGCTCATCGCAGCGGTCAGTCTACACCGCGGCTGCGGCGCGACACGGCTACGTCATGGGACCGTCACGCTCCGGTCAAACATGACTCGCACACTCACGACGCCGTGTCAGCGGGCACGCGGCACACCCCAACAACTCCAGGAGCCCATCCATGAAGCGTTCGATTACCGTTTCGGCCGGCCTGCTGGCCGCATCGATCGCCGGCAGCGCGCTCGGCGCTGAAGGCAAGATGCCGGAGGGTGTCCATCGGCTCGATCACCTGTTCGTGATCATGATGGAGAACCACAACTACCAGCAGATCATCGGCAATCCGGCCATGCCGTACATCAACGGGCTGATCGCCGGCGGCAAGGTCAATGTGGCAACCAACTACTTCGCCATCGGGCACCCGAGCCTCACCAACTATCTGGAGATCGTCGGCGGCTCGAACTTCGGCGTGCGCAGCGACAACTCCCCCAACTGGCACAATACCAACTGCATGCCCAACATCCAGTCGGGTATCATCAACGCGGATGATATCGGACCGGGCACACCTCCCGGTCCGATCGAGACGACCAGCGTTTGCCCGATCACCGGCGTCGGCAAGGACGCCCTGACCGAGGCAGTGGACGACTGGAACGAGACCAACCCCCCGGTATTCAATTTCCTGGCCGACATCGACGGAGTGCAGTCCGTACCGGCCGCGCCTACGGTGGGCAAGACCATCGCCGATCAGCTGGTACACGCGGGCCTGAGCTGGAAGACCTATCAGGAAAGTCTGCCGTTCGGGGGTGCTGACCTCATCAATTACAGCAACGGCACGGCGACCAACCTGACCACTTTCGACCCGACCATGCCCCTGTCGCCCACGAACCTGCCGCCGCTGATCAACACCAACCCCCCCTGTCCCGGTGCGACCATAACGCCGTGTCCGGCGGTCGTGCAGGCCTACGCGGTGAAGCACAACCCGTTCGCTTATTTCCAGAGCGTGCAGGAAGGTGCGGATCCCAACAACAGCCTGCGCAACATGGTGGGCTTCGACGGCGCGCACGGCCTGTACGCGGATCTCGCGAGCGGCAATGTGCCGTCGTTCTCCTACATCGTGCCGAACCAGTGCGATGACCAGCACGGCCGCAGCAACGGCGACGCCTTCTGTGCGTTCGATCCGGGACAGGCTGCCTACAACGGCAACACCGCCGGTACCCAGGTGGGCATGAACCCGGGGTTGTCCGCGCAGGCCGACGCGACGCTGCAGAGGATCGTCACCAGCATCAAGGCCTCGCCCGCCTGGCGCGGCGGCGACAACGCCATCGTGACCGTCTGGGACGAGAACGACTACAGCGGCATCACCAACACCTTGCCGCCGAACACGCCGTTTCCGCCGCAGCATCAGAATCGCGTCGTGCTGACCGTCGAGACGAGCTATCGCAAGCACGGCGTGCAGAGCAACACGTTCTACTCCAGCTTCTCGCTGCTGAAGACCATGGAAGCGGCTTTCCGCATTCCGTGCCTCAATCATGCGTGCGACGGCAGCGTCAACGTGATGTCGGACCTGTTCGGCAAGGACAATGACAAGAGTTGGTGAGTGACGGCGCGGGCCCCGGTCAGAATCGACCGGGGCCCGGAGGCCGCGTGGCGCGAACCGTGGTAGGCTCGCGGCAAATCGTGCCGCAGCGGGATCGGCCGTGCTCAGTGCCTTCTGGAGACTCACCCCGGCGCAGCGCCGCGCCTATTTCGCCGCGCTCGGCGGCTGGTCGCTGGATGCCTTCGACTTCTTCCTGTTCGTGTTCTGCCTGAGAGCGATCGGTACCGATTTCCACACCGACGTGAAGGCAGTGGCCGAGGGGCTGTTCCTGACCCTGGCGTTCCGCCCGATCGGCGCGTTCGCCTTCGGCTGGCTGGCGGAGAAACACGGCCGCCGGCCCGTTTTGATGCTGAACGTCGCCAGCTACTCGGTGGTGCAGCTCGCCACAGCCTTCGCCCCGAACCTCGCGAGCCTGCTGGCGCTGCGGGCGTTATTTGGCTTTGCGATGGGCGGCGAGTGGGGCGTGGGGGCGGCACTGGCTCTCGAGTCGCTGCCCGCCCGGGATCGCGGGTTCTTTTCCGGACTGCTGCAGGAAGGGTACGTGCTCGGCTACCTGCTCGCATCGATACTGTTCGGCGTGGCGTTCGATCATGTCGGCTGGCGCGGACTGTTCATCATCAGCGCGGCATCGGCGCTGCTGGTGCTGTACATCCGCATCGGCGTCGAAGAGTCCCCGGCCTGGGCGGCCGGCGCTGCGCCCCAGCGCGCTTCGGTCGCCGCCGTCCTCGGCGCGCTGAAGAGTCACTTCCCGAGGCTCTGCTACCTGGTATTGCTGATGGCCTGCTTCAATGCCTTCTCCCACGGCTCGCAGGACCTTTACCCGACCTTTCTGCAGGTGCAGCACGGGTTCTCGACCGTGACCACCAGCAGGGTCGCCATCGTGATGAATCTCGGCGCACTGATCGGCGGCATCTGTTTCGGGACGCTGTCCGAACGCCTGGGGCGCCGGCGCGCCATCGCGCTGGCCGCGGCGCTGGCGGTCCCGATGATCCCGCTATGGGCGTATTCCCAGACCGCCGTGGTGCTCGCGCTCGGCGGTTTCCTGATGCAGTTCATGATTCAGGGCGCGTGGGGCATCGTGCCGGCGCATCTCAATGAGCTGTCGCCACCCTCGGTGCGTGCGATCCTGCCGGGCTTCGCCTATCAGCTCGGCAACCTGGCGATGGCGTGGATGGGCCCCTTTCAGGCGGGCGTCGCCGAGTCGCGCGGCGGCGACTATGCGAGCGTCCTTTCCTGGACGATTGCCGTCGTCGCCGTGGCGCTGATCCTGGTCACGTCGCTCGGCCCGGAGGCGCGCGCCGCGGAGCTGCGGGTCGCGGCGCAACACTGATCGCACACGCGTGTCACTCCGGGTGCAGCGCCCGCCCGAGACGGCGCCGGAACAGCAGCACGCTCACACCGCCGGCCACGGCGATCGCTGCATGCATCGCCCAGAATGCACTCGGGCTCATCCGCCCGTAGCAGGCGCCGATCGAGTGGGGTGGCCGAAGTAGCCGCGCTCCCCGGCGACGGCGCGAGTCGAAGCTGAGGTGACGCTGCTTATCGGCGTTGTTCCGCTATGCTGGCCTCATGGGCACGCTATCACGGCCGCTGCTCATCTATGACGGCGACTGCGGGTTCTGCGGCTACTGGGCGCGTTACTGGCAGAAGCTCACCGGCGAGCGCATGGCTTACCGGACCTATCAGGAGGTGGCGGCGCAGTATCCCGAGATACCGCTGCGCGACTTTCAGCGCGCCGTGCAATACATCGCGCCCGACGGGCGTCGCGCGAGCGCCGCCGAGGCGAGCTTCCTCACCCTGAGCCACGCACGCGGCAAGGGGATCTGGCTCGCGCTGTATCACAAGCTGCCCGGTTTCGCGGCCATGTCGGAGCGAGCCTACGCCTTCATCGCGGCGCACCGCGCGGCGTTCTTCGGCATCAGCCGCTTACTCTGGGGCAAGGACTACCAGCCGCCCCGCCATGAGCTGGTGGCGTTTCTGTTCCTGCGCCTGTTCGGACTGATCTACCTCTCCGCCTTCATTTCCTTCGCGGTGCAGGCGCAGGGACTCATCGGCAGCCACGGCATCCTGCCGCTGGCCGAGCTGGTCGACGCGGCCAGCAGCCGGGCGGGCCCCGAGCGTTTCTTGCTGATGCCGATGGTGTTCTGGTGGAACGCCAGCGATCTGGCGATCCGCGCGGTGTGCTGGGCCGGAGCCGGACTGTCGCTGCTGCTGGTGTTGAATCTGCTGCCGCGCGTGAGCCTGCTGCTGCTGCATGCGCTGTACCTCTCGCTGCTCTACGGCGGGCAGACCTTCATGACCTACCAGTGGGACGTGTTCCTGCTCGAGACCGGTTTCGCGGCGCTGCTGATGAGCTTCGCCACCACACCCGGAATCTGGCTGCTGCGCTGGCTGCTGTTCCGCTTCATGTTGATGTCGGGTGTGGTGAAGCTGCTGAGCGGCGATGCGAACTGGTGGAACCTGTCGGCGCTTTCCTATCACTTCCTCACGCAGCCGCTGCCGACGCCGCTCGCCTGGTACGTTGCGCAGCTGCCGCCCGCTGCACTGAGATTCGCAACCGGCGGCACCTTCGTCGTCGAGCTGATCGTGCCATTCTTCTTTTTCTTCCCGCGGCGACTGCGCTTTCTCGCCGCCTTCGGGACGCTGCTGCTGCAGAGCTGCATTCTCTTAACCGGCAACTACAACTGGTTCAATCTCCAGACGATGCTGTTGTGCCTGGTGCTGTTCGACGACGCGGCGCTGCAGGCGGTACTGCCGCGGCGCCTGAGCGAGGCGCTCGGGTTACGCGTCAGCTCCGCTGCGCCACGCCCGCTGGTCCGCCGCACCGTCGCGGCAGCAGCGCTGCTCGTCGTTTTCTGCAGCCTGGTGCAGATGGACATCCGTTTCGGCGGCAGCCCACCCGCGGCGCTGCTGGCCGTCGACCGGTTCGTCGAGCCGCTGCGCATCACCAGCGCCTACGGCCTGTTCTCGGTCATGACCACGCAGCGCGACGAGATCATCATCGAGGGCTCGTACGACGGCCTCGACTGGCGTGAATACGAATTCCGCTACAAGCCCGGCGACCAGGCGCGCCGCCCGCGCTGGAACATCCCGCATCAGCCGCGTCTCGACTGGCAGATGTGGTTTGCGGCGCTCGACGATCCGCGGCGGTTGTGGTGGTTCGAGCGCTTCCTGCAGAAGCTGCTCGAGAACGAGCCGACGGTGACGTCGCTGCTGGCAACGAACCCCTTCGCGAACCGGCCGCCGGTGTACGTGCGCGCGGAGTTCTACGACTACCGCTACGCGGACAGTGCCGCCAGGGAGAGGGGAATGTGGTGGGAACGTCGCTCACTCGGGCTGTACTTCCCGGTCGTGCGGCTGAAAGGCAAGTAACGGGCGCGAGGACCTCGTCGTAGCGTGGGCGAAGGCCGGACAGATTAAGTTCAGGGCGCCCCGGTGCCCGGGAGTTCGGCGCGCGGCGCCGTTCGTGTATCCTAACGGAGGCGGTTAGTAGAAGCGGTGGGGAAGCAACCCCGAAGGGATACCCGCATGTTAAAAAATTCGGCCCGCCAGGGATGTGCGCGCACACCGCCTCGATTGGGACCGTGCCGACGGAGTCGAGCGGCCTGCGCCAAGGGGATTCAATGACAACAGCACTAGTAGCCTCCCTACTGGCCGGTCACGGGCACTCGGCGGGCTGCCGCAGGCGCCGCGTGCTCGCCTTCACGGCGCTCTTGCTGCCGACGCTTCTCCTGGGCTGCGGCGGGCACGCGGGCGGAGCCGCGGGACCGCAGGCGGTGAGCGTAGTCGACGTCACGCCGCGAGACACGCCCTTCAGTTACGAGTACGTCGGTCAGACACAAAGCTCGCACCAGGTGCAGATTCTGGCGCGCGTCAATGGTTTTCTGGACCGACGCGTGTACGCCGAGGGCAGCATGGTCAAGGCAGGGCAGACGATGTACCTGCAGGACCCGAAGCCGTTCCAGGCGAAGCTCGATGCCGCCAAAGCAGGGCTCGAGGCGGAGCAGGCGCGCTTGCAGGTCCAACGCGACAATCTCGTGCGAGTCAAGCCGCTGGCGGCACGCAATGCCCTCAGTCAGAAGGACCTCACCGACGCGATTGGAGCGGAGAAGGAGGCTTCAGCCGCCGTCGACGCCGCTCGGGCACGGGTGGAAGAAGCGCAGCTGAATCTCAGCTACACGATGATCACGACTCCCGTGTCGGGCGCCTCGAGCTACTCGCGCGTGCAGGAAGGTCAGTATCTCGACGCCAACAAGGCGGCGCAGCTCACCTACGTGGCGCAGCTCGATCCGATCTGGGTGAACTTCAGCATCTCCGAGAACGACTTGCTCAAGATTCGCACCGAGGCGAGCCAGGGTGCGCTGCGGCTGCCGCCCAAAGACGACTTCGAAGTGCAGGTGGTGCTCTCCGACGGATCGCTCTTTCCATCGAAGGGGCGGATCACCTTCGCCAATGCCGATTACAACCAGGAGACCGGGACCTTCCTGCTGCGCGCGACTCTCGGCAATCCCGACGGAGTCCTGCGGCCCGGACAGTTCGTGCGCGTGCGGGTTTCGGGCGCGGTTCGCCCGAATGCAGTGCTCGTCCCCCAGCAGGCCGTGCTCGAGGGCGCGCAGGGCAAGTTTGTCATCCTGGTCGACAAGGAGCAGCGCGCCCAGGTCCGCCCCGTGCAGGTCGGCCCCTGGCTCGGGCAGAACTGGTTCATCACCAGCGGGCTCGCCAAGGGTGACATGGTCGTGACCGATGGCATGGCACGGCTCACCCCGGGGGCTGCGGTGAAAATCGCGAACACTCAGACGACCGACGGGTCGCGGCTCGCGGAAGCGCCGCCGGCCGAGGGAGGGTCCGCCGCAGCGCCGCCGCGGCAGTAGCCGGAGCAGCGCCCGTGTGGAACTTCTTCATCGACCGTCCGATCTTCTCCATCGTCATCGCGCTGGTGATCTCGATCGCGGGGCTGGTGGCGATGGCGGAGCTGCCCATCGCCCAGTACCCGCAGATCACCCCCATTCAGATCCAGGTGTCCGCCAACTATCCCGGCGCCAACGGCACACTGGTGGCACAGAACGTGGGAGCACCGATCGAGCAGCAGGTGAACGGTGCCACCAACATGTTGTACATGCAGTCGACCAGCTCGTCGACCGGCAACTACTCGCTGACCGTCTACTTCACCATCGATACCGATCCGATGCTGGCGCAGGTCGACGTGCAGAACCGCGTGAACCAGGCGCTGCCGCAGCTGCCGCAGCAGGTGCAGTCGCAGGGTGTGAACGTCGCGCAGAAGACCAACACCTTTCTCATGGTGATCGCCTTCTACTCCCCCGACGGTCTGCTCGATCCGGACTTCGTTTCCAACTACACCAACACCAACATTCTCTCGGCCATCAACCGCATCAACGGGGCCAACCAGGCGGCAATCTTCGGCGTACCGCAGTACGCCATGCGCATCTGGCTGCGGCCCGATCGCATGGCCCAGATGGGCATCACCGCCGATGAAATCGGCAACGTCGTAAAGCAGCAGAATAGCCAGTTCGCCGTCGGACGGATCGGTCAGGCGCCCACCCCCGCGCCGGTGACGCAGACCTTCCCGGTCACGACCGGGACCATCACCGAGCCGAAGCAGTACGACAACATGATCGTGCGCACCGACAATCAGGGGGCGGCGATCGTGCGGATCGGCGATGTCGGCCACACCGATCTCGGCGCACAGAGCTACGTGCTGCGCACCAAGTACAACGGCAGGCCGGCGACCCTGATCGCCATCTACCAGCAGCCGGGGGCGAACGCCATCCAGGTGTCCAAGCAGGTCCGCGCCACGCTCGAGACGCTGTCGAAGAGCTTCCCGCGCGGCCTCAAGTACGAAGTCGGTCTCGACACCACGCGCTTCGTGCAGGCCTCCATCCACGAGGTGATCAAGACCTTCTTCGAGGCCGTGGTGCTGGTCGTCCTGGTGGTGTTCGTGTTCCTGCACAACCTGCGTCTGACGCTGATACCGACGCTTGCGGTGCCGGTCTCGATCCTCGGCGCGCTCACCGGCATGCTGGTCTTCGGCTTCTCGGTCAACATGGTGACGCTGTTCGGCATGATCCTCGCCATCGGTCTGGTCGTCGATGACGCCATCGTGGTGGTCGAGAACACCGAGCGCAACGTGACCGAATTCAAACTGTCCCCCAAAGACGGCGCCAAACGCGCCATGGACGAGGTCGGCGGCCCGGTCATAGCGATCGTGCTGGTGCTGAATGCGGTGTTCATCCCGGTCGCCTTTCTCGGCGGTATTACCGGTCAGCTCTACAAGCAGTTCGCGGTCACGATTGCCATCTCGATGCTGTTCTCGGGCATCGTGGCACTCACTCTCTCGCCCGCACTCGCCGCATTGCTCATCCAGGCGAAGCACGGGGAGAAGCACCGCTTCTTCAGGTGGTTCGACGCGACCTTCGATCGGATTACCACTCACTACGTCGACGGTGTGAAGTGGGTCATACATCACTGGGGACGTGCGCTCATCGCCTTTGCCGGCGTGATCGTCGCCATCGTGGTGCTCTTCAAGGTGCTGCCGACGGCTTTCGTCCCCTCTGAGGATCAGGGATACATCTTCGTCCCGTACTTCCTGCCGGATGCGGCCAGCCTCGACCGCACCGGTGAGGTGGGCCGGCAGGCTACCGCGTTCCTGGAAAAGCAGCCGGCGGTCGCGAACGTATCCCAGGTCGACGGCTACAGCCTCATCGATTCGCAGAACAAGACCAGCTTCGGCGTGCTGTTCGCCGCGCTCAAGCCCTATGAGGAGCGCAAGTCGAGCGCGGACTCCGCCGATGCCCTGATTGCGGCGGCGCGCAGGAACTACGCTTCGATTCAGGGCGGACTGGTGGTGCCCGTGAACCCGCCGGCGATTCCCGGACTCGGCATCACCGCGGGCTTCCAGATGTGGATCGAGCAGAAGGGTGGTGGAACCTACGGCCAGCTTTCGCAGATCGTCGAGGAGATCATCAAGAAGGCGAAAGCGCGCAAAGAGCTCGCCGGTGTCCAGACCACCATCAAGGCCAACGGCCGGCAGCTGCTCGCCGAGGTCGACCGCGACAAGTCGGAAGTGCTCGGCGTACCAGTGCAGGACGTGTTCAGCACGCTGCAGATGATGTTCGGCTCGCTGTACGTGGGGCAGTTCCCGAAGGACTCGCGGTTGTATCAGGTGATCCTGCAGGCCGAGCCGAAGTTCCGCATGACTCCCGAGGATATCGGCACCTACTACGTGAAGAACCGCTCGGGGGACATGGTGCCGCTCTCGGCGCTGGTCACCACCCGCTATGTCAACGGCGCGGATCTCGTCACGCGCTTCAACAACTATCCCGCGATAGCGGTCAACGGTGCGCCCGCACCCGGAGTCAGCTCGGGCACCGCGCTGGCCGCCATCACCGAAGTGGCCCGGGAGGCCATGCCGGCCGGCTATGACTTCGAATGGGCGGGCGAGGCGCGCGAAGAGGTGTCCTCTGGATCGACCTCGACGATCGCCTTCGTCTTCGGTCTCATTTTCGTGTTCCTGATTCTCGCCGCTCAGTACGAGAGCTGGTCGCTGCCGGTCGGCGTAATGATGGCCGTGCCGTTTGCCATCCTCGGTGCGTTGCTGGCAATTCTGCTGCGCGGGATCGCGAACGACGTCTATTTCCAGATCGGACTGATCACGCTCGTCGGCTTGGCGGCCAAGAACGCCATCCTGATCGTGGAGTTCGCGGTCGAGAAGAACCGCAAGGAGCACATGTCGTTCTTCGATGCGGCGGTGGAAGCGGCGCGACTGCGCCTGCGGCCCATCGTCATGACCTCGTTTGCGTTCATCCTCGGCTGCGTGCCGCTGGCGATTGCGAGCGGGGCGTCGTCGAACAGCCGCCATTCGATCGGCACGGGCGTGATCGGTGGCAGCCTGGTGGCGAGCCTGGTCGCGGTGTTCTTCATCCCGATGTTCTACTGGCTGTTCAGCACCTGGAGTGAGCGGGCGTTCGGCGGCGAAAAGCCGCCGGTCGCTGCCGAGCCGCAGCATCCGCCGGGCGGCTCCGGGGCGCTGCCGCATGCGGCGAGCTCGCCGCGGAAGGACGAGTGATGCGCGCGGCGCTGACCGGCACGGTTGTCGCCCTGTGTGCCGCCGGCTGCATGGTCGGACCCGATTACCGCCGGCCGCAGACTCCGACGCCGCCGGGCTATCTCTATCAGCCCAAGGAGACCGTGCAACCGACCGATGCCGACTGGTGGAAAGGACTCGGGGACCCGGTCCTCGATCAGCTGATCACCGAGGCGCTGGCGAACAACAAGGACCTGATGATCGCCACCGCGAACGTCGAGCAGGCGGCCGCTGTCCTCACCCAGACACGCTCGCCGCTCTTTCCGCAGGTCAACTACGGCGCGAATGCCACGCGCTTCGGCTTCTCCAGCAGCCTCACCACGGAGATCCCTGCGAACGTCAGCAATCCGACCAACTATTACAGCGTGCTCGCCGGCGCGAGCTGGCAGATCGATCTCTGGGGCCGGATCCGCCGCCTGTCGCAGGCCGCCCAGGCCGAGCTGCTCGCCACCGAGGACGCCCGCCGCGGTGTCATCCTCACGCTGATCACGCAGCTCACGACCAGCTACATCCAGCTGCGGGCCCTCGACGACGAGCTGGTGATCGCGCAGCAAACGCTCGCTGCGTACGACGCTTCGCTGAAGCTCACCCGGGACAAGTTCGAGTTCGGCCAGGTGTCGCAGATGAACGTCGCGCAGGTCGAGTCGCAGTACGAGACCGTGGCCGCAAGAATTCCCCAGCTGCGTAACCAGATCGTGCTCACCGAGATGAGCATCGGCGTGCTGCTCGGGCGCAATCCCGGCACCATTCCGCGCGGCAAGTCGATTCACGATCTCACGCTCATGACGGTGCCGGCCGGCGTTCCCTCCGAGCTGCTCGAGCGGCGGCCCGACATCCTGCAGGCCGAGGGGCAGCTGGTCGCCGCGACCGCACAGATCGGCGCCGCCAAGGCACAGTACTTCCCGGCGATCTCGCTGACCGGCCAGTACGGCACCGGCAGCACGCAGCTGCACAACCTGTTCGAGACGTCCACCCGGTCGTGGCTGTACACCGGGGCGCTCACCGGTCCGATCTTCAACGCGGGCTCGATCAGCGCACAGGTCAAGCAGGCCAGGGCGCAGCAGCAGGCGGCGCTCGCCAACTATCAGCGGGCGATCCAGAACGCGTTCGCCGACGTCGACCAGGCGCTCTCCACACGCGAGCAGCTGCTCGCCCAGGTCGCGGCGCAGGAGCGCCTGGTCAAGGCCCTCAAGGATTACTCGGAGCTCGCGCAGCTGCAGTTCAACGGGGGCTATACGCCCTACTCGACCGTGCTGCAGGCCGAGCAGGAGCTCTTCCCGCAGGAGCTGAACCTCGCGCAGGCGCGCGGCGAGCTGCTCGGCTCCCTGGTATCCATCTATCGCGCCATGGGCGGTGCCTGGGCCACGAGCGGCGCGCACTAAGCGAACTGAGCCGCGCACGGGGCAGACGGGTGCGCCTCCCTAGGAAAGTTGTCTGCACCGCGCTGGCGATCGTGGCGAGCGCCGGCGCGCACGCGGATGTGCAGCAGGATCAGACCCTCACCGGTGACTGGAACGGTCTGCGCACCACGCTGGCCGATCGCGGAATCGCTCCTTACCTGACCTACACCCCGGGCGCCTGGGCCAACACCCACGGCGGCATCGAGACCGGAGTGCGCTACGAAGCGCTCGCCGATCTCGGTGTGAATTTCGACCTCGCGCGGCTGTTCGACTGGTCCGGGGCGCGGTTTCACATCGATTGGCACTGGAATCTGAGCGACCTTCCGTCGCAGCACCTGATCGGACAGTTCGCGACCGATGCCGTCACCGGGTATGAGGCGGTCAATTCGGTTCGCTTCTACGAAATCTACTTCGAGCAGCACCTGCCGGGCGACCACGGGCGCGTCAAGGCCGGCCAGATCACGATGGATGACGACTTCTTCATATCCCAGTACGCCGGCTCGCTGATCAACGCTTCGTTCGCTCTCTTCGGCAGCGGTCGCGAGCAGCAGCTGGCACCGTTCTATCCGGTCGCGGCCCCGGGGCTGTACATCGAGGTGAAGCCTTCGAGCGAGTGGACGGTGCGCGGCGGCATCTACACGGTGGACGTCGGCAACGACGTCGGCAGCAACCACGGCTTTGAGTGGAGCATGAGCCAGGGCTCCACCGGCGCCCTCGAAATCGCCACCAACCGCACCCCCGCGGGCCTGCCCGGCACCTACACGCTCGGCATCATCGGCACGAGCAAGACCGTCATCGACTTCAGGACGGGAAGCACCGCTCAGGGGAGCACCGGCCTGTACGTGATGATGGATCAGGCGTTGGTGGTCGGCACCGACGGTCAGCCGAAAATCGGCGGTTTCCTGCGCATCGGCTATGACCCGCTGTTAAGCCGCGCGCTGCTGCAGTACTACGGCAACGCCGGCTTCACCGTGTCAGCGCCCTTCACCGGCCGGCCGAACGATTCATTCTCTGCCGGCATCAGTCACACAGCTTTCGCGCCGGACTATGTCGCGGCCCAGCGCGCCGCGGGAGAGTCCGTGACCGACCACGAGTCGATCGTCGAGCTCAACTACGCAGCGGTGATCAACGGCTGGCTCACCCTGCAGCCGGATTTCCAGCTGGTGCTCAACCCGCATTACAGCGACGAGACAGCGTGGGTGTTCGGACTGCAGGCTTCGATCAAGTTCTGAGAATCAGGATTGTGTCGCGCGTTCGTCGACCTCGGCCGGCGCCGCCAGACAGGCCTTCAGGATCCGTGCCTCCAGCAATTTATGCGCGGTCGAGCGGTTGGTGCGCATGACCAGCCCGGACGAGATCGCCTGTGACCGTACGCGCACGACATCGCGGAGCTTCGCGAAGGCCTCCCAGCCTTTGGGATCCTCGCCGTAGAGGTGATAGAGCTGTCGCCAGTCGCGCGCCAATCCCACGAGCAATGCGTGGTAGCGTGCCAGCCGCGTTCGCTGTTCGGCCGTGTCAGCCTCGGCCACCAATTCCGAGCGCGCATCGAGGATCAGCAGCTCCATCTCCGACGGCGACATCACCGGGCGAGGAAGCGCCTGCTCGGTCAGTGGCGTGTCGGATCTCGCCGCGTCGTAAGCGCGACACTCGATGGCTGCATTGGCCTCCTGGCCGCGTGCCACCAGTTCCCAGAACGCCCCGCTTCCCGAAGTATCGGCCACGAGATGGACCCGCTCGCTGGCGGTTGGGTTCTGGACAGCGTGCGTGCGCCAGTTATCGAAGATCCAGGTCTCGCCGGCTGCCATGTGCACGGACTCACCGTCGCATGCGAAGCGCACCTCAGGCAGGGTGATGATCGGCACGTGCATGCGCACGCGGAAGAACCAGTGGTGGTGGATGTCGGAATGCGGGGCAACGACCGCCCCGGGCGCGAGTCGCAACAGACGCGAGCGGCTCCAGACCACGCCGAAGCTCGCGAGCACCTGGCGCATGTAAGGCGAGCGCTCGAGACGCGCTGTCATGCGCATTGCGCCGTTCAAGCGGTCATTGTCGCCACCGTCCACGGTGATCAGCCGCACGGCGGAGTTGCCCGGCTCACCCGTGGGATGGGGTGTCCACGCCTCCGGCGGCAGTGCCTCAACCTCCGCGCGCAACCGGACCGGGTCGAAGCGCACGGGTAGCCGGAAAAACCGTTGTGGCAGGCGCACGTCGGCGGATCTCGCTCACGCCCTGATATCCTGATCAGTGTCGGCGATGCATTCGGAAGTGGCAAGCGTCAGGCTGAGACACCGGCGCCGGGGTGCGTTCGGCAATCCACCGACCGATCGCTCGCACCCGGTGCCTCAAACGCCTGATCACCCGGCGCTTTCGCCCGCCCGTCTTGTCGCATCGCGTGCCGGGGGCCTACACTTGAGTGTCAAGCCCTCCTGGGGGAAGAGCCATGGCGACGCTTAGCCGACGTGATTTTCTGAGGGTCTCGGGGGCGACGCTGGCGGCGTCGAGCCTCGCGGTTCTCGGATTCACTCCAACACAAGTCCTTGCCGAGGTACGGCAGTTCAAGCTGGAGCGCGCGACCGAGACGCGCAACACCTGCCCGTACTGCTCCGTGGCCTGCGGCGTGCTGATGTACAGCCTCGGCGACGGGGCGAAGAACGCCAAGGCCTCGATCTTCCACATCGAGGGCGACCCGGATCACCCGGTGAACCGCGGCACGCTGTGTCCCAAGGGCGCGAGCCTGCTGGATTTCATCCACAGCCCGAGCCGGCTCCTCTACCCGGAGTACCGGGCGCCCAAGGCGAAGGAGTGGCAGCGCATCTCCTGGGAGGAGGCGCTCGATAAGACGGCGCGACTCTTCAAGGCTGATCGCGATGCCAACTTCATCACCAAGACAGCCGCCGGGCTCACCGTCAATCGCTGGGAAACGACCGGATTCCTCGCGGCCTCGGCGAGCAGCAGCGAAGTCGGCTACGTGACGGCCAAGGTGGTGCGCAGCCTCGGACTGATGGCATTCGACAATCAGGCGCGTGTGTGACACGGCCCGACGGTGGCAGGTCTTGCCCCGACGTTTGGCCGTGGAGCGATGACGAATCACTGGGTCGACATCAAGAATGCCGACGTCATCCTCATCATGGGCGGCAATGCCGCCGAGGCCCATCCCTGCGGCTTCAAGTGGGTCACCGAGGCCAAGGCGCATCGTCAGGCGAGACTGATCGTCGTCGACCCGCGCTTCACGCGCTCGGCCTCGGTCGCTGACCTCTACGTCCCGATCCGCCCGGGCACCGACATTGCATTCCTCGGCGGGGTGATCAATTACCTGCTCACGAACGACGCGATTCAGCGCGAGTACGTGACCAATTACACCGACTTCACCTTCATCGTCCGCGAGGACTTCTCGTTCAAGGACGGCGTGTACTCGGGCTACAACCCCGACAAGCGTGCCTACGACAAGACCACTTGGGACTACGAGCGCGGCAAGGACGGCTATGTCGTCACCGATCCGACGCTGCAGCACCCCCGCTGCGTCTACAACCTGATGAAGCAGCACTACTCGCGTTACACGCCCGAGCTGGTGGAGCGCACCTGCGGCTCGCCGCAGGAGAAGTTCCTCGAGGTCTGCAAGCTGCTCGCCTCCACCGCGAACGCCACGCGCGCGGCGACCATCATGTATGCGCTGGGGTGGACCCAGCACTCGATCGGTTCGCAGATGATCCGCACCGGCGCGATGGTGCAGCTGCTGCTCGGCAACATCGGCGTCGCCGGTGGCGGCATGAACGCGCTGCGTGGGCACTCGAACATCCAGGGACTCACCGACCTCGGGCTGATGGCCGACCTGCTGCCCGGCTACCTCACGCTGCCGAAGGAGGCCGAGCAGACCTATGACGGCTACATCGCGGCGCGGACGCAGAAGCCGCTGCGTCCGAATCAGCTGAGCTACTGGCAGAACTACAGCAAGTTCTTCGTCAGCCTGATGAAAGCCTGGTGGGGCGATGCCGCCACGGCGGACAATCATTGGGGCTACGACTATCTGCCGAAGCTCGACAAGCCGTATGACATGCTCGCCGCCTACGAGCTGATGAACAACGGCAAGATGAACGGCTACGTGTGCCAGGGCTTCAACCCGTTCGGCTCGGCTCCCAACAAGGCGAAGATGACGGCGGCGTTCAGCAAGCTGAAGTTCATGATCATCATGGACCCGCTGAAGACCGAGACCTCCGAGTTCTGGAAGAACCACGGCGAGTTCAACGACGTCGACCCGGAGAAGATCGACACCGAGGTCATCCGCATGCCGACGACGTGCTTCGCCGAGGAAGACGGTTCGCTCGTCAGTTCCGGCCGCTGGCTGCAGTGGCACTGGAAGGGCGCGGATCCGCCGGGCGCAGCCCGCAACGACATCGAGATCATGTCGGACATCTTCCTGAGGCTGCGCAGCCTCTACCAGAAGGAGGGGGGCGCGTACCCCGAGCCGATCATCAAGCTGGCCTGGCCCTACGGCCATTCCGGGGAGGCGAACCCCGAGGAGCTGGCGCGCGAGTACTCGGGCCGTGCCCTGGCGGACCTCGCCGATCCCAAGGATCCGACCAAGATCCTCCGCAAGGCCGGCGAGCAGCTCTCCGGGTTCGGCGAGCTTCGCGATGATGGCACGACGCTCAGCGGCTGCTGGATCTACTGCGGCGCCTGGTCCGAGGCGGGGAATCTCATGGCGCGTCGCGACAACAGCGACCCGACCGGGATCGGTCAGACGCTCAAGTGGGCGTGGGCGTGGCCGGCGAACCGTCGGGTGCTCTACAACCGCGCCTCCTGTGATCCGTCGGGCAAGCCGTACAACCCGGCGCTGAGTCTCATAGCCTGGAACGGCAAGTCGTGGGGCGGCGCCGACGTGCCCGACTACAAGATCGACGAGGCGCCCTCGGAGAACATGGGTCCCTTCATCATGAACCCCGAAGGCGTGGCGCGCTTTTTTGCACGCGGCGGCATGGCCGAAGGCCCGTTCCCGGAGCACTACGAGCCCTTTGAGACGCCGCTCGGCTACAACCCCCTGCACCCGCAGGACCTGCGCGCGGTGCAGAATCCGGCGGCGCGCATCTACCCGGGTGACCGCGAGGCGCTCGGCAAGGCGGATGCCTTCCCGTGCGTCGCCACGACGTACCGTCTCACCGAGCACTTCCATTTCTGGACCAAGCACGTCCGCCTGAACGCGATCATCCAGCCCGAGCAGTTCGTCGAGATCGGGGAGGTGCACGCCAAGCAGCTCGGCGTGAAGGCCGGCGACAGGGTCAAGGTGAGCTCCAATCGCGGCTTCATCAAAGCGGTCGCTGTCGTGACGAAACGCAT
This sequence comes from Steroidobacteraceae bacterium, assembly GCA_036008385.1. Classification (GTDB taxonomy): domain Bacteria; phylum Pseudomonadota; class Gammaproteobacteria; order Steroidobacterales; family Steroidobacteraceae; genus 13-2-20CM-66-19. Next base: position 59,402 of record DASYNX010000014.1, read on the forward strand.
CAAGCCGCTCACCATCGAAGGCAAACCGGTGCACACGGTCGGCGTCCCGATCCACTGGGGATTCATCGGTGAGACGAAGAAGGGCTACCTGGCCAATACGCTGACGCCGGTGGTCGGCGACGCCAATACGAACACGCCTGAATTCAAAGCCTTCCTCGTCAAGGTTGAGCGGGTTTAGGGAGCGGCCATGGCACTGCAATCACTCGACATCGTGCGACGCTCCGCCACCAAGACCCCTCCTCCGTCGGTGCGCGGTCCGGTCCCGGCGGAAGTCGCGAAGCTCATCGACACCTCCAAGTGCATCGGCTGCAAGGCCTGCCAGACCGCCTGCATGGAATGGAACGACCTGCGCGATGAGGTCGGCACCTGCGACGGCACGTACAACAATCCGACCGACCTCACCGCTCAATCGTGGACGGTGATGCGCTTCGCGGAGTACGAGAACCCGAACGGTAACCTCGAGTGGCTGATCCGCAAGGACGGCTGCATGCACTGCGCGGATCCCGGGTGCCTCAAGGCGTGCCCGGCACCGGGCGCGATCGTCCAGTACGCCAATGGCATCGTCGACTTCCACGAGGAGAACTGTATCGGCTGTGGCTACTGCATCGCCGGCTGCCCGTTCGATGTGCCCCGCATCTCCAAGCATGATCACAAGGCCTACAAGTGCACCTTGTGCTCGGACCGGGTGGCCGTGGGCCTCGAGCCCGCCTGCGTCAAGACCTGCCCGACCGGCGCCATCACCTTCGGCACCAAGGAACGGATGAAGCAGGACGCGGAAGAGCGCATCGTCGATCTCAAATCACGAGGCTTCGAGCATGCGGGACTGTACGATCCGAGCGGTGTCGGCGGCACGCACGTCATGTACGTGCTGCACCACGCTGATAAGCCCGAGCTCTACAGTGGCCTGGCGCCGCAGCCGCACATCAGTCGGGCGGTCCGGCTATGGAAGGGTGTGACCAAGCCGCTGGCGCTCGGTGCGATCGGACTCGCCGTGCTCGCCGGCTTCTTCAACTACATCATCTCGGGGCCGAAGGAAGTCGAGCCCGAGGACGACGAAGCCGCCAGGAAGGAGCAGGAGAAGGCCCATGGCCGAGCGTAATCACCCCGCCCTCATCCTGCGACACCCCACTCGCGACCGAGTCCTGCACTGGCTGCTCGTCATCGCGTTCCTGTTCGTGGCCGCCTCGGGTCTCGCCCTGTTCCACCCGTCCTTGTTCTGGCTCACCAACCTGACCGGCGGTGGCCCCTGGACCACGATCCTGCACCCGTTCATCGGACTCGTCATGGTGGTGACGTTCATCTGGTTCGCCGCGCCGAAGTGGCGGGTCAACCAACTGACTGCCAGCGACTACGCCTGGCTCAAGGGGTTCCGTTACGTCCTTAGCGGCGAGGAGGAGAAGCTGCCGGAAGTCGGCGAGTACAACGCCGGCCAGAAGGTGCTGTACTTCACGTTGATGGCCTGCGTGCTGCTTCTGGCCGTGACCGGCTTCGTGATCTGGCGGCGCTACTTTGCCGGCAATTTCAGCGTCCGCGTGGTCCGCCTGGGCGCGCTGGTGCACGCCTTCGTCGCATTCGTGCTTCTCGTCAGCATCGTGGTGCACATCTCGGCCGCGGTCTGGGAGAAAGGCTCGATCACATCGATGGTCCGCGGGACGGTCACGCCCGGGTGGGCGTACAAGCATCGCCGTGCCTGGTTCCGCGACATGATCCGCCCCGGCGCCGGCCACTAGACCGGCCCGCCGCAGCCGCGCCGGGCCGCAATGGCCGCGGCGCTATACTCGATGCCGCGCACGAGCGGTGCGCATTGCCGGTAAAGAGACCTTGCAGAGGATTCTCGATCCCACGCAGATCGAGGCGTTCGCCTCCCGATCGGTGCCGCAGCTGGTGCTGCCGGTGCGGGAGCGGGTGTTCGCCGCGCGCGCCCGGCGGCTGCAGACGCTGGCGGCGAGCGATGCGCTGGGCGGGTATCTGCGGCTCGCCGCCGCGATCGCCGAGGCGCAACACACCGCCCTCGGCCGCCTCGTGACCGCGCCTCACGACCCGGCGCAGCTTGCCGCGGCACGCCACGAGCGCAGGCCACCGCTCGCGGCGCGCGACCTCAAACGCGGCCCCGAATGGCACGCCGTACTCGAGGAGATCGCAGCCGGCGTTGCCGGCGCCGCGGCATTTCCGGTAGCGGTCGGTGAGGTCTGCGAGCGGCTCGCGACGGCACCCGCCGATGCCCGCGAAGAGCTCGCCGACCGGCTGCTGGCGGCGGACGGTCGCGATGCAGACCCTGCGGCGGCACCCTTCGTGATCGCGGCACTGCAGGTCTACTGGACGGCGCTCGCCGCAAGCCTCACGCCGGAGGCGGTCGCGATTCCGCCGCAGCCGGGCAGCTGTCCGGTATGCGGGACGCTGCCAGTGGCCAGCATCGTGCGCGCCGCTGCACCCTACGCCGGTTACCGCTACCTGCAGTGCGGTCTGTGCGCGAGCGAGTGGCACCGCGTGCGCGTCGAGTGCACCCAGTGCGGCACCACCAAGGGCATCGCCTACCACTCGATCGCCGGCGGCGCGGCGGCGATTCGCGCCGAGACCTGCGACGCCTGCCACGCCTACCGCAAGATCTTCTACGAGGAGCACGATACGCAGGTCGAGCCGCTCGCCGACGATCTCGCGAGCGTGGCGCTCGACCTGCTGCTGGCCGAGGCAGGTTTTCACCGCGCGAGCACCAACCCGCTGCTCTGGCAGCCCGCGGACTGACGCGGTTGGACACGGAGCAGACGGGCAATAAGCGGCGCACGTCAGAGTGGCGCTACCGGCACGCAGATCTCACACTCGAACCTGCCCGTCCCCGGGTCGAAGCCGGCCTGCGGCGGGTAGTGCTCGAAGAACGGCCGCGAGTCAAGCTGTAACCCGCTCGTCGGCAGCCAGTCACGAAGCAATTGATCCCAGGCGACTTCGATCTCGCTCGCAGTGCCGTGAAATTGCAATACGGCGTAGCGTCCACCCGGCAGGACCCTGCGCATGGGTTTGCCCATGAGCGTGGTGCTCTTCGGTACTTCAACGCACGCGTCGTAGCGACACTTCTCCGGTTTCGTCACCGATGGATCGTCCAGGCTGACGCCATAACGTGTGTTGCCGAGCAGATTGTTCGCAGACATCCAGGGATACACGCTCTCCTGCCAGAAACGCGCAAGCGACGCTCCGTAAGGACCCGTGTGGCGCAGATACGCAACCTCCACCGGATCTCGATCGACGAGTTTGACTTTCATGCTGATCTCCATACCAACCTGTGACAGGGAGGCATGATGAGACGATGCTGCCCGGCGCGCCTGATCAGCCTTGCTATCGAACAGACCGGTCTTGCGCTTCCGCCACTGGGTCGGCGTCAGGGCGAATCGGGCGCGGAACGCTCGCGTGAAGGCTTCCGAAGAGGAGAACCCGACCGAGAGAGCCACGCGCAGCACCGACAGCTCGGGCTGAGCACGCAGTCGTACCGCTGCGACCTCGATGCGGCGGCGGCGCAAATACTCGCCCAATACTTCGCCCGACCACGCAGAGAACACACGATGAAAGTGGAAGGGTGAGAAGTGCGCGACGCTCGCCAGCTCCTCGAGTCGGATATCCCGGTCGAGATGGCGGTCGATATGCTCGAGGACCGCGTGCATACGGCGAGCGTATTCGGTGCCCGGTTGTCTGCGCATGACGGTGGCACTTTACGCTGCGACGTCAATCCGCGGCTCAAACGGTTGGCCCGAGCCTCGGATCGCGGCCAGCGGTGCGATGAACCCATCGGTTACGCGCAATGCTAGGATGACTGCGACGCGCCGACCCAGAAGCGGTGCGCTGCTAGCTTCGGGGAAATGATGGCCGCCGCGAGCGCGCCGCTTGCTGTCAAGCGCTCCGACATGACTCACCGCCGCGTGATCTTCGCTGCCAGCCTCGGAACGGGTTTCGAGTGGTATGACTTCTTCCTGTACGGATCGCTGGCAGGCGTCATCTCGAAACAGTTCTTCACCGGTGTCAACGACACCAGCGCATTCATCTTCGCGCTGCTGACCTTCGCTGCCGGCTTCGCGGTACGGCCGTTCGGTGCGCTCGTGTTCGGAAGACTGGGCGATCTGGTGGGTCGCAAGAAGACCTTTCTCGTCACCATCATCATCATGGGTACATCGACCACGCTGGTCGGTGTCCTGCCGAACTACCAGTCCGTGGGAATCGCCGCACCCCTTGCGCTCATCGCCCTGCGCATGCTTCAGGGGCTCGCCATCGGCGGCGAGTACGGCGGCGCTGCGATCTACGTGGCCGAGCACGCGCCGCCGGACGCTCGCGGACGCTACACGAGCTGGATCCAGACGACCGCGTCGCTCGCGCTGTTGCTGAGCCTGATCGTGATCCTGGGATGCCGGGCGGCGCTGGGCGCCGATTTCGAGAGGTGGGGCTGGCGGATTCCGTTTCTTATCTCCACTGTGCTGCTGGCCATCTCCGTGTACATCCGCCTGCGACTCGCCGAATCGCCGGTGTTTCAGCAGATGGTCGCCGAGGGCTCGCACTCCCGGGCGCCGATCCGGGATGCTTTTGGCGACTGGGGCAACCTGAAGCTGATCCTGTCCGTGCTGGTCGGCGCGACGGCCGGCATGAACGTTCTTTGGTACGGCGGTCAGCTGTACGCGCTGTTCTTCCTCACCCAGGTGCTCAAGGTGGAGCCTCAGACCGCCAATCTGCTGCTGGCGGCCGCGCTGGTGATCGGCAGCCCCCTTTACCTGGTCTTCGGGCGGCTCTCGGATCGCGTCGGTCGGAAGAAAATCGTGCTGCTGGGCATGGCGCTCGCGGCGTCGACCTATTTCCCCATCTATCGCGCCATCACGCACTATGCGAATCCGGCGATCGAGGAGGCGGCACGGCGCGCACCTGTGACGGTGCTCGCGGAGCCGGGCGGCTGCAGTCTGCAGTTCGATCCGATCGGCAACACACGTTTCGTCAGATCCTGCGATGTCGCCAAGGCCGCCGTCGCCAGGGCCGGCGTGCCCTACACCACCGAGGCGATCGCCGCCGGCAGCGTCGCAGTGGTTCGCGTAGGAGGCCCCACAGGGGCAGCCGAGGTGCCCTCCTTCGAGGGAGCGCGGCTGTCGGCGCAGCGCTTCAAGCAGGAAAGCGACGCATTCGCCGTGCGCCTGAGCCATGCGCTCAGCGCGGCGGGATACCCGCTGAAAGCCGATCCGGCGCGCATCAACTATCCCATGGTGCTGCTGTATCTCGTCATTCTGATGGTGTACGTCACCATGGCGACCGGTCCGATGGCCGCGTGGCTGGTCGAGCTCTTTCCGGCGCGCGTTCGCTACACCTCGATGTCCGTCCCATACCACATCGGCGCAGGCTGGTTCGGAGGCTTTCTGCCCGCAGTGGCGTTCACGCTGGTGGCGATTACCGGCGACATTTATTCAGGCCTCTGGTACCTGGTGATCGTGGTGGCGGTGACCGTCATCGCCGGCGCGTGTTTGTTGCCGGAGACGGCCGGCCGTCGCAGCTAGGCAGCGCCGCTACACCTACCATATTCCTCCGAGTGCCACGGTGATGGCTTCACCGTTCACGCCCCCGGCGGCGTCGCTGCACAGGAACGCGATCACCTGCGCGACCTCGCGCGGCTCCAGCACCCGCTTCTGCGGATAGATGGCGGCGCGCTCGCGCCACACCTGCTCGACGCTGACGCCGCGCCGCTCGGCCTCTGTTTTCGCCGAGCGTTCGGCCATGGCCGTTCGCACCCAGCCGGGCAGCACGGCGTTGGATGTGACTCCGAACGGTCCCGCATCCTGCGCGACCGCGCGTGCCAGCCCGATCAGACCATGCTTGGAAGCGGTGTATGCACTCCCGGAGCGTTCCGACCTTCTCGCCGGCGGTCGAACTGGTGAAGACGAGCCGGCCGAAGCCGCGGTTGCACATGCTACCCACTGTGAGCCGCGCGAGCTCGAACGGGCCGTCGAGATTGATGCGCATGGTCTCGCGCCATACGTCCGGATCCTGCTCCCACACGAGCCGCTCGTGAGCCGAGCCGATGCCGTGGTTCACAACCAGCAGGTCAACAGCCCCAAGCCGTCGCTCGGTCTCGGCGACGGCCAGCGCACAACCCTCTGCCGTGCCGAGATCGGCCACGACGTATTCGAGGCCGACAGCCGACAGTTCCGTCGCGGTGCGCGACACGACCATGACGCGCGCGCCCGCTGCTGACAGCAGCAGCGCCGCCTCGCGCCCTATCCCCCGGCCGCCGCCCGTCACCAGTGCTACACGTCCGTTCATCGCTCTCCCCCCCGCGTATTCTCGCCGCAGTAATCACGCAGGTTTGATATTCGCGTTCAGACGGAAAAGGTTCATCGGGTCGAACTGCTTTTTCACCGTGGCGAGTCGGCTGAAATTCGCACCGTAGTTGCGATCGGTTCCCTTCGGATCTGCGTCGTTGAGATTCGCGTAGTAACCCTCCGTGAATGGAGCGAGCTTGTCCCAGAACGCATGAACCCGTGCGCGGCCCTGTTCGTCGTACGACCGGTCGGTCCAATGTCCCAACAGCATCATGTTTGCGACGGCATTGCGGTGAGAGAAAGCTGTAGCGGTCTGCGGCACGTCGGCCACGGCGCCGTTGGCGTTCTGAAAATACATTGTCAGTCGATCGTCCGGCCGGAATTCATCCGCAAGCACTTCTACCAGGCCCGAAGAGTACTCGCGGACGAAGCCGCCCTTGAGGTACCAGCCGGCGGGATCCGGCGTAGGAGTGTCAAATTGTTTCTGCACGACGAGATAGCTCTGTGGCCCGATGGTGTTCGCGATTGGCTTGCCGAACCGACGCAAGGGCTCCAGGACCTTCTCGCCGCTCCTGGCATCGCCAGTGTAGACGACGTAAATCTGCGCGCCCGGTTCCCCATTCGGGCTGGGGGCCAGACTCAAATCCAGGCTGAGTTCTCGGGGAGCCTTGGAAATGAGGTCGGCATAGAATCTGATCGCATCCTTGACCTGTTGCGCCGGGTAATCAACGTGTCCGGCAAGCACCGTCGGATTGAGCTCGTGCAGACGATACTCGAGCGAGGTCGTGACGCCGAAGTTCCCGCCGCCACCGCGTACCGCCCAGAACAGATCCGGCTCATCAGCTGCACTCACGTGCCGCAGCTTGCCGTCCGCCGTCACGAGCTCCGCGCTCACAAGGTTGTCGCAGGCGAGGCCAAAGCGCCGCCCCAGCCATCCAAATCCACCTCCGAGCGTGAGGCCGCCGATGCCCGTATTCGAAATCTGTCCAAGAGTGGTTGCCAGTCCTTCCCGCTGTGCTGCCGTGTCGACGTGCATGACCCAGGCCCCACCGCCGGCCTGGGCAGTTCGGGCATCTGCATTCAAGCGCACGGAGCTCATTGGAGACAGGTCAATCATGAGACCGCCGTTGCACGTCGAGTAGCCTGGAAAGCTATGTCCGCCGCCGCGCACGGCGACAAGCAGTTCGCGTTCGCGCGCGAACGTGACGGCGCGCGCGACGTCGCCAGAATCGGCGCAACGTGCTATGAGCGCCGGATGCTTATCGATCATGCCGTTCCAAATACGACGCGCCGCGTCGTAGTCTTCCTGGCCCGGCTCCAACAGAGTGCCGTGGAGGCTTGCGCTAAAATCCTTAACAGCCGCGCGCTCTATGGTGGTCTCGGCACCCGAGAGCTTGACCGCCCGCAGATCCGCCGGCACGGGCTGCGAAGAGGCACCTGGAGCTGACAGCAACCGACCGACCGGCAGTGATGCGGCGGCGCCCGCCAGCAAACTCATGCCGCAGAAAGCCCGTCTCTTCATCGTGTCGCCCCCATGTTGGTTATCACCAGTCATCCAACTGGCGTTGGCGTGATGATCGGCGATCCAGGCACTGCACGCCAGTGCGGTCGTCAGACCCGTGGGGTCGCCTGCCCCCGCCGCGGCGCCATATTCTGCGGCCGGAGCCGGCCGAGCTCGACGGATGTGGCTGCGTGCTACGTCTGGCGCGCCCCCCGTGTTAGCAGTACGCTGATCCATGAGTAGGAAGTGCTGACATGGATCAGCCGAAGTACCGGGCCTTCATCAGCTACAGCCACCGCGACGCGCACTGGGGCGCTTGGCTGCACCGATCGCTCGAATCGTACCGGCCGCCGAAGCCGCTGGTCGGCACGGTCACGTTGCGCGGTGCGGTCCCGAAGCGCCTCACGCCGGTATTCAGGGACCGCGACGAGCTCGCCAGTGCCACCGATCTGAGCACCGTCGTCAACGAGGCACTGGAGCAGTCCGCCTGTCAGATCGTGATCTGCTCGCCGTCGGCGGCGAAGTCGCGCTGGGTCAACGAGGAAATCCTGGCGTTCAAACGGCTCGGCCGCGAGAACCGCATCTTCTGCGTCATCGTCGCCGGCGAGCCGAACGCGACCGATATGCCGAATCGCGCCGACGAGGAGTGCTTCCCGCCGGCGCTGCGTTTCAAGGTCGGCGCGGATCGCGAGCTCAGCAGTGTCAGGACCGAGCCGGTCGCGGCCGACGCGCGACCGGGCAAAGACGGTAAGACCCGCGCAAAGCTCAAACTGATCGCCGGGATCCTGGGACTCGGCTATGACGCGCTCGCGCAGCGCGAGCACCAGCGTCGCAACCGCAGACTCGTGATCATCGCCGCTGCAGCTACCGCCGGCTTTGTGATCACGAGCGGACTGGCCACCTTCGCTCTCATCCAGCGCTCGGTTGCGCAGCGCCAGACCGCCCGCGCCGAGGCGGAAGCCGAGACGGCGCGCCAGACGACTGGCTTCCTCATCGACCTGTTCAAGATCTCCGACCCCAGCGAAGCGCGCGGCAACTCGGTGACGGCGCGCGAGATGCTCGATAAAGGTGCGGCGCGGCTCGACACGGAGCTCGCGGGTCAGCCTGCAGTTCAGGCGACCCTGCTGGACACGGTCGGCACTGTCTACATGGGGCTCGGCCTCTACAAACAGGCGCGACCGCTCCTCGACCGCGCACTCATCACACGCGAGCATCGGCCGGGAGTGGAGCCGGCGGCGATCGCCGACTCGCTCACTCACCGCGGCGAGCTGCTCATGTGGCAGGGCGACTACGCTGCAGCCGAAGCCGATTACCGCCGGGTGATCGCGCTCGAGAACCAACCGCCGGTGACGCGGAACAACGTGATCGCGCTCGCTCGCGCCGAGTACGGACTCGGCATGGTACTGGCCTCCGAGGGAAAATACGCTGCCGCCAAGGTAAGTCTCGAAGCCGCGCTGGCGCGCCAGCGTCTGCTGTTCGGCGAGCAGAACGAGGAAACTGCGCGCTCGATGAAGGAGCTTGCCGATGCGCTCGATCAGCTCGGCGAGCGGCGTGCGGCCATCGATCTGATGGAACGAGCCGTCAAGATCGAGAAGTCGATATTCACGACGCCGCACCCTGCTCTCAAGGCGGCGATCAACAATCTGGGAATCTTCTATTATGAGGACCAGCGCTATACCGAAGCGGAGTCGATGCTGTTCGAAGCGCTGGCGCTCGCCAAACGACTCTACGGGGACCGGCACGTGGAAGTGGCGGCCAGTCTCAATACCGTTGCGTTCATCCTGTCGACGCGGGGTGATCTCGCGCAATCCGAAACACTCTACCTCGAGGCGCTCGAGATGTACCGCGGCCTGCTCGGCGACGTCCACGCCGATGTCGCCTTCACGCTCGGCTCCCTCGCCTTTGTGCTTTACGAGGAGGGCGACAAAGCTCGCGCTCTGACAGCGCTACGCCAATCGCTGCATATCTACCGTCAGCTGTTCCCCGGCGATCACCCGGACGTCGCGTCCAGCTACAGTCGGCTCGGCCTGTGGCTGACGTTGTCGGAGAACTTCGACGAAGCCGAGCGCGATCTCGACTTATCGCTCGCGATGCGCCAGCGGCTCTTCGGCAACGCTCACCCCGATGTGGCGACGAGCCTGGTTCACCTGGCAATACTGGACGTCGCGCGGGGGCGTTTCGCTCAGGCCGAAGAGCGCAGCAAGCGGGCACGCGAGATATACGCTGCCACCTACTCGCCCGAGCACTGGGAGACCGCCATCGCGGAGTGCGTTGAGGGGGCCGCTCTCACCGGCACCGGCCACTATGCGGAGGCAGAGCAGTTGCTGACGCACGGTTACGCGATTCTGAGCAACGATCGCAGCGTCGGGACCGACTATCGGATGCTGGCCAAGGGCTACTTTGATGCGCTGCGACAAGCCGAACGGCGCGCGACTCCACGACACGCACGAGCCGCGGCACCATCACCGGGTGTTGCGCCCGAGGCGCCCGTTCGGGACGTGCAGCGCACATCCGAGCAGCCGCCGGAGAATTAACATAAGAAATGCAGGTTGCTGCTCCTAAGGCCGGTGTGGTGGCTTTCGTCGGCTCGGCGGTGGTAGTCTCAGCAGGTTCTGTCAAGGGACTCCGTCACAAAACATCCAATACTGAGCGGAGGGAGCCTATGACTCCTTTCATTCGTTCGTGGCGCCCGCTGGTGGTCTCTCTTGCTGCGGGAATCGTTGCTCTTTTCCTGCAGACGATTGCGATCGCTCAGCAGACGATCGCGTTCGGGGGACAAAACGACGGAGGCGCAGACGTCTTCACGGTCGTACTCAGTGGATCGCCGCTGAGCTTTGGGACTCCGACGCTCGTCACCAACAATCCGGAGCCTTGGGCGTCGGCCGACGAGTTCCCGCCCGCCGTGTCGGCGCTGGCGTTCGCGCAGAACAACAACAGTCTCGTGGGGTCCAACCGCGCTTACGGTGATCTGTACTCACTGGCCGGTCCGAGCTACGCGACATCGACCCAGCTCGCCGCACTGTCAGCTGGCTTTTTAGCGAGCAGCGTTGGCGTCGAGTCCAATGGAACGATTGTTGGAGTCGGAACCAACCAGAATGGGTGTATTGAAGGTCCCTGCCCCGCGGCGATTGCGCTGTTCCCGACTGGACAAACGTTACTCGGCAGCTGGACAGTGCTCGACAATCTGAGCACACACTGGGCAATTGGCACCGCGGCGGACGCGGTAGTTGCGACAGGAAACTATGGCGTCGCGCAGACCGGCGACGTGCTTGTTCTTGCGGGAGACGTCTACGGGACCGTATCGACTCAGCCCGTGATCCTGCGTTACCCACAGAGCGCGATCGCGAGCGGCAGCTGCGATGGCTGCGGTTCAGTGGTTGCCAACCAGGGGCAGTTCCCCCTAAACACCCTAAGCACTTCGCCGGTTTACCCGGTGTCGCTCGATATCTCGCCGGTCGACGGCAGCATCCTCGTTGCTACCAGTGACGGTTCGATCTGGCGGTTGCCGTATAACGCCGCAGGCAATCCTCTCTACGGCCCACCCCAGCTGTTAGCCTGCTCGGTTGAGTACGACGTTGTTAACAACGTTCCAGTGTGTCAGGCATCCCCTGGTAACCCGTGGGGCAAGATCCGCGCGACCCAGAGCGGCGGGCAGCTGTACATTGTCTCGACGAACCCATCGGCATCTCAGGTTAATCTCTTCACCGGAGCTGTAGCCACGCCACCATTCATGTCGAACAGCACAGTGTCACTGTCACAGTATGGCGTGCAGCCGATCGGCCTTGCGGTCTTACCTACCTATAGGAGTGGCACGGTGACGGCGTCCCAGTGCATCGCGCCTTTGGCCTGCGATCCGATCGGTGACGGCGTCGAGCTGATAACGATTCGCGACTACCCGCCGGTGCCCCCGGCCTTCTTCCCCCCCACTGCGCCGATCTCTGAGCAGGAATGCGACGTGGCCGTGGATCCGCGCATCCCCTTGTACGGCTCATGCCTCGGTCATTCGCTGCCTCTCTCGCAGGTCTGCCCGGGACTGAGCGACTCTACGGTAATCCCGCAGTACGTGTGCGGGAGCCCAGGGTTCGTGATCATCGCCGCGCTGGCCGACCAGATTGCCGCGAACAGCAACGGCCTCGAGGTGGCGATCAAATCTACCAGCGCCCCGATATTCCCGAGCTCACCAACGTGCCCGCAGAACGTCCATATCCTGGCCTCGAACGATCATTCGCAGGTCGAGACAACGTTCGCCGAAGGGCCCAATGCCTTTGAGAACACCGGCTTCTGCTATTCCGATCCGGGCTCGGGGTCGCTCGGCCCGCACAAGACGATCGACGGCATCGGCCTGGTGCTCGACCTGACGTCTTTCGCGCCGGGCGGCACCGCGGTACAGCAGGCGGTGAAGTTCACCGACTTCAAGATCCAGAACCTCATCACCACCATCAATCAGACCAGCGTCAAGTACTTCTGGGAGAAGCTAGTACTGCTCCTTGGGGCGGACATCGATCAGTACCTGGTGAACAAAGGTCACTACGACTGCGCGGCGGAGCTCGTTTATCTCCTCGATCAGTTCGTTCGCCGGCACCGGGCAGACTTCCGGCCGACCGGCACGGCGGGGGCGACGGTGCGCGAGCCGAACGGTTTCGGTGACATCATCGGCCGGCTCGCGAACCTGTACCTGACGATCGAGAACCGGATCGAGGGCAAGACGGTGACCTGGAGCGACTGGCCGCTCGCGGCCGACCCGCACCTCTGCCACACGAACGAGTGCAACGTGTCGGGATTGAACAAGTAAGCGAAGGCAGACGACCGAGGGCCGGCGGGGCTACCTGTACCCCGCCGGCCATTCTGGCGAGGTCATCAGGGTCAGAGAAACTCCCGTTATCGCCGCGCTCGCGCGTAGCGCGCGGTGACGCGATAGTTCAAGTGTCCCGTACAGGTCGTACCGTCATTCGCCTTTCGCGGTCTCACGCCTGTACAGCGTGCGTCCGCCGCGAACGACATCGCGGAGCTTTTCAGCAACTCGGTAACCGGCTCTTTGAGCTCGAACCACCCGGTGCAGCCGGGGAAAGGGCAGTGGTAGCGTAACGAGAGTCGCGCCGGCGGATGCAGGATATGCACTTGGCTCGACGGCGCCCAACCTGATTCCGGATCGAACTGGAGCTCGATGCGCAGTTCCTCCACGTTCGGGAATGAAGCGCGTAGCGCAGGCGCCGGCTCAGCAGCCTCTACGCCGCTCATTTTCGCAGAGCGGTATCTACTCAAGTGCACTGTCACCTGGAGGAACGGACGCGTCCGGAGGCGAGTTTTCGGTGCCAGCACCCGATTCCTCGGGACCCTTCTGCGTTCGCCGGTCGAGTTTTGACTGCCGGCGATTCTTGCGTGCCGCCTCCTTCTGCCTTTTCAACTGCTGGTAGTTCTTCCTGGCCACGCCTTACGCTCCGTTGAACTGCTGGAATCGCACGCAACGTGACTTGCGTGGGATCGATCGCTGCAGAGAGCTGCTCAGTAGCGGCGTCCGCCGCCGCTGCGGGCACCACCGCCGGAACGACTGGCCTCCCGGGCTTCGTTCACCTTCAGCGCGCGTCCCTCGAATTCCTTGCCGTTGAGCGCCTGGATGGCCCTGGAGGCATCTGCGTTGGACATCTCGACGAATCCGAAGCCACGCGGACGGCCCGTGTCTCGGTCGGAAATCAGCTTGGCCGATTCAACGGCGCCGTGCTGGGCAAAGAGTGCGCGCAGGGATTCCTCGGTGGTGTCAAACGACAGATTGCCGACATAAAGTTTGGTCATGGAAAATCTCGCAGAAAAATTACAAAAATAGAGTACGACGCCCGCAGGTGTGCACTCGCCACGGTTCGAAAGAACTTCTGAGGTGACTGGCTTTGGCCGGGAATTGCCAATGGGCGAAGGCCAAGGACGGGCAAGACGAAAGATTCGAGCCAGCCGTCATCCTACACGAATGGGAGTATCCGTGTAGCTTTATTATCGGGCGGGTGGGAGCGAGGCCTGCTGCGACCAATGCGAAGGTCTGGGCCGCGGCCCGAGCTCGTTCAGAGGGTCAGGCACCCTTGGCGCCGACCACGCGCGCCCTCTGCTCCTCAAGTACTTCCGCAAGCGTCAGTCGCGTGGCCGCCGCGATTACGCGCAGAATCGGATGCTTTGCATCGGCCGGCAAGCGCAGGTCATGAACCTTTTCCCATGCTCGCACGCGTACACGAGCCGAATTGAACTCAGAGCACTGTTCCTGCAGCTCCTGCCGTTTTCGTTCGGCGCGCTCAGCTTCCTCGAGCGCACGACGCGCACGATAATCAAGGTTCAGCTCAGCTGAGCTACGCTGTGGGGAAACGTCTCGTGCAGGCCGGTCGTTGAGAGTCATAAATTCTCCGAAAGGGGTCGAGTCCCTACAGACTACCCCAAACAGCGGTCGTGAATGACCCTATCTTGTAGCGAGCGATTTTTCCAAAGAGTGACTCCAGCGTTCCTCAGGTACTCGTCCCTGGTCTTGCCTCGACGGCTCGCAGAGCCTTCATCACCTTCCCGAGATTCCGTCTGAACTCGTTGAGGTTGCCGATGTTGGCGATCGTTTTGAGAGCCTCTTTCAGCGGCTGCAGCGGATAACCTCCATATTGTCCCGGTGCGGTGATGTCGTTGGTCACCGTGGACCTCCCCGCCAGCGTGACGTTATCGGCCACCGTGAGATGGGACGAGACGACGGAGTTTCCGCCGGTACTGAAGCTGCGGCCGATCTTCGTGGAGCCGGCCATCATGAAGCCGGCGGTGTAGAGGCCATTCTCCCCCAGATCACAGTTGTGGGCGATGTGGCAGATGTTGTCCAACTTCGCGCCCGACCGAATGTAGGTGGATGAAAGCTTGGCGCGATCGATGGCACAGTTGCTGCCGATCTCGACTTCATCGCCGATGTGTACGTTTCCGAGGTGCTGTATTTTTCTAGGTCTGCCACCCGGTCCGGGCGCATATCCAAAGCCATCACTTCCGATGCTCGTATGGGGATGAATCTCGCAGTCCTGGCCGACTATGCAGCCGGAGCCCACAAAGACGTGTGGGTGCAGGATGGTCCTCGCGCCAATCTGTGCTTGGTTTTCAACAACCGTGTGAGCTCCGACGAGGCAATCATCGCCTATGCACGCATCGGCACCGATCACGCAGTACGGGCCGAGAAAGGCGTTCCGGCCGATCCGTGCGCTCTCGTGAACTACGGCAGTCGGATGACGCGGACCCCACTGGGTGAATCGCTCAGCCTTGCGATCGAAATGCCCGAGCAGAGTCGCCATCGCCAGCGGTATCGCCGGCACCGAAAATACACAACCAGTCGCCGACGCATCCACGCAATCAGCCATACGCTGGTGAACGATGACGATCGCGGCCTTGTGCAGCAACGCCGTCTTCAGCTGCTCGGGCGTCCCGGCATAGACCAGACTTTCGGCTGACGCGTCCTCGGGACTGTCGCAGCGGAGGGCCGATACCTGCAGATCCCCCTGCAGGTAGGTAAAGAAATCTGAATGGCGCTGCTTGATGTATTCAGCCTTCAGCATGGCGACATCCTCATTAATGCGTTTATGGGAAAGGATCACACAAATGAGGGCTGCGATGCGTGCTATTGTGCACCGGGGGTCTAGCAGAGAATCCTCTGCGGCAAGGTGCATTTTCCATGGTAAAGAAGGCAGTCCCGGCCGTGGCCGCCGGGACGTACGCTCGTGAGCGCAAGCCTGATACGGCTCGCGCGATACTGCAGCTCTCTGTGGATGTCCTGTACATCAGCGTGCTGATCTGGGGCGTCATCGACTTACCTCTCATCGGAAAGTTGCTGCTCGCAGTCCCCCTGCAGCTCGCCCTCGCCCGTTTATTCATCCTCGGTCATGACGCTTGTCACGGAAGTCTGTTCGCGAGCCCGATTGCGAATCAAATTGTCGGCCGGTTGGTATTTCTCCCAACGCTGACGACATTCAGTCTGTGGCATGTTGGCCACAATCTGGCACATCACGGATTCGCCAACCTCAAGGGCAGAGATCAGGTGTGGACGCCGCTGAGTCCTCAGGAGTACTCCGAGCTGCCGCGGGCACGCCAAGCACTCGAGCGCCTGTACCGCTCGGTTTGGGGATTGGGCCTCTACTACGCTATCGAGTTGTGGTGGAAACGCTTATTTTTCCCCTCCAGGCAGCACACGGGCGCACGGCGCCGCCTCTTGTGGCTGGACGCCTGTCTCACTGCGCTAGCCGGAGCCGCGTTTGTCGGGTTTCTCATCTGGCGGGCTGAGGCAACCGGTCAACACTGGTGGCCGATCGTGGTCCTCGGCGCGGTAGTTCCTTTCGTGTTGTGGAATTACCTCATGGGATTCGTAACGTTTGTGCACCACACCAGCCCGGACATGCGGTGGTTCGACAACCGCTCCAAGTGGGCGCGTATGAACGCGCACGGCAAGTTCACGCGCGATATTCATCTGCCTTTATGGACCCACAAGCTACTGCACGGAATCATGCAGCATCGGGCCCATCACTTCGATCCGCGGATTCCGAACTATCACCTGGCGGCGGCTACGCGGACCCTGTTCGGGAGCCAGACGCAAAGGTCCGAGACGCATTGGATTGGCTGGTCAGAGCTTCGGCGACTCACCAAGCGCTGCGCGCTCTATGACTATGGCGAGGCCCGCTGGCTGCGCTTCCCGCGGTACGCCCTCCCAAGGCCTCAAGCCATCGGTTAGCTCACATTGGCTGGCAGCCCCGCCCCGGGCGGGGGACGTTCGTCAGCGTTAACCCCTTGTCTCGGCGGAGAAAACAGGGTCATCCATTCGATCGAGCTCAAGTCCCTGGCCGCGGACTACCGTGGAACCGGGTCGGCGGGAGACTTCCGCGAGACTAGTGCCCGTCGCCATTTGCGCAGCGCGAATGCTCTTCGACAAACGTGCGCATTGCGTTCCACGCAAGCCGGCTCTCGTCGAGCCACGGGAGAGTGAGCGGCCAATCGTGCTGCATTCCCTTGCCGATGAGCACGGTAGCGCTCGTCCCTTTCTTTCTTGCCGCGTCCCGAACACGCAGCGCGTCATCGAGCAGTAGCTCGTTTTCCCCAACCAGGAGTAACAGCGACGGCAGTCCCGAAAGGTCGGCAAAGACAGGCGAGATATACGGCGAGTGTCCGTCCGCACCGCCAACGTAGTAGCCGGCCCATGTTTCCAAATGTTTCCGGCTGAACCATAGATCCTTGCCGTGATTACATTCAATTGATGCCCCGGAGACTGTCAAATCAGTCCACGGCGACAGCAGGACCGACCCGTTCGGCATGATGAGGCCGAGATCTCGTAGCCGGACGAGCAGGCTCAGACTCAAGCCCCCTCCCGCGGAGTCACCGGCGACGAAAAGTGGCGCGTCTTTTCGGAGGGTCTTCACGAGTTTCCATGCTGCGAGGGCATCGTCGAGCGCTGCGGGATATGGATGCTCTGGCGCCAGGCGATAGGCGGGGACGAAGACCTCCGCCTGGCAACGATAGCTCAGACGCATTGCTCGGTTTCGGTACGAGGCCGGAGAGCCCATGAAGAACGCTCCACCGTGAAGGTAGAGAATGACCCGGGTTGGAACTTCGACGGCACAGATCGATTCAATGGCGAGTTCGTCGATGGCGTGGTCCTGAAAGAGGAGCCTGGGAAACTTACGTTGCAGCTTTTCTCGCGACACTCGACTCAAGCGTTCGAAACGCGCTCGCATCGTTAGCGGCGAGGTGGTTGCCCTGAATAGGGTGCTAGTAACGACTCCATAGGCGCGCAGCGACACCCAGCGCTTCCAGGATCTCTTGGGCCGCGGCCCCGGAGCTTGCTCGATCTTGGTGGCCACGCTGTCGCCCTTTACCGCATCGGGAAGCGGCGCGCTGCAACCCGCACCCGGTCGTGATAGCGCCGCACGAGATCGGGACCGAAGGCATGGAATCGACCGAAGATTACCGCAGTTGTTGATTTAGAAATTCGCTTGTCCGCGCGTTGGCAAGCGCTGCCGCCGCGGCATTGTAGTGTGCCCCATTATGCCGAGAGAAGGCGTGACGCTGACCCGGATAGCTGTAGACTGTTGCGTTGGGCTTGCTGGCGAGTACCGCCTTGATCTCGGCTTGTGCAGGCTTGGAAATGAACTCGTCCTCCTCGCCCAGATGCATCAACAGGGGCGCATCGAGGCCGTCGACCTCGCCCAGATACTTCTCAGTGTCACCACCGTGATAGGCGACCGCAGCGTCGACACCGTAGCGCACGGCCGTCAAGAAGGTCATCAGCCCTCCGATACAGTAGCCAAGGACGGCAACCTTGCCGGTGCACTGCGGCAGCTTGGCCACAGAGTCGGCGGTATCCTTAACGTCCCCGGCGCCGGCATCTCGGTCATAGGCTTGATTGAGGCGAAGGCCGTGCTGCCAGTCCGGCTCTGAAGTGACGCTGAGGTCGACGCCCGGCTCTTGACGCCAAAATAGGTCCGGTGCGACCGCGATGAAGCCTTGCTCGGCCAATTCGTCACAATGCTTGCGAATATCGGCGTTCACCCCGAACACCTCGTGGAGAACGACGACAGCGGGAGCCGGCAAGGTCTCCGGGCGAGCGATATAGGCGCCAAACGCGCCGTTCCGACCTTCTATTTTGATTCGATTCTTCATCGTGTTCTCCTCATACGAGTTGAGTTCGCCGGCGGTCAACTCTATTGGGCAGACTTCTGCTCATTCCTTGAGTTCTCCACGTTCAAACACGCGGACAGTATTGGAAGTGGACAGCCAGGCGATACCGCCTGGCTGTCCTTGTTGCAATTACGAGATCGCTCTTGCAGCGTCGCGGATTACGTCCAGCACGACTTTGGGCTGGGAGAGCATAGGAACATGGCTGGATGCAACCTCGACGGTCTTGGCGCCCATGCGCTTCGCGGCGAAGCGTTCCAGATCAGGATGGACGGTGCGATCCTGGGTGGCCACGATGGACCAACTCGGCTTTGACCGCCATGCGATGCCATCCAGCTGCTTCTGTGTGAAAAGATCAGCGGCCGGCGCGAAATGAGTGGACCAGACGATGCCCTGCTCCTCGGGAGTCAGGTCGCCGGCGAAGTAGGAGACGCCGTCCGGCTTCATCCAGACGCGGCCGTCTGCGACTTCTATATGCTTGAAGACGTCTGTTTTGGGAAATTTGTCCTGCTGGCCCTGCGATGTCTCAGTCTCATCAGGCCCCAGCGCCGCGATATAGACCAAGGCCGCTACGCGGCTGTCCACGCCGGCGTGCGTTATGACGGTTCCGCCATAAGAGTGTCCAACAAGGACAATCGGACCGCTGACTCGTCCGAATGAGCGGATCGTCGCATCGACGTCGCCTTTCAGCGTGTCGAGGCCATACTGGGCGGCCATCACCTGGTGCCCTTCCGCCCGCAGCGTCGGAATCAACTTCTGGAAACATGAGCCATCGGCCCAAATGCCGTGTGAAAAAACGATGCTGGGTTTCATGGAATCTTCCTCCTATCGGTTACTGATTGACAGTTACGGAGGTAGCAGCCTCTTCGATGAGTTTGGCTGTTTCCTTCGGATGAGACATGTAGGCCACATGGCTGGCATTCACTTCGACCGTCTTGGCGTGGGCGCGCTTCGCCATCATGCGTTCCTGCTGCGGATTGATCGACCGGTCTGCGGTGGCCACCATGTACCAGCTGGGCTTGGTCTTCCAGGCGGGCGTCTTGACCTTATGGGTGAACGAGTCGGTGGAGATCGGCACCTGCGACACGGCCATGAAGCGGGCCACCGCCGGCGGAACGTCCGCCGCGAAGTCGGCCGCGAAATGCGCCTGTTCTATCCACCAGTTGCCGTCGCTGTCCGGCTTGAACGCCTTGGAGGCTTGCGGCACGGCCTGTTCAATCGACGCGCAGCTCTCACCTTCGTCGAGCTCAAAGGCGGCGATGTAGACCAGTGCCGAAACCTTCGGATCGTTGCCGGCCTCGGTGATGATGGACCCGCCATAACTGTGGCCAACGATGACCACCGGCCCGTCCATGGCGTCGACGGCCGCCTTCGCGTACTTGACGTCCGCGGCGTAGGAGGTCTCGGGGGGCTGCGCCACCGACACTGTGTAGCCATCCCGCTCAAGGATCGTCGCGACGGCTTCCCAGCCGGAGCCATCGGCAAATGCACCATGTACCAGGACCACGTTCTTGATGCCGGTCGGTTGCGCGGCCACGACGTTCTGGCTGCTCCCTAGCAGCAGAGTCGTGGCGATGAGCGCGCCTGTGAGCGTAGAAACACCGTAAAGCTCTTTCATGACGATTTTCCTCTGCGGTTACAGTTCAAACGCAACATTCGAGTTCGATGTCTGATATGCAAGGCACAGATCCAGTCGGTGATGTATCCCACGGAGTCCAAAGCACCGCCTCAGCACCCGAACGGTTCGGCGCACCCCATTACACTAGGTGCAGTGAGTTGAGACGATACGAATCTCACCGCACAAGCGAACGGTGATCTTGGACAGGAGTGATTCCGCCGATACTATTCACGCCATAGCCTCAACTCCCCTTCCCACGTGTCGCGGGGACACGTCTGCGGGAGCGGGATCAGGCATCTGCGATGGCGCGAGTACCCGGTCTGTTGGATTCCAACTGGTTAGCGACTGTCGGTCTCAGCTATTCAGCAACCGGTCGTGAGCGTGAGTCGGACCGTGCGCGGTGGCGCCGCGGTGATCGTTTTGACGAGGTTGGCATCAAGTGCTTGAGGCCTTCCGGATGATTTCGCGATAACGGAAGCAATCGACGAGGTGGTCGTTGACCATCCCGACCGCCTGCATGTACGCATAGACGACTGTCGGGCCGACGAAGCTGAACCCCTGGCGCTTCAGATCCTTGCTGAATGTCTCGGATTCGGGAGAAGTCGCTGGAATCAGTCGCGTAGCTCTCCAGCGGTTAACCTTAGGCCGCCCGCCGACGAAGCGCCAGCAGTAAGAGTCAAAGCTGCCGAACCCTTCCTGGACCTTCAGAAATGCCCGTGCGTTGCTCACCGCGGCTTCGATCTTCATCCGGTTGCGGATGATCTCTGGATCGGAGACAAGCGCCTCGATTTGTCTTCTGGAATAGCGGGCGACTTTGTCGGGATTGAATTTGTCGAACGCGCGGCGATAACCTTCCCGCTTTTTCAACACCAGCGACCAGTTCAATCCGGCCTGCGCGCCGGAGAGCACGAGGACCTCGAAGTGCTCCCGGTCACTATGAGCGGGGACACCCCACTCACGATCGTGATATTCAAGCAACAGCGGATCATCCACGCTGGCCCACGCGCACCGTTTTTTGGGACTGGTTGCACTGCGCATTGGGTGGCGCCTTAACTCGTTCGCTCCAGGCTTTGGCGGCTCTCCGAGAATTTGGACTATCCGCTCTACTCGCGCGGACCGCGTCGGCGGCATTAGGCGATCGCGGCGCTACGTATTGCGCCCCGGTTCAACAAGCGTGTCGAGCACCTCAGGCCAGCGACGCTCGAAGTCGCTGTCCTGTTGGAGACCGCGTTTTAACAGGACCTCGATTCGCTGCTGCGTTTCGGTCCACGCCAGCGCGGATTGAAAGGAGTTGAGTGCGTCGAGGAGGCGGTCGGCCGACGGCAACGAGACCTGATTGACGAGATTCTTCGCTGCCGCCACGGCACGTCGGTCGAAGGAAGCGATCCGTCGCGCGAGCCTGTCGACGAAGTCATCCAGTTCCGCGTCCGGAAGCGCACGGTTTATGTACCCGTATCGCTCCGCGGTATCGCCATCGAAGTCGTTCGCGCCGAGAACGATTTCGAGCGCGCGGCCGCGCCCGACGAGATGTGGGAGACGTTCCGTGCCACCGCCCCCGGGATGCAATCCGACTCCAACTTCGGGTTGACCCAGGCGCGTGTTTTCGCGCGACGCAAACCGCATGTCGCAAGCGAGCACAAACTCGCTGCACGCGCCTCGAACACAGCCGCGAATCTTCGCGATACTAACCACTGGAGATCGGGTGATACG
>DASYNX010000015.1:0-2546 GCA_036008385.1 Steroidobacteraceae bacterium
CGTACCCAACGCCAAGATCCTCGCCGGCTGGGACCGCGAGACACCGCCCGGATTTCGCCTCACCCTG
This sequence comes from Steroidobacteraceae bacterium, assembly GCA_036008385.1. Classification (GTDB taxonomy): domain Bacteria; phylum Pseudomonadota; class Gammaproteobacteria; order Steroidobacterales; family Steroidobacteraceae; genus 13-2-20CM-66-19. The sequence continues at coordinate 68 of DASYNX010000015.1, forward strand.
AAGGCTCCCAAGCGCATCACCCACATCGCCAAACTCACCGACTGTGCCGAGCTCACCGCCTACTTCCTGAAAACCGCCGCCACGCTCGGACCCAAGCTCGGCGCCCTGCTCTTTCAGCTGCCGCCCTACCTGCGCAAGGACCTCGGTGTGCTCGAGGACTTTCTAGAGCAGCTGCCCGCGCAGACGTGCGCGGCGTTCGAATTCCGGCACGCCTCCTGGATGGACGCGGAGGTCTTCGCCCGGCTGAAGGCGCGTAACGTTGCCCTGTGCATCGCCGACAGCGAGAAGTTCTCAACCCCGGTTGAGATCACGGCCGACTACGCGTACTTCCGCCTGCGCGACGAGGGCTATACGGCGCAGGATCTGGCACGCTGGGCGGCGGTGATCCAGGCCCGGGCGGGTCACTGCCGCGAGGTGTTCGTCTATTTCAAGCACGAAGAGGCCGGCAAGGGCCCCGAATTCGCCCGCACCCTGCTCGCGGCACTCGCGGCAGACGCGCCTTAGGGCGCAGGCGGGGCCACTGCATCCAAAACCACCCGCCGGCGCATCTTTACGCTAGCCCTACCCGGCCCTTTGAGGAGCAGACCATGGATTTTGGACCTTTTGCGGTGGCTATCGCCTTCTGGACCTTCGTGGCGATCGCGACCGTCGCCGGTATCGTCGCCGACTACAAGAAGCGCCAGCTCACCCTCGAGCCCCTGCGCGCTGCGATCGAGAAGGGCCAGCAGCTGGACCCGAGCATCGTCGAGCGGCTCATGGCCCCGGCGCAGCCGGCCGGCATCAACCCACTCACCCTGTGGGTAAGCGGCGTCATCGCCATCTCCGCCGGCGTCGGCGTGGGATTGCTCGCCTTTATCCTCGAGCGGGTGGCGCCGGAAGCCGTCTGGCCCGTCCTGGGCGGGGGCGTCGTGACACTGTGCGTCGGCACGGGCCTCGTGGTCGCGGCGCGCATCGTGCAGAAATACAAAGGAACTCGCGGGCCGGTGTGACGGCAGCTCTCCCCGTGCTCGCGCTCGGCCAGGTCGCTGAGGCGACCGTCGTCGCGCTCGCCATGAACGGCGATGCGGCGGCCTTCTGCGAGCTCGTGCGGCGCCGGCAGTCGGCGCTGCGCAATCTGTTACGCCGCCTGAGCCGCGACGCTGCGCTCGCTGACGATCTGGCCCAGCAGACCTTCCTCAAGGCGTGGCGCGCGCTGCCGCAGCTGCGCTCCGTGGCTGCCTTCGGCGCCTGGCTGCGGCGGCTCGCCGTCAACACCTGGCTCGAGCACGTGCGCGCGGCGCCCCCGCCGGCGGTGGCGCTGGACCCCGAGGAACTCGGGGCGGCGCCCGGCAGCGCCACCTCCCCGGATACGCAACTGGATCTTGACCGCGCGCTCGCACAGCTGGCGCCGCAGGAGCGCCTGTGTGTGGTGCTCGCCTACAGCGAGGGCATGAGCCACGGCGAGATCAGCAGCGCCACCGCGCTGCCGCTGGGTACCGTGAAATCGCACGTGCGGCGCGGCAGCGAACGGCTGCGCGCGCTGCTGAGTGCCTACCATTCCGTTCAGGAGCACGCCCATGTCGGATGATCTGGATGCACGCCTGCTGCACAGCTTCGCCTCCGGCGAGCAACCCCTGGCCGCTGAGCCGTTTGTTGCCGCGGTGACGGCACGCATCGCCGCCGCGCGTCGCTGGCGCCTCGACGTGCGCAGCTGCTACTCGGTCGTGGGCACCATCGCCGGCGGTCTGGGCACAGGAGTCCTAGCCTTGAAGCGCGTCTGGCTGCTCGTGATCGGAGCCGCGGCGGTCTCGGTGTGGGCGGCGTTCCTGTGAGGATGCGCACGGCAGGGAATGTGCGCCAGCGGCCGCGGCGCACGGTGGTCCTAAGCGCCGGACTCGAAGTGGCACCTGGACACGGGCATGCGGCCTCGCATGATCGCCCGAGTACCACCCGCAAGGACGCCCCGATGAAATGCTCGACGTCGCGCCTCGCGCGCTGGGGCGCCTGCGCGGTACTGGCGCTCGGCGCGCAGCTGACCACCCCGGCGCAGCCTGCGGCCTCGGCCACCGACGCGCGCGGTGGCGAACACGATTTCGATTTCGAGATCGGCACCTGGAAAACCCACATCAGGCGTCTGCAGCGCCCGCTGAGCGGCTCGAGCAGCTGGGTGGAATACGAGGGCACTTCCGTGGTGCGCAAGATCTGGGGTGGTCGTGCCAATCTTGTGGAACTGCAGGTGGCCGGGCCCGCAGGTCACATCGAAGGGCTGTCGCTGCGGCTGTACAACCCGGTCTCCCACCAGTGGAGTCTTAACTTCTCCAACAGCGCGAGCGGTACCCTGGGGCCACCGACGATCGGTGAGTTCAAGAACGGTCGCGGCGAGTTCTACGACCAGGAGTCATTCGGCGAGCGCGCGATACTGGTGCGTTTCGTGATCAAGGACATCAGCGCCGACTCGTGTCGCTTCGAGCAGGCGTTCTCGGCCGATGGCGGCAAGACC
>DASYNX010000016.1:0-2843 GCA_036008385.1 Steroidobacteraceae bacterium
GGCTCGAGGCTGGTGTAGATGCGCAACCCCGCCTCGGTGAGATCCGCTTCGCGGTAGTCGCGCCGCAGCGTGCGTCGCACGAAATCCAGGTACGCGGGGTAGTAGGCGCCGGCGGGGCGGCTCGTGACCCCGAGCGGGCGCTGGGCGGCGGCGCTCGCCTCATCGGGCTTCACGACGCCCTGGTCGGCCATCACCTTGAGCACCAGATCGCGCCGCAGGCGCGCCCGATCGGCGTGCCGGCGCGGATCGTAGTACGAAGGTCCGCGCACGATCGCCACGAGCAGCGCCACTTCCGACAGATCCAGCTCCGCGAGCGGTTTGCCGAAATAGAACTGGCTCGCCAGACCGAACCCGTGGATGGCGCGGTCGCCGTCCTGGCCGAGGAAGATCTCATTGATGTAGGCGTTCATGAGATCGGCCTTGCTGAAGTGTGCGTCGAGGGCCATCGCCATCAGCGCCTCGCGCAGCTTGCGCGAGAGCGTCTGGCGCGAGCTGAGGAAGTAGCTGCGCACCAGCTGCTGCGTGAGGGTGCTGCCGCCCTGCTCGATCTGGCCGGCGCGCATGTTCACCCACAGCGCGCGCAGCATGCCGCTCGGGTCCACGCCGTGGTGCGTGTCGAACTTGCGGTCCTCGACCGCTTTCAGGGCCGCGGGCAGCAGCGCCGGCACCTCCTCGGGCGCGACGACGATGCGATCCTCGCCGTGGATCGGGAAGATACTGCCGATGAGCAGCGGCTCCAGGCGCAGCACCGGTACCTCATGCCCGGAGGCATCGTGCAGGCTCTCCAGGGCCTTGGGTCCGAGGATGATATTCAGCTGCTGGGCCGGGCGCGCCTCATCGGCAAAACGCGCCGGTCGCAGCGCCACCTCCAGCTGCGCGCCGCTCAGGCGGTAGCTGCCCGGGCGATCGGCCTTCTCGGCGCGCCGGTAGTGCAGCCGCTGCAACTCCTGCTCCAGCTCGGTGGGAGTCAGCGGCAGGCCCGCGTAGAGCTCCAGCGGCGCGGCATACACCTGCGCGGGCAGCGTCCAGCGGCGTCCCTCGAACTGCTTGGTGACCAGACGATCAAGATAGATGAGGTAACCGAGCGCTGCCAGCACCGCGACGCCGGCGCTGAACAGAACCACGCGTTTCACGCGTTTCAGATGAAGAGCTCCGCGGCCGGAGGACGCAGATTGTAGTGAGAACTCATGGCGCGCCCGTAGGCGCCGGTGTTGGCGATCAAGAGCACGTCCCCCTCGCGCGTCACCGGCAGCAGCCGATCATGGCCGAGCACGTCGGCGCTTTCGCAGATCGGACCGACGACGCTGACGAGTTCCGTCGCGGGCTCATCGACGCGCGTGAGGTTAACGATTTCATGATACGAACCATAGAGCGCCGGGCGGATCAGGGAGTTCATTCCGGTCGTGACGCCGACGAAACGCACGCCGCCCTTGCTCTTGAGCTGCGTCACGCGCGCGAGCAGCACCCCGGCGGCGGCGACGAAGTATCGCCCCGGCTCAAGCCACAGCGCGAGCTGCGGATGTTCGGCGCGCACCGCCAGCAGCAGCGTGTCGAGCTTGCCGAGGTCCACCTGCGGTTGCTCCGGGTGCTCCGGGACCCCGAGGCCGCCGCCGATGTCGATGACGCGCACGTCCTCGAACCCCTTGGCGGCGCCGGCGAGCACGCGCGCCGTGTGCTCCCAGCTGGTGACGTCGAAGACGCCGCTGCCCACGTGCGCCTGCAATCCGACGATGCGCGCGCCCGCGGCCCGGGCAAGACCGGCGAGCACGCGCAGTTCCGACAGCTGCACGCCGAACTTCGAGCGCGTGCCGGCGGTGCGCACGTGATCGTGATGGCCGCGCCCGACCCCGGTGTCGATGCGCACGAAAATCTCGTGCCCGTGGAACAGCTGCGGCCAGTTGGCGAGCACGTAGGTGTTGTCGACCGTGACGCGCACACCGGCCGCGAGCGCCCAGGCGATCTCGCTGCGGGCCGCGAAATTTGGCGTGTAGAGGATGTGCTGCGGGTCGAGCTCGGGAAACTGCCCCTGCAGCCGCTCGACCTCCCCGCGCGAGACGCACTCGAAGTCGATGCCCTGCGCGCGCAGCACCGCGAGGATCTGCGGGTGCGGATTCGCCTTCATCGAGTAGTGCACGCGGGCGATGGCGCTCAAGGCGCGCAGCGCCTGCGCAGCGCCTGCGACCACCTGCAGATCGTAGACGTAGGCGGCCTCCTCCGCAGCGAGCGCCGAGAGCAGCTGCGCACGCTTGGCGCGCCACCAGGGCGCGGGCGCAGCCTCGCCCGCCGGCGGCTGCGAGAACAGCTGCTGCCAGGTGGGTCCGAGCACCTTGTCGCCCGGCACGGGGCGGATGAGCAGTTCGTGGAGCTGCCCGACCAGGCGGCTGCCCTGGTTCTCATCGACGACGAACGTGAAGTTCAGATCGTTGGCGGCCTGGCTTACCAGGTAGATCTTCTGTTCCTCGAAGAATTCGAACGCGCCGCCGAGCTGGTGCAGGATCGCGCGGATGTTGCGCCCGACCAGGCTCACCGAGGCGCACGGGCCGATCACCTGTACGCGGCACAGCCGCGAGAGGTCGGCGACCAGCTCGGCGACGCGCGTGTTGTCGAGGGTGTTGGCCGCCGGATCCAGCGACACCGTGACGTTGGTCTCGGAGGTAGACACGAGATCCACCGACATACCGTGCTGCTTGAAGACCTGGAACGCATCCGCCAGAAAACCCACCTGATGCCACATGCCCGGGCTCTCGAGCGCGATGAGCGTGATGCCCTTCTTGGTGCAGACCGCCTTCACCTGTGCGCCGCCGTCGGCCCCTTCGGCGCCGAGCACCGTGCCTTCGAGCTGC
>DASYNX010000017.1:0-48362 GCA_036008385.1 Steroidobacteraceae bacterium
CGATGCGGTCAGGCGTTATCTCCGCGAGCGTGCGGCCTCCGAGGCGCTTCACCCACCAGTCGAGGTGCTGCTCGCGCTTCCCGGCGCTGAGCGACGGCAATTCCTTGAGCGCGCTCTCGCGGTAACGGTTCACGAGCTCAGCAAAGAGCGTGCGGCGTGACTTGCGTTGCGGGAAGTGTCGGCCGTCCTCGATGGCCGACTCGAGCGCCTTGGCCCAGCTCTCGGCTTTCTTGCGGGTGCTGAACGTCTGGCTCTCGGTCGGATGACCTTTAACTCGCACCTGCGCACGGTAGGTGACTGCGCCGGTGATGTCGGACTTGATGGTCTGAATGCTTGCCATCTTCGCTCCCTTCTCGTGCGTGTTGCAGCGAGTAAGTCGGTGCACGAAATATGCACGAAATGGGAGAAACAAAAAAGCACTTACGCCGTGTGTGCTCGTAAGTGCTTGTGTTTAGGCTTTATTTGGTGGGCCGTGTAGGGATCGAACCTACGACCAAGAGATTAAGAGTCTCCTGCTCTACCAGCTGAGCTAACGGCCCTTGTTCATTGGCTGAAAGTCGCCTGCGGCACTTTCAGCGGACATTACTTCGTTGACCGCAGGCAAAAGGCGTGGCTTTTGCCTGCTGCGCATCACGGGGCAAGTGGGGTGGACGATGGGACTCGAACCCACGACAACCGGGATCACAACCCGGGGCTCTACCAACTGAGCTACGTCCACCGTCCGTCCTCGTGTCGCCGCGCGGCTGGCGTGCCCGGCAGGACTCGAACCTGCGACCCTCGGCTTAGAAGGCCGATGCTCTATCCGCCTGAGCTACGGGCACGACCCCTGAAGAGCGCCCCAAGCCGAGCCGGCCCCGCCGCACGGGGCCGCGAATGATACGTAAGTGGCTTAAGGAGCGTCAATTTCCGCAGTGCTCGGCCGCCCGGATAGAGTAGCTCTTCCGGCGCCGCGCCGGCGGTCGACGTTCAGTGGATGTCGCTGCGCATGATTCGCGCGTGTTGTGCCCCCGGGCCGCCGGCAACCCCAGCACCGGGGGCGGCGCCTTTTGTTACACTGACGCGAACCTCTCGACTCGACCGTTAATGAAGATTCCCGCAAGCGCACCTGGGCCGGCCCCTGCCGGCGCTGTCGGTGATTTCGCGCCGGCAGGCGTGGCCGCGCTGACACGCCCGGAGCACCCGTTCGACACGACCACCACGGCGCACGACGTGGCGATGGCGGAGCTGCGCCGCCTGCTCGCCCTGTGGCTCAGGCACGAGCCGGGCGCGCGCCTCGGAGAGGATCCCGAGGAGCTGCACCAGCTACGCGTTGCCGCGCGGCGGATCGATGCGACCCTCGGCATGTTCAAGCGTCAGCTGCCCGCACCACTGGTGCGCGCGCGCAAGACCACGAAGGCGGTGCTGCGCAGTCTCGGTGCTGCGCGGGACGTCGACGTTCAGCTCGCCGAGCTCACCCGCTATTGCGCCGACTTGCCCGAGCAGGAGCGCGCGGCGGCGGAACCGCTGCGCGTCTACCTTGAGAGCGAGCGCACCCGGGCGCGTGCCCGCATGGTGCGCGCGCTCGACTCCGAGCCGACGCGGCGCTGGCTGGACACGTTGATGCAGGCAGCCGCGGAAAATGCCGCAATGAACGGCGCGGACCCCGCCATGGCGATCATGCCCGAACGTGTGCAGCGCCGCTTCCGCAAGCTGCGCAAGTCGGTCAGCAGGCTGCGCTCCAAGTCGTCCATGGAGGACTACCACCAGGTGCGCCGCCGTGCGAAGCAGCTTCGCTACGCGACCGAGTGCGGAGCGGGCCTGTTCGGCAAGCCGGCCGATGACCTGCTCAAGCCACTGCGCCGGCTGCAGGACCGCCTCGGCGCACACCAGGACTCGTACATGGCGCAGAACCGCCTCGCCGCGCTCGCCGGCGATCCCGCGAGCGGCCTGCCGCCCGCCACCCTGTTCCTGATGGGGCGTCTCGCCGAGCAGCATGCGCGGGTCAATGCCCAGGTGCGCGAGACGCTCATCCGCTCCTGGCGCAAGGTGTGCGGCAGGCGCTGGCGCGCGCTGCGCGCCCGACTGGGACAGCTGACCGACACCGCGGGCGCGACCAGCCAGGCGCCGGCGGACCAGCCCGACCCCGGCGCCCAGGTCGCAGCGGCCGACCTCTCCCCCATCGGGCGCGCGCCCGAGCTCGAATTGCGGCCGGTCAAGCACTGACGGCCGCGGCTCCCGGATATGGAGCTGCTCATCATCCGACACGCCATCGCCTGCGAGCGCGACGCGAAGCGCTGGCCTGACGATGCCGAGCGGCCGCTGTCAGCGCCCGGCATGACGCGTGCGCGTCGCGCGGCCGCGGGGCTGAGGCGTGTCGCACCGCGGCCGGCGCGCGTGCTCACGAGCCCGCTGCTGCGGACCCGTCAAACGGCGGCGATCCTCACCCAGTTCGCCGCCTGGCCGAAAGCCACGACCTGTCCGCTGCTTGCGCCCGGTGGCTCACCGGACGCCTTGCTCGCCCTCCTCGCCGGGAGCGCCAGCCAGCGGGTCGCGATCGTGGGACACGAGCCGGACCTCAGCCACCTGCTCGCCACCTGCCTGTCGGGAAACGCCGGGGGCGCCGCCTTCGAGTTCCGCAAGATGGGAGTCGCACTGGTTGCATTTGACGGCAGGCCGCGCGCGGCCCGCGGCAAGCTCGTGTGGTTCGTGCCACCGCGGCTGCTGCGCGCGGCGGGCCGTCGTACCGAGGGACGCTGAGCCGCTGTCTCAGTGAGCGCCGGAGGCCGCCGCCGCAGCGCCCACATCGCGAATCGGCCGTGCGAGCCACACCAGCGCGATCAGGCCGAGGAAGGCGAGCGCTGAGACGTAGAAGATGTCGTTTGCCGAGAGCATGAACGCCTGCGAGTCGACCAGGCGGTTGAGCAGAGCGTAGCTCTGACTGGTCCCCATGCCGCCCGCCTGCAGGTTGCCGAGAGCCTGGGAAGTCAGCGGGTCGCCCGGGGCGAGATGCTCGATCAGCTGCGCATGGTGCAGCGTGGCACGCCGGTCCCAGACCGTGGTGGTGATCGAGGTGCCGAAGGCGCCCGCAGTGATGCGCGCGAAATTGAACAGGCCCGAGGCCGCGGGAATGCGCTGCGGCGGGAGCCCGGCGAGCGAGAGAGTCACCAGCGGGATGAAGAACGCCGCCATGCCTGCGCCCTGGATGATGGTCGGCAACATCAGTGTCCCGATGGTGGCGTCGGTGGTGAAATGCGAGCGCATGAACAATACCAACGCGAACACGGCGAACGAGATGGTGACCAGGATGCGGGGATCGACGCGATCGACCAGGCGCCCCACCACCGGGCTCAGCGCGATGGCGAGCAGGCCGACCGGCGCGAGCACCCAGCCGGCGAGCGTCGCCGTGTAGCCCATGTACTGCTGCAGCCACAGCGGCAGCAGCACCACGTTGCCAAAGAACAGCCCGTAGGCGCACAGCATCGCGACTGTACTCACGGAGAAATTGCGCGAGCGGAACAACGACAGGTCGACGATCGGGTGCTGCTCGGTGAGCTCCCAGATCACGAAGATCACGAACCCGACGAGTGCCACGCCGGCGAGCGCCACGATCACCCCGGAGTTGAACCAGTCGAGGTCCTTGCCCTTATCGAGCATGATCTGCAGCGCGCTGACCCAGATCACGAGCAACCCCAGCCCCACCCCATCCACCGGCACCCGGGCGGTCGCGCTGTCGCGCCGCCGATAGAGCGCCCAGGTGGCAATGGCCGCTCCGATACCCACCGGCAGGTTGATATAGAAGATCCACGGCCAGGAGATGTTGTCGGTGATCCAGCCGCCGAGCAGCGGTCCGACGACCGGCGCCACCAGCGTCGTGACGGACCACATGGCGAGCGCCGTGCCGGCGCGGTTGCGTGGGTAGCTCGCCAGCAGCAGCGCCTGCGACAGCGGGATCATGGGGCCGGCGACCACGCCCTGCAGCACCCGGAACAGGATCAGCAGCGACAGATTCGGCGCCAGTGCACACAGCAGAGACGCGAGCACAAACAGCACCACCGAAGCGGTGAACAGCCGCACCTGACCGAACCGGCGCGTCAGCCAGCCCGTCAGCGGCAGCGAGATGGCGTTGGCGACGCCGAACGAGGTAATCACCCACGTGCCCTGGTCGGGCGAGACACCGAGGTCACCGGCGATCGCCGGCAGCGACACGTTGGCGATCGAGGTGTCGAGCACGTTCATGAAGGTGGCGAGTGACAACGCCACCGTGCCGATGGCGAGCTTCGCGCCGGTGAGCGGCGCCGGTGCCTCATGCGCCACTGCGCCCGCCGCCGGTTGTTCGCCCTGTTGCCCGGACATACGCCGGATCCTCTCGCGCCGCCCGACGCGCCCTCAGTGCAGGTGGTGCGCCGTGCCGGCGAGGTGCGTATTCGCCAGCAGGTCGGTGCCCGGGGCGGTGCGGGCAGCCAGCGCGCGCGCCGCGGCGCCCGACTGGTTGGCGGTGATGATCGCCTGCACGCGTGCATCCGCCAGCGCATCGCTCGAGCCGAACACGTCGGTCGACCAGGCCGCGGCGGTGCTCGCGAGCTGCGGGAGGCGCGCGCCGTCGACACTGCCGCGCACATCGACGTCGGCTTTCATGGACAGGCCGATCTGCAGCGGGTGCGCGGCGATTTCCCGCGGGTCGAGCGCGATACGCACCGGCACGCGCTGCACGATCTTGATCCAGTTGCCGGTCGCGTTCTGCGCCGGCAGCAGCGCAAAGGCTGCGCCGGTCCCCGCTCCGAACCCGGCGACCGTGCCGTGATAGATGACGCGCGCGCCGTAGAGATCGGCGGTGAGGCTCACGGGCTGCCCGACCCGCATGCGCGCGAGCTGCGGTTCCTTGAAGTTGGCGTCGACCCAAACCTGGTCGAGCGGCACCACCGCCATCAGCGGTGCGCCGGGGCCGACACGCTGCCCGAGCTGCACGTTGCGCCGCGCCACGAAGCCGGCCACCGGCGCCGGCAGCTCGGTGCGCGCGAGCGTCAGGTAGGCGTTGCGTACCGCGGCGGCGGCATCGCGCACCTGCGGGTGATCTTTCAGCGTGGTGCCATCGACGCGGGCGCGATTGGCGGCGAGCTGCTGCTGGGCGGCGAGCAGGCCCGCCTGTGCGGCCTTGACCGCATCCGCCGAGTGCTGCAGCTCCTCGGCGGATACCGCACCCGAGGTGCCCAGCCGCTGGCGGCGCGCGAGATCGCTCTGCGCGCCGCTCAGGTCGGTCTCGCGCAGTTGCACCGCCGCCTCGAGCTGCGAGGTCGTGGCGAAGAGATTGCGTACGTCGCGCACCGTGCGTGCGAGCTGCGCCTCGGCCTGATCGAGCGCCACGCGCGCATCCGCCTGGTCGAGGCGCACCAGCGGATGCCCGGCCTTCACAAACTGCGTGTCGTCGGCACCGATCCCCACCACGGTGCCGGAGATCTGCGGCGTGATCTGTACCACGTTACCGCCCACATAGGCGTCGTCGGTTGTCTGGTGATAACGCAACACCTGCGCCCAATAGATGCCGTAGACGAGCGCCGCGGTCAGGGAAACCGCCGCAACCGCGCCGAGCCAGTGCCAGCGTCGGTTCACGGGGGTTGCCGTCCTGGTGTTCTGCGTGCTCATAACCATCCTTTGTCTGCTGATTCCTCTATAGCTGTCTCGTCCGAGAATGCCCAGGCAGGTATTCGGCCAAAAAAATAGCCCGCGCTCTCAGGCGCTGACGCGCGGCGCCACGCCCTGAGCGTTCTCGAGCATGCGCGTGAGAAAACTCTCCAATTGCCGCGCCTCGCTCCGGGTGAAGCCGCGCAGAAAGCGGTTCGCCACCATCAGCGAGATCTCGCGCATGCGCGGGTATGCGGCACGACCCTCCTCGGTCAGCTCCAGATGCACCAGCCGACGATCGTGGACGCTGCGGCTGCGGCGGATCAGTCCCTTGCCCTCGAGGCGATCGAGCATGCGCGTCATGGCGCCGGCGTCATACGAGATGCCCTTGCACAGGTCCGCGGCCGACCGGGGCTCTCCCGGGCCCGTCAGGTTGGCGATGATGATGTACTGGGCGGCGCTCATCTCGAGGGCCGCGAGCCGCTTGTCCGCGGCCAGCTCCCGATCGAGCGCTGCCAGCATCTCAGTCCGCACGCGCCCGAGGAACGCCCCGATGCTGCGGCACGGCTGGTACGTCGCGTTGTCGTAAATGTCGCCCATAGTCGTGCTCCGTGAAAATCTCCCCTTCGGGGGCCGGCGCTCCCCTCCGGGGGTTGGCCGCTTCCTCTCCCGGGGAGCTTGCCGCGAACGATACTTGCCTAGGCTGCTATTGTCAAGGCTTTGGTTGCCCGGGCAGCTCGAGTGCGCGACATCGCGCCGGGCCAAACCTGACCGCTGCCGGCAGGTTTGCACCGGTACGACTCGCAACAGTTCTGTAAGGCTCGCGACCGCGGCCTGTCATACGCCGCGCGCATCACGCCGTTGTTGTTACTGCTGCAGGTGTTATGTCAGAGGCACCCTCTCGGGCGCGCTGGCGAGCGGCCGTCACCGGCGCCGCGCGGCAGACGCTGAGCGCGCGCTGGCGCAGCACGCTCGAGGCGCTGGAAGTGGCGCGCCGCGAATATGGCGCGCTGCGCTCGGCCGCCGCCATCGACGTGCGCGCCATGCGCAAGGCAGCGCAGCGCCTTCACGACCTCGAGCAGCTGCGCGCCGTGCTGGCACGCGAACTGCTCGCGGGCGGCTAGTGCCCGGGCACGCTCTCACGCTCTCATGGATAGAGAGCACGGCAAGCCCCTTCGCCGCGAAAGTGTTACCTATGTGACCGGAATGGACACAGGGTGGATTGGTCGGGGCAGAGGGATTTGAACCCCCGACCCTCTGCTCCCAAAGCAGATGCGCTACCAGACTGCGCCATGCCCCGACCCGGGGGTAAAAATCATACGGAAGCGCGCGCGGCGGCGCTAGGCGCGCCGCCAGGTGCTCCGGCCGCCCGGCTGGTCCTCGAGAATGACCCCAAGGGCCGCGAGCTCATCGCGGATACGGTCTGACTCGGCCCAGCGCTTTGCCTGGCGTGCCGCGGCGCGCGCCGCGATGCGCTGCTCCACTTCCGCATCCGAGATGCCGCCCGCGGCGATCGGCGCACCCTCGCCCGTTGGCGCGCGCGTGGCCGGCCTGGCGAGCCGGAACCATTGCGCCGGCGGCACCGACAGCAGTCCCAGCACGCTGCCAAGGGCGGTGAGCTCTGCTGCCAGCAACGCGGCCCGCGTGGTGTCGCCGCCGTCCCTGGCCGTATTGATCTCGCGCGCGAGGCCCTGCAGCACCGCGAGCGCCTCGGGGGTGTTGAAATCATCGTCCATGCTGGCGAGGAAGCTGGCCGTATGCTCGCCGGTCCACGGCGTCACCACCGGCAGCTCGCGCAGCGCCGTGTAGAGCCGTCCGAGCGCCGCGTCCGCCTGCTCGAGCTGGTCGGGGGAAAAGTTGATCGGCCCGCGGTAGTGGCTCGAGAGCACGAAGTAGCGCAGCACCTCGGGATGGCGCAGCGTGGGCAGCACCTCGCGCAGCGTGAAGAAGTTACCGAGCGACTTCGACATCTTCTCTTCGGCGACGTTGACGAAGCCGTTGTGCATCCACAGATTCACGAAGCTGTCGCCGGTCGCGGCGCAGGACTGCGCGATCTCGTTCTCGTGATGCGGGAATTTGAGGTCGAGGCCGCCGCCGTGCAGATCGAAATGCGTGCCGAGCAGTGCGGTCGACATGGCGGAGCACTCGATGTGCCAGCCGGGCCGCCCGCGGCCCCAAGGCGAGTCCCAGGCCGGCTCGCCCGGCTTCGCCTGCTTCCACAGCACGAAATCGAGCGGGTCGCGCTTGGACTCGTCCACCTCGACGCGCGCCCCGGCGCGCAGGTCCGCGAGGCGCTTGCCGGAGAGCCTGCCGTAACCGGCGAAGCGCGCCACGGCGTACATCACATCACCGTTGCTCGCGACATAGGCATAGCCCCGCTCGAGCAGCTGCCTGATCATTGCGATGATCTGCGGCACGTACTCGGTAGCGCGCGGCTCGTGATCGGGACGGGCGATACCGAGACGCTCGCAGTCCTCGTTCATCGCCTCGATGAAGCGCTGCGTGAGCGTGCCGACCGGCTCACCGTTCTCGGCCGCCCGCCGGATGATCTTGTCGTCGATGTCGGTGATGTTGCGCACATAGATCAGACGGTAGCCGCGGTGCCGCAGATAGCGACTCACCATGTCGAACACCAGCAGCATGCGGGCATGGCCGATGTGCACGTAGTCGTACACGGTGAGGCCGCACACGTACATGCGCAGCGTGCCCGGCACGATAGGCCTGAGCTCCTGCTTTTCGCCGCTCAGCGAGTTGTGAATGCGGATCATGCGAAGCGCGCCAGCCGCTCCCGCGCCTTGCCGGGGGGCATCGCCTTGAGCAGCGGTGCCAGTTCCGGGCCGTGCGCGCGCCCGGTGAGCGCAACGCGCAGCGGCATGTACAGGTCCGCTCCTTTGCGCCCGGTGGCCGCACGCACCGCGCCTGCGATCGCCGGCAGGTCGTTGCCGTCCCTGGCGGCCGCGGCCGCGGCGGCCGAGAAGTAGCCGGCGCCCGCCTGACGCACCAGCTCCTCGCCCGCCGGCTCGAGGGCCGGCGGTCCGCCAAAAACGATATCCACCCAGGGCCGCGCGTCCTCGGGCAGCAGCAGGTTCGGCAGCAGCGCGCTCGTGAAGGCCGCCGCGGCACGCTCATCCAGTGCCGGCGGCAGCACCGGCGCGAGCCAGGCGCGTGCGGCTTCCGGAGTCAGCCGATGCACCACATCCTTCTGCCAGACGTTCAGCTGCTGCTCATCGAAGCGCGCCGGGGCGCGCCCCAGGTGCGCGGGATCGAATGCCCGCGTCATCTCATCGAGCGTGAGCAGCCCCTGGAGCGGGCTCGAGTGGCCGAGCCGGAACAGATGGTTGATCAGCGCGGCGGGCTGGTAGCCGCGCTCGCGGTACTCACGCACACTGGACGCGCCGTGGCGTTTGGAGAGCGGCGCGCCGTCGGCCCCCAGCAGCAGCGCGACGTGCCCGTAGGCCGGGGCGCGCAGCCCCAGGGCCGCGAGGATCAGCAGCTGGCGCGGCGTGTTGGTGAGATGGTCCTCGCCGCGCAGCACCTGCGTGACGCCCATCAGCGCATCATCCACCGCGTTCGAGAAGAAGAAGGCCGCGGAGCCGTCGGCGCGCCGCACCACGAAGTCGCCGATATCGTCGCTGAGGAAGGTCTGTGGGCCGTGCACGAGGTCCGCGAACTCGACGCGCTCGCCCGGCGGCACGCGAAAGCGCAGCGTCGCCGGCACGCCCTGCTGGCGGCGGCGCTCGCGCTCAGCCGCGGGTAGCTCGCGGCAGGTGCCCGCGTAGCGCGGCGGCTTGCCGGCGGCCAGCTGCGCGCGGCGCGCCAGCGACAGCTCGAGCGGCGTACAGAAGCACGGGTAGACGACCCCCTGCCGCTCGAGCGCCTCGAGGTGGCGGGCGTACAGCGGCCCGCGCTGCGACTGCCGGTAGGGCCCGCGCTCGTCCTCGCGGTCCGGCCCCGCGTCCCACTCGATGCCGAGCCAGCACAGGTCGGCCATCAGCGCCTGGGTGTAAGCCTCGCTGCTGCGTTGGCTGTCGGTGTCCTCGATGCGCAGCAGGAACCTTCCGGCGCCCTGCCGCGCGAGCAGCTGGTTGAACAGCGCCGTGCGCGCATTTCCCAGATGCAACTCGCCGCTGGGGCTCGGGGCAAAGCGGGTGACCGGCGGCCCGGCGGCATGCGGCGGGGAGGTGGCACGCGCGCTCATAACGCCATGTTACGGGAAACCCGCGAATCGCAACAAAGCGTCGCGGTGCGCTGCGTTGCTATAGAATTCGCGGCCGGCGCGTGTAGCCGATGACAGCGGAGGATCGATGCTCACTCAGCCCCGGATCCGGATTGCCCTGTTCGCCGGCCTGCTGCTGGGGTCGGTGCTGTCGAGCGGCGTGACACGCGCCGACGAGCCGAACACCCGGGTCAGGGTCACCACCACTCTGGGCGATTTCGTCATCGAGGTGCGCGACGAACGCGCCCCGCTCACCAGCGCCAATTTTCTGCGCTACGTGCGCGAGGGCTTCTACACCAACACCCTGTTCCACCGCGTGATCGCGAACTTCGTCATCCAGGGCGGCGGGCACGACGCGACGACGCTCAAGCTCAAACCGACCCACGAGAACCTGTTCAACGAATCCGGCGACGGCCTGCAGAACAAGCGCGGCACGGTGGGGCTCGCGCGCGGCGAAGCTCCCCACTCCGGCAATGCGCAGTTCTACGTCAACCTGGTCGACAATCCGGATCTCGACCCCGTGCCGACGCGCTGGGGCTACGCGGTGTTCGGCCGCGTCGTGCAGGGCATGGACGTCATCGATCGCATCGGCGAGACGCCCACCGGCGCCAGCGGGCCCTTCAAGAGCGATGCCCCGTTGAAGCCGGTGATCATAGAGAAAATGGAGATCATCTCGCCGGGTGCGGCCGCCGCACCCGCGACCCCCATGAACCCGCCGGCCCAGAACACCATCCTGTCGCCGAAGTGAGCGCGGATGGCGCGTCTCTTTGTCTCGGACGTGCACCTGGACGCCGGGGCGCCGCAAGCCACCGAACAGTTTCTGGGCTTCCTCGCCGGCGAAGCCGCGCGCGCCGAAGCACTCTACATCCTCGGCGACCTGTTCGAGGCATGGGTCGGTGACGATGACCGGCAGCCCGACAATGAGCGTGTCTGCCGCGCGCTGCGGGTGCTGACCGCCGGTGGCGTCGCCTGCTTCGCGTTGCACGGCAACCGCGATTTCCTGCTCGGCAGCGGCTTCAGCGCGCGCAGCGGCTGCCGTCTGCTCAGCGATCCCGTGATCGCGCAGCTCGACGGCGAGCGCGTGCTGCTCACCCACGGCGACGCGCTGTGCACCGACGACCATGCCTATCAGGAGCTGCGCAGCATCGTGCGCGCACCGGCCTGGCAGCGACGCTTCCTCGCCCTGCCGCGCAGCTCACGCGAGCTGCTGGCACACGAGGCACGCGTCGGCAGCCGGCGGCACATCGCCCGCACGGTCCCCTACATCATGGACGTGAATGCCGCGGCGGTGGCGGCGGCGTTCCGCGCGACCCAGGTGCGGCGCATGATCCACGGCCACACCCACCGTCCGGGTGTGCACGACCTCGAGCTCGATGGTCAGCCGGCACAGCGCATCGTGCTCGGCGCCTGGCATCAGCAGGGAAGCTACCTGCGCTACGAGCGCGGCAGCTATCAATTACGCGAGCTGCCGCGCTCCTGACAGCCTTAACTGGAGCAGTCAGTTCTGCGTGGCCGGCGCCGCGGCGCCGGACGGCGGCCCGCCGTGGTTGAAGTGGCCGTGGCCGTGCATCGCCTGCTGGATGATCTGGAACTTCTTCAGCTGCGTCGCCGACAGCACCGGCGCCAGCTTCTGCAGCGTCTCCTGCTGGATCTGCTGGTGCAGCGCCTTCATCTGCTGCCAGTCGGGCTTGGTTCCGGAGGCCTTGGCCTGCTCGAAGCTCGCCTTCATCTTGGCGTGTTCTTCCTGCAGGATGGTCTGCACCTGCGCTTTCTGCGTATCGGTCAGGTCCAACAGCGTCGCGAGATTGTCCATGTGGCTCGCGGCAGCGGGTTCACCGGCCGGCGCCGGCATCGTGAATAGCGGACTCGCACACAGCAGCACGGCCGCTAGCACACTGGCTTTCATAATGTCTCCTTGCGAGGCGGTTCCCCGCGTTGCGATGCCTACGGTAGCGGGCGGCGTGCCACGAGCGCCGTGAACAATCGTGAGCGAGTGTGAGGGCGCTGCGCGGGCGCTTCGCCGGTGGACGCGGCGCACCGTGGGTCAGCGGCGGCGCGGTAGCCGCAGCGTTGCCTCGAGGCCGCCTGCCGGCAGATTGGCCAGAGCGAGCGAGCCGCCGTGCGCCTGGGCAATGTCACGGGCGATGGAGAGTCCGAGACCGGTGCCGCCGCTGTCGCGGTTGCGCGAGGACTCGAGCCGGTAGAACGGCTCGAACACGCGCTCGAGCTCCTCCTCCGGGATGCCCGGTCCGTGGTCGCGCACGCGGATCACCAGCTCCGCCCCGTCCTCGACCAGGATGTCGGCGCGTGCGCCGAACTTTATCGCGTTGGCGATGAGGTTGGTGAGACAGCGCTTGAGCGCCTGCGGCTTGCCGAGAAAGGGCTGCAGCGCGTGCCCGCTGACGGTCACCGGCTCGCCCATGCCGGTGAATTCTCCGCTGATCTGCGCGAGCAGTGCGTCGATGTCGACCGCGCCGGCGGGCTCGCCGTCGTCGAGGCCGCGGAACAGCGACAGCGCTTCGTGCACCATGCTCTCCATCTCGTCGAGTTCGCGGCCGATGCGCGCCTGCAGTGCCGGGTCATCGAGAGTCTCCGCCTGCAGCCGCAGCCGCGTCAGCGGTGTCTTGAGGTCGTGCGACATGGCGGCGAGCACCCGCGTGCGACTGTCGAGATAGCGGCGCAAACGGTCCTGCATGGTGTTGAAGGCCCGCGCCGCATCGCGCAGCTCGCGCGCCCCGCGCTCCTCGAGCTGCGGCGGGCGGATGTGACGGCCGACGCTGTCGGCGGCGCGTGACAGCTCCGACAGCGGGCGGGTGATGTTACGCGCCGCGACGTACAGCACGATGACCAGCAGCAGTACCACCAGAATCAGGTTGGCCAACAGGTTGCGCGGCAGCGGCGCGCCGCCGGGGAGCCGCGTCAGTCGGTAGGTCACGGCATCGCCGTCGGGAAAGTGCACCGTCACGTCGTAGCGTTGTGCGCGCGCCAGGTGGGCCGCGAGCTCGTGCGCTTCGGAGAACGGCGCCGGCAACGCGATCGCCGGCGGCGGCGCTGGCGGGGTGGGGCTGACCTCGACGCGGTAGGCGGACCCGAGCGCGGCGCGCAGCTGCTCCCGCAGCGTCTCCTCGAAGTCCGACAGCAGCGGCAGGCGCACGAAGCCACGCTCCGCGGCGCGCGGCTCGGCGCGTGGTCCGGCCGGCAACATGTGCGGCGGGTGCCGCTCGCCCGGCGGCGCCGCCGACAGCCGCGCGACGGCGGCGGTGCGCTCCGCGGCGTCGAGGGGCTGCAGCATCAGCGTGATTTCGGCGATGCGGCGCGTCCACTCACGCACGCTCCCCTGCAGCACGAAGTGCTCGCGCTCCTGGGCGATGAGCAGCAACCCGCAGGCCTGCGCCAGCAGCACCGCCGCGACCGAAGCCGCCAGGAGTCTCCCGAACAGCGATTGTGGCCACAGGGACAGCCGCATGGGCTTCAGTCGTTCATGACGTTGACCCCGATGACATACCCCTCGCCGTACACGGTCTTGATGATCTGCGGTGCGCGCGCGTCGTCACCGAGTATCTGGCGCAGGCGGCTGACGCGCACGTCGATGCTGCGATCGAAGGGGTCGGCATCGCGCCCGCGCAGCAGCTCGGTCAGCTGCCCGCGCGTGAGTACGCGATTGGCCGATCCGAGCAGCACGGCGAGCAGGCGGTACTCGGCACCGCTCAGGGCCACTTCCTTGCCGGCGGCATCGGTGAGTGAGCGGGTAACCGTATCGAGCCGCCAGCCGCCGAAGGAGAAGCCACGGACGCTCGCGGGACTCGGATCGCGCGGTGCGTGGGCCGCGCGGCGCAGGATGGCCTTGATTCTGCCGAGCAGCTCGCGCGGGTTGAAGGGTTTGGCAACGTAGTCATCCGCTCCGAGCTCGAGCCCGATGATGCGGTCGACGTCCTCGCCGCGCGCGGTGAGCATGAGGATCGGCACCTGTGAACGGCTGCGCAGCTCGCGACACAACGTCAGCCCGTCCTCGCCCGGCAGCATCAGGTCGAGCACCACCAGGTCGACGTGCGAGCGCTCCAGTACGCGGCGCATTTCCTTGCCGTCGGGCACTGCGGTGGTGCGGAATTCGTGTTTCTCGAGATACTGGGCCAGCAGCCCACGGATCTCGCGGTCGTCATCCACGATCAACACGTGCGCTCGCTCGTTCATCGTGCCTCGCGTAGTCAACTGCAGCATACCGGGGCAGTGAGACCTGCGGCAGCGGATTTGGTGCCGCAGCCCGCCTCAGGATCTGTGGAGTTGGCCGCGCACGGTTGTAAGCAACTGTAGGCCTAGGATGCCCGCGGCGCCTCGAGCGGACCGGAGTGAAAGCGCAGGCAACGGTCGGGGGTGGTCGCGAGCTGCGCTTCGAGCGCGGCGAGCGCAGCCAGCCGTTCGCGCCATTCGTCCGGAGCGGCGGCACGCGCAAAGCCCAGATAGAGCGCGAAGTGGCGTGTCTCGGAGGCCCCGAGGTCCGCGTACAGCCGCGCGAGCGGCGCGGGCAGCCGCGGCGCCAGCAGGCCGAAGCGCTCGGCCGAGCGCGCCTCTATGAGAGCGCTCACCAGCAGCAGATCGAGCTTGCGGCCGGGGTCGCTGGTGCGCAGCGCGCGGTGCAGCTGCTGCGCATACCGTCCCGGTCGCTGGCGCGCGAATGGCACGCCGAGTGCACTCATGGCGCGCAGCACCTGCTCGAAGTGACGCAACTCCTCGCGCGCCAGGCGTGACAGTGCGACGGTGAGCGGGCGGTCCTCGGGATAGGTGAACATCAGCGAGAGCGCGGTGGAGGCGGCCTTCTTCTCGCAGTTGGCGTGATCGAGCAGCAGCTGCGGCCAGCAGCGCACCGCATCCCCGACCCAGGCGGGCGGTGTTGGCGCGCCGAGGAGCGCGGCGGGCGACTCGCCCGCAGCGGCGGCCGGCCGGCTCACGCCTGCGTCCCGTGCGCCAGCCACGCCCCGAGGGTTCGCGCCAGCGCATCGGCCGCCTCGTGCGCGTCGGCGAAGCGCTCCGCCGGCACCTTGGCCAGCATCCGCTCCAGCACCGGCTGCACGGTCGCGAACTGCTGCGGCAGCTGCGGCACGGGCTCCTTGCGGTGCTTGTAAACGATCGCCATGGGGTTCTCGGCGCGGTACGGCTTGGCGCCCACGAGCATCTCGTAGAGGATCACCCCGAGACTGTAGAGGTCGCTGCGCGCATCGAGGGGCTCGCCGTGGCCCTGCTCGGGGCTCATGTAGTGCGGCGTGCCGAAAATCGTACCGGTATCGGTGACATCGAGAGCGAGCGCAGCATCCTTGGAAAGACCGAAGTCGATGAGTGCAATGCTGCCGTCCTCGCGCAGCATGACGTTTCCGGGCTTGAGGTCGCGGTGCAGCACGCCGGCCTCGTGGACGGTGGCGAGCGCCAGGGCGATGGCGACCGCGAAGCGCAGCGCCTCGCGCGGCGCGAGGGCAGTGGCGCGCATGCGCCGGCGCAGGTCGCCGAGCGCAAAGTACTCCATCACGAGCCAGGCGTGCTCGTCGCTGACGCCGAGGTCGTACAAGCGCACCACCGCCGGGCTGTCGATACGCTGCGCGATCTCGTATTCCTGCAGAAAGCGGCGAAACCCGTCCAACGACTGCGGCTCGTCCTGGCGGTCGCGGGCGACCTTGAGCGCGACCAGCGCCCCGGCGCGCTCGCTTTCCCCGACGTACAGGTCGCTGGTGGCGCCGGCCGCGAGGCGGCGGATGCAACGATAGCCGCGGATGAAGGCGTCGCCGAACCGCTGCGTCTCGCGGCCGGCGCGGCTGCTGCGCCAGATGGCGCGCGCGTGCGCCTGGCGGCGCTCGGCGGCGGCGAGCACGTGGGCGAACGCCTCGCGTTCGAGGTCCTCGCGGCTCACCGTGAAGGCCCCGAGCGCGGCGGCGTCGCGCGCCACCGTGGGATCGGCTCCCTGGCACAGCAGCACGATGGGCGCGAAGCCGGCGCGGGTGGCGAGCTCGCGTGCCCAGCTGAGGCCGCGGCCGCCGGGCCATTCATCGGCGAGCAGCACCGCATCGAAACCCTGCGCCAGGAACTCCTGCGCGAGTGCGCCCTGCGAGACGGGGCTGTGCACCACCAGCTGTGCGTGCGGGCGCCACGAGGCGAGCCGCTGCCGGATGTGCGCGCAGCGGTGCGCGTCTTCTTCGATCAACAGCAGCCGCATGTGTTGAATTACAGCACGCGCGGCGTGCTGCCGCCATGATGCTGCGCAAGAACCGTGATGCCGGACAGAAATGAGCGCGGCGCAGCGGCGCGCGAGCGCCGCGTCAGCTTCCGCGCACGACCATCAGCTTGCCGCGCCGCTCGCGGCGCGCATCCTTGGCCGCATCCGAGCGCTCGAGCTGCAGCCGCTCGAGATACTCGGGCGTCACGTCGCCGGTCACGTAGATGCCGGAGAAGCAGGAGGTATCGAACTCCTCGATGCGCGCGTCCTCGTGCTTGCAGGCGGCGATCAGGTCCTCGAGATCCTGGTAGACCAGCCAGTCGGCGCCGATGAGGTGGGCCACCTCGTCCACGCTGCGGCCGCTGGCGACCAGCTCGTGCGCCGCCGGCATGTCGATGCCGTAGACATTGGGGAAGCGCACCGGCGGGGCGGCGGAGGCGAAGTACACCTTAACCGCGCCCGCCTCGCGGGCGAGCTCGATGATCTGCGCCGAGGTCGTGCCGCGCACGATCGAGTCATCCACCAGCAGCACGGTCTTGCCGCGAAACTCGAGGTCGATGGCGTTCAGCTTGCGGCGCACCGACTTCTCGCGCTCCTCCTGCCCGGGCATGATGAAGGTGCGGCCGATGTAGCGGTTCTTGATGAACCCCTCGCGATACTTCACGCCGAGGCGCTGCGCCAGCTGCAGCGCGCTCGTGCGGCTGGTGTCCGGGACCGGGATGACCACGTGGATATCGTGATCGGGGCGCGCGCGCAGGATCTTGTCCGCCAGCCGGTCGCCCATGCGCATGCGGGCGCGATAAACGGAGATGTTGTCGATCTTCGAATCGGGGCGCGCGAAGTACACGTACTCGAAGATGCACGGGGTATGGCGCGCGGTGGCGACGCACTGCTGGGTGTGGAGCCGGCCCTGCTCGTCGATGAACACCGCCTCCCCGGGCGCCACGTCGCGCACCAGGCGGAACGACAGGTTGTCGAGCGCCACGCTCTCGGAGGCCAGCATCCATTCCGTGCCCCGCGGCGTGCGCCGCTCGCCGAGCGCCAGCGGACGGATGCCGTTCGGGTCGCGAAAACCGAGGATGCCGTGGCCGATGATCATCGCCACCACGGCATAGCCGCCGCGGCAGCGGCGGTACACCGCGCTCAGCGCGGCGAATACGTCCGCCGGAGTAATGCGCGATGCGCCGACGCGCTGCAGCTCGGAGGCAAATACGTTCAGCAGCACCTCCGAGTCGGAGGTGGTGTTGAGATGGCGCCGGTCCTCGCGGATCAGGATCTCGGCGAGCTCGGTGGCGTTGGTGAGATTGCCGTTGTGAGCGAGACAGATGCCGTAGGGGGCGTTGACGTAGAACGGCTGCGCCTCGGAGGCGCTCTCGCAGCCGGCCGTCGGGTAGCGTACGTGGCCGATACCTACGTGGCCCTTGAGCTCAAGCATGTGATGCTGCTGGAACACATCGCGCACCAGGCCGCTGCCCTTGCGCACGCACAGCTCGCCCTCGTTCGAGGAGGTGGCGATCCCGGCGGCGTCCTGACCGCGGTGCTGCATCACGGTGAGCGCGTCGTAGAGGCGCTGGTTGACCGCGCTTGCTCCGACAATGCCGACGATGCCGCACATGGCCGATTCAGCTCCTCATACCCGCACGTGCTGGTCGCGCGCGTGGGGCACGTGTCCCTCCCCTACCAGGGTGCGCAGACCGTTGGCGATCGACTCGCCGTAAGGTATGAGCAGCGAGCTGCGCCACCAGTGCTCGTCCTGCAGCCGCAGCAGCTGGCCGAGTATGACGAACACGCCGAGCAGCACGAAGCCGCGCAGCAGACCGAAGAGCAGGCCGAGCAGGCGGTCCATGCCGCTGAAGATCGACAGCCGCACGAAGTGCCCGAGCGCGCCCCCGATACCGGCACCGAGCAGCAGCACCAGCGCGACGATGATCACCCGCGCCGCCCATGGTCGCACGGTGGAATCGGACAGCAGGCCGCCGAGGTGCGGCTCGATGAGATCGGAGAAATGCCAGGCGAAGAACAGCGCAATCAGCCAGGCGCCGAGCGCGACCGCTTCGCGCAGAAAGCCGCGCACCACACCGATGACCGAGGAAAGGACGATGGCGAGAATCACCAGATAGTCGGTCGAGTTCATCGCAGCCGTTCGTGACCGCGGTCATCCCGCGCGGCGCGAATTGTACAAGAGCATCGGACGTGCTGCCTGCGCAGCGCATCACGCACGCAGCGGCCATTACTGCGGCACGATGGAGCCGGCGTGCCCGGCCGAGCGCAGGTGCTCCGCCAGCTCCGTGGCCGCTGCGCGGTCGTTGACGGGGCCCGCGCGCACCCGGTACAGGTGCCGCCCGGAGCTCCCTTGCGACACGCCCACCGTGAAGCCCTGCGCGCGCAGCCGCCGCGCGAGGCGCTCGGCGTTCGCGCGGCTCGCGAAGCTGCCGAGTTGCACCATCAGGGCCCCCGAGGAAGCGGCGGCCGGCGCCGTCATGGTCGCAGGCGCAGCGTGCTCCGCGGCGCGCACGCTCGCCGCAGCCGAACCCGTGGTCGCAGCTGCCGGTCCCGGCGCGGCGGAACCCGCCGGCCCCGGGGGCGCGGTGTCCGCCGACTGGGCGGCGAGCGGTGCGGGTTGCTGCGGTCCGCTGGCGCCGTGCGCCCCGGTGCGCGAGTGCGCTTCCTCCGCCAGATTGATCGTGTATGAGCGTAACGGCGGTTCCTCGGCGGATGACGCGACGGCCGCGGCTGGTGGAGTGGACCGGATCGGTCCTGTCAACAGCTCGGGTACCACCAACACGATCAGGACCACGAGGATGATCGCGCCCGTCAGCCGTTCTTTCACCTTGAGCACCGAGATGGGGGCGAAACCGTGAAAGCCAAGGACACACAGCACGGGCAGCGCTGCTGCGCCGTGGCCGCCGCGCCCGAGCCGCTAGTATAGCCCAAGCCACTGCAGCGCCGGCCCCACCGCGTACACCGAGCCGCACACGACGACGCGATCCCCGGGACGCGCGCGGCTGCGGGCCAGCTCGCACCCGGCTGCGATGCTCGGGGCGAGCGTGTAACTGTCGGCCGGCAGCTCAAGGCGCGCCGCGAGCGGCGCGGCGTCGCTGCCGCGCGGGCCGGCCAGCGCACACACGATCCACTGGTCGATGACACACGCGAGCGCGGCCGCGATCGCGGCGGCGTCCTTGTCGGCGAGCACTCCGATCACCGCGAAAGTGCGTCCCCGGGGCGAGACGCCGCGCGGCTGCGCCAGCGGTCGCTCGCGCAGCTGCGCCGCCAGCACCTGCGCGGCCGGCTCGTTGTGCGCGATGTCGAGGATCCATTCCACCTCGCCCGGCACGATCTGGAACCGTCCGGCGAGCCGCACGCGCGCCAGCGCGGAGGCAACCGTGTGCGCGTCGAGCGGCGCGAGGGGCACGCGGCCCCCGCCGGCGGCTCGTGCCGCGGCGCCCCCGGCACGCAGCGCTTGCACCGCAGCGATCGCGGTGGCGGCATTGCGGTACTGAATGGCGCCGGCGAGCGCGGACGGCGGCAGGGCGCGCAGCGCCAGTGCCGGACCCTGGTAGTCCCAGTCGCCGGCGTGCACGCGCCAGTGGAAGTCGCGCTCGGCCACGAGCGGGCGCGCCCGGATGCGGCCGAGGGCGGCAAATACGCTTTCCGGCATGTGCGGCGTGCCGAGCACCGCCGGGCGATCGGGACGGAAGATGCCGGCCTTCTCCGCGCCGATCAGCTCCAGCGTGTCACCGAGCCAGTCGCGGTGATCGAAGCCGACGGAAGCGAGCACCGCGACATCCGCGGCAACCAGGTTGGTGGCGTCGAGACGCCCGCCCAGGCCCACCTCCAGCACCGCGACGTCCACGGCCCGGCGCATGAAGATCAGCAGCGCCGCCAGCGTGTTGTACTCGAAGAAGGTGAGCGTGATGTCGCCGCGCGCGGCCTCGATGCGCTCGAACGCGGCGATCAGTTCCGCGTCGCCGACCTCGGCGCCGGCGATGCGGATGCGCTCGTTGTAGCGGACGAAGTGTGGCGAGGTGAACAGCCCGGTCGATGCGCCGAGCGCCCCCAGCAGTGCCTCGACGTGCGCCGCGATCGAGCCCTTGCCATTGGTGCCGCCGACGGTGATGACGGCGAACGGGGGGGGAGCGATGCCGAGGGCCTGCGCCGCGACGCTGACACGCTCCAGCCCCATGTCGATGCTCTTGGGATGCACCGACTCCTGCAGCGTGAGCCACTCGGCGAGCGTGCGCATCGGACGGCGTGCGCCTCAGGCGGCGGCGGCGGCGGGAAGCTTCAGCAGCAGGCGCAGCAGAGCGGCGATGCGGTCGCGCATCTCGCGGCGGTCGACGATCATGTCGATCGCCCCGTGCTCCAGCAGGAACTCGCTGCGCTGGAAGCCCTCCGGCAGCGTCTCGCGCACGGTCTGCTGGATGACCCGCGGCCCGGCGAAGCCGATGAGTGCGCGTGGTTCGGCGAGGTTCACGTCCCCGAGCAGCGCCAGACTAGCCGATACCCCGCCGGTGGTCGGATCGGTCATCACCGAGATGAACGGCAGGTGCGCCTGGGCCAGCGCCGAGAGCGCCGCGGCGGTCTTGGCCATCTGCAGCAGCGAGTACAGCGCCTCCTGCATGCGCGCCCCGCCGCTCGCCGAGAAGCACACGAACGGGCGGCGCTCCTGGATGCAGTAGTCGACACCGCGCTTGAAGCGCTCGCCGACCACCGAGCCCATCGAGCCGCCGAGGAATTGAAACTCGAACGCGCAGGCGACGATGGGCAGGGCGTGCAGCGTGCCGGCCATCACCACCAGCGCATCACTCTCGCCGGTCGCCTTCTGCGCCTGGTTGAGCCGGTCGCGGTAGCGCTTGCTGTCGCGGAACTTCAGCGGGTCCTCGGGCGCGATCGTGGCGCCGATCTCCGCACCCGAGCCCGGGTCGAGGAAGCGTTCGAGCCGCTCGCGCGCCCCCATGCGCATGTGGTGGCTGCACTTGGGGCAGACATACAGGTTGCGCTCGAGCTCGGCGCGATACAGCACCGCATCGCACGCCGGACACTTGATCCACAGGCCCTCCGGCACCGAGCGCGTGCGTCGCTCGGTCTTGATGCGGGAGGGCATGATCTTCTCGAACCAGGACATGAGGTGGCGCGGTTGGCGGTGACGTCCGACCGATCATAGCTGATCAGGCCGAAAACACCTGCGGCGGGCGGACCGCCGGCAGTGCGAAGGCGGCCGGATAGCGTACCGAGAGCAGGTACAGGCCGCCGGCCGGGGCGGTCGCGGCGTTTCTGGAGCGGTCGCGGCCGTCGAGCACCTCCCGTGCCCAGCCGGCAGGCGCATCGGAGCGGCCGATGGCGATCAGGAGCCCGGCGATGTTGCGCATCATGTGATGCAGGAAGGCGTTGGCGGTGGCCTCGATGACGACCCAGTCGCCGCGGCGCTCGACGCTGATCTGCTCCATGCGCCGGACGGGGGACTTGGCCTGGCACTCGGAGGAGCGGAATGCACTGAAGTCGTGTTCGCCGAGCAGCCAGCGCGCCGCCTCGGCCATGCGCTCGTGCTCCAGCGGGTGATGGATCCAGGCGGCGCGCGCTGCGTGCAGGGCTCCCCGCGCCAGGCGGTTCAGGATCAGATAGCGGTAGGTGCGTGCCTCGGCGCAATAGCGCGCGTGGAAGTGCGCCGGCACGGGCAGCGCCCAGGAAATACTCACGTCGCGCGGCAGCTCGGTGTTCGCGCCGAGCACCCAGGAGCGACTGCTGCGCAGCGCGTGCGTGTCGAAGTGCGCCACCTGGCCGTGCGCGTGCACGCCCGCGTCGGTGCGCCCGGCACAGGTCAGACTGACCTCTTCGGCGGCGATGCTGGACAGTGCCTTCTCGGTGACCCGCTGCAGCGTGCGCAGCGACCCCTGCGCCTGCCAGCCGGCATAAGCGCTGCCGTCGTACTCAACGCCAACAGCGATCCTCACCACGCCTGTTCAGCTGCGGCTCGAAAGCGCCGGACAAGGTGTGTGTCAGCCCGGGAGCGACTCCATCAGACGCTGGGCCTCCTGCTTCTGCGCGGCCGACCCCTCGTTGAGCACTTCCTCGAGGATGTTGCGCGCCCCGTCCGGATCACCCATGTCCATGTAGGCGCGCGCCAGGTCGAGCTTGGTACCCACCTCGCTCATGGTCACGGGCTCGAGGTCGGGCAGCGCCAGATCCTCCGACGACAGCCGCTGCGTGGCGGCGAACGCCACATCGGGCACCGTAGCCGTGCCGACGTCGAGGTCGAGCCCGGCACCGTTGGCCGGGTGCATGCCGGTCGCAGCCCCGACGTCGAGATCGACGTCGGTCACGGTCGCCGCATGCGTGCCGGTGGCATCGCCCACGTCCACGTCGATGCCGTGCTTCTTGAGGGCCGCGAGACGACCGGTGGCCGAAATATCCTGCAGCGCGACGTTCGTCTGGGTGAGCGCCGCCTCGAGCTCGTTCTGGTCGAACTGCCAGGCACCGCTCGCCGAGATCTCCTCCTTGACGGCGCGCCGCTCCGTGTCCTCCATGATCTTGCGCGAGCGTTCGTCGAGGCCCGCGACCAGGGTCGGAGAATCGGGCGTCGAGCTCGCCGCGGCCGCCGGGCCCGGCTGATCCACGGTGTCGACCGATCCCACATCGAGGCCCAGGTCGTCGATTGCGAGCTCCGCGGTCTGGTCCGTGCCGGCACCCTTGCGCAGCGCCGTCTCGACCTTCTGCCGTACCGTCGGTGCGCCCGCGTTCGAGAGCGCCGGCTGCTCGACCGTCGGGCCCTCCATCTCCGCCGTTGTGCCGCCGGAGTCCGGTCGCACCCGCTGAGTCATCTGGCGCGTCGTGCCGGTCGTGCTCGAGAAAGTGTTCTCGAGCACCGCGTTACTGTCGGTGATGCCGGGTCGCTCGGAGGTCGTGGCCTCCTGAACATCGTGGTCGCCGACCGCCGAGCCGATATCGAGGTCGACGCCCTGCGGCGCATCGGCTCCGGCCGGCTCGCCGAGCAGGTCGAAATCCACCCGGCTCTGACCGCCCTCGAGGTCGAGGTCGACCCCGCCCGCGGCGGCACCGGTGACAGCCCCAGCGCCGGAGAACAGCGGATCCTCGGGGGCCAGCTGCTTGCCCATGATCAGGATCTTTTCCCACTCGCCCGGAGCGGCGTCGGCCCGCGATTGCGCGAGCTCGCGCGCGGTCTGCAGGAACTGCTCCTTGTTGCCCCAGACAAAGAAGACTTCGAGCAACTTCAGCTTCAGGTCGCGACGCCCGGGCTCGCGACTGATGGCGATGCGGATCAGGTCCGCAGCCTGATCATACAGGCCGTACGCCATGTGGAAGTCGGCTTCAGCGAGCGGATCGCCCTGATCGAGGTTGATCGCGGTCTCGCTGCTGATCGTCTCGTCGGAGGCGACGTGCCGTGGTGTCGGCGCGGGTGTGGCGGCGGCGCCGCGCGGCCGCTCGTGAGTCCCGGTCTCCTCGACCACAAAAGCCGCCTCGGACACCGGCTCGGGCCTGGCCCGCATCGGGATGTCCGCGACCGGCGCGGGGCCGCGCCCCGTGCCACCGAATCCGCCCATCGTTCCGGAGCCGCCGTCCGCGGCATCCGCTCCAGCGACGGCGAGCCGGCCGAGCGAATCATCGAATTCCGAGGCGCGCCGCGCACGCAGCACGCGCGCGACGACGAATCCGACGCCGGCCAGCACCAGCAGCAGCAGCACCCACCAGTATCCCTTCAGCGTGTCGGACAACGACCCGCCTGAGGGCGGCGGCGGCGCCTTTTGTTGGGGCGCCGGGGTCGGGGGTTTGGCGGCCGCCGGCGGCGGCGGCGGCGGCGCCTCGACTGCCGGCGGGGGCTTCTCCTCGGTCGCAGCGGGCGCCGGCGGAGGCGGCGCGGCCTGCGCCGTCGGCGGGGGCGGCGGGGCCGCGGCTACAGGCGGCGGAGCGGCTTGTGGCGGGGGCATCGGTGCCGGCGCCGGAGCGGGCGCGGTCTGCTTGGCGGCGAGCTGCGCCTGCATGCGCGCCAGCTCCGCATTCTTCATCTCGAGAACCCGCTTCGACTCGGCGAGCTGACCCTCGAGGTCCTGTACACGACCCTGCAGCTCTTTCACCTGACCGCTCTGCGAGGGTGCAGCGGTAGCGGAGGTCGCCCCCTCGGCGGGCGGCACGAGCTTCAGCCGGCCCGGCTGCGCGGTCTCCTCCGCGGGTGCGGGCGCGGCGCCACGCCAGGCGGCGTACTGACGCCGGATCTCGGCCGATGCCTCGCCCGGTGATATCGCGGCCACGGTTGCGGCGTCCGGCATGCGCAGCACGGCGCCCGAGCGCATCAGATTCATGTTCTGGTCGAAAGCGCGCGGGTTCGCCTGATAGATCGCCAGCATCCAGCTGCGACCGCGTGCGGAAGTGGCGTCGGCGCGGGCGGCGGCGGCGGCGATGTGCGACAACGACTCGCCGCGACGCACGACGTGCGTGCCCTCGCTCTCGGCGCTGCTCGCTGCCGGGCTCGGAAGCGCGGCCTCCGACCTTGCAGCGGGTGCGGGTTCCGGAGCGGGAGTGGCGGAAGCAGGCTCGCCCGCAGCGGTGGCTTCGGGCTGAGGTGCCGCTGCGGCTGCCGGCGCGCTCACCGCTGCCGGCGGCCTCTCTGGCGGCGGCGCGCTGGCCGCCGCAGGCGCAGCCGGCGGCGTCTCAGCCGCGCGTGGAATCTCGCCTTCTCGCGCACTCGCGCCGGCCGCGGGTGCGGCGACGGGCGCGTTGGCCAGTGCGGACTGCCCGGGCGTGTACAGCGGCGGATCGAGCAGCATGGTGTATTCGCGCACCAGCCGCCCGCGCGCCCAATCTACTTCGAGAAGCACCGTGACAAACGGCTCGGAGATCGGATCGGTGGACTTGACCGTGATGACCTGACGCCCGCCGGGTTTGCGCACGATACGCACCTGCATGGTCGTCAGGTACGCCCCCCGATCGAGGCCGTAACGCGCAAACGTCTCGGGCGAGGCGAGCTGCGCCTGCACGGTGTTGACTTCGTCGGGCGCAACGTCGACGAGATCGATCTCCGCGTCGAGCGGGGAGTTCAGGGGCGAGAGGAGACGAATGTCCCCAAGACCCAGGGCAAGCGCGGCTGACGGCAGGGCGAGCAGCAACGCCAGCGCCAGGCTTGAGCGTTTGGCGACCATCAGGCAACCCCAGCAAGCATCATGTGCGTGAAATACTTAGCAAAAACAACAGGATGGGCCATCCATCGCCACCCCCGGGCGAATCCGCCGGCAATATAACTTAAATAAGGCGCCGGACCAAAGCTTCCGCGATTTGCACGCTGTTTGTAGCGGCGCCCTTGCGCACGTTGTCGGCGACGATCCATAAGTTAAGTCCACGGTCTGGGGCGAGATCTTCACGGATTCTCCCGACATAAACTGTGTCGCGGTTCGCTGCCTCGGTAGCAGCCGTCGGGTACCCGCCCGGACGCGGCTCGTCCAGGACCGTGACGCCCGGCGCATTCTGCAGCAATTGGCGCGCCCGGGCGGCACTCAGGGGACGTCGCAGGTCGAGGTGCACCACCTCGGAATGCCCGTAGAACACCGGCACCCGCACGGCCGTCGCGTTCACGCGCAGTGCGGTTTCGCCCAGGATTTTACGGGTCTCCCACACGATCTTCATTTCCTCGCGGGTGTAGCCATTGTCCTGGAACACATCGATGTGCGGCACGCAGTTGAAGGCGATCGGCTTGGCCGGCCCGTCTGTCTCGGGCAGCCCCTTGCCGCTCAGCGCCGCGATCGACTGGCGCGCCAGTTCCTCAACTGCCGCGCGGCCCGCGCCCGATACCGACTGGTAGGTTGCGACGTCCACCCGCTCGAGCCCGGCCTCGTCGTGCAACGGCTTCAGCACCAGCACGAGCTGGATGGTGGAGCAGTTGGGGTTGGCCACGATGCCGCTCGTGCCGAAGGCATCGAGCGCCTGCGGGTTCACCTCCGGAACCACCAGCGGCACCTCGGGGCGGTAGCGGAACTCGGAGGTGTTGTCGATGACGCGGCAGCCGGCGGCCACAGCCCGGGGAGCATGCTCGCGCGAGACGGCGGCGCCTGCCGAGAACAGCACGAAGTCGCAGCCGGTGAAATCGAATCCCGCCAGCTCCCTCACGGCAATGCTGCGCCCGCGGAACGTCACGCTGCGGCCGAGCGAGCGGTTGCTCGCGAGCGCATGCAGCTGGCCCACCGGAAAGGCGCGCTCCTCGAGCACACTGATCATGGTCTCGCCGACCAGGCCTGTGGCGCCGACGACGGCGATGGTGAACTCCCGATCCATGCCTCGAACCGTTCAGCCGCGCGGTGCGGCGATGTCCGGAGTGGACGATTTTACGTCCGCGTTCTGGGCGCGGTGACGCAGATAATGATCCATGAGCACGATCGCGAGCATGGCCTCGGCGATCGGCGTCGCCCGCAGCCCGACGCACGGATCGTGCCGCCCGGTGGTCACGATCTCGACAGCGTTGCCGGCGACGTCGATGGTGTCGCCCGGGATCTGGATGCTGGAGGTAGGCTTGAGTGTCAGGTGTGCGATCACGTCCTGACCCGAGGAGATGCCGCCGAGCACTCCGCCGGCGTTGTTGCTGCGAAAGCCCGCCGGGGTGAGCTCGTCGCGATGCTCGCTGCCGCGCTGCGTGGCCGCGCGCGTGCCGGCGCCGAGCTCTACCGCCTTCACCGCGTTGATGCCCATGAGCGCGTGAGCGATGTCCGCGTCCAGGCGATCGAACACTGGCTCGCCGAGTCCCGGCGGCACTCCGCTCGCCACGACCGTGACCCGCGCACCGATCGAGTCGCCTGCGGCGCGGATGTTCCAGATCAGCTCCTCGATCGCGCCGATGCGCTGCGGGTCCGGGCAGAAGAACGGATTCTGGTAGGCAAAGGCCGGATCCACCGGCTCGAGCAGCAGCGGCCCGATCTGGCTCAGGTAGCCGTAGATGCGCACACCGAGGCGCGCCGCCAGGTAGCGACGCGCGATCGCGCCCGCGGCGGTGCGCATGACGGTCTCGCGCGCCGACGCGCGCCCGCCCCCGCGGTAGTCGCGCAGGCCGTATTTCTGCTGATAGGTGTAATCGGCGTGACCCGGGCGGAAGCGATCCTTGATCCGCTCGTAGTCGCGTGAGCGCGCGTCGGTGTTGTCGATGACGATGCCGATCGGGGTGCCGGTGGTGTGTCCTTCGAACACCCCGGAGAGAATGCGCACCTGGTCCGCCTCACGCCGCTGGCTGACGAAGTGCGAGGTGCCACTGCGACGGCGGTCGACATCCTGCTGCAGATCGGCCTCGGTGAGCGGCAGCCCGGGCGGGCAGCCGTCGACGATGCAGCCCATGGCCGGCCCGTGGCTCTCGCCGAAGGTCGTCACGCAGAACAGTTTCCCGATGGTGTTGCCCGACATGATCGTGCCGTGCGGATAAGCCCCTGGCTCGTCAGCGCTCCTGCAGCTGCTCGCGCGTGAGCAGGAACACCCCGCCCCCGCCGCGCTCGAATTCCAGCCACACGAAGGGCACACGAGGGTACGCGCGCCGCACCGCCCGCTCGGTGTTGCCCACCTCGACGATGAGCAGCCCCCGCGGCCGCAGGTGTGCGGCGGCCTCGCGCAGGATGATGCGTACCGAGTCGAGCCCGGATCTGCCTGCGGCGAGCGCGATGCGCGGCTCGTGCCGGTACTCCGGCGGCAACCCCCGCAGCTCCGCCGCCCCTACGTAAGGCGGATTGGCCACGATGATATCGTAGGTCGTCCCGGCGAGTGCGCGGAAGTGGTCGGATTGCCGCACCCGCACACGCCGCGCGAGACGATGGCGCCGCACGTTGAGGCGCGCCACTTCCAGCGCCGCAGCCGAGATATCGATCGCATCGACCCGCGCAGCGGGAAGCGCCCGTGCGCAGGCGATGGCGATGCAGCCCGAGCCGGTGCCGACATCGAGCACGCGCCGCACGCGTACGGCGTCGATCCAGGGCGCAAAGCGCCGCTCGATCAGTTCCGCGATCGGCGAGCGCGGCACCAGCACCCGCGGGTCGACGGCGAGGGGCACGCCCGCGAACCAGCTGACGCCGGTCAGGTACGCCGCGGGGATGCGCTCGCTGACGCGGCGCGCCAGCAGCTCCTCGGCGCGGCGCTGCGCGCTCGCGGCGACGCGGCGGCGGTAGAGCGCGGCACCGCCGCCTGCCGGCAGGCGCAGCGCGTGCAGCACCAGCGCCGCGGCCTCGTCCCAGGCATTGTCGGTGCCGTGGCCGAAGAACACGCGCGCACGCACGAGGCGCGCAGCCCCGCGCGCGATCAGCGTGCGCACGCTGACCGTACGGCGCAGCCGTGCGGCGGCAGCCCGTGCGTGCCGGGGCGCGCGTTGGCGGGTGCGCCCGGCACGAGCGTGTGTGTGAAATAATTCCCGCATGATCTCGATGCGCGCCCGCTGGCTCCTGGTCGCGGCCGCCGCCTGCGCGGGCGCGGCCGGCTTCTGGCTCGCACAGCAACTTGACAGGGGAAGCCCGCCGCTGGCAAGCGGCACCTGGTTGCCGCAGAAAAAGGTGATCAGTGACTTTCAGCTCACCGACACGAACGGCCGGCCGTTCACGCGCCGCGAGCTCGCCGCCGCCCCGTCGCTGGTGTTCTTCGGGTTCACCCACTGCCCGGACGTGTGCCCGACGACGCTGGCGAAACTCAGGCAGATCGTCCAGCGCGCCGCGATCCCCGGGCTGCGCGTGCTGTTCGTCAGTGTGGACCCCGAGCGCGACACCCCGGCCGTGCTCGCTCGCTACGTGCAGGCGTTCGATCCGCAGTTCCAGGGACTGAGCGGCGACCCGGCAGCGCTCGCCCGGATCGCCGCGGAGTTCGGTGTGGCGGTCAACCGCGTGGAGCTGCCCGGCGGCGACTACACCATGGATCACTCTGCGGTCGTGTTTCTCACCGACCGCGCCGCGCGCATCGCCGCCATTTTCACGCCGCCCTTCGAGGTGGCGGCCTTCAGCACCGATCTCGAGCGCGCGGCGCCGTATCTCGGCGGCGGCGGCCGTGGTTCCGCACCGTGAGCGCCCCGGCCGACAGCGCCAGCGCCCGGGCGTTCGTCGCCGTGCAGCACCTGCTGCCCCAGCACCTGCTGTCACGGCTCGCCTACCAGCTGACACGCAGCCGGCTGCGCTGGCTGAAGAACCTGCTCATCCGGGGTTTCGTCGGACATTTTCAGCCCGACATGAGCGACGCCGAGGAGTCCGATCCGCTCAGGTTCGAGAGTTTCAACGCCTTCTTCACGCGCGCATTACGCGCCGGCACGCGTCCGGCGGATCCGGATCCGCTGGCGTTGGTCTCGCCGGTCGATGGCAGCGTGAGTCAGCTCGGGCGCCTCGACGGCCACTGGCTGGTGCAGGCCAAGAGTCATGCGTTCACGCTCGAGTCGTTGCTCGGTGACGACGGGCGCTCCTGGGTCGAGGTCTTCCGCAGCGGCGCATTCGCGACGCTGTATCTCGCCCCGTTCAACTACCACCGTGTTCACATGCCGCTGCCCGGTACGCTGCGCGCCGCCTGGTACCTGCCGGGACAGCTCTTCAGTGTCAATGCCACCACCACCGAGCGCGTTCCGGGGCTGTTCGCCCGCAACGAGCGGGTGGTGTGCGTTTTCGGTGAGGGGCCGTTTGCCTTCGCCCTCGTGCTGGTCGGTGCGCTGTTCGTCGGCAGCATCTCGACCGTGTGGCACGGTGAGGTCACGCCGCGCAGCCCGCGACCTGCGGCTCTGCCCCTCGCCGCCGACCGTGCGAGCCTGACCCTCGCACGCGGGGCGGAAGTCGGGCGATTCAACATGGGCTCGACCGTCATTCTGCTGCTGCCGCCGGCCCGCAGCGAGTGGCGGTCGGCGCTGGAGCCGGGCACTGCCGTTCGCGTGGGCGAGACGCTCGCGCGCATGAGATGAGCGGGTCGCAGCAAGACTGGCGGCCGGCTGCCACGCGCGAGCGTCTGGCAGAGCGCGCGGCGCTGTTGGCGCGCGCGCGCGAGTTCTTCGCGGCACGCGGCCTGCTCGAGGTGGACACCCCGCTGGTGGTGAACGCGCCGGTGAGCGACGTGCACATTCATGCGGCGGCCGTGCGGCTCGCGCCCGAGTGCCCCGCCGCGGCACCTACCGCCGCGCGCGCAGCGCCGATGTTCCTGCACACCTCGCCCGAATACGCCATGAAGCGCCTGCTCGCCGCCGGCAGCGGCGACATCTGGCAGATGTGCCACGTGGTGCGCGGCCTCGAGTGCGGCCGGTTGCACAACCCGGAGTTCACGCTGATCGAGTGGTACCGCATCGGCTTTTCCCTCGGGGAGCTCATGGACGAGGTGGAAGCGCTGGTGCGCACGCTGCTCGGCACAGCCGGGGCGGCGCGTGCTGGCGAACGGCTCAGCTACCGCGAAGCGTTCCTGCGCGAGCTCGGACTGGATCCGCTCACCGCGAGCACGGCGGCCCTGGCACGGGCAGCCGGGCCGCTCGCGCTCAGCGCTGCGGCGGCATCACGCACCGGCGGCGAGCCTCCCGACGCTGAGCGCGATGAGTGGCTCGAGCTGCTGATGGGCGCGCTCATCGGCCCGCGGCTGGGGCAGCGCGCCCTCACCTTCATCCATGGCTATCCGGCCACGCAGGCGGCGCTCGCGCGCCTCGATCCCGGCGATGCGCGCGTGGCGCAGCGCTTCGAGCTGTACTGCGACGGGGTCGAGCTTGCCAACGGCTTCCGCGAGCTGACCGATGCGCACGAGCAGCGCGCGCGCTTCGTGCGGGACAACCAGCAGCGGCAGCGCCGCGGACTGACGGTGGCCGAGCCCGACGAGCGGCTGCTGGCCGCGCTCGCTGCCGGCCTGCCCGACTGCTGCGGCGTGGCGCTCGGCTTCGACCGGTTGTTGATGCTGGCAACCGGAGCGACCCGCATCGAGGAAGTGCTGCCATTCCCCACCGCCCGCGCGTGACGGCCATCCGTGCACAGGCCCCTCGATTCAGGTCACAATAGTTGCATCCCACTGCACGGCGCAGACTGATGGGTTACACCGCCAAACAGTACGACTTCCGCGACAAGCCCGGCGATTACGCACGCCTCGCCGAGGAGCTCACCGCGCTGCTCGACGGTGAGAGCGACCGCATCGCGAATGCGGCCAACAGCGCCGCACTGATCTTCGCCGCGCTCCCCGAGGTCAGCTGGGCGGGCTTCTACTTCCTGCGGGGCGGCGAGCTGGTGCTCGGCCCGTTTCAGGGCAAGCCGGCGTGCGTGCGCATTGCGCTCGGCCAGGGAGTGTGCGGCGCCGCCGCGGTACAGCGGCGCACGCTGGTCGTGCCCGACGTGCAGAAATTTCCCGGGCACATCGCCTGCGATGCCGCCTCGCGCTCCGAGATCGTGGTGCCGATGGTGGACGGGGGCACGCTGCTCGGTGTGCTCGACATCGATAGTCCCCGTGCCGGGCGCTTCGATGACGCCGACGCCCGCGGCCTGGAGGGCCTGGTGCGGGTACTGGTGGCGCGCAGCGCGACCGGCGCCCGCCCGTAATGAGTCCGGCGCGACCCGCGTACCGGGGGCTCGCCGCCGCCGCCGCGGCCTTCACTCTCTGGGGGCTGTTTCCGGTCTACCTGCATCCGCTGCGCGATGTTCCCGCGCTGCAGGTGATCGCGCATCGCGTGAGCTGGTCGTGCCTCTTCCTGCTCGCGTGGATGCTCGCGCGCGGCGAGCTGTGGCGCCTCGCCGCGACGCTGACCCGACCGCCGCTGCTGGCGGGCCTGGCCGCCTCCGCAACGCTCATCAGCTGCAACTGGCTGGTGTACGTGTGGAGCGTGACGCACAACCACATCGTCGACAGCAGTCTCGGCTATTACATCAACCCGCTGGTCAACGTCGTTCTCGGCGTGGTCGTACTGCGCGAGCGGCTGAACCGCACGCAATGGAGCGCGATCGCGCTGGCAGCGATTGGTGTGGGCTATCTCACCGTGCTCGCCGGGCACCCGCCGTGGATCGCCATCGCCCTCGCCATCAGCTTTTCCCTCTACGGCCTGGTGCGCAAGGTGATCAGCGTGGACGCACTGCCGGGACTTGCGACCGAGACGCTGCTGCTCATGCCGCTGGCGGTGGTGTACCTGCTGTGGTGCGGGTTCGCGGGCAACGGCGCGCTGACGCGTGACGGTGCGGCAATTGCTGCGCTGCTGGTCGGCAGCGGGCTGGTGACGGCGATCCCGCTGTTCCTGTTCGCCTACGGTGCACGGCTGCTGCCGTACTCGACCGTCGGCATCCTGCAGTACATCGCGCCCAGCCTGCAGCTGCTGTGCGGCGTGCTGTTCTATCACGAGAGCTTCGGGCCGGCGCTCGCGGCCGGCTTCGGACTGATCTGGGCGGCGCTCCTGCTGTACGCCGCCGACGGGGTGTGGCGCGCCCGCGCGGGCGCGCAGCACGCGGCCGCCTGAGCCCTAGAAGCGCAAGCCCACGGTGATCGGCACGTACTCGAGCGTCTGCGAGGTCTGGACGGCGTTGTAGCGCGCTTCCACGAACAGCGTCATGCCGTTACGCAGTGCGAACGACATACCGGCGCCTGCGTTCCAGCCGAACTTGGTCACGTCGTTGTAGGCCGTGACGTAGCCGTTGCCGTAGTAGCAGCCGTACCACCAGGGATAGCAGGTGTAGCCGTTGGCGAATCCCTGAATGTTGAGCTGGGCGTAGTACACACCCACTCCGCCGACCAGATAGCCGTACGTGCCTTTGGCGACCGGGAAGCGGACTTCCGCGTTCGCGGTCGCCGACCACAGGTCGGCCCAGCCGCCGGTGACCACCAGACCCGTCTGCTGCGCGCTCTGGCTGAGAGTCTGATTGGTAGCGTTGTTCGAGGAGTAGTTCAGTTCCAGGCGCAGCGCCACGGGGCTCCCGGGCGGGCGAAAGAGGGCGCCGCCACCGACATCCCATCCGCCCTGCAGAACGTTGTTGGCGTTACCGGTCGGCTGACTGAAACCTGCCAGCACGTAGCCGTGCCACGGATAGGAGTCGTCGTAGTACGGGCCGTAGGACGAGCCGTAGTACTGCTGCGCGTAGCTCGCGGGCGCCAGCAGGAGGCCGGCGGCCAGTGCCAAAAGCGTGCTGCGAAATGACATGAGGCTTTCCTCCAGTGCCTGCCGCGCGCTATTGCCTGGCGCGCGAGATGTACTCCCCCGTCCGGGTATCAACGCGGATCACCTCGCCCTCGTTGACGAACAACGGCACCCGCACGACCGCGCCGGTCTCGAGCGTCGCGGGCTTCTGACCCCCGGTGGCGGTGTCGCCGCGCAGACCCGGGTCGGTCTTGACGATCTTCAGCTCGATGTGCGGCGGCGGCGTCACCACCAGCGGCACGTTGTTCCATAATGTCACGATGCAGACGAGGCCATCCTTGAGCCA
Source organism: Steroidobacteraceae bacterium (assembly GCA_036008385.1). Taxonomy (GTDB): domain Bacteria; phylum Pseudomonadota; class Gammaproteobacteria; order Steroidobacterales; family Steroidobacteraceae; genus 13-2-20CM-66-19. The sequence continues at coordinate 33,377 of DASYNX010000017.1, forward strand.
CTGCGCATTCTCGCCCACGGCGGACTTGCCGGCGGTGTACTGCTCGAAGCTCTCCGGCACCATGAAATGCCAGAAGTCCCCGTCCAGGTAGAGGTACTGCATTTCGGTGTCGACCACATCGGCCGCCTCCAGGGATTCCCCGGACTTGAAGGTGCGTTCGATGGTGCGGCCGGTCCTGAGGTTGCGCACCTTGATGCGGTTGAACGCCTGACCCTTGCCCGGTTTGACGAACTCGTTCTCGATCACGGTGTACGGGTCGCCATCGAGCAGGACTTTGAGACCCCCACGGATCTCGCTGGTGGTGTAGCTGGCCATTTCTGTCTCACGGTGGGACCGCAGGATGTGCAGCCCGGGTCAAAGAGCCGCGTATGATAGCGACATCGCCCCATCCGAAGCCAGTTGACCGCGCCCCGCACCTGCAGGTTCCGCGAGGCCGCTCACGCGGAGCGCCTGCATCCGGATGCTAGAATCCGCCGCTCTTGCGAGTGGACCGTGGAGGGTGCGTCTTGAGCGAGCCGAACGCCGTTCCGCTCGTCGTGCTGAGCCCGGCACGCGACGCCGTCGAGGCGATCAACAGCATGCTGCGGCGGGCCGGTCAGCCGGCGCACTGCACCTGGATCCCCGCGCTGCGTGACCTGGGCGACGCGCTCACCCAGCTCAATCCCGAGCTGCTGATACACGTCACCGGCAGCTCCGAGGAGCTCGCTGCCGCGATCCGTGTGCGTGACCAGCTCGCGCCGGCCGTGCCGCTGTTGATGCTGGCTCCCGCGGCGGACGAGGCGCGCATCGCGCAGGGCCTGGCGCTCGGCGCGCGTGACGTCGTGACGCTCGCCAGCCCGGCGCGGCTGCAGGCGGTGGTGCTGCGCGAGCTGCGCGTGTTTCGCACCGAGCGCGCGCTCGATGCCACGCTCAAATCCGCGCACGATGCGCGCAGCCAGCTCGATACGGTGCTGCAGCGCTCGAACGACGCCATCATCCAGGTGCAGGAAGGCATCGTCATCGAGGCGAACCCGGCGTGGCTCGAGCTGTTCGGCGTCGAGGAAGGCATCGCCGGCCAGCCCGTCATGGACCTGTTCGAGGAATCGACGCACGCGGCGCTGCGCGGCGCGCTCGCCGCCTGCCTGCAGGGCCGCTGGAACGATCACTCGCTGCGCGCCAACGCGTTGCTCGCCGACGGCAGCGTGCTGCCGATCGAGATTACGCTGGCGCTCGGCGAGCACGACTCCGAGCCGTGCGTGCGGCTGGTGGTTCCGTCGCGGCCGCCCGAGCAGCCCCGCGTGGTCCAGCGCGCTGCACCGGCGCCGCGTCCGGAACTGCGCGCCGGGCTGCTGGAGCGCGGCGAGCTGCTCGAGGCGCTCACCGCACGGCTCACCACGCCCTCCCCGGGCGGCATGCGCTGTCTCGCCCTCATCCGCCTCGATAAATTCGCCGCGCTCGAGCGTGTGGTCGGTGCCACCGCCAGCGAGGACATCCTGGTCGAAGTCGGCCGGATGCTGCGCGAGACCCTGAGTCCCAAGGAGCTCGCCGGACGCTTCGGCGGCGTGCGCTTCCTGGTGCTGCTCGAGCGTGGCAATGAGAACGACATCAACGCGTGGAGTGAGCGGCTGCTGACGCGCGTGCAGCGGCACGTCATGCGCATTCGCGACAAGTCCGTGTCGGTGACCTGCACCATCGGCCTGTCGGTCGTGTCACCGGGCGATGTCAATCTCGATGCCGTCATCGCGGATGCGGTCGAATGCGCGCGCCGCGGCGTCGCCCGCGGCGGTAACCAGAGCGTCGCCTCGGATCGCGCCGACACCGACAGCCGGGTGATGTCGTATGACAAGGTGTGGGTCAAGCACATCAAGGCGGCTCTCATGGAGAACCGCTTCCGCCTGGTGCAGCAGCCGATCGCGAGCCTGCAGGGCGAGGATCCCGGCATGTTCGATGTGCTGGTGCGCATGATCGACAATCAGGGCAAGGAGGTCCTGCCGTCGGAGTTCATGGCGGCTGCGGGGCGCAACGATCTGCTGAAGAACATCGACCGCTGGGTGGTCGGGGCGTCGCTGTCGTTCGCGGCCCAGAAGAAGCCCGAGTGTCTGTTCGTGCGGTTGTCGCGTGAGACCGCCCGCGACGGCGGCTTCACCGAGTGGCTCGACAACCACCTGCGCTCGAGCCGCGCCGAGCCGCAGCGGCTGTGCTTCCAGGTCACCGAGGAGAGCGCCGCGAGCTACGTACCGCAGGTGAAGGCTCTGGCGGCAGCGCTGCGCGATCGGAGCTTCCGCTTCGCGCTCGAGGGCTTCGGCTCCGGGCGCGACAGCATGGGACTGGTCGAATCGATGCCGCTCGACTTCGTGAAGATCGACGGCACCCTCATCCAGGGGCTTGCCGGGGACCCACAGCTGCAGATACAGGTGCGCGCACTGGTCGAGGCTGCCCGCCGGCGCAACATCCTCACCATCGCCGAGCGCGTCGAGGACGCCAACACCATGGCGGTGCTGTGGCAGATCGGCGTGCAATACATCCAGGGCTACTTCGTCAACGAGCCCGAGGAAGTGGTGCTGCGCGCCGAGCGCTGAAGCGTACCGGGCTAGGCTTGCGCCGGCCCCGGCGAGCGCGCCTCCATGCGATCGATCCTGCGCGGCCAGCCGCGCTTGAGCACTGCGCCGCGCTGGGCGCGCTCGCCGAGGTAGTCCTGCAACTCGCGCCACTCGAGCACCTTGTGCTGCTCTCCCGACCACAGCACCAGGCTTGCTTTCGGCGCCACGACCGCGACCGCGGTCATGAGCTCGCTGCGTGCCCGCGCCTTCTTGCTCGGGATGTCGTAGAGCTTATTGCCCTTGCCGCGCGGCATTTCCGGAACCTCCCCTACCGGGAAGACGAGGAGCTTGCCCTCGCTGCTGATGACCGCCACCAGCGAGTCCGCGCTCGGCACCGGCGCGGGCGCCAGCACGTGCGCGTTCTCGGGCACGCTCAGGACCGTCTTGCCGGCACGCCGGTCGGTGATGAGATCCTTCAGGCGCGCGGTGAAGCCGTAGCCGGCGTCACTCGCGAGCAGCCACAGCTCCTCGGGCTCGCCGATCATGACGCCCGCGAATTTCGCGCCATCCGGAGGATCCAGGCGTCCGGAGAGCGGCTCGCCGTGCCCGCGCGCGGAGGGCAGCGAATGCGCCGGCAGAGTATAGGTGCGCCCGGTGCTGTCGATGAACACTGCCGGCTGCAGGCTCCGGCCGCGGGCGAGCGCCTGGAACGCGTCCCCGCCCTTGTAGGCGAGGGCGCCCGGCTCGATGTCGTGGCCCTTCGCCGAGCGCACGAAACCGCCGGTGGAAAGCACCACCGTCACCGGCTCGTTCGGGATGAGGCTCGTCTCATCGATCGCCTGCGCCGCCTCGCGTTCGATAATCCTGGTGCGCCGCTCGTCGCCGTACTTCTCGGCATCCGCACGGATCTCAGCGGCGATGAGTTTCCTGAGCTTCGCTTTGCTCTTGAGGAGTGCCTCAAGCTCCTCGCGCTCGGCCGACAGCGTCTTCTGCTCCTCGCGGATCTTCATCTCCTCGAGCCTGGCGAGATGACGCAGGCGCGTATTGAGGATTTCCTCGGTCTGCTCGTCGGAGAGCTTGAAGCGCTTCATCAGCACCGGCTTCGGCTCGTCCTCGCGGCGGATGATGCGGATCACCTCATCGAGATTCAGGAACGCGATAGCGAAGCCGTCGAGGATATGCAGCCGCTTGACCACCTTGGCGAGCCGATGCTCGAGCCGGCGCGTGACGGTGTGGGTGCGAAACTCGAGCCACTCCCCGAGGATGTCCTTCAGGTTCATCACGCGCGGCCGGCCGTCGAGCGCGATGATGTTGAGATTGACGCGGTAGTTGCGCTCGAGGTCCGTGGTCGCGAACAGGTGGTTCATGAGCTCGGTGAGATCGACGCGGTTGGAGCGCGGCACGAGCACAAGTCGCGTCGGGTTCTCGTGATCGGACTCATCGCGCAGGTCATCCACCATGGGCAGCTTCTTCGCGCGCATCTGCTCGGCGATCTGCTCCTGCACCCGGGTCGGCGAGACCTGGTAGGGGAAGGCGGTGATGACGACGTTGCCGTCCTCGATCTCCCAGGTGGCGCGCGCCTTGAACGTGCCGACGCCCTTGTCGTAGAACTCCTTGAGGTCCGCGCGCGGGGAAATGATCTCCGCCCCGGTGGGCAGGTCCGGTCCCTTCACGTGCTTCATCAGGGCGGCAGTCGTCGCCTCGGGCTCCTCGAGCAGATGCACGGCGGCGGCGGCGACCTCGCGCAGGTTGTGCGGCGGGATGTCGGTCGCCATGCCGACCGCGATGCCGGTCGTGCCGTTCAAGAGCAGGTTCGGCAGGCGTGCCGGCAGAATCACCGGCTCCTCCAGTGTTCCTTCGTAGTTGGCAGTCCACTCGACGGTTCCATCCGAGAGCTCCCCGAGGAGCACGTCGGCGTACCTGGTGAGCTTGGCTTCCGTGTAACGCATGGCGGCGAAGGACTTGGGGTCATCCTGCGAGCCCCAGTTGCCCTGCCCGTCCACCAGCGGATAGCGATAGGCGAAGGGCTGCGCCATCAGCACCATCGCTTCATAGCAGGCCGAGTCCCCGTGCGGATGAAACTTGCCGATGACATCCCCGATGGTGCGCGCGGATTTCTTGGGCTTGGAGACGGCCGACAGCCCCAGCTCGCTCATGGCGTACACGATGCGCCGCTGCACCGGCTTGAGTCCGTCCCCGAGCGCCGGCAGCGCGCGATCGAGGATCACGTACATCGAGTAGTCGAGGTAGGCCTTCTCGGTGAAGGTGCGCAGCGGCTGCCGCTCGATGCCCTCGAAATTCAGCTCCTGGTTCTCCGGCACGGCTAGACCTGCACTTCCGCGAGATTGCCCTTCTCTTCAAGCCACTCGCGCCGGTCGGCGGCGCGCTTCTTGGCGAGCAGCATGTCCATCAGCTGATCCGTGTTGTCCTTGCCGTCGATGGTGAGTTGCACCAGACGCCGCGTGCGCGGGTCGATGGTGGTCTCGCGCAGCGTGGTGGGGTTCATCTCCCCTAACCCCTTGAAGCGTGTGTAGGTCGCCTTCAGACGCGGGCTGTCCTTTTCGATCTTCGTCAGCAGCTGGTCGCGCTCGGCCTCATCGAGGGCGTAGTGCACCTGCTTGCCGGCATCGATGCGGTACAGGGGCGGCATGGCCACGTACACGTGCCCGTGAGACACCAGCGGCCGGAAGTGCCGCAGGAACAGCGCGCACAGCAGTGTGGCGATGTGCTGCCCGTCGGAGTCCGCGTCCGCGAGGATGCAGATCTTGTGGTAGCGCAGCTGGCTCAAATCGACGGATCCGGGCTCGACACCGAGCGCGATGCTGATGTTGTGCACTTCCTCGCTGCCGGCGATCTGCCCGGAGTCGAGCTCCCAGGTGTTCAGGATCTTGCCGCGCAGCGGCATGATGGCCTGGAAGTCCTTGTCGCGCGCCTGCTTGGCCGAGCCGCCCGCCGAGTCGCCCTCCACCAGGAACAGTTCGCAGCGCTTGGGCTCCTGGCTCGCGCAGTCGGCGAGCTTACCCGGCAGCGCCGGTCCCGCGGCGATGCGCTTGCGCATCACCTTCTGTGCCGCCCGCGCGCGCTCCTGGGCGTTCGCGATCGCGAACTGCGCGATGCGCTCACCCGCATCAGGATGGCGGTTGAGCCACAACGCAAGCGAATCGCGCGCGAAGCTCTCCACCAACGGCGCCGCGTCGCGCGAGCCGAGGCGCTCCTTCATCTGCCCGGCGAACTGTGGGTCCTGGATCTTCACCGACAGCACGTAGTTGGCCTTGTCCCACACGTCCTCGGGGGTCAGCTTGATGCCGCGCGGGACGAGATTGCGGAACTCGCAGAACTCGCGCACCGCCTGCGCGACTCCGGCGCGCAGGCCGTTGACATGCGTGCCGCCCTCGATGGTGGGGATGAGGTTGACGTAGCTTTCGCCGATCGAGGTCTCCGCCTCCGGCGCCCAGCACAACGCGTAGTTGACCGAGTCGCTATCGGCCTCGCGCGTGCCGGTGATGGGCTCGGCGGGGATGCGCTCGTACTTCTCGAGCTCCTCGACCAGATAGGCGCCGAGGTCCCCGGTGTAGAACCACTCGTCCTGCTCGCCCGTGACCTCGTTCCTGAAGGTAACGCGCAGCCCGGGGCACAGCACCGCCTTTGCTTTGAGCGTGTGCTTGAGCTGCGGGACGGAGAACTTATCCGAGTCGAAGAACTTCGGATCCGGCCAGAAGCGGATGGTGGTGCCGGTGTTGCGCTGGCCGACGGTGCCGGTTTCCTCGAGTTTGGAGGCGATCTTGCCGTCCTTGAAGCTGATGTTGTATTCCTTGCCGCCGCGCTTGATCCAGCACTCCAGGTGCTTCGAGAGCGCGTTCACCACCGACACGCCCACGCCGTGCAGGCCGCCGGAAAACTTATAGGTCTTGTCGGAGAACTTGCCGCCGGCGTGCAGCCGCGTGAGGATCAGCTCCGCGCCGCTCACCTTCTCCTTGGGATGGATGTCGACCGGCATGCCGCGGCCGTCGTCGGCGACCTCGAGCGAGCCGTCCTTGTACAGCACGACGTCGATCTCCTTGCAGTAGCCGGCGATCGCCTCGTCGACGCTGTTGTCGATGACCTCGTGCGCCAGGTGGTTGGGTCGCTGCGTGTGGGTGTACATGCCCGGCCGTCGCCGGACGGGCTCGAGGCCGCTCAGGACCTCGATATCTGAGGCGGTGTACGACTGACTCATCCTGGTGGTGCGATCATCCGTCGCTCGCGCGCCCGGCGCGCGCGCGGGCGCGATCTTAGCACCTGAGCGCGCCGCCAAACCGGCTCGCGGCTACGACAGGTCGGCGATCAGCGCCGCGCGCACCGGCTCGGGCACCGCGGGCACCTCGTGGCGGTAGTGCTCGTGATCGATGCCGGCGGCGAGTCCGGCACCCGAGCGCAGGGCGGCGATCATCGGTGCGGTGAGCTCGAAGCGCAGGAAGTGAACGGCCGAGGTCTTCTCCTCGTTCTCGCGCTCGAGATCCTCGTCGGTGATGGCGAACACCGGCTCCTGCCCGGCCACTCTCACCCAGCAGCGGTCCTCGATTCCCTTCAGCTGCGCGAGCGCGCGCGCGCGCTCCGCGGGCCGTGCAAACTCGATCAGCAGCGTCACCTTCCAGTTGCTGCCGTCGGGGATCAGCGGGTTGTAGACACCGAGCTCATCGAGAATGCCGTCGGGCTCGAAGATGCGCTCTACACGCAGCATCTCCTGCACCTGGTATTGCACCGTGAGCCGATCCTCGAAGCTCCAGGTGGCGTTCGGCCCGACCGCGAGCTTCCGCACACCCTTGTGTTGCAGCACGCGGGCACGAAACGCCAAGCGCTCGCGCGCATACTGCTCGAGCGACATGAGGTCTGTCGGCGCGAGCTTGTTCACGCGATCCCGTACGCGCGCCGCAGCAGCCGCAGCGGGTGCTCGGGCGCGCGACCCCCCGCGAGCCCGCTTTCGATCTGGTGGCCCGCCATCGGGCAGTCGCTGGCGTAGTGGTCGCACTGCCCGGCCGCGACACGCTGTACTACCGGGCGGCCGATCCTGACCGAGGCGGCGCGAAAGCGCGCCTTGAGCCCGTAGGTGCCGTTGTGCCCGGAGCAGCGCTCGATGGCCTCCACCGTGGTGCCGGGTACCAGTCTCAGCACGTCGCGGGTTTTGAGACCGATGTTCTGCACGCGCAGATGGCAGGGCACGTGGTAGCTCACCTTGCCGAGCGGGGTCGTGAAGTCGGTGCGCAGTGCTCCGGCGGCGTGGCGCAGCATCAGGTATTCGAATGGATCGAACACGCGCCGTGCCACCTGCCGGACCTGCGCGTCTTCGGGGTACATGAGCGGCAGCTCCTGCTTGAACATGAGCACGCAGGAGGGAACGGGCGCCACGATGTCGTAGCCGGCAGCCACCGCCGCGGCGAGCTGCGGAATGTTGGCCTCCTTGAGCTTCGCGACCCCCGCAAGATCGCCGAGCTCGAGTCGCGGCATCCCGCAGCAGCGCTCCGCGCCCAGCAGTGCCATCTCGATGCCGTTGTGCTCGAACACCGCAACCAGGTCCTCATCGAGCTCGGGCTCGTTGCGGTTGCCATAGCAGGTGGTGAACAGGGCGACCTTGCCGGTCGTTCCGGCGGTGGTGCGCGGCGCGTCCGACTCCTCATCGCGCACGCCCTGGCGTACCGTCCCAAGTGCCGCCAGTCGGCGGCGCGCGCTGCGGGCGTGATAGACCGGCAGCGGCGCAGTGCGATCGACTCCGAGGGTCTTCTCCAGCAGCGCACGACCGACCCGCGTGGTGTTGAGGGCGTTGACCGCCTCGACCACCACCGGTATGCCCGCCAGCCGTCCCACCGTATCGGTTGCGGCGAGCACGCGCTCGGAGAGCTTGAGTCCCGTGGCACGGACGCGCACCGCCTTGGCGCGCAGCATCAGGTGCGGGAAGTCCACGTTGAAGGGATGCGGCGGCACGTACGGGCACTTGGTCATGAAGCACATGTCGCACAGATAGCAGTTGTCCACGACCTCCCAGAAGACCTTGCGGTCGAGCGCCGCAACCTCGCCTTCCGCGGTCGCGTCCACCGCATCAAACAGGGTCGGAAAGGCGTTGCAGAGGCTGAAGCAGCGGCGACAGCCATGGCAGATATCGAACACGCGCTCGAGCTCCTTCTCGAGCGCGCCGCTGTCGTAGAACGCCTCCGTCCGCCACGCGAGCGGGTGACGGGTCGGTGCCTCGAGGCTGCCCTCGCGTTCGCGCTGCGCGGGCGGGCCGGCGGGCGGTATGCTCATGCGCGCGTGACGCTGTCAGCAGCACTGCGCCCGCGGCCGCGCGCCGCAGGCGCGCGCCGCCGGATGCCAGCCGCCGCAGGAGACTTCAGATGGTATCCAGCGCCTTCTGGAAGCGATTGGCGTGCGAGCGTTCGGCCTTGGCGAGCGTCTCGAACCAGTCGGCGATCTCGCCGAAGCCTTCCTCGCGCGCCACCTTCGCCATGCCCGGATACATGTCCGTGTACTCGTGCGTCTCACCGGCGATCGCCGCCTTGAGATTGAGGTGCGTCTCACCGATCGGCAGCCCCGTGGCCGGATCGCCGACCGCCTCGAGGTACTCCAGATGTCCATGCGCATGGCCGGTCTCGCCCTCCGCCGTCGAGCGGAACACCGCAGAAACATCGTTCAGGCCTTCGACATCGGCCTTCGCGGCGAAGTAGAGATACCGGCGGTTGGCCTGGGATTCGCCGGCGAACGCATCCCTGAGGTTCTTCTCGGTCTTGCTGCCTTTGAGATTCATAAGGCTCCTCACTTAGACTTGGTCTAACGCAGGTGCGCGACTCTATCGCCGTGAGGCAGGCGGCGCAACCCTCGCGTTGACCCTGGGGCGGGCCGCTGTGTAACGTTGCGCGCCCCGCCGTGCCCGGGCGGTTGCAGCAGGAACCGAAGCATCGTGTCGCGTAGCAGCAAAGAGCCGGACTTCGAGCAGGCGCTGGTTGAGCTCGAGAGCCTGGTGGAGCGCCTGGAGCACGGCGATCTGCCCCTCGACGAGGCGCTGCGGACGTTCGAGCGGGGCGTAGCGCTGACGCGTCATTGTCAGGCCTGCCTGCAGGCGGCGCACCAGAAGGTCGAGATACTGCTCAAGCGCGGCGGCGAGACCGCCGCGGCACCCTTCGAGGAGCCCGGCGAACAGGCGGCTGCCAAAGGCGTGGACAAGGGGTGAGCGGCACGCCGGTCAGCGAGATTGCGGCGTCCGGGGCCGCCGGATTCCCGGCACGCATCGCGGCCTGTCAGGCGCGCATCGAGAGCGTGCTCGAGAGCGCTCTCGCCCTGCCGGATCCTGGAACCGAGCGGCTGCGCGAGGCGATGCGCTACAGCGTACTGGGCGCGGGCAAGCGGCTGCGCCCGATCCTCGTCTACCTGAGCGGCGAATCCCTCGGCGCGCCGCTCGCGCGGCTCGATGCCCCGGCCGCTGCCGTCGAGCTGATCCACGTCTACAGCCTGGTACACGATGATCTGCCGGCGATGGACGACGATGATCTGCGCCGCGGGCGCCCGACCTGCCACCGCGCCTTCGACGAAGGCACCGCGATACTGGTCGGCGATGCGCTGCAGGCGCTCGCGTTCGCAGTGCTCGCCAACGAGCCGATGGCGACAGTGAGTGCGCCCGTGCGCCTCGAGATGATCCGCCTGCTCGCCCGTGCCACCGGTACGGGCGGGATGGCCGGGGGACAGGCCGTCGATCTGGCTGCGGTCGGCGGGACGCTGACGGTGGCGGCGATCGAGAACATGCACCGCCGCAAGACCGGCGCTCTCATCGAGTGCAGCGTGCTGCTCGGTGCCCTGGCGGCGGGCATCACCGAGGGGCCGGAGCTTGCGGCCCTGCGGCACTTCGGCGCGGAGATCGGGCTCGCCTTCCAGATTCAGGACGACATCCTCGATGTGGCGGGCGATGCGGCGCTGTTGGGAAAGTCCACCGGTGCGGACGCTGCCCACCGCAAGCCCACCTATCCGAGCACGGTGGGCCTGGCGGCCGCACGCACGCGCGCAGGCGAGCTGCGTGATGCGGCGATCGCCGCCCTCAAGCCACTCGGCGCGCGTGGCGCCGCCCTCGCGCAGCTCGCCGACTTCATCGTGGACCGCTCGACCTGAATGCGCGCGGCCGGTCTCTCCCGCCGCGGGCACCGGTCCGCTTCGGCCAACATGCGGCGGCGCGTGTAAACTGAGAGCCGATGAGTGTAGCGCTCGACAAGTACCCGCTGCTCGCGACGATCGCGACGCCGGCGGACCTGCGCCGGCTGGCAGTGGGCAAGCTCCCGGCGCTGGCGCGCGAGCTGCGCGAGTTCCTGATCCAGAGCGTCAGCACCCGCGGCGGTCACTTCGCCGCGGGCCTCGGTACCGTCGAGCTCACCATCGCGCTGCATTATGTCTACGACACCCCGCGCGACCGGCTGGTGTGGGACGTCGGCCACCAGGCCTACCCGCACAAGGTGCTCACCGGGCGGCGGGATCGGCTGCATACCATCAAGCAGGACGGCGGACTCGCGCCGTTCCCCGCGCGCGCCGAGAGCGAGTACGACACCTTCGGCGTGGGCCACTCGAGCACCTCGATCAGCGCGGCGCTCGGCATGGCGGTGGCGGCCGCGCGCGGCGGGGAGGATCGTCGCGTGGTCGCCGTCATCGGTGACGGCGCCATGACTGCCGGCATGGCGTTCGAGGCGCTCAACCACGCCGGCTCGCTGCCGGCCGACCTGTTGGTCATCCTTAACGACAACGACATGTCCATCTCGGAGAACGTCGGCGCGCTTTCCAGTCACTTCGCGCGGGCGCTCTCGGGACGCGTGTACGCGCACCTGCGCGAGGGCGGCAAGAAGGTACTGCGGCCGATGCCGACGGTGTGGGAGCTGGCGCGCCGCTCGGAAGAGCACCTGAAGGGCATGGTGCTGCCCGGCACGTTGTTCGAGGAGATGGGATTCAACTACATCGGGCCGATGGACGGTCACGACGTCAAGGCGCTGGTGAGGACACTGCGCAACATCCGCAAGCTGCGCGGGCCGCAGTTCCTGCACGTGGTCACGCGCAAGGGCAAGGGTTACGCGCCGGCCGAGGCCGATCCGATCAAGTGGCATGGGCCGGGACCGTTCGATCCGGCGAGCGGTACGATCTTCAAGGAGAAGGGCTCCGGCCCGACCTACTCGCAGGTGTTCGGCCAGTGGTTGTGCGACATGGCCGAGCGCGACCCGCGCATCATCGGCATCACGCCGGCGATGCGCGAGGGCTCGGGGCTGGTGGAGTTCTCGCAGCGCTTCCCCGAACGCTACTTCGACGTGGCGATCGCCGAGCAGCATGCGGTGACCTTCGCGGCCGGGCTCGCCGCCGAGGGTCTGCGGCCGGTGGTCGCCATCTATTCGACCTTCCTGCAGCGCGCTTACGATCAGTTCATCCACGACGTGGCGCTGCAGAACCTGCCGGTGGTGTTTGCCGTCGATCGTGCCGGACTCGTCGGCAGCGATGGCGCGACACATCAGGGCAGCTTCGACCTGTCGTACCTGCGCTGCGTTCCCAACACCGTCGTGATGGCACCGGCGGACGAGAACGAGTGCCGGCAGATGCTGTACACGGCCAGCACCCTCTCCGGTCCCGCCATCGTGCGTTATCCGCGCGGCAGCGGACCGGGGGTCGCCGTGAGCGCCGAGATGAGCGCGCTGCCCGTCGGCCGGGCGCAGCTGCGGCGCGAGGGCAAGAGCGGCCTCGCCCTGCTCGCCTTCGGCGCGCTGGTCGCATCCGCGGCGCGGATCGCGGAGTCGCTCGATGCGACGCTGGTCAACATGCGCTTCGTCAAGCCGCTCGACGAGGAGCTGATCATCGCGCTCGCCGCGCGGCACCGCGCGCTGGTCACCATCGAGGAAAACGCGACCCAGGGCGGCGCGGGCTCGGCGGTGAGCGAGCTGCTGGTCGCCGAAGGCCTGGCGGTACCGTTGCTGCAGCTCGGCGTTCCCGATCGCTTCATCGAGCACGGCTCACGCGAGGGTTGTCTGGCGGCTGCGGGGCTCGATGCGGCCTCGCTGGCCGCGAGTATCGAGCGCTGGTGGGCGCTGCAGGCCCCGGAGCGCATGCGTTCCGCCGGCGGCGCCTGAGCGCTCAAGCGCGTTCTACTTAAGAGGGATGCCCGCACCCCTCCCCCGGCAGCGCCAAACTCATTACGGATCCGCGCCCGTTTCCTGTAGGCTTTCGTTCCATGAACCCGCCTGCCGGCACTGCCAAGATCGCGCGCGCCGCCGTCGCCCAGGTCGAGGACGTGCAGGCGCGCGCCGACACGCGCCGGCTGCCGATCAACCGCGTCGGCATCAAGGAGATCAGCCACCCGGTGCGGCTCAGGGACCGCGCTGCCGGTGAGCAACACACCATCGCAACGTTCAACATGTACGTGAGCCTGCCGCACAACTTCAAGGGCGCGCACATGTCGCGCTTCGTGGAAATCCTGCACGCCGAGCGGGAGATCTCGGTCGAGTCCTTCAGCGGCATGCTGCGTGCCATGACCGAGCGCCTCGAGGCCGACACCGGACACATCGAGATGAGCTTTCCGTTCTTTGTCATGAAGAAGGCGCCGGTCTCCGGGGTGGAGAGCCTGATGGATTACCGCGCCGGACTGATCGGCGAGCACCGCCACGGCCACACCGAACTGTGGGTACGCGTGACGGCCCCGGTCACCAGCGTGTGTCCGTGCTCGAAGAAGATCTCCGACTACGGCGCCCACAACCAGCGCTCGCACATCACCATCACGGCGAAGCTGCGCGCGCACATGTGGATCGAGGAGCTGATCGAGATCGCCGAGGCCGAAGCCTCGTGCGAGCTGTACGGCATCCTCAAGCGCCCGGACGAGAAGTACGTCACCGAGCACGCCTACGACAATCCGAAATTCGTCGAGGACATGGTGCGCGATGTGGCGAGAAGGCTCAACGACGACCAGCGTGTTGCCGCCTATGTCGTGGAGTCGGAGAACTTCGAGTCGATTCACAACCATTCGGCCTACGCGCGTATCGAGCGCGACAAGGACGCCTGAGCACCGCCCGCGCCGCGGGTGCGCATGAAAATTTCTTAATGCCGCCTTCATTGCGGCGCGCGCCGCGGCCCTCTAACTTCGCGGCATGAACATGATCGTCGCATTGGCCGCCACGGCTGTCCTCGCCTGCGGCGTCGCGCCCGCCGCCGAGCCCCCGGCTGCGCCTTCGGCGACGCCGGTCAAGCACCCCTCGCTCAGAGTCTGTAACAAGCAGGCCGACGCCAGACACCTCAGCGGCGATGCGCGCGCGCAGTTTGTAAAAAGCTGCCGGGACGGCAAGAGCGGCTGAGCGGCACGCGCCGCCGCGGGGGAAGGCGCTGCGCTACGCGGGCAGCTCGACCACGACCCTGAGGCCCGGGTCGTTGCTCTCGAGCGCGAGCTGCCCGCGGTGCAGCCGTGCGATCGCTGCGACCAGCGAGAGACCGAGGCCGCTGCCCTCGTCGTTGGCACCGCTGCCGAAGCGCACGAACGGCTGCAGTGCGCGCGCGCGGTCCTCGGCGGCGATGCCCGGGCCGTTGTCGCTGACAGTGAGGCGCACGCAGTCGGCCAAGCGCCGCACCGCTACCTCGATGCGCCCGCCCGCCGGCACGTACTTGAGCCCGTTCTCGATGAGATTGGTGAGCAGCTGCGCGAGCAGCTGGCGGTTGCCCTGCACCACCGAGGTCGCCTCGCAGCGGCAGTCGAGCGCCACGCCCTGGGCGCCGGCCACGGGCTCGAACAGCTCGACCAGCTCGGCCGCCAGGTCGCCGACGTCTACCGCGGCGGGCGCTGCCAGCGGCGCGCCCGACTCGGCGAGCGCGATCTGCAGCAGCGTGGCGAGCGTGCGCTGCAGGTGATCGACCTCGCGCAGCGCCGATTCGATCGATTCGTGCACCGCCGGCTCGAGCGGCGGCGAGCGCAGCAGCAGCGCGTCCATGCGCGTGCGCAGGCGGTGCAGCGGTGCGCGCAGGTCGTGGGCGGTGCTGTCGAAGGTCGCACGCAGCGTGCCGGCCTGCTCCTCGAGCCGATCGAGCACGCGGTTGACCGACACCGCCAGAGCGTCGAACTCATCGTTGGCGCCCGCGACCGGCAGCCGTCGTCCCTGTTCGCCGGCCATGATGCGCTGACAAGTGCTGGTCACATCGCCCACGCGGCGCGCCAGCCGGTAGCTGAACCAGAACCCCGCCAGCGACGCCGCCAGCGTCGACAGCCCGATGCCCCACAGCGTCGCGAAACGGAATTTCTCGGCGAACCGCCGCCCCTGCGAGATATCGGTGCCCACCAGCAGCAGATCACCGCCCGGGAGCGTCCGCACCGCCGCACGCACGGGGTGGACCGCGCGCCGGCCGGGCTCGATGGTGGCGATCTCGAATTCCGGCCAGCTCTCCGCCGGCATGCCGTCGAACGGCCAGTGCGTCACGTTGCCGGCGATACGCTCGAAGTTGGAATC